>WGNL01000043.1 GCA_016124585.1 Bacteroidota bacterium | reverse complement strand
GGCCATTTTTCTTAACATTGTGGCTGTGGCAGTCCGGACATATCGTCATAGTCTTTGTAGTTTGGTCACTTTAAGATAATGACCATTCCGGAATGCCACTAATTTTTATACCCAGCCTTACATTTTATACACCGCCGAAAATTTAATTAGTAAAATTTCTAACTCACCCCTCCAAAATACGTCTTGTACTTTTGCTGTATGAAGTGAGTCAGTAAGCATTGATAAGACATCATTAAATGCCTTAAAAATTGGAATAAAATCTCTCAAAGTTCCAGTCTGAAATTTTGCCCCAATATCTATAAGTGTTAGAATTTCTTTCTTATTCATTGATAAGCTGTTAGATTGAATCGTAGAAACATTATTAATCTCTACAAAAGTTCCAAGCAAATCTAATTCAAATTTAGTTTTTATGTATTGTTACTAATTGCATTACCCTCTCCCAAAAACCCCTTACCTTTGAAAAAAATCCGCACCATTCCATGCTGAACCAGCAACTGAAACAACATCTTATCAAGCTTTTGGCACCCTACCGTCCAGAGCGGGTAGGGGTTTTTGGCTCTTACGCACGGGGTGAAAACCAACAGGGCAGCGACTTGGATATACTCATAAAGTTCAAGGAAGCCATTGGGTTGCTGGAATTGGTGCAAATAGAACAGGAGCTTTCTGATAAACTCGGTATCAAAGTGGATTTGGTGACAGAAGGGAGTTTGAAGCACCCGATGCTTAAGCAATATGTCCAGAAAGACCTCATTGAAATTTTGGGATGAAGAAAGACAATCGCATATATCTGGACCACATTCTGCAAAGTTTGACCAAGGTCGTCGAATACCTTGATGGTATTGGGTACGATGCTTTCATGGCGGACGAGCAGAAGCAGGATGCCGTTATTCGCAAGATTGAGATAGCAGGTGAGGCGACTAAACGATTGGATATGTCATTGCGGGAGCGTTTCCCTAATGTGCCGTGGCGAGCCATCGCTGGCATGAGAGATAAGCTCGTTCATGATTATTTTGACGTGGATTTGGAAACAGTTTGGAAAACTGCAAAAGAGAATATTCCAGAATTAGTGCATGAAATAGAAGTTATTTTAGAGCAACTTTGAGATAACAATAATTACCAGAAGCTATCGCTTCGATTTCCACTATGCCGCCTGAAAAGGTATCTTTGTCAATATTCAACACCTTTTATCTCCAAATTGAACATGAAAAAACTCCAACTCCTCCCCTTTCTCCTTTTAACGCTATATGCTTTGTCTTGTCAGGCGCAAGAGTCCTTCCCCAACCTCTACAATCCCTACCACATCACCCAAATCCAGCTAAAATTCGTGGAAGAAGACTGGCAATACCCGATGCATTACCTGCATTCGCTGGGCAATGGCGATCGCCACATGGGCAACGCTAAAGTGAACGGTGTGCGATTCGATAGTGTTGGGGTTCGTTTCAAAGGCTTCAGTTCCTACAAGCAGAAAATGCAGAAAAATCCGCTGAACATCAAATTGGACTATAGAGTCAAAAAAGCCGACTATCAGGGCTATGAGACCTTGAAACTGGCCAGCGGCAACCTCGACCCCTCTTGGATTCGGGAGGTGTTGGCGTATGAAATTGCGAGAAAATACATGGTTGCCCCGCAGTCCAACTATGCGCAGGTTTATGTCAATGGAGCTTATTACGGTCTGTTCGGCAGTACGGAGGATGTGGATTGGAAATTTGGGGAACGTTACCTTGGTTCCGACAAAAACAGTGTGGTGGTGAAGGGCAATTCCCCGCTCGGCCCCTTCGCAGGCAAGCGCTCCTCGCTGGAATATTGGGGCGATGACCCCTCGGAATACGAAAAAGGCTACGAACTCGACAACGGCGAAAGCTGGGAGCCGCTGATGAAGCTCACCAAGACCCTGAAACTCCACCCCGAAAACATCGAATTCGTGCTCGATATGGACGCCGCCATCTGGATGCTGGCCTTCAACAACGTACTACTCAACCTCGACAGCTACAATGATTTTCAACAAAACTTCTACCTGATTCAAGATGCCACAAAGCGATTCCATTTTGTACTTTGGGATTTAAACCTAGCCTTCGATGGGCTTGGCAAACCCAATAATTTGACCATGCAGCCTGACTATGACCCACTCTCAAAACTGAACGACGAGCGCTATCCGCTCATTAATCTTGTCCTGAAAAACCCCACTTACCGCAAGATATATTTCGCCCATTGCCGCACCATATTGAAGGAAAACTTCGCCAATGGTTGGTACAAATCGGAGGCGCAAAAATTACATGACCTCGTGGCCGATGCCGTCCGACAAGACACCAACTGGGTTTATGATATTGAGGCTTTCGAGCAAAACCTGCATGATACCTACACAGCTATGACCCCCGCCCCGTTCCCATATCCCGGTATCACCGAATTAATGGATGCCCGCACAGCTTTTTTGCAAAGCCATAAGGATTACAAAAAACTGCCACCTGCTATTTCAGGCATCGCTGCCAATGCTGCTGAGGATGGCCAAAAAGTATTGGTGACCGCTACCGTGAGAAATTGCAATAAAGCCTGGGTCGCATGGCGGAATTCAAATGGAAATCGGTTTGAAAAATCGCCCATGTTTGACGATGGCCAACATGCTGACGGTCAACCAAAGGATGGTGTATACGGTGTAGAATTGCCTGCTGGCAATAATCCAATTCAATACTATATCTACGCTGAAAATGCCGAAGCTGTCATGTTCGCACCAGAAAGGGCTGAGCATGAGATATTTAGTTTTCCATGAAATGACTTTAAGAAAGTAATCGCTAAAGTTTTATGTTGATTTTTTCTGCGTTTCAATGAAATGAATTATTAATCCTATCATCGCAACCCACATTTAACCCATTAAATACACATATAAGCTCATTACTTTCCTTGGAGCCAATTATATTTTTAATATCACCACCTCCCGCATATTCGTCGTAAAACCCTGCGACAGCCTTTCCTGCTTGGATTTCCAGCGGCGGTCGTAGCCTTGGCTCAGTAACCGTACTTTGTCCATGCCATGCTTGAGGTTCATGGCATCCATGACAGCCATGAGTTGGGCGTGCTTTTCTGGTTGGTCGTCACTGAAAAGTGTGGCCTGCACCCTATCTTTCGGGACAAGTTCTGACACGATGACTCCTGCTTTTTTGTACCGATAACCCTCCTTGAAAATGGCTTTCAATCCCCGTATTGCTTGTTGTGCCAACACAATGGAGCTATTGGAGGCAACGGCCAAGCGCATGGTGGCGCTATTATGGTATTGTGGCAAATCCTTGCGGGAAGGGTTGGTGTGCAACGAGACGTTGAGAATTCCGGCGCAACTACCCTGCCTCCGCAGTTTCTCAGCACAACGGACGGCGAAACTAGCCACTGCCTGCTCAATGAGTGTATAATCCGTGAGCAGCTCTCCAAACGACCTTGACGTACAGATGTTCTTCTTGGGCAAGGTGTCTGGGTCGAGCATATCGGACGGCATACCCTGCATCTCCCGCCAGAGGCGGACGCCCGTGACGCCCATTGAGGCACGTATCCAGCCTTCGGGCGCTTGGATGAACTGGAGCGCTGTTTCAATATGGTGCTTTTTAAAAAAAGGAGCATATCTCCTTCCTATCCCCCAGATGCTCTCCACAGGGAAATTGCGCAGTACGTTTGCAATTTCCTGTTCGTTTTCATTTATCTTAAAGAACCTTTCCTTCGGGAATTCTTTTCGGGCAATGCGGTTTGCTGCTTTGGCAAGTGCCTTTGTCGGAGCAATGCCCAGCGAAACTGGTATGCCTGTATTTTTGTGAACCTGCTTCACCACCTGTCGAGCCAAATCAGTCAGTTGTGCCTTCTTGAATCCCGAAAAATCAAGGAACATTTCATCAATCGAATAAATCTCCAGTTCAGATACCAATTCTTGCAAAATGGCTACTACACGATTCGACATGTCGCCATAGAGCGGGTAATTGGAAGAATGCATGACGACTTTGTGCTTTTCCAACAGGTACTTCACCTCATGTACTGGTACACCCATCGGTACGCCGAGTGCTTTCGCCTCGTCACTGCGGGAAATGATACAGCCATCGTTGTTGCTCAACACGACGACGGGTTTGCCTTCCAGCGAGGGATTGAACACCCGCTCGCACGACACGTAAAAATTGTTGCAGTCAATAAGTCCTATCATTTTTTACTGATGACGCAGGTGACAATGCCCCAGATGCGGAAGTCGTTTTCATCGGTCACGTTTAGCACAGGGTAGCGGGGGTTGGAAGGTAGCAGGTACACCGATTTGCCTGTTATTTTCAGTCTTTTCAGGACAAAACCGCCGTCGAGAAAGCAGACCACGAGCTTACCATCCTTGGCCGGGAGCGACTTGTCCACGATGATGATGTCGCCGTCGCAGATGCCGTCGCCCTCCATCGAATTGCCCTCGACCCGGCAGAAAAAAGTGGAAGATGGGTTCTTGATAAGCTCTCGGTGCAGGTCAATGCCCTGCTCCATGTAGTCGGTGGCAGGGGAGGGGAAGCCTGCGGAAATGCCCCCATCGAACCATGAAATATCACAGTTGGCAAGCTGTGTCAGGTCAAATTGGACAATAGAAATCCCTTCAGCATAAGTCTGCATATCCAATCATTAAGACTGTGTTCAGGCTTTGGCTTCCGGCGTAAAATCGCCTCTATTTCGATGCTACTTCGTTGAAAAATTGGTCGCTTAGCCCAGCTAGGCTCCCAATTTTCCGCCTTGTATCATCGAAAAATTGACAATTTTCCACTCGAAACCCAAAACCTGAACACAGTCTGAGTTTTACAGTATGTTTAAAAAATGAAAGCCAGTAACTCAGAAATATGTCGGGCGAGTGTGGGGGAAGTGTGCGGGCAAAGGTAGCGCAGGGGAATTTTAAAAACAACAATTTGTTTTTAAAATTTTTCAACATTTTCAAAAAATAATAGGCATAGCTAATAATTTTGAAATTGTCTTTTGCAAAAATCGCTTCTAAGTCGAATATTTTGACACTATTTGTTTGTGTTTACTTTTTTCTAAAAAACGTTGCAAATTGCAGTTCGTAAAAATCTCTCAATAAATTTCAACATGCACCTTCGCCCAATTTTTACCTTAATCTTAGCAGTGATTTGCCTTGCAGATATTGACGCACAACTTGTCACGCCTTCCGGTTTTACCTTCTTCCCAAAACTCACCAAAAACCAAGAAAACAAAGGCAAATTCTTCCTTTACTGGGGTTATAACCGCTCCAAATACCTCCGCTCCGACATTCATTTTTCCTCGCCGGATTATGATTTCACGCTCTTTGATGTGAAAGGCACCGACCGCCAGAGTAAGTTCACGGCCGGCAATTACCTGAAGCCAGCCAACTTTTCCATTCCGCAGTACAATTATCGCCTGGGCTATTTCATGAACGATAGCTGGGTGATTTCCGGCGGACTAGATCACATGAAATATGTGGTGAAGCAGGGCCAGCGGGTGCGGATGTCCGGCGTCATTTCCGAGCGCATTTCTTCGAAATATGCGGGCGCATACCTGCTGGATTCCATTACGCTGTCCGAGGACTTTGTGCAATTCGAGCATACGAATGGGTTGAACCTGATAACCCTCGATTTTGAATATTTGCAGCCGGTCGCCGTCTCCCGTAGCGGCAATTTCAAGTTGAAATGGAACATCGGCCTCGGCGGCATTTGGGTGGTGACGAAGACCGAGGTACACCTCATGGGCGACGGCATTGACAACGATTTCCATGTGGCGGGATTCTCACTGGCCGCCAAAACGGGGCCGAGGTTCGATATTTTCAAGCGCTTTTTCATTGCCACGGAATTCAAGGCGGCCTACATGACTATCCCTGATGTGCTCATCGAAAACGCAGCGCCAAAGCGGGCTGACCATACCTTGATTGCCTTTGAAAAGTACGTGGCGGTGGGGACGTATTTTAATTTGGGCAAAAAACGGTTCCGAAAATAAGACTTGTTTTAACGGAATTAAACCGCCAATCTGACGCTTGCTAACGTAAAAGCCTCGCTTGCTCAATCTTGAAGACGAGTATTTACTGCATTGGATTATCATTGCAGGGCAAAATAAATAATGGTCATTTTTGTGAATACCCAACCAAAACACTGTCGAAATCATCTTTTTGAAACCCTGTTACTTTCATCCAATTTCCTCATTAATCAATAAAAAGCATCGTTCACCATTAATTCTCAATCACATGAAAAACAAGTTTATGCTCTTCAGTTTGGCATTTTTCATTGGATTTAACGCCCAAGCGCAGGAATCCTCTAATGCCATTTTCGCCACTTCGACTATCCAATTTGATGAAACCGAATTCCACTTCGGCACCGTCAACGCTGGCGACAAAGTCCAGCACGTTTTCCGCTTCACCAACACGGGCGACGAGCCGTTGCTGCTCACTAACGCCCGTGGAAGCTGTGGTTGCACCGTGCCAAGTTGGCCAAAAGACCCCATCGAAACGGGCGAATCGGGTGCCATCGTGGTGGAATTTGATTCGAAAGGAAAGTCAGGTGCTCAAGTAAAACAGGTAACCATCACCGCCAATACAGACCCAGTGCAATCCATCCTCTACATCAAAGGGGAGGTAAAAAGCAACTTGGATATTGATGAACCTGTCGTGGAGCAACCAGTCGTCAAGTGGCCGATAAAGGAAGCTGCATACGAGGCCAACGTTTATCCAAACCCAGCCAGCAATGATTTTTTCCTAAAAATAAAAGACGCTGACGGCTTGGCTGCCAGTGTTGAGATTTTCAACAAAAATGGCCAGCGCATGAGCAAACGGGAAGTAGGCGCTTGGGAAGGCCAGTTGCAATTGGATGCTACCGATTTGGCCGTTGGCAATTACTGGATTTCGGTGAAAATGGGCGATGCGGAGCGGTTCAGTGTGCCGTTTTCCGTGAACAGATAAACTATTTTACATGGTAAAAAAGCGGCTTCAAACTAGTAGATTGAAGCCGCTTTTTCATTTTCTCAATTATGCCGGATGGCGTAAATCAACTCATCCTTCTTCATCTTGCTTCGGCCATCGATGCCGATTTTTCTCGCCTCGTCCATCAATTCCTGCTTCGTTCGGTCTTCCAGGTTACTGGCTTTGCCGCCTCGGCTGCTAGCGTCGGGCGTATTGGCGATGCGAGCCGCTTTTTGCTTGCTCATTCCATGTTCCCGAAGGGCTTCATATTTGGGAATATCCTTGATGGAATTCATTCTTTTATTTGGCATGGTGACATTTTTTTGGTGAAGAAATTAAGGTCAGGTGCATTTCGAGAGTAAAACGTTGGCCACTAATGCCTGTTCATCTAATTGGCCTCACAAATGACAAATCAATGATGCAGATGCATCCCTTTCAGTTAGGCTCAATCTTTACCTTCGCAACTTTATTTCTCACTAATCAACTTTAGACATGAACTTGAAACTTACCAAGTTTGGCCAATTTTTGATCTTGTTTTTTTGCCTAGCGGCAACGGCAACATTTGCCCAAGAAAAAGAAAAACCCGCTGAGACAGCCCCGAAAAAGAGCAACCACGGCTTTGCTTTTGAGCAATTGGGCACCATGCTGCCCAGCCCGAACGAGTACCGCACTGCTGATGGTTCGCCCGGCCCAGCCTACTGGCAGCAGCGCTGCGACTATCAAATCGAAGCGACGCTCGACCCGGACAAGCACCAACTGACGGGCAAGGAGCACCTCACTTATCACAACAATTCGCCGCAGACCCTGCGCTACCTCTGGCTCCAGCTCGATGAAAACGAGCACGCCGCCGACAACGACCTCCATCACTCGCACCCACACGATGTGGGCAAAACCATGAACGAGAATGCCATGAAAATGCTGGAATCATGGACGTATTTTGCCGACTACGGCCATAAAATCAAGTCGGTGACGGACAAGGTCGGCAAGCCACTCAAGCATTTCATCGACAACACGGTGATGCGGGTGGAACTGCCGCAGCCGCTGGCACCGGGCCAAGATTTCGAGTTCAATATCGAATGGAGCTACGTGCTCATTGACCGCATCAACAATATCACATTTGGCCGGGGTGGCTACGAGTATTTTGAAAAAGATGAAAACTACCTGTTCACCATCACGCAGTGGTTTCCCCGTATGTGTGTTTATTCGGATTTCGAAGGCTGGCAGAGTGACCAGTTCACGGGCACTGGCGAGTTTGCGCTGAATTTTGGCAATTACGATGTGAAAATGACTTTGCCTTCCGACTACATCGTGGGCGGTACGGGACTTTGCCAGAATTACGAAGAAACGCTCACGCCGGAACAGCTCCAACGCTGGAAAAAAGCGCAGGCCAGCAGCGAACCTGTGGACATCGTGACGCTGGAAGAGGCGAACAAAACCGAGAAAAAAAAGAAATCCAAGGACCTGAAAACTTGGCATTACAAGGCCGAAAATGTGCGGGATTTTGCTTGGACAGCTTGCCGCCGCTTTATCTGGGATGCCATGTCGGTGAAAAACCAGGATGGGAAACCCGTGATGACGATGAGCTATTATCCGAAGGAATCTTACCCGATTTACCACCGCTACAGCACAAAGGCCGTGGCGCACACAATTTTGACCTATGGTAAGTTTGCCATCCCGTTCCCGTACCCCTCTGCCCTCAGCGTGGAGGCGCAGAACGGCATGGAATACCCGATGATTTGCTTCAATCCGGGCCGTGCAGCGGAGGACGGCACCTATTCCGAAGGCGCCAAGAATGCTTGCCTGACGGTGATTTTCCACGAAGTAGGCCACAATTTTTTCCCCATGATTATCAACTCCGACGAGCGCCAGTGGGCGTGGTTCGACGAGGGTATCAACACTTTCATGCAGTACATTGCGGAGCAGGAATGGGATAACAACTATGACTCCAACGAAGGCCCGCCGCATATGATTACCAACTACATGAATTCCGACCCGGACAATCTGGAACCCATCATGACTAATTCGGAGGACATCGTGGACTATTTCTCGAATGCCTACCGGAAGCCTGCCACGGCGCTGAACATCCTTCGTGAAACGGTGATGGGGCGTGAGCAATTCGATTACGCCTTCAAGGAATACTGCCGGAAATGGGCCTTCAAGCACCCGACACCCGCCGATTTCTTCCGGACAATGGAAGACGCCAGCGGCATGGACCTCGACTGGTTCTGGCGGGGCTGGTTTTTTACCATCGAAAAAGTGGACGTATCGCTGGACAGCATTGAGTGGCTGAAAGTGGATTTGGAGAATAACCCGGAGCCGAAAGTGGACACGTTCACCAATAAAATCAAGCAGCCGTTCCAGACGCTGACCGCCTCCCGCTACCGGGAGGAGGTGAAGCAATTCCCCGTGGAAAAGGACACGGCGCTCGTTGATTTTTACACCAACTACAAGCCTTGGGAAACTGCGGACAGCACGCAAACGAACATCCTCAAGCGCTACGATGAGTTGTATTCCAAAAAGGAAAAAAAGGAGCTTTTCGGTGATAAAAACTATTACGAACTGCGGTTCAGCAACAAAGGCGGACTGGTGACGCCCGTGATTTTGGAATGGACTTTCACCGATGGCACCAAGGAAATCGAACGCATCCCCGTGGAGATTTGGCGTAAAAACGAACAGAAATTCACGCAAGTTTTTGTGAAAAACAAGGAGGTGAAATCCGTCAAACTCGACCCTTGGCGGGAAACCGCCGATGTGGACGAATCGAACAACACCCGCCCCATGCCCACCGAGCCGAAGCTGTTCATGGTCTATAAAAAGAACAAGTTCGAGCCGGGGGAGAACATGATGCAAAAGGCGAAGAAGCGGAAGCAATTAAAGCCTTAAGCTTGGTTGATAATGTTTGATAACAGTTGATGAAGGTTGATTTCCCGTACCACATCAACCGTTATCAACCATTATCAAACCTTATCAACCAGAAGAATGTCCGAATTCCTCAGCTTCCTCAGCCTCGGTTTCCACCATATCGCAGACCCGAAGGCGTTCGACCACTTGTTGTTCGTGGTGACGCTCTGCGCCGTCTATCGCTGGACGGAGTGGCGGAAATTGTTGGTGCTCATCACTGCATTTACCATTGGCCATTCACTGACCTTGGTGCTGGCGGGCTTGCACATCCTAACCGTTCCGAAGGACTTGGTGGAACTGCTGATTCCCATCACGATCGTGCTAACGGGGCTACACAACCTCCAAGGATTGAAAAGCCCGAAGGGATTTTTAAGCCAAAGTGTCACACAGGAAGAGGCTATAGGCTTTTCAATCCCTCGTGCCTCGGGCTTAAAAATCCTGGATGGTATGACAACGAACTACCTGTTGGCGCTGTTTTTTGGATTAATCCACGGGATGGGCTTTGCCAGTTATTTTGGGGCGCTGATGGGCGAGGAGGGCAATATTCTGCTGCCATTGTTCGCTTTTAACGTTGGCATCGAAGTGGGGCAGTTGATGATTGTTGGGGTTTTCTTCGGCCTGTATTTTTTACTAGCGCAATGGCTGAAGATACAACAGCGGGACTGGAACTTGTTCGTTTCAGGACTTGGGAGCGGTGGGGCGCTAGTGCTTATTTTGCAAAAACTGTTTGGAGGATAGGACACAGATTGAACAGATTTTGACACGATTAAAACTGATTTTAAATCTGTGAAAATCAGCCGTATCTGTTTAATCTGCGCCTTATCAAGTCATAACCTAAAATGTTGATAATCAAATTCTTATTTCCATTTCTTATTGTCTTCGGCAAACCAGCCGCAGCCGACCATGACTTCAAAATGAGCGTAACAGAGGTAGTTTATTCCTCGGAGACCAAAGCGTTCGAGGTTAAGTTTTACCTGTTCATTGATGACCTGACGGCGACCTTGGCTGGGGACAAAAATGCGCCGTTGCCGGCCAGTCAGACCATTGGCGATTATATCCAGAAGCATTTCGAACTGGACGTGAATGGTGGCAAACAGGCGCTCAGTTTCCAGTCCATCCGCCAGAAAAACGACCAGGTGTTGGCAACGTTTTCGACGTCAGTTTTCCCACAAAAAATCAATAAAATCAATGTGAAAAACTCCCTGCTTATCGAGAAATTCCGAGAGCAGACGAATATGGTGTATGCGCTTTTGCCCAACAAAGGCCGCCTGACCCAAATGCTGAACGCCAGCGACACGGAGGGTGAGTTCAGTTTTTGAACCTAAAAATTGGATGCGTCCCACCTCAAAAACTACCTTCGCATTTTCACTAATTGCATTTAAACTAACCAATCATGAAATTTGGCTTATCACTGTTCGCAATTCTCCTTTTTGCCTTTCAAATTTCCAACGCCCAAGTCAAATCCAACCACGGCAATAAATTCGAGCAACTGGAGTACGTGCTGCCCGACCCGACGCCTTACCGGGGTGTGGACGGAGCGCCCGGCCCGCAATATTGGCAGCAGCGCTGCGACTATAAAATTGAGGCAACACTCGACCCTGCCGATACCCGCTTACATGGCTCAGAGCAAATCACCTATCACAATGAATCCCCCAGCGGCTTGGATTACCTCTGGCTGCAATTGGATGAAAACCAGCACCAAGGACACAATGACAACCACCATTTCAACGGCAGCAACGTGGAGGAAATCATGGATGCGCAGGCGCTGTACATGCTGGAACAATGGAAGGATTTGACACAGTATGGCCATAATATTGAGTCGGTGACGGATGCCAATGGAAAGCCGCTGAACTACGTCATCAACCAAACGATGATGAAAATAAACCTGCCGGAAAAACTGAAACCGGGACAGGATTTTGTCTTCAACGTGAAATGGAACTATAAAATCGTAGACCGTATCAAAGGCCCACGTGGCCGGGGTGGTTACGAGTATTTTGAGAAGGACGACAATTACCTTTTCACCATCACCCAATGGTATCCAAGACTTTGTGTCTATAGTGATGTGACTGGTTGGCAAAATAAGCAGTTCACAGGTAGGGGCGAGTTTGCGCTGACCTTTGGGGATTTTGATGTGAAAATGACCCTGCCGGATGACTACATGATTGCCTCCACGGGCGAGTGCCAGAACTACGACCAGATGCTCACGGCCACCCAGCTCAAACGCTGGAAAGAAGCGCAGACAGCCAAAGAACCTGTGCAAATCGTGACCTTGGATGAGGCCGTGAAAAACCAGAACAGCCCAAAAAGCAAGAAGCTGAAAACCTGGCATTACACCGCCAAAAACGTGCGGGATTTCGCTTGGGGCGCCAGCCGCCGTTACATCTGGGATGCCATGCCGCATTTCAACGAAAACGGCCAAAAGGCCATGTGTATGAGCTACTACCTCAAGGAATCCTACCCAATTTACAGCCGCTATTCGACCCGTGTGGTGGCGCATACGTTGAAGACTTATTCCAAATATTCTATCCCATACCCTTACCCAACTGCCATCAGCGTGGAAGCGGCAAACGGCATGGAGTACCCGATGATTTGCTTCAATTTCGGACGGGCCGAGGAGGACGGAACCTACACAGAAGGGGCTAAATTAGGTGCTATCGGCGTCATCATTCACGAAGTGGGACACAACTATTTCCCCATGATTATCAACTCAGACGAGCGCCAGTGGTCGTGGATGGACGAGGGTTTGAACACGTTCATCCAATCCATCACGCAAGCGGAATTTGACAATAACTGGGACCTACGTCGAGGCCCGGCTTCCACCATCACGGCTTACATGGCGTCGCCAAAAGACCAATTGGAGCCAATCATGACCAACAGTGACAATATCATGCAGTTTGGCATGAACGCTTACGCAAAACCAGCGGCGGGCTTGACCATCCTTCGGGAAACCATCATGGGCCGGGAGCTTTTCGATGCGGCATTTAAGGAGTATTGCGAGCGTTGGGCTTTTAAGAACCCATCCCCGGCTGATTTCTTTCGCACGATGGAAGATGCCAGCGGCGTTGACCTTGACTGGTTTTGGCGGGGCTGGTTCTATGAAATCGAGCCGGTGGACATCGCCATGGACAGCATCACCTGGCTGAAAGTGGACCTCGACAACAATCCGCAACCCAAAGAGGTGGTGAATACAAACAAGGCGCAAAAGCCTTTTCAGGACATCACCAAAATCCGCAACCGGGAAAGCGGGATGCAATTCGCTGTGCAGGCTGACCCAGACCTCGTTGATTTTTACACTACTTACAAGCCTTGGGAAACCGCCGATTCTGTGCAGACTAGCAAGGTCATCATGTACGACGAGGTATTTGATAAAAAAGAGAAGCAGGAGAAATTCGGCAAGAAGAACTACTACGAAATCAATTTCACCAACAAGGGCGGCATGGTCATGCCTATCATCTTGGAGTGGACTTTTACGGATGGAACGACTGAAATTGAGCGCATCCCCGCTGAAATCTGGCGCAAGGATGAACAAAAAGTGACCAAGGTTTTTGTGAAAGATAAAGAGGTTAAATCCGTAAGCCTAGACCCTTACCGGGAAACGGCGGATATCGACACCAAGAATAATTCCGTGCCCATTCCGGCGCAGCCGAAAATGATTCAGGTATACAAAAAGAACAAGGATATGCCGCAGCCGAACCCAATGCAGAAGGCGCATATAAAACCCTAATCAACCATGAAATACCTATTTTTTTGCATAGCTGTTTGCAGTGGGTTACACTTGAAAGCACAAGTGCCCAATGGCTGGTCCATCTTCGAGCAGGTGGAGTTTGGTAAAAAATTTTTCAAATCCTATGGCATGTTCATGCCTTGGCCAAAGAGTTTTGATAATATAAAACAATGGGAAGGCAAGGAGGTCATACTGTCTGGTTATATCATTCCAACCGCCGATGCACCCGGTTATTCTGGCCTTATTTTGTCGAAATTCACATACACCCAATGCTTTTTCTGTGGGAAAGCTGGCCTGGCAAGTGTGGCCGAAGTGATTATGAAAAAGCCCATGAAGGATTATAAAATTGACCGACCTTATGTTTTTAAAGGTAAGCTTAAACTCAACGAGTCTGACCCTGACCGATTGATTTTCATCTTGGAAGAGGCTATCCTTGCCGACATGTAAGGCGGCAACGTGAATGCTTGGAATAGTTTGGCAATCAGGGGCAGTCTATTTTGTTACTACTTGAATGGCCAATTGATGGTTTGTCGCATTTCCAGTTTTGCTTGTTTGGTTTTCTATTTTTAAAACCTCAGAGCCCAGGTTTTCACCGGGAACACCCAATCCCGCCAGTGTCGCCTTGATGGCTAGAATCCGTTCTTCGTCAAGTTTGGTAAATGCAGTTTTGCCTCCTTCCTTGGCCGTATTGATACCAATTTTGAGCTTTGCCTTCGGATAACATTTCAGGATGGAGGCCAGCGTGATCAGTTGCTTGGCAGAGGTGGTCATGACTGGGTTGGCTTTTCCTTCCTCAAAGTAAACTTGGTCAAAATTGAGCCATCCACCTTGCTCCGAAGCATCTGCATTTCCTTCTAGGACATTTAAAACCTTGGACTCCATTCCATTTTCCCGCAGTTGGATGCTCACACCACAGTCTAATTTTTTTGTGGTAGTAGCCCCTGAATCCTTTTCAATCTTGACAGTAGCTGGAGGTGCTTCAACAGGGGTGGCTGTGACAGAGTCGGCCATACTACTGGGTGACGATTCGCCTGGACTTGGGTTCGGTTCATTGCCACAGGCTTGCGCCATCAACAAAAATGCTAGAAAAGCAAATCGATAATTTTTAGAACTGAATAGTTTCATCATGTTAGCTCAAAGCCTCAGCGGAGTATTTGCCCCGCTGAAGTTGGTTGATTATATTTTAACCACCTTCCAAACGGAATTTTCTCCTTCCATTTTTACAGTCAAGAAATAAACACCCGTAGTAAGGTCGGCAATGTCCATTTGTAAAAGGTCTTTTTGTAAAGCAAGGCGGCCCGATGAGCGTACCAGCTTACCTGTCATGTCCGATAGCTGCAATTGTACCACTTTCGAATGATGTAGGTCGAGTTGCACGTTAACGGTTTGGCTGGCTGGGTTGGGGTACACAGCTACATTTTCTGGCAAAACCTGGCCTGGATTGGCAATGCTCAGTTCATTGCTCGTCACTTGGATGGTATCGAGCGCAAAAGCCGAACAGCCATCAGCGCTGGTAATCGCCAAACTGACAATGAAAATACCCGCCTCGGTATAGGTATGTGTTGGGTTTTCCAGATTGCTACCCGCTCCGTCCCCGAAGTTCCAATCGAAACTGGCCACGCCGCCTGTGCTCGTGTTGGTGAACTGAACAGGCGTATTGCTGGCTAAGTCAAGGTTGTTGGTGGAGAGGCTGAACGAGGCTCCCGGTGAACTGCCCCCTGCATTTACAGGAACTATGATTTCGGTGCGTTCGCAAACCTCTTGTATCTCAATTTGCCAATTGTAAAAAAAGTAATAAGCATCATCGCCAAGGGTGGTGCCAGTGATGGCAGCCACGCCAGGCTGAACCATTGGGTAGCTGATGCCAGATGTATTGCCGTAAAAATCCTTACCACCTTTTTTCAAGATTTGAAACCCTGTTCCAGCAGGCACCTCCCAATTTACAGGCACATTGTACTCGCCAACGGTACTCACATTCACCACACTATGCTCTATTTCATTGCCGTTTGCATCCATTAAGATAAACTGCCTCAGCCCAGGTTCCACCGCATACACTTTTACGGATTTAAGTTTAAATGGGACATAAGCATCGAATACGAGTCCAATATCTTCGTCCTCCAACAACTCGTTGGGGGCGTTGTTTTTATTGGTTAACCCAACGGGCAGCACGTAGCTGGCTTGGGCATAAAATGTGTCAGCTTGCGTCAATGGGGCGGTGGCGTAAACCATTCCTTGCGCAATTGGGGACGTTGCAAACGGCTCATTGTACCATTTCACACTGGCATAGCCCGGGCCGTCGTACTCTGCCCGCAGCAAAACCGATGCACCTTCGCAAGCAGTAGCGTTACCTTCAACTTGCACCTGCAATCGGGGTTTGTCCAATACCTGCAATACCCGCTCAATGGAATTGTTCAACGGGCGCTCATCCACTACGCCATTCGGGTTCAACAATGTGACTTTGAAGTGATAATCACCAGGGGATGTTTGCAGCACAGGCAATTGTATTTGCGTACGTTGGCCTTGTGCCAAATTGCCAGACCAACTGGTGGTCAGGGAAGCAGCTCCTGCTTGAAGTTTTATGTCAAAGGAAGTGAGTGGCGCACTGCCGCCATTTTCTACCGTGATTAAAATTGGGTTTATTTCTGACGCACATGTTACAGCAGGCATTTCCATACTAACTACAAATACGTCGTTGTCCACAAAGGGTGAAACAGGGACATTGCCCTGGGCAACGAGGTAGTCAAAGGCCGCTGGCAAATTGATGAGTCCCATGCCAAAGGTATTGTCCTCGCCTGGGTCGCCAAGGTCGGTCGCTGTGAAGTATAGCGCCAATTTGAACTCCTTGCCCGGCAGGTTCGGGAATGCCTCTTTCAACAACATAATGGCTCCAGACACGTGCGGCGATGCCATCGATGTGCCGCTAAGCAGACCGTAGCCAGATGGCATACAGGAGCGGACATCTACGCCAGGTGCCGATACCTCTGGCTTGATGAGCAAGGAACTATCTGCGGAGATACACTTTGAGGGGCCCCTGCTCGAGAAGTCTGCGATGGGTAGCAAGTTGCTATTGCCATTCAAAGCACCCACAGTGAAGGAGTTAACTAGATTCAAATTGATATTGTGCGGTGGAGTGATGGTGCTTGGGTTAGGCCCGGCATTGCCCGCAGAGAAGACAACCGCCATGCCTGCTGCTTCCATTGCCTGAACAATAGGGACATAGACGCTAAAACAATCCAGTGTATCAATGCTTGGGTCGTACCAGGAATTATTGATGACATCGGCCATATCGTCGGAAGTGGCAGGGTTGCCATCCGGGTCAATAGCCCATTGGAAAGCGGCAATCAGGTTCTGTGTATTGCCACCGCAAACATTGAGTGATGCAGCTCCCATCCATTGCCCATTAAAGGCAACGCCGATGGTGTCATTGTTGGGCCGGTCGAGGCCGAGGATTGTTCCTGTGACGTGCGTGCCGTGGTATTGGCAGTCAAATGCGTCCACGCCCGGCAATTGGATTTGAGCGCTGTTATCGTAACTGAAAAATGATTGTTCAGGCGGTGCCGTATTGCCCCGGTAGCTGGTATTCAGTGCGGCTTGGGTAGGGTCAACACCCGTATCGTTGGTAAGTGCGAGTTGGCCGTAACCCGTGTATCCCATTGCCCACATTTCCGGAGCACCGATGACAGTTAGGCCTTTTTCGTGGCCATTTGGCATGCTCACGGGTGGCGCTGGAGTAACGGTAAATGCCTCCAATTGGGGCTTTCCGTTGAGGCCAATCCACGCAACATCGGAGCGGTTGCTGAGTTCCTCAATCATTTCGGTTTTCATTTCTGCAAAAATGGCATTGGCTGCCCAATAGCTTGCTACCGTACCTGAAACTACTACCTCCGGAGTGTCTTTGATTTTGTTCAAAAGATTGGCTTGCGACTCCGCAGCTTTGGTTTTCAGTGCTGAAATAACCGTTTCGGAACGCAGGTCAGGAAGCGCCCGCTGTGCGGATAACAGTGCGTCAAGTGCGTCCAGGTCCACCCGGTCAGCCATCACAATGCAAATGGCGTGGTAGGATTGCGGACGCTCCGCCATCTCATCAAGCAGTTTTTTGGCAATTTTTTCAGGGTTGGCATTTTGTGCAGCAAGAAAAAAAGATGTGTGCAAAAAGCCTAAAACAAGTAGAGTGTATAATAGTCGCATGATACAGGATTTACAATGGTTTGGTCTGTGAATCTTAGTCCGCTGGGTTCTAACGGCCGTTAATTTTTTTTGATAACAAAAATTGAAGTGAGAATCTTGAAACCATAAGTCAATGAAATGGTCAAAGGTAATTGCTTGGCTGCTTTTTTTGCCTAATCTATCCCGGTTTTGTGCGGCCACACGACCAAACTTGGATCGCCGACCAACCAGACTCCTACTTTCCACCACTTTTCTGTCAAATTTGCTGCTTCTCAAACACAAGTTTTGACCCCTCATGCCCGTTGAGTAGCTTTGCCGCAAGTTTGCGACTACCCAGATTGCCATTCACCAATCACCATTCACCAAAATGTCAGTAAAAGTACAACATCTGACCAAGGAGTACGGCCCTCAAAAAGCTGTGAACGATGTCAGTTTTGAAGCAAAAAAAGGCGAAGTGCTTGGCTTCCTTGGCCCCAATGGTGCCGGGAAAAGCACTACGATGAAGATTCTTACCTGCTTTATTCCACAGACAGAAGGTCAGGCGGAAGTGTGTGGCTATGATGTGGCCTCCGACCCCATGGAGGTACGCCGCCGCATCGGATACTTGCCGGAGCACAACCCTCTTTACAAAGACATGTACGTTCGGGAATACTTGGGTTTTGTGGCCAGGCTACACAAAGTTTCGAATGTGGAGCGGCGGGTAGCAGAGATGGTGGAATTGACCGGATTAGGCCATGAACAGCACAAGCTTATCAGCGCTTTGTCCAAAGGTTACCGACAGCGGGTAGGCTTGGCGCAGGCCATGCTGCACGACCCCGAAGTGCTCATCCTCGACGAGCCGACCAGTGGTCTTGACCCGAACCAACTGGTAGAAATTAGGAGTGTCATCAAGCAGTTGGGAAAAGAAAAAACAGTGATTTTCAGTACCCACATCATGCAAGAAGTGACAGCGCTTTGCGACCGTGTGCTCATCATCAACAAAGGAAAAATTGTAGCAAACGATGCCATCGAGGCACTTCAGGGAAGGGTAGGTGGTGAGCTACTGGTGACTGTGGAGTTTGGCCAAAACACGAATGCCAACAAACTCCAGCATATTCGGAACGTGCAGCGGGCAGAACACCTTGGCGGCAATCGCTGGCGAATTTCTTCTGCTTCCAACAACGATACCCGTGCCGATATTTTCCGATTTGCAGTGGACAACAACTTGACCCTGCTGGAAATGCACAAGGAAGTGGTAAGCGTGGAAGATGTGTTCACGGTTTTGACGAAATAAGCGGTTGAATTACTTATTGTTGAATTGTTTTTAGTGCAAAAATCAATTTTCATATTCCTTTTTTTGACCCTTTTGGGGGCTTCCCTTTTTGGGCAGGATACCGTCTTGTTGACAAAGAATTTCCGCTTTGCCAATGGTATCTACTTCAATTTGGAACAGCTACGTGCCAACCAACCTGCTATTGCCCTGGATTCGATGAAATTGGATTATTTCACCAATCCACAAACTTCCTTGACACAATTGAACGCCATTTTTCTGAAGAAAAACACGGAGCCATTTCCGCTTGATTCCATTTGGGCAATTTGTTTGGATGGCGTTCCGTCATTGCGGGTTCCCAGCGATGAAATCAACCGGGAACTGCCCAATTTTGCCGCACTAAAACTCCGGGGCAAAATCTGCTATTTCACCTACCCGGACTACCGCCCGAAAACCATTCAAGTGTCTGCCTACAATCCCGTCACAGGCAGACCATTTCGGCGTGGGAAAGTGGTACGGGATGAGGAGGTCATCATTGAAAAAATGCTACAGTTCGATACGGGAGAAATCGCTGACTTCAATGTTGAAAACCTGTTGAACTGGATAAAAGACGACCCGCTTTTGGCAGAGACAATCATTGAATTGCCATCAGCAGAGCGGCAGGATAAATTGTTTAAATCATTGCTTGTATATGTGGATAGAAATCCAACTTATTTAATGGTAAATTATAAGCAATGAATAATAAACTGTGAACTATGATTGGGGAGCAGTGGATTTGTCTATACCTTTTAATTTTCTTTTTTATCTAAATATATGCTCACAATTTTTTTCAAAGAAATCAACACTTTTTTTAGCTCATTGATTGGCTATATTGTGATTGGTGTTTTCTTGGCAATATTAGGTTTGGTCATGTTTGTGTTCCCGGACACTAGCCTGTTGAACTACAATTACGCCACTCTAGACCAGCTATTCGACATAGCACCTATGGTTTTCGTTTTCCTCATTCCCGCTGTGACTATGCGCTCATTTGCCGAGGAAACGCAAGCAGGTACGATTGAACTTTTGGCCACAAAACCATTGAGCGACCTGCAAATTGTGATGGGCAAATTCCTCGCATGTTTGGCGTTGGCGGTTTTTGCACTCATTCCGACTATACTTTATTACATTACTGTTTATCAACTTGGTAGCCCGCAAGGTAATTTGGACAGTGGCGCCATCCTAGGCTCCTACCTTGGTTTGATAGCACTGGCTGGGGCTTTTGTGGCAATTGGTGTATTCGCTTCCTCCATCACCAGCCACCAGATTGCGAGTTTCGTAATGGCAGTTTTTCTGTGTTTTTTGGTGCATTGGGGTTTCATGTTTTTGAGCAAACTACCAGTTTTCGTGGGCAGGGTGGATGATGTGGTACAAATGCTCGGCATTGATTACCACTATACTTCCATTAGCCGTGGTGTGATTGATACCCGTGATGTGGTTTATTTTTTAACGATAATTGGTGTATTTGTGGCAATGACGGTGACGTCGTTGGAGCGTAGGAAATGGTAATTTTCTGCAAACAAATTAATCAAGCTATGCAGCAACGTAATCTTTTAATATTACTATTAATAGTCTTAAGAACATCTGGGTATGCTCAGAATAATGATATTGGATATGCTTTCAATCTAGGGTTGAGTGAAAATAAAGTTAATAAAAATCTTGTGATGGATGAAAATTTTGACACAAAGCCCTTATTGTCAGGAAGTTTTGGTTTTTTTTTCTTTCATAATATTAGCATTAATTCTGAATTAGGTATTGAGTTTTTATTGCTTAAGATGGAAAGCGTTGATGATTCAACTTCTCCCGTATATTCTTATATACCAGGTTTAAACAGTTATTTTATTACTGGTAAAGTAAATGAGAAAGACAATTTTAAATTCTACTATTCAGCTTTTCCTGTTTTTTACAGATACAAATTTCGTAAGTTTAAATTCAAGTTGGGTTTTCAACCTATGATAATGAATTTAGGTCAGCACACTAAGCAAAGGATTGAATACACGCAATTTGATAGCAATAAAACAGACTTTAAATATAGAATTCTGAATTTACGAAAATTTGATTGCGGGCCTAAAATCGGAATAGTTTATCTAATTTCAACTAAGATGAGAATTCAACTTGAATATTATCATGGTTTTCTAAATATTTCAAGATATGATGATGTAATTTCCAATAGACTAAACCGCCAAGCCACCCTAGGCCTCCAATATTCCCTCACCACAACAAACAGCATAAGTGAAAAATAACCGAACCCAATCCCTAATCCGCCTCGGCCTTATCATCGGCATTGCACTCTTCGCCAATGTGCTGGGCAATATCTTTTTTACCCATTTTGACCTCACGGAGGACAAACGATTTACGCTCTCTGACCCAACGAGGGAAATGTTGAAAAAACTCGATGCCGAGGTTTACGTCAACGTCCTGCTTGAAGGCAAATTCAACGCTGGGTTCAAGCGGCTGCAACGTTCAGTAACCGAAATGCTCGACGATTTTCATTCTGAATCCGGGTACATCACCTACAGCTACTCCAACCCAGGTGCCGGGAGTGTGGACGAAATCAATGCCCGCAGAACGGAACTTGCAAAGGATGGCATCGTGCCTACCAATTTGCGCATCAAGACGGCTGACGGTACGGAGGAAAAGTTCATTTACCCCTACGCTAAGATCAGTTACAAAGGCCGTACTGCCATTGTGGATTTGCTGGATGAAGAGGCTGTTGGGGCAAATCCCGATGAAAAACTGAACACCTCCATCAGCCAAATGGAGTACAAATTTGCCAATGCATTTCACAAACTGGAATCAGGTGCAAAAGAGGTGATCGCCTTCACGGTTGGCCACGGGGAATTGGGCGAACGGGAACGGGCAGACTTGGTGCGCAGCCTGCGGGCTTATTATGAAGTTGGAACCTTCAAACTGGACAGTGCAACGGTCATTCCACAAGAGGTGAAAACGCTCATCATTGCCAAGCCGAAAGCACCGTTCAGTGATCGGGACTTGTTTTTGATGGACCAATATGTGATGAATGGCGGTACTGTGCTTTGGCTAATTGATCCGCTCAACGTGGAACTGGATTCGCTCCGCAACCAAAACAGCTATATTGCCAGGGATTACCCACTGAACGTCAACGATATGCTTTTCAAGTACGGCGCCAGGGTGAACCCAGACCTCGTTCTCGACCTCCAATGCTCCAAAATACCGATGGTCATTGACCAAAAAGGTACGATGGACCTTTTCCCCTGGTATTATTTCCCGATTATCGTCCCTACTTCCAACCATCCAGTGGTGCGCAATCTGGATGGTATCAACCTCTATTTTCCTTCTTCCGTTGATACCATAAAAACCAAAACCCCGGTGAAAAAAACAGTGCTGTTGACCACCTCCGACCACAGTAAAATACAACCCAATATCACCCGTCTGAACTTCGAAATCCTGCGTTACGGAGATGAAATTGCAGGTTCATTTGATAAAAAGAATATCCCCGTGGCAGTGCTGCTGGAGGGTGTTTTCCCATCTTTTTTTGAAAACCGGGTGACGCAGGAAATGCAGGATGGCTTGAAACAGATCAACCAAGCGTACAAGTCGGAGAGTGTGCCAACCCGCATGATAGTAGTGGCAGACGGCGATGTGGCCCGCAATTTCGTGAATGCTAAAACTGGGCAACCTTTGGCACTGGGTTACAATCCTATTGATCGTTTCACATATTCCAACAAAGATTTTTTGTTGAATGCCATTGAGTACTTGCGTGACGATTCGGGGATCATTGCCGCACGTGGCCGTGAGGTAAAACTTCGTCTGCTCGACACGCAAAAAGCCCAAGATGAGGAAACCTTTTGGACTCTGCTCAACATTGGCGGCCCATTGATTCTGCTTGGCATATTTGGCTTTATTTTTACTTGGCTTCGCAAAAGAAAGTATGCCAAATAGCAGTAATAGGCAACTTAGATTTGAACATTAGCCCAACAAAGTTACTTTTGTTATCAGACCAACTTTACTGTTCCTACCGTGACATGAGGCAGTATTTTTCGTCGGAAAACAAAACTAACAAACATGAAAAACAATATCCTCCGACAGCGCTTTAGCGCGCTTTGCCTTCTCCTAATTGCCTTGTTCGTTTATTCTTGTGCTCGAAACCCTGTTACTGGCAAACGCCAACTCATGCTCGTTTCGGAAAAAAGGGAAAAGGCGATGGGCCTTGCCTACGACCCACAAGTCATCCAAGAGTTTGGATTGTACGACAATAAAGTGCTTCAGGATTTCATCAACAACTACGGGAAAAGGATGGGGCGTATCAGCCACCGCCCAACAGTGGACTACCAGTTTAGAATACTCGATTCGCCTGTGGTGAACGCTTTTGCTGTGCCTGGTGGCTACGTCTATTTTACCCGTGGCATCATGGCTCATTTCAACAATGAAGCGGAATTTGCAGGTGTGTTGGGGCATGAAATCGGGCACGTAGCGGCTCGCCACTCAGCCCAACAGCAAAGCCAGCAAATATTGGCGCAAATCGGTTTTATCGGAGCGATGTTGGCTTCCGAAAAATTTCGACAATACTCCGATTTGGCACAGACCGGGCTTGGGCTTATGTTCCTGAAATTCAGTCGGAACCACGAGAGTCAGTCTGACAAACTGGGCGTGGAATATTCTACCAAAATTGGATTTGATGCCCACCAAATGGCTGGTTTTTTCAATACCATCAAGCGGATTCAGGATGCTTCTGGCAGCAATGTGCCGACTTTTCTCAGCACGCACCCCGATCCAGGTGACCGTTATGTCCGTGTAAACCAACTGGCCACCAAAGAGCAGGCAAAGACCACATCCCCTAAAAACCTGAACGTGAACCGGGACAAGTACCTCCGCATGATAGACGGGCTGGTTTATGGGGAAGATCCGCAGCTGGGCTATGTTGAAAACGACGTGTTTTACCACCCCCAGCTCAAGTTTCAATTCCCGACCCCAAAATCTTGGCAGACGATAAATTCGAACTCTCAGGTTCAAATTGCCCCGAAGGATGGCAAGGCTGCCATCATTTTCACGCTTGCAGGTGAGAAGTCGCTGGCTGCCGCAAAACAAGCTGCCATTTCTGCCGATAGCCTTCGGGTGATAGATAGTCGAAACCTCACGGTTAACGGCAACGACGCCATTTCCATAACTGCCGACTTGAACCCACAGGTTCGACTTTTGATGTACCTGATTCAATACAACGGCAATATTTACAAAATGACAGGATTGAGTGAGACTCCAAATTTCAATAGTTACGAAGGCACTTTTACCAATTGTTTCAGGGGGTTCAAATCACTGACTGACCAAAGTAAAATCAACGTGTATGCCGACAAAATTAAAATCGTAACAGTGGCAAAGGACGGTACTTTGGCCGATGCCCTTCGGGCAAACAACCAGCCCAGTGCCAAATTGGAAGAAATCTCCATCATCAACGGAATGCAGCTTACTGACAAAGTGACGAAGGGAATGCTTATAAAAACGCTGGTGAAAGGAGACGGGAAATAGTATTAGAAACTGAGAATTGAAAAAAATGAAGCGTCGGTACGGTCCAAAACTGCACCGACGCTTTTTGTTTCTGACTTTGTAAAAGAATGGGCTTTTTTAGCTACGTACTAGTAGTTCAAGTGTATTTTTGGCAAAACTTAACTGATAAATCTTGAATTATGAAAAAGGCATTTCTCCCGACCCTGTTGACCTTTCTGGCTTTTTGTTTCACAAATTCTATGCTTTTTGCCCAAAACATCACAGGAATGTGGCATGGGCTTCTAGATGTGCAAGTGATGAAACTGCGCTTAGACTTGGACATTTCAGCGCAAAATGGCAATTATACTGTCACCATGTATAGCCCTGACCAGACGAATCAGGAGTTTCCAGCGTCATCCGTGCAGTTTGAAAATGGCAAATTTGACATGGCCGTTTCAAGTCTGGATGTCCGATATGTTGGAACCGTTGGGGATGGAGGTACTCAAATTGTAGGCACCTTCACGCAGCGAGGCCAGTCTTTTCCACTGGTATTCAAGCGGGAGGAAATTGACGCACCCCCGGGTAGCCCCCAATGGCTCAAAGCTCGACTTGACAAAAAAGAAGTGTATATCACGATGCGGGATGGGAAGCGCCTGTTTACTTCCATTTATACACCAAAAGATACCTCAAAGGATTATCCGATGTTGATGACCCGGACGCCCTATAATATTGAACCTGATGGCGAAGAAGCTTATTCCCGTTATCTTTCCCGAAATATCAAACTAATAGAAGAGGGCTATATATTCGTATATCAGGATGTAAGGGGCCGCTATATGAGTGAGGGAGATTACATGGATGTGCGCCCTTATATTCCCAATAAAAAAAGCAAAACGGATATTGATGAAACAACGGATACGTATGATGCTATTGATTGGTTGGTGAAAAATGTGCCGCACAACAACGGTAGGGTAGGGGTTTTCGGCATTTCATATCCAGGCTTTTATTCTACCATGTCATTGATAAATGCACATCCAGCATTGAAGGCAGTTTCGCCACAGGCACCAGTGACCAATTGGTTTATTGGCGATGACTTCCACCATAATGGCGCATTTGCGCTTATGGACGGCTTCAATTTTTATTCAGGGTTTGGGAAGCCAAGGCCCACACCGACTCGAAAAGGCCAGTCTGGCTATGATATTCCCGGGGAGGATAATTATGATTTCTTTCTGAAAATGGGTGCTTTGAAACATGCCAAGGAAATTGCTTTTGGCGACAGCATCAAGTTCTGGACGGAGCTGATGAACCACCCAAATTATGATGATTTTTGGAAAGCCCGTGATCCACGACCATATTTGAAAGACATTAAACCAGCCGTGCTTACCGTCGGCGGGCTGTTTGATGCAGAGGACTGCTGGGGTGCTTGGCATACCTATGAAGCGATTGAAAAACAGAATCCCGCCGCCATTTCCAACCGATTAATGATGGGGCCTTGGTCGCATGGACAATGGGCCGGTGACCCAGGCGAGCACCTTGGCAATATTCACTTTGGGGCAAATACGGGTGAACACTATAAGGAAGTTGAAATGCAATTTTTCAATTTTTACTTGAAGGATAAAGGCAGCATGACTATGCCTGAAGCCGATATTTTCATTACAGGCGAAGACAAGTGGCATTCATTCGAGTCTTGGCCACCAAAGAATGTGACCGAAAAAACGCTGTATTTTCAGCCCAAGGGTAGCTTGACGATGGACGCTCCAAATGCTAAGAATAGCTTTGATGAATACGTGTCCGACCCGATGAAGCCCGTTCCATACACGGAAGATGTACACCTTGGACGCACCCGGGAATACATGACGGACGACCAGCGATTTGCCGCTCGCCGACCTGACGTGATGGTGTACCAAACGGACATATTGACGGAGGATATGACCATTGTCGGGCCATTCAATGCCGACCTATTTGTGAGCACAACCGGTACCGATGCTGATTTTGTGGTGAAATTGATTGATGTTTTCCCAGATACGCTCAGCACATATCCAGAAAATGATAGGCATGTACCAATGGCTGGCTATCAAATGTTGGTGCGGGGCGAGATATTCCGAGGCAGGTTTCGTAATAGCTATGAAAAACCAGAAGCCTTCACGCCAGGTCAGGTGTCAGAGGTAAAATATGAACTACCTTCTGTGGCACATACTTTCAAAAAAGGCCACCGAATTATGGTGCAAGTACAGAATTCTTGGTTTCCGCTATTTGACCGTAATCCGCAGCAAATGGTGGATATTTATCATTGTTCCGACAGCGATTTCCAAAAGGCAACAATGCGGATTTATCATGAAGGAGGCAAGGCTTCTGGATTGAAAGTAAAAGTGTTGGGGAAATAAATACCAAACAGCATCATGGAAGCTATTTAAATAGCTTCCATGATGCTGTTTTTTTGAAATGAAAGTCAATAATGCCCACTATTGTTTTTCCATTTCGATGTAGCCTTGATTAACAATTGGACAGTATGCGTTCTTAAAACTATATTACCCAAAAAATCCCAATTATTTAAGGTTGAATAACTGTTTGAATAAATCCAGCCTTAAATATTTCATCTCCAACGGGCATATAAACTTCTAAATTTGGGCAGCTATCCATGCGAGGGATAACGACCTTGCCGCCTACCTTATAGTTTTGGTCTAAAGTGGTCTTTCGCAAGGAATAATTGGCCCAAAAATCAAGCGAAGGTGGCATCACTGGAGCTGCTAATGGTGGTGCTACATAATTGCTGATGATAATGTTGTTGCTATAAAAATTGTTGGAATTGTTGTCATTATTGCTGCCGTTTCCACCCTTATCAGCAACTGCCACCGCTACGACTGTTGCCACAGTCGCCACACCAACAATCACGGCTGTGTTCTTTGCTGCCGCTTCCCTTCGGCTAATGTCTATTTCTTCCTTCAGCAGAATTTTTTCAGGGTCAATAGATGGGTGGATAAATTCACTTTCGGCGCATTTCAGGTAGATTTTTTCAGGTGAAAGTAGAACAGGTTCACTCCTGTAATTTGTGACTTCCACATCAAAAACGAGGTCGGATTTATTGTAAGTGTCAAAATAAATCTGTGTTTGAAGACTGTCCATTTGCTGGATTGTAAGTTCTTTGCCATAGCTCCATTTGACGTTCTCGGCCTCCTTGGCGTCCATCCGGATAATGCTGCGGGGTGTAAAGCAGGAACTTAATAATATAACTATGCAAATTGATAGGCTAGGGAATTGTATCCAATTTTTCATGCGAATGATTTTAGTTATTGACGGATGATTTTCAAAAACATAACCGCATGAAATGGCTTATCGCTGCATTCTTAAATGATAAGGAATCGTTAAGGTTTTGAAGGTGGGCAGAATCGACTTGTTTATTGAATGCTAATTGGTTCAGTTTATTATTGACCAGAATCATTCAATCTACCTGTTATTGTCAGCATTTTGCACCCATCCCATTCCTTAGAGACACGGTATTGATAAACGGTGTCCAATGCTTTGAAAACATCTTTTTCACAAACCATCAGCATATTCCCTGGCTGAAAATCAAGGGGGGGCTTTCCGAATTCGTATTTGTTCAATTCAAAATCTATGAGTGGTTGGTTCTTAATTTTATAGCCTTTTTGATTAAAGACGTTGCGGTAAAAAACCACATGGGAATTGTATTTTTTATGGACAATGGTATAAGCTTTTTGCTCTTTGCACTGCCGCATAAAATTCCTGTATTTTAATTCTGGCCAGTCCCATGAGGGGTGCTGCTCCATATATACCCTGTCAATGATGAACTGATAAGGCTGCCAATACATACCCACCACGAATGCAGCGAGGATGGCGTATTTATATTTTGAAATAGGACTAGCCACAGTCACCAGCTTCTCAAAAGCTATACCCACCAGCAATGCCAAGCTTGGGTAAACAGGCGCCATATACCACATTATTTTAGTCTTGGAGCAAGATATGACTAGCAGAAAAATAATAGCATTTAATAGCAAAAGCGCCGTTATTCGACGCATTTTTCCCTGCTCCCAAAAACCAACAACTAAGCCAAGGGGCAAAAACATCAACCAGGGCATAAACTGCTCTTTGAATAGCCATTGCACATAATGATACCAAGGGTGGTTATGGCCACCCTTCGTTTCGAGGTACCGACCTCCCACCTCATTGCCCATTACCGCTGCTAGATAACCGGGGTTATATGCCTCACGGAGTAGATAAAAACTGATGAGTGGTGCAAATGCCAAGGCAGCGGCCATCCAAAAAGTTTTTTCAGTAAAAAGAGAAAAGACCGGACGGCGTTCAGCATCTCCTCCTACACCAGAAATGGCTGCAAAAATGGCCAGCCCAGGTATAAAAAGAAAGCCTGCAATTCCCTTCGTTATTCCAGCCAGCGCAATGAATCCAGCCGTGGTAAGCAGCCATTTTTTTCGTTCAGTCGCTGCTCTTTTGGAGCAAAAAACAAAAAAAGAAAGTAGGTAGCAAGTCTCCCATAAGGTGAGCAAGGAGTCAAAATCGCCGGAACGAGCTACATGCGCTCCAACATACCCTTTGGTGGTCACGAGCACAAGTGCAGCCAGAAATCCGACAAGTGGTTTTTTTAAAACCTTCCATGAAAATAGTACCAAGACAATGATTGTGCTCAATGCCGCCAGGGCCGACGGCAACCGCAACGCGATCTCGTTGTATCCAAAAAGGCGCATGGAAATGGCTTCGCACCAAATCAAAAAAGGTGGTTTGGTGCCCCACATTTCTGGTTGCCCTTCGTAATGCGTGACCAAGAAATTACCGCTTTTGGCCATTTCAAAAGCATTCACGGCACGCCTGGCTTCATCCCATAGGCGCACGGACATGTGGTCAAGGTGCAGGAAAAGCGGAAAATAGCAAGCCGCAGCAAACACTACAATAAACAGGATAGGTAGGAGTTGGTGTTTTTTCATTGGGGCAAAAATGATGAAAATCGGTGACATAGCGCTATTTGCCAATGACAGCAAACCATCCATGTTATATGGATTGGGAAGGCTTGTTCCAATATGGTTTTAATCTGGCAATTTCACAGGATTTAGTGCGCTTGCGCTTACTTGATTGTTGTAAGAAAAATGGCGTAAAATATTGTACACTTTTACCTTTGCGCTCTAAGCCAATTCATTGGTGCAGAAAGCAAGCATTGCTTTCATTTAATACGCATTATTTTGGTTTAATATTATCTACTTATTTGATGAACATGGAAATGAAAGTCATGGGTATTGGTTTGAAAAGCATTAATAAAAGAGGGAAAGGACAAATAACCTTTTACTCCATAAATTTAAAATTCCATCTATTGCTGATGCTTTCATTTTTAATGCTTGATGCTTTGAAGTCACAATCCAATTCTACCATGAACGATGCCCCATTGAATGCTTGGATGTCCAGTCTCAATGACGATGTTTCCGTGGGCGCACTTACCATCCCTGGCACTCATGATTCTGGGTCGAAACGTGGTGCTGGAATATTGCTGAAGCCCTATTTCAAAACCCAAAACTGGACAATTGCGGAGCAACTTGAAAACGGTATTCGTTTTTTAGACATCCGGTGCAGAAGGGAGGGAGAACGGTTCCTAATTTACCATGACATCATGGACCAGCACTTGGGTTTTGATGAAGTATTGAATGATTGCAGCAAATTCCTTTCAGCTCATCCCTCAGAAATTATTCTGATGCGGATAAAGGAGGAGAAAGAACCTAAAAATTCTAGCCAAAGCTTTCAGGAAATATTTGCCAAGTATAAAAACCAGCAGCCAGACCTGTGGTACGATAAATGGGAAATCCCAACCGTTCAAGCGGCAAGAGGAAAAATAGTTATAGTAGACAATGCCAATTTAGGAGAGGGTATTCCATATCCAAATCTTATTGTTCAGGACATGTTTGAGCTTACTAAAAAAAAGGATAAGTGGCCATATGTCAAGGCTCAACTGGATATAGCCAAAGGTTCGTCAAAGAATGATGTACTGTATGTCAATTATTTCAACGCCAATGGGATTCGCTCCAAATTCTCCGTCATCCTCGGTTCCATTTTCCGCATCACTTGCAGCCCAAAGGATTTTTCAAAAACAGTGAATCCCAATGCCAACACCTACTTGAAAACCAATCCACAAGGGCGCTACGGCATCCTTGTCATGGATTTTCCTACCGTAGAACTGATTGAAAGAATGGTGCGTGCAAATGGGGAACTACATAAGTTGTAAAGCTAAACTCACATAATAAATATGTTGGTTGATAAAGTTGATAACGGTTGATGTTCGCCTAGTAATTCGCAAAAATCAACCGTTATCAACCCTTATCAACTGTTATCAACCTCATCCACCTTGCCTTTTCTAAGTTATCCGCAACTTGAGTTAAATAAGCCATGCGAGAATACATTGATTCCCGCATGGCCTTAATTTATGCAATAAGATTTTAAGCTAAATTCAACTGTGTTATCCAGCCCAATATATAATCTGCTACTTCCTCCCAACCTTGCTCCCCGGCAATATAATGGCTGCGACCTTCGAAGGATTTAAAGTCCACGATGCTACCCTTGTGCTTATAAGAGCCCGCAATCCGTTTGGTGAAACTGGCAGGAAAGATATTATCATTTTCACCGCCAATAAATAGCAATGGGTTGTGAGGTTTGCTGAATTCCACTTTTGCGAAGGATTTCAGGAGCGTGTTCCTTGCGACGGTCCGACTTTCCGGAACAGCGATTTTATCGAATTCCTTGTCACTCTCGGCACGGCTAAGATTATTGAAAAATGAATAGTGGTACCACTCCCTGCTGCCCATGAAAGGGCCAGCCTTGAAGAAATTCACAACAGGGAATACGGTTTTAATCGTTTGGAACGGTGCAAGTACATTCTTTGGAGGTGCGCCATCGATGCTGATGCCAGCTACTGCTTTGTCCATTTCAATCAATTTCTGTACGATCAAGCCTGCTAGCGAGTGCCCTACGATGATGGGTTTTTCAGGCAGCGTATCAATGAACTTTGCGAGGCTCATCACCGAATCCTCAAAAGTATAGTTGTTTAATTTGGGGTCAATATTGGCACGAAGGTCGGCTGGATTCCCTTCATGGCCGGGGTTGGCTGGTGCATAAGTTTTAAAGCCTCTTGCCTCGAAATACTTTTGCCAAGCTGACCAGGACGTGTTGTTGACGAAAAGACCGTGGATAAATACGACTGTTTTTGATGGTTGCGCTTTCATTTTTAATGCATTTTTTGATAATGGGCAAAAGACTTGAAGGCAGGACCGATACTGTTTCCTGTTTTCGCTTCACCCCGCTTGTCCACTATCATGTGATTGATGATGCAAAGATGTAGGCGCTTTTTGCCGAAAACTTTAACCCAAGTTAAAATCGAATTATTTTCCTGAAATTCTTTTTCGGATGCGGCTCAAGGAGGGCCCTTGAATGCCCAGATAGGATGAAATATGGTAGAGCGGCACTGTGTTGAAGATGTCGGGGTGTTGGTTTACCAGGTCGAGATAGCGTTCTTCTGGGCTTTTAAAAAGAAAACTCTCCGTGCGTTCCATGGCCACGTTGAATGCCTCCTGCGCAAGCAGCCGGCCAAAACGCTCCCATGCATGAGATTTTTGATAAAGGGACATCAGGTCAAAAAAGCCGATGCTCAGAATGGTCGCATCCGTCATAGCCTGCGTGTGGTAGTCGCAAGGAATTTGCCGGATAAAACTTTTGAACGAAACAACAAACTGGTTGCCAGAATATAGGAAGACATTTTTTTCGTCTGCGGTTTTTTCATCAATAATATAGGAACGGAAGGCACCGTTCAGCACAAAACCCAAATGCTTGCAAACACTCCGATGTTCGTTGTAAAAATCACCTTTGCGGTAGCTACGCTGCACCCAATATGGTGCCGAAAGCGTGAACTCCTCACTAGTCATATTGGCAAAAGCTGTGATGGCCAAGGCCAGCCTCTCGAAATCCGTTGTTGGTACTGCGTTCGACATGCGTAGTTGCTCACTATTGATTTAGCGGCAAAATAAGCCAAATTATAGAAGGACATCTAAGCATGTTTGTCATTATACATATTTCACATGCTTGCTCGGTATTACCCTCCAACTCGTTCGAAATATTCCAAACGAGTTGGAAGGGATGCCGAAGGTTGGCCAGTGCTGGAATTACAGGCGCCGCTGCGCCCTAACACTAGCTCAAACTTGTTCTAGTTTAGGTAATTGTTTATGTTGTGCTGGGAGAAAAGGTAGATACTTGTCGCAAAAGATTTTGTGGCTTTCCTGACCCCAATAATGAAGAAAAAGAAAGGCCTTTGTCCTTGACAAAAGCCATCTTGTCGTTGACAAGGCCCGACTTGTCGTTGACAAGGCCCGACTTGTCCTTGACAAAAGCCCGACTTGTCCTTGACAAAGCCCACCTTGTCCTTGACAAAAGCCACTTTGTCCTTGACAAAGGCCACCTTGTCGTTGACAAAGCCCGACTTGTCGTTGACAAAGCCCGACTTGTCGCTGACAAAGCCCGACTTGTCGCTGACAAAGCCCGACTTGTCGCTGACAAAGCCCGACTTGTCGCTGACAAAGCCCGACTTGTCGCTGACAAAGCCCGACTTGTCGCTGACAAAGCCCGACT
>WGNL01000045.1 GCA_016124585.1 Bacteroidota bacterium | reverse complement strand
CGGCCATTTTTCTTAACATTGTGGCTGTGGCAGTCCGGACATATCGTCATAGTCTTTGTAGTTTGGTCACTTTAAGATAATGACCATTCCGGAATGCCACTAATTTTTATACCCAGCCTTACATTTTATACACCGCCAAAAATTAAATGGTATTGAATGATATGCTAGTCATCTCCTCGCTCCATTTCCATAAGCGTTTTGCGTTGGCTTCATCCAATGAGTAAAGCTTTACGCCATTAGACATGGGAATGTCAGACGCTAGTTCGGCAATGTCTGCGTCCTCACAATACACACCTCCGATATTGTTAAGTAATGGGCTGGTAGCACACCAGATAGTAGTGGCGGCACCTTGTGGGATTGTTTTTAAAGAAGCTGCAACTTCTGGCAAAAGATTGCCAGAAGTATCTAAGAAGCCCATTTGCTGAAACAGTTCTAGTGGGGCTTCTCTGCCTAATTCCGTTCCGTTGATAGAACCCGGATGCAATGAATAAGCCCTTATATTATGGCCTTTAGCAAGACAATCTAATTCAAGGGAGAATAGATTGGTAGCTGTTTTTGACTGACCATACCCTTGGAGGGTCTCATATTCGCGGTGCATGAAATTGGGGTCATCAAAATTGAAATTTGCAAATTGGTGCCCTTGCGAGGAAACATTCACAACCCTTGCTCCATTGGCTTTTTTGAGGGCGGTCCAAAGTTTTGCAGTAAGCTGAAATGGTGCTAAATAATTTGTGGCAAGTTGAGATTCGATGCCACGGCAGTCTCTGCGCAATGGCACCCACATAATCCCCGCATTGTTGATGAGCAAATGAAGCGGCCTGCCCGATGCCAAAAACTTTGCTGCAAAGGCATCGATAGAATCGGGTTTCATCAAGTCCATTGCTTCCAATTCTACGTTGGAAATGCCTTGCAAATTTCGCTTGGCTTTTTCGATATCCCTTGCAGGCACTATTACTGTTGCTCCTGCAGCGGCCAGTGTCTTTGTTGTTTCCAAACCAATGCCCGTATTGCCACCAGTTACAATGGCGACTCTTCCTGTAAGGTCAATGTCTTTGATTATATCGCTTGCAGTCGATGTAGCATTAAATCCTGAGCCTAATGGTTGTTGTAATGCTCCTTGATAATTGTTCTGTCCCATTTTTATAAGTTTTAATTGTTATTGATGAGACAAAGGTAGGGTAGGTGTTTCTTGAGGACTTTGTTCAAAAGGCTGAATTCACTTTGTTCAAAAGGCCAGGCAAGTATAGAGCATCTGAAAAATTGCCTTGATTTTTGTATTTGTCTGTAACAGCAATGGTGTTGTAGCAATTAATATTTTAATGCGTTTGTGCAAAGGGGTAATAAGGATTGCTAATATTGATATGAGTATTAGTTGTGTTATGGTTCCTAATGGAATTATTATTTTATGCAGAGGCATTTATGGGAGGAAATGTGGAAATTGGATTATATTTCGCCAAAATTAATTAAAGTATGAAGCAAATTCTCCTATCTCCAATCTTTTTCCTTGGCTGGTTGCAGTTTTCCCAAGCTCAAAGGGATTGCTGCCTGCCCGCTGAGTTCCCACACTCAGGTTCTACCTATGTACAGGCTGCTGGAATATCTGGCATCAACTACATAGCAGATGATGTCAGTTGCTCCTGTCTCCAAATTGAAGGGGGCAGCTGGTGGTTTGGCTTTACATGTACGGCAAGCGGAACGCTAGAATTTATTGTCTCCCCCTTAATACTAGGGGAAGAATATGATTTTGCCCTATGGGAAGGTTCCTGCCCTTGTGCCCCAGATGGCCCTGGTGGCCCGCTGCCATTACTTGTGGCCTGCAACGCTTTCTCTGACCCTGCCATTCACAACGCTGGTATTGCTAGCAACTCCCTTGCTTCTTTTGGGGTACCTAACGTCGGGCAGTTTGAGCCCACTGTCAACCTCATTGCTGGCAACAAATACTATCTGTTGATGACCAACACAAGTAACAGTATTAGTAACTTTTCACTGACCGTCGGTGGTACTGCATCCTGGACGAGGATTGAACCTCCCAACTTATTGGAAGGGCCTTCGGAGGTTTGTCTTGGGGGCGAGGCTACTTTTTCCATACCAGATATGCCCGGCTATGAATATAACTGGTGGGTAACCCCAGGTATTAGTACATTCCAATCCACAGACCCAGTACAGACATTCAATTTCCCCCCCTTCCCAAACGTATCCACTTTTCAGGTTTGTGTTTCACTTATTGGCCCCCCGCTTGCATGTAGTACTGGGCTTTATTGCAGGGATATAACAGTGAACCCAATACCCAATCCTGCATCCTACGAATATGGGTATGTCTGTACCAATGACTTCTATATAGCCAGCAATGGCCAGGTATTTTACTACGGTGGTGTATTTCATTGGGTGTCTCAGTCGTGGCAAGGCTGTGATAGCATTACCGAATTGCAGCTCACGCAGGTTGTTTCCGACCAAAAATTCATAGTCGAAACAGTTTGTGAAGGAGATTGTATTGTGTTCGATGGCAACACGATTTGCGATGGTGGCACCTATGACCAGGTGTTGCAAAACCAATACGGATGTGATAGTACGACGACCTTGCTGCTTGTTGTTGTTCCAGTTGAAACCATCATCACGGGAGCAGGCACACTGAATTGCAGCACAACAAGTCTTCAGTTATCGGGTTCAACTTCTATTTATGGGGACAATCCGGTTTATACTTGGAAAAAGGGCAATGTCGTGGTTGGTAGCAGCCCGACCTTAACGGTTACCACCGGAGGCACCTACACCCTGACAATTGTCAGCACGGTAGGCGACCATACATGTGTGGATGAAAGCACGGTGGTTATTGTTCAAGATACCGCTCCGCCACAAAATGTGGTAGCCACTGGTGGCAGCATCAACTGCAACACTGCTCAGGTCATGCTGATGGGCAGTTCCACAACAGCTGGTGTTTCTTATCTCTGGACAGGGCCAAACGGTTTCAGCTCCAACCTTCAGAACCCAACCGTCAGTACCCCCGGCAATTATCTGCTTACCGTCACTGGAACCAATACCTGCACAAAAACCGACATGGCGTTGGTGGTGGCGGATACAGTGAAGCCAGACGCAGCAGCAGCGACCAATGGCACCTTGAATTGTAATGCCATGTCACTTCAATTGAATGGGGCGGGGTCTTCTACAGGCTCCGATTTTGCCTACCTTTGGACAACTTCCAACGGCTTTATTTCTGCGGATGAAACAACCCTGACGCCTACTGTTACCCAAGATGGCGATTATTTGCTAACCGTAACGAACTTGACCAATGGTTGTACCAGCACTGCTACAACCACGGTTGTCCAACTGCCTCCCGTGTCCACTCAAATAACAGGAACAACGGATGTAACCTGTTTTGGTGACCAAAGTGGCTCAACCACTGTTTCCGCCAGTGGTGGGGATGGTAATTTTACCTACGAATGGTCAAGCGGAGCAACTACTGCCACTGCACCCGACTTGCTGGCTGGCGATTATTCCGTCATTGTGACGGATGGTAACGGTTGCTCGTCCATGCAATCGGTGACCATTGTGCAACCGCCAAACCTCTTGGTAAACGCTTCTGCAACACCTCAGACATTATTCAACGTAAATGACGGTACGGCGATGGCCAACCCTACGGGAGGAACTGGTTCGTACACTTATTTATGGAGCAATGGGGAATCCACGCAAGCCATCAGCGACCTTGCTCCCGATGATTACACCGTGGTAGTAACGGATGAAGCAGGCTGCCAGTCCGAACAGACGGTAACGGTATTTCAATACAATTGTGGCGTTCCGGCAAGCATACAAGCTACTGACATCAGTTGTAATGGGGGTAGTGACGGCGAGGCAACGGTTTCCTTGCAGGGAGGCATTTTGCCGGACAACGTCGAATGGTCGAATGGTGAGGCTGGTGTCACCATTTCTGGCCTTTCTGCTGGTATGTATATTGCCACCGTAACCTATAATGCAGGCTGTACCGCTTTTGCGGAGGTGACACTCGCCGAACCTGATGCATTGGGGATTGATGTCGTGGAAATGGTAGCGACCACTTGTGGTGCATCGGACGGTAGCCTGACGGTAGCAGGCACTGGTGGCACGGCTGGCTACAATTATTTATGGCAAAATGGCGAGACAACCGCAAGCATTAGCGGTCTTCTGGCTGGCGAATACACAGTGGTAATTACCGATGCCAACGGATGTTCCGACAATTTCAATGTCCTTGTTGGTACCAATTTAGACTTGCCTCCGACTGTTGTTACTCAAAACATTACACTGATGTTGGATGACAACGGCCAAGTCATCGCCAATCCTGTTGATGTTGACAATGGCAGTACCGACGACTGCGATATTGTTGCCTACAACCTTGACCAAACAACGTTTGATTGCGATGATTTGGGGGATAATTCCGTGACACTCACTGTAACGGATTCTGGTAACAATACTGCAACTGGTACAGCCATTGTGACCATTCTGGACAACTTGCCACCTGTATTGAACCTCCAAAGCATCAGTGTCAGTATTGATGCGAGTGGTGTGGCTACAATCACCCCGCAAATGTTGGACGACGGTAGCACAGATAACTGCGGCATTGTGGAATGGACACTGAGCCAAGAGAGCTTCGATTGCAATAATGCAGGACTAAATAATGTGGAGGTGACCGCAGCCGATGCCAGTGGCAATACCAGCACGGCCAGTGTAGCAATAACCATAACGGAAAGTACTCCTCCACAAATTGACTGCCCCAGCAATATGGTAGTGCCTTACTGCGATCCCGTAGGCATATTTGATGTAACTGCCACCGACAACTGTGCGGGCTCCGTGACGCTCACTCAAATCAGCGGCCTGCCAAGTGGCAGCACCTTCCCCGTAGGCACTAATACAGTAGCTTTCACAGCTACCGATGTTAGTGGAAATGTTAGCAATTGTAGTTTTGAAATCACAGTGCCCATGATGATTTCGGCCAATATTACCACGGTTCCGGCAACTTGTTTTGGGGCGAATGATGGAAGTGCCACAGCGGTTCCTTCCGGCGGCTCACAGCCATACACCTATCTTTGGAGCAATGGTGACAATACGTCTTCAACAAATGGTTTGATTGCTGGGCAATACAGCGTAAGTATAACAGATGCAGGAGGTTGCACGTTCGAGCAATCGGTGACCATTGGACAACCTGACAATCTTACCACCATTTTAGTAGCTATAGTCAATGATTCTATCAACCAATCGATAGGCTCCATTGACGTGACAGTAAGCGGTGGTGTAATGCCTTATACTTTTGTATGGAAAAACGCAATGACTGGTGCAGTCATTGGTAATATGGAAGATATTAGTGGGCTGCCCGCTGGTACCTATACCCTTGTGGCTACTGATGCAAATGGCTGCGTGACACAAAGTGGCTACACCATTCAAAACATGAATGCGGTCACGGAAACAGACCTTGAAAGTCATATCCTCCTTTACCCCAACCCAACTTCTGGGCAGGTTACGTTGGAGTTGATCGGCCTCAACAACCTGGATAAGGTGGAGGTAAATGCCTTTGACGTGACCGGTAGGAGGGTGCTCCAAAGTTCAAGCACCAGCACCAAACAACTGCTCAATTTCAAGGATAAACCATCGGGGGTTTATCTGCTGAAAATTATGATTGGCGACGAGGTTTTGTCCAAGCGTTTAGTTGTAAACCGTTAGGCTATAAACCATTTAACTCACTGCTAAACAATATGCTACTGCTCCTGTCGATGGTCCAAAACGCTTGAGCTTTTACAAACCACCAATAAATAGGCGCTTTTTGTACCCAAGTCATTTGCGGACTATCCCTATCATTTTTCACTTTGCCGCTTTGTGGCGCCTGCATTGCAAGGCTTATTAATACCTCCAAGCATACACCCAAAATGCAACTTGAACTTCCCCTATATTTGGCATCGTTTTGATGCTTACTGCATGTTGCTTTCAAGCGTATATTAGCACCAGTTTTCACCAAAAAGCAATTGATTCTCATGCTCAGACAGCTTTACACCTTGCTTGTAGCCCTAGGCTTGGCGCTACCGCTCTTTTCACAGGTTGACAAACCGAATTACTCGCTACTTTGGGAGATTTCGGGTGAAGACCTGCCACAGAGCTGCTATCTGTTTGGTACCATGCACCTGCGGGATGTGCGGGTGTTTGAATTCCCTGATTCCGTCCTGCTGGCCATTGAGAACTGTGATGCATTTGCGATGGAGGTACATCCCGACTCCGCTATGAGCTATGTGTTAGACAAGACCTTGAACAAGGACACTAGCGAACTCGCCCAGTTTTTAGATAAAGACAACCTCGAAGACGTGGAGCAGATGTGGTCCGAAGATTTAGAGGGTTCGCTGGATTCTCTTTTGAAAGAGAAAAAAACGGATATACTGGAGAAATTTCTCAAGGGGGTCAAAGAGCTTCCCTTCACCAAGAAACGCCCCCAGATTCTTGACTTGACATTGTTCGGCTATGCACAGGACCGTGGCAAAAAAATGTATGGTCTGGAAAAAATGGAGGAATACAAGGAGCTGTTTTCAGCCTATGAAGAGCAAGTCGCTGACACGGCCCGCCGAAGCACAGGTGATATTTTTCCTATGAACCGGATGATTGAAAACTATCGAAAAGGGCAACTTGACTCTTTGAATATTCCTTTAGGAAAAAGCCCAGCCTCCATTAAGTTTCGGGAGGAACTGCTCACCAACCGTAATCTGCGGATGATGGAAAAGATCATCAGTCTTGGCCAGCAGCAGCGTATTTTTTGTGCAGTTGGTTGTGGGCATTTGCCCGGCGATGATGGGCTGCTTGCCTTGTTTAAAGAAAAAGGCTATCAAGTCAGGCGGGTTTTGCCAAAATTCACTGGTGTGGCCGATAGTTTGTTTGAGGCCAATAAGCCGAAGCTGGACCGAATTGATTTTGAAGATGAAATAAGTGGGTACCGTGTAAAATTGCCGCTACAACCAATCTTTCAGCAGATTCAGCAGCCGCTGGATAATGGAGAAGATGGGCCGACCATAATTACTGGGCGCATGTTTATTGCCAATGACCTGCGCAGGGGCATGCAATATTTGCTGATGTCGATGGATTATCCGTCCACCTTGTTATTTAAAGATAAAAATACGGCTTTTGATGCTGTTCAGCAGGCGTATAGCCAAGGCTGGGGTCGTATAATTGGTAAACCTTCCAATATCCGCATCGGTGGGTTACCTGGAAGGGCTATTAAATATCGGCTGAAGGATAATATCATTGATGTACAGATAGCCATGCGGGCCAATCGGTTTTATAGTTTTGCCTTGCTCCGGCCAGCAGGCGGGAGTGATAGCTTGAGCCAGCAATTTTTTGAAGAGATACGTTTGCTGCCTATTGGACACTCGGCTTTGCAGCGTGTAGAATTGCCTAAATTGGATGCCTCCGCTTCATTCCCCGGCAAGTTGACCTTTAAATCAAATAGCTATCCGGCCTACCACTATCCAGTTGTAAAAGAGATAGTATATGCTGCAGCAGATAGCTTATCCGCTCACACATACAATGTAATAGAAACGATATGGTCCAAATACTTTCAAGTTGAAAATCCCGATAGTTTCTTGATCCAATACAAACAAAATTTGAATGAAGATTCAGCGTCGGTTATCCGTGATACGATATTCAAATCCATGCCTGCGTATTATATGCAGGAAAAGGACACTGCTAATCAATACTTTGTTGACCACCTCATTATTTTACATGATGAGGGTATATATGAAATGTTGGTGAACAAGTCCTCGGCGGGGGATGAGACTAGAAGTTGGGCATTCTTCAATTCCTTTGAACCCCAAAAAACTTGGACAGGGGCGCTTTTGAAACGGCAGACCAAGCCCTTGATTTTTGCCGATATTATTTCACAGGATTCTGCTACGGTATCGTATGCAAAAAATGCCATCAACCACATGGAGTTGGCGGGGGAAGACTTACCTGCTGTGTTTAATATTTTGGAGATGGAAATGCCTTGGGATTCCAGCAGATACGCTAGTGTGCATGCAACATTGGTTAATAAATTGGCCGACGTAAAAACAGCGGAAGTCTTGGTGTTTCTTCAGGGATATTATTGGTTTAACCACGATATAAACTACAGAGCAGAAGCAACTTTGGAGGCCTTGCTTTCTATGGGTACCCACGAAAGCTATGATGCGTTTTTTAAGCTGGCAATGCAAGCAGATACCAATCAGCAAATCTACTTTTACTATATTAATAGGCAGTTTAATAATGATTCCTCTTTGGTACTCGAACATATTCCAGCGCTGATGGCATTGCGCCACCATCCCATTTTCAAGGGCGATGTCTATAATGCAATAAGCAGTTGCTTGGAAACGCAACCGGACAGCAAATCCCTTTTTGAGCAATATGCCGCTGATTTCGTCGGTGATGGCTTGGGTATCCTTGAAAATACAAAACTGCTTAGTTTCTCGGATGCGATACCAGATTCAATTGAATACTATCCCCTGTATGGTATCGTCGATATTATTGGCTATCTCGCACCTTCTACCGCATCCAGTGAGTTCCTCCATAAATTGGTTGGTTTTAAACATGATAAATGGCTCGGTGCCGATGCATTGATCAGCTTATACAAACAAGGGGAGAAAATCAATGATTCAACGCTGGAAAGCATACACAGCAACCCTTATGCTTGGAATTACCTATTGACGACCCTTAGTCAAAAATACTTCAATAGCATACCCAAAAAATTCTTGGATGCGCAGACCTTTATCCAAGGTGGGATCCCCGCCCTTATGGACGATGAAATTGATGAGGTTTTGGATTTCAAGATTCTGGAAAAAAGAAAACATATCTATGAGGGTAAAGAGGTTTGGCTCTATGTTTTTAGCTTTAAAATGGATGAGGAGGAAAGCGATACTTATCTCGGTATTTGTTCCCAACCAAAATCTGGCAAATTATCCGTAAAGCCTGAGATTTATAATTTTTCTTTCAAAGTTTTCAATGGTAAGAACAAAGAGGAATTGATTATGGAGATAATCAGGGACTGGCGTCAGTGACTATGATTAAATAATGGAAGAATGCCCGTATTAGCAATGGCTGGTTTTGCCAGAATTTTTTACGCTGACAGCATACAAGATAACTGACTTTTCTTAGTTTGAGGAATAGTAGTTTATACCATTGTTTATGCCAACTCTATTCTTCCTTCGGCCTCCAATATCAGCTTTTTAAGGAGCGAAATTTGACCAAGATGATAATAACTATGTTCAATAACCCCTTCGATATTTCGTAAATAACTGCCGTATTTTTCATCGACAAAAGGGGCGTCAAATACATGGTCATCCATGTTCTCCACTTTGCTTGCAAACGCTTCAGCATTGGATAAAAATTCATCTATCAAGCTTCTCCACTCAGTTTCCGATTGGATAGGTGGCATGTCAAAACTGTACTTGTCACGAATATCCAGTTCCCCACCATTAAACACCTTTATTAGCCCTGCCAAATAATAATTGATATGAAAAGTAAGCAACGCAATGGTGTTCAAGTTCCCAATTTTATGGGTGGATTGCTCCCAGGTCAGGCTCTCTATCTGCGCTTTGTAATTGGTGTTGGCAATCCAGCGGCCTTGCAGTAGGACTTCCCTCAAACGATCTGCCAGGTATTTGTTTCTTGACATGGTGAATATAGTTTTGGTAAAGGTACTGGCAGGAATGCCAGTTAGTGGCCTTTTTTTGTTGTTTAATTCAAATTAGAAATCCACCTGCTTTACAGGTGGTGGTTCAAAAGGTAGACTGCCCCTGAGGGCCATTGACCTTGGTAAAGAAGAACCGAGCGATAGGTTTTGAAAAGAATTAGGAACGGTTCAGCGCCTCAACGTTTCAAATCAAATCCAAAATCCTAAACCAAATTCGCTGCGATATTCAGTCCTTTGGGCAAACAGGATTTAGTTTTTTACGGGTTTTAGGCAGTCCGACTACTAAAAAAAATAAGGCCGATGAAAGGGCGTAGCATACTATACTAAACATTTATTCCCTTGAATCACCAGGGTAAGCTTTCAGCTTAAGCATTTCATATGCTGAATCTAAAGACAGGATATCAACATCCTTATTTTTCAGGTATTTATCAAAAAAGGAGATAGTCAGTTTATTGGTTATCTCAATGGCTAAACCCGGTTCAATATCACCAGCTTCACTCAACTTTTTAAATGGAACCATAAAAGGTATGTCCATGAAATTGCTATGCCCCGAATGAAGCAAAATGCCTTCATAGAAAATGGAGGTGCTTTTGTTGACATAGGCATGTTGGTTTAAATTTTCGTGCTCAGCTGGCCAATCTGCCGACAGAAAAAGAAAAGGCTTTTGAAATGCGCTGTCAACTATCTGCCCCCATTGAACACCATCCAAGTTAGCACCTGCTTTAATCCTGTCATCTTTTAGAAGGGCATCACCTGCTGCGCCTCCACCTCTTGAATGGCCCAATACACCCAGCGCTGCGGTGTTCAATTTCCCCTTGAAAAACCCTGCGTTATTCCATTCATCCAATTCACTGATGACATCCTCAATGTCTTTCTCCCACCGTTCGACTATGCCTTTGACAAAATACGTGGTTAGTCCTTTTTCTACAATTGGATGGCGCTCCTCGAACGAAAGATTCTGCTTGAAAGCATTGATGATTGGCTCCATTTTCTGCCATGTATTAGCCTCAATCTTGCCCGCATAATCATAGTCAAAATATACTTCCGAACCATCCGGAAAGGTTGTTCCCGTGCTTTCATAAGTATGGTTGATGGCAAAAACAACATACCCATGACTGGCTATTTCAGATAATATGGCATAATATCCATTTGCCTTCGAATTATAGCCATGTGAAAAAACGATGACGGGGAAAGTTTCATCCGCAATTTGAATATCCCTATAAACATGGGTTTCCACTTTGTCCAGATAGTTGAGCGTGGAGGTAGGAAGTCCGTACTTTCTTGCAAAACCATTTCTTCCACCCTTGTCCACATAAGGGTCCTGTTTTCCATTTTTTTGTGTTGATGGGTAAAATGTCTTAATCATCAACCGCCTTTTATCGCTTTCATCAGGCGTTATCACTTCCTCCCTATTGGATTCAAAGTAAATATCCGATGTCCCGACAGTATATGGGCCAGTAGGAGTTGGCAATTGAAAGATGGGCAGTATGGAGGGTAGTGCAATCGCCAAAGCCAGTAAAATGGTAAAGCCAATCACTTTCAGCCCCCGGACAACGATGGATGATTTTCGCTCAGGTTGGAAATAAGCCACCATCATGGCAATTAGCCAGATTAAATACGTGGGATAGATTTGCCAGTGAGGCCCCACCAGGATGATTTGAATGCAAAAGGGGAGCGCCAGGATTAGGAGAATATAGGCTTTTTTTAGTTTCTGGTTGATTGATTTGGCGGTTAACAGATAAGCAGATGCTACGACCAGTAGTAAGATTTCCAAAAATTCCATGTATTCCTTTTTTTGACCACTTTTCCTGCTGGTTCCGGTCACTGCCACGCAAACATCTCCAGCTATGCAAAAGCTAAGACTATGTTCGATTTTCACAGAAAGCTAAAATCGGAACAAAGTCTAAACAGTAAAATAGCACCCATCAGGGTTTGCAGGTAGAAGATGCGGTATTAGCTCAATGTGGTGTATTTGGTGCCGTTTAACCAGCAGTTAAAAAGATTGAAAAGCCCAAAGGGATTTTTAAGCCTGCAAGTGCCCACATCCCAAGAATAAGTAGCAAAAAAATGACCGGATAGCCCACCAGCCATCCGGTCACTCCTTCACCCATTCACTCCTTCACTCCTTCAACCCCTCACCCAACCCCCTCCATCAGCATCACCTCAAACTCTGCCGTCATGGTGCCGGAATTTTTCACCACCAGCACACTGCTCTCAGGTGTCCAGCCTGCTTCCGCTGCTGTGGTCTCCACGGTCTCGCCGGGCAGTGCGGTGATTTTCACTGGGCTATCCGCTGCTGAAGGATTGTTGGCAAAGAAAAACTGAAGCTCGATGTTGTGGGAGGTATTGGTGAAATTGCAGATGGCATTGATGCCCAATTCCAGTTTCTTGGGCAACAGCACTGCCGAGGTTTCGCCCGCCGCCACCATATCGGAATAGTTGAAAATCGTGTCTTCATCCGACACCGATTTGCGCAGCAGCGCCAAATCAAAGAAACGCTCCACGTCCGTGGGCCTTTCCCCAAATTTATCTATCAAAAAGCCCAAATTCTTATAGGACAATTCCGCCAAGCCCAAGCGTTGGCGCTCCACCTCGTCGCTGAACTTGCCCGTCAGGCTCATTTGTTGTTTTTGTCCGTCACGGGCCTCCAGCAGCATATCGTATTTGTCGGACACGTCCGTCTTGACATCCGCCAGCAGCGGGTACGCCGACAGCGAATCCTTCAGGGCGTTCACCGCCAGGATGCGCTCCTCATAAGGCCCGGTTTGGAAAGGCGCCTTCCGCTGTGGAAAAATGGCCGTGGCCTCCGGTGTGCCCTGCGGATATTGCAGGAACACTTTCACCTCCCACGCCCGAATCCAGGTAGTGGAAAGCAGGTCGAGCTTTTCCGTCAAGATTTGGGTTTTGCCCTTGCCGCTGCCTTTGCCACTGTTGCGCTGCGACATCAAGGTGCGGTAAACTAGCAAAGGCGCATTGTAGCGCTCCCAGATGGGCAGAAGGGTAGGGTCATCCACAGCCGCCGCTGCCAGACGGGAGTCGTGGTCATTGGCGATTCGGAGCATTTTTACCGATGAATTTTTGGTGTTGATGTCGAAGGTGTTGTTCAGAAAGATCCATGTACGCCTCATATTGGTTTGAGATATAAAGGTTAGAGCGGTTTAGAGGCCATCGCAACAGCTGGTCGAGAGTGAACCACCTTGCCGCACCAATTGGCGTGTCTCCAATTGATGAAGCAATATACGTATAAGTTTGATATGTTTTTGGTTTGACAATAAATTCATGGGAAACACTCAAAACCCTCGAAAATGAATTTGGAAACTCTTTTCTTTTTCCAATTGCCTAGAAATTTTCCACGGGAACAATTGGATATTTCCAATCGCTTCCAAATTCTCTACGTAGGTGATTTACTTTTTCCAACTGGCTTCAAGATTTTCACGAAAGCGGTTTGCTTTTTCCAATTGGCTAGAAATTTATTGCGGAAGGGGTTTTATTTTTTTGAGGGGAGTGGTGGGGGATTTCGAAAGTGACTTGCTCAGTGCTCGAATCTTGTTTGAACTTGTGCCTTTCGAAAATAATAGTAAGCTGCTTCATTTAAAAGAGAATTTTTACGAGAACTAGAGCAGCAAGCCCAACGAAGCACCTCCCACCGGGGAGACCACCCAGTAGGGAGCACTAAAAACAACGCCCCGGCCATGTGAGTGGTCGGGGCGTTTTGGTGATTAGATGTGGCTACTGTTTCTTATGTGGCTTATGCATGGCGGTCAAAGGACGTAATCTAGGTCTGTGAGCAGCGCAGTTAGCAACGAGCAGTACCGTTTTTAATTGGTTTTATAGTGGGTGCGCCAGCGGGGATAAGGGGAGGATGTAATTATTTACAACAGGTAAAGACCTAATCATGTCCCATAAAATTTGACTTGCTATCTTTCGGTGAACAAACACCGCTATGATAGGCGAAACAAAAACAGGGATAGGATTTTGGGCACAAGAAATATTAGGTGCCAAGCTGCCCGACGAACGATTCCGGGGG
>WGNL01000034.1 GCA_016124585.1 Bacteroidota bacterium | reverse complement strand
TTCCGCTGCTTCCGTGACCACCAGTGGGTATTCGGCGGCGTTGGAGACCACGCCCGCTGCCGTGGTGCTGAAGGAGTCCAGCTTTTGTTCGTTGAGGTCAGACCAGCTCGCAGCTGCGATTTTCAAGATTACGACCATGATTCTTAGAAAGTTTGTGTTGGCTGTTTGGATATTGGGTTCCAGCTATTGGCAAGCACAATAGCTGTTGACAGGGTTCCTTGCAGTCAACGGTTAAAATATGTTGTTGGATAACATATACCCGCTTCAATGCCTGTGCCAAATAATGTTAAAACACTGAAAGAACGACTTTTTTTATTATTTTTATTACAGTATTTTTATTACTTCATAAAATATGCAGCAAAACGATACGTATCCTCACTAAAACGATACGCCATCCCGACAAAACAGTGCATGTTTTATATCATAGCATACGTATCGGCCATTATAAAATGCGTATTAAACCATAAACTATGCGCACCCATGAATAAGCTATACGTATTACCTGTGCATGAATACGTACCATAGGTCAAGCTATACGTATATTTTATCGAAGACTACGTATAGTCTTGTCAAGTATGCGTATGCTTTTTTTAAAAATGCGTACACTTTTGACAAAAATAGGTCGATGTTGTAACAAAAGGGGATTCGTTTTGAAAGGAATACGTATCGGATGATGGGCAGCGGGTATTGGTTTATTCACTATTTTATGGGAAATAAAAAAGCCGAGCTATTATTCTTGCCCGGCTCCAACCAACAATCATCTATCAGCGGATTTACTACGCATGGTTAAATACATAATCCAAGTTGCGGATGTTGGTTGATAACAGTTTATAAGGGTTTATAAGGGTTGATTTTTGCCTACTATTTCGCAAAAATCAACCCTTATAAACTGTTATCAACCTTGCCTTTTCTAAGTTATCCGCAACTTGAGTTACATAGGAATATGACAAAGTTTCTTGTTCATAGTATCAGTTTTTATAGTTATTATAAAAACAATTAAACTCAAGTGCTTAATTTAAACTTCACTGGCAAATTAAACTGCACCCGCACTGCCCTACCCCGCTGCTTGCCGGGCTGCCATTTGGGCATTTTGCCGACTACCCTCATCGCTTCCTGTCCACAGCCGCCGCCTATATCCCTGACAATATTGGCATTGCTTATACTGCCATCTTTTTCTACCACAAACTTGATATATACCGTGCCTTCTATGCCGTTTTGTCGGGCTATATCTGGGTAGCGTATATTTTCATAAATAAACTTCAATAAACGATTGGTAGCGCATTCTGTGCGTTCGGATTTGGAGAGGTCCATATCTTCACAGCCAGGAAATCGGGGCATTTCTTCGGCAATAAGTATCCAAGGCTCCTCTTTGATATCCTCCTCTGGAGGTAAAGGTGGAGCTTTAGGGATGATGGGGGCTGCCGCTGCCACATTGCCTGGTTCTTCATCTGACACCGAGCTTGAATCCGTTGGAATCAAACTGGGCAATAAGCCAGACACTACCAAATCAGGCACTTCGATGATGATGTCTTGGGGTTTCAGCACTGTGGAAGGTGGCTGCTCTGCCGCTCTTGGTTCGCTGATGGTAAAAGGCTTCAGCGTTACTTCGGATGGATATGCTTCGTCCTCAAAGGTGATGGGGGCAGGGCGTTCCGTTGTCCAGTTGAAAGCAAAGATGGCCAAAACAATAGCGGCTGCAAAGCCAATACGGAGATTGATGGAGCGCATGCGCTCCATCTTTGAGATGTGGATACTTTTCATAGCTTTAAAATTTAGTTCAAATGGGAAGATGCAGGAGTGGATTTATTTTGGTGCTTCGCAATTGGGTTTTCTTAGTTTTGCGGCCCAAATTGGTCATCGAAGTCATTAGGGCTGCCCACTCAACCGCTAACATCCAGTGACCAATGACAAGTGAATATTTATGATTAAATACGAAAGATTTGTTTTGAACAACGGCCTGCGGGTGCTTATCCATGAGGACAAAAGCACGCCAATGGTGGCAGTGAATGTGTTGTACGATATTGGCAGCAAGGACGAAAACCCGGCAAAGACGGGCTTTGCACATTTATTCGAGCACCTGATGTTTGGTGGCTCCGCCAATATTCCCGATTTTGATGACCCCATCCAGTTGGCAGGCGGCGAGAACAACGCCTTCACGAACAACGACATGACGAACTTCTACGACGTGTTGCCTGCCGAAAATCTCGAAGTGGCGCTCTGGCTGGAAAGTGATCGGATGCTGAGCCTGAACTTTGATGAAAAAGTGCTGGAAACGCAGCGGAAGGTGGTGGTGGAAGAGTTCAAGGAAACTTGTCTGAACGAGCCTTACGGCGATGTGTGGCACCATATTTCCGACCTCGCCTACAAGGTTCACCCTTACCGTTGGCCAACTATTGGGTTAGAGCCCAAGCATGTTGAAGATGCGGTGATGCAGGATGTCAAGGATTTTTTCTACCAATTTTACCGCCCCAATAATGCCATACTTGTGATTGCAGGCAATGTGAAGCCCAAAAAAGCGCTGGCGTTGGTGGAAAAATGGTTTGGAGATATTCCTGCAGGAAACCTTGCGAAGCGAAAGTTGAACGAAGAACCACCCCAATTGGAGTTTCGGGAGAAAACCGTGGAATCTAAAGTACCGGTGGATGCCATCTATCTCGTTTTTCATACCTGCTCCCGCACCCACCCTGACTTTTATGCTGTGGATTTGCTCTCCGATGTGCTGGCCAGTGGTGCTTCATCAAGGCTTTACCGAAAGTTGCTGAAAGAGCGAAAACTTTTCAGCCATATTGACTGCTACATCACCGCCAGCAATGAACCCGGCTTGCTGATCGTTGAAGGAAAGCCTACCAATGGCGTGCCCATGGAAGAAGCGGAAAAGGCACTGTGGGAAGAACTGGAACTGCTGATTTCTTCTCCCATTTCAAAATCTGAATTGGAAAAAATCGTGAACAAGAGCGAGAGTTCGCTGGTGTTCTCAGAGGTGAGCGTACTGAACAAAGCCATCAACCTCGCTTTCTTTGAACTGGTGGGTGATGCTTCCATCATCAATCGGGAAACGAGCCTTTACCAGCAAGTGACGGTGGAGGAAATGCAGCGGGTTGCCAGAGCGGTTTTACGAAGGGAAAACTGTTCAAAATTGGTTTATAAATCCACTATGCCTGCGGGGGAAATGGTGGCTGAAGAGGAGGAGGAGGAAGATTAATTGATAATTGATAATTGATAATTGATAATTATTGCAGATTTGTTTCTAATTATCAATTGTCAATTATCAAATAAAAAAGCCCCTCCCCAGCGAACCAGGGAGGAGACCAATCCCAAAAACCGAGTTACTAAAAGTTGACTGCCGAGTCGTGCCCTTTTGAGGAATCGCCGACCCGGCAGCTTATCAAATCAATCAATTTAACAAAGTCATTTTCTTGGTAGCCGTATTGCCTGGAGTTTGCAAACGGTAGTAGAATACTCCGTTGGCGGGCAAGTTGCTACGGTCCACTTTCAGCTCGTGGTACCCTTTCGTGAATTCGCCACTCACAGTCTTCACCTCTTTTCCTTCTACATTGAAAATGGTCAAAGTGGCAGTGCTAGCCTCCGGCAACTGGAACCGGATGATGGTTTCGTTGGAGAATGGGTTCGGGATGTTCTGGTACAACTCGAACTGGTTGCCAACCACGCTGGCGCCGTTTGAGGAAGTGAATTCAAGAACCACAGGTCTTACCGTACCACCTTTTTCATAGCTTTCAGCAAGTGTGTAGCTAGAGTTGATTCTTGCAAACTGGCTCAACATGCCATCTTTCATGGCAGTGAATGTCATGGAGAACTGGGTCGCTTCTTCACCATTCTTTGGTGCAGCAAGTTGGTACCAGCTAGCTGTTACGACACCATCTTCCAAGTGGCTAAGTCCAAAGTTTTCAATGGAGGTTGCAGCAGCAGGTGTCAGTTTCTCAAACTGAAGTGCAGTCTTGTCAAAGCTCAAAGTGAACTGGTAACCCAACATGCCTGCCAGATTGGTGCTGAAATCAACGGTGATTTGCTCTCCAGCCTTCACCACTTTGTCAGCCGTACGGAAGCTGAAGTCTTCGTTGGTACGCTCGCCGGTATTTCCACCGAAATTGTGCGCCAAGGCCGTGCCATTAACATCACCCACTTTGATGGCCATGAAGTTTATATTGGCAGTATTTGGGCCAAGGTTGTTGATGTTGCAAACCTCTGGAAATGGTTGTGAAAACGGATTGACTGGATTCGGGAAGGCATAGTTGCCATCCACAAAGCGCCAGGAAGTATTGTTTTGGAAATCATCAATTACGTGAAGAATGAGCTTACGCAATTCAACGATGTCACTGACAGTAACCGTACCTGAACGGTTTGCATCCGCAGCAATGATCTTGTACGGAGAATCCAACAGGACAGAACCAAGTATATGCTGGTTAATCAATAACAAGTCAAAGGTCGTCACCCCGTTGAGTGGGCTAGCGTTCAAAGCGGGCGTCACCGTGTAATCCATTCCGACTGGAACGTTGGCAAACTGGTAGGCACCTGCCGAGCTAGTCGTGGTATTGCTTGTCAACCCACCGTTCAATTGTACGTGTACGTTTTCAACACCTTGGTTGGTCTCGTTGGCGATAGTTCCGCTCATCGCAATCAATGGAGAGGCACAAGCCCCCATGTTATCTTGCACTTCGATGGTAGTTGCACAAAAATCGGCATTTCCAGCTTCGTCCGTCACCCAAATCTGCACTGGATTGACACCGAGGTCATCGCAAGTGAAAATCATGATGGAGTCAGCGATATTTGGTGAAAATGAAACCGCCAAGTCGCTGAGTGGTGTACAGTTGTCTTGCGTAGAACCAACGATGTACAAATCAGCATTCACTGGTACCATGCCCGTTGACATAAGTTCTGCTACCAAGCCGTTGGCACAAATCGGCGTTGGCTTTTTGCAATCATCAATAGAGAACACGAAGTTGCAGTAGCCGATATTACCGCAGCCATCAATGGCTTGATAACTGATGCGGTGTGTACCTACCGGGTAATTGTTTGTTGTGTTTTGCCCTGTGCCGGAGGTTACCCATCCTGGATCAGCGACTCCGTCATCGTTGAGGTCTACCGTCCAAGTGTAGGTGATCTGGTTGGCTGGCGTACAAAGGTCAGTTGCAGATACACTGAGGTCTGGAGCTAGTGGGCTGCAATCTGCTTTGAAATTGCAGAAAGTCTGGCTGTTGCATGCTGCAAAGGTTGGCGGGTTGTTGTCCATCACGATGATGGTCTGAACATGAGTCCAGCTTCCTCCAGCAGTTGGGTTGTTCGGGTCGTACTGGCACCAATCCACTACTGTCCAAGTCCGGAGTATTTTTTGACAACCATCTGGTGATGCACCTAACACGAGGTCAGTGTAACCAGGCACCAAATTGTAGCAACCATTTGAAGGTGGATAAGATGGCACACCAGTGTTTGCTGGGTCAGTCGGTGCTGTACAGCCATTCAAAGTAATGTCAGCTGGGAATGAAATGCTATTGCCAGTGAATGGGTTGTTGTTGATAACAGTGATGGTTTGCACGCAAAAGCTCAAAGTGCCCGCTGGGTCAGTCGCAGCATAAGTGCGATAAATCGTACCGCCTCCACAAGTGATAGCTCCATCATCAGATTGAGTCAAAATGATGTTTGCTCCGCAATTGTCCATCGCCAAACCATCCAATGGACCAACTTGTGCTGGGTCAGTTTCAACCGTACCCACCAAAGTTGGGTTAGTGTAATCTTGGCCACAATCCAAGGTCACGTTAGGTGGGCAAGTAATGGATGGGCCAGATTTATCCTGCACCTCCACGTTCACCATGCATTCATTGTAGTTGCCGTGGCAGTCGTAAACCCGAAGCCTAACTGGTACATTTGCACCAACATCAGAACAGCAGAATTCCACGATGTCACGGAATTGAAGGTTATCAGCAATCCCACAATTATCAGTCATACGAGCTGCCTTGAACTCATCAATGCAACAGTTGTCAGTACTTCCGTTATCGAAGGAAATAGCATTTGCAAAACCATACCCTGTGTCATCCAGTGCCACTACAGAGAATTGGTCGCAAACTGGGTTTGGCTTCGTATTATCATTAACAGTGATAGTGAAAGTATGCGAGGTAGAATTGCCACAGGCATCCGTTACCTTGATAGTGATGGTATGTGTACCAAAAGTTAGACCTGGCGCAGGTACTTGGCCTCCATTACCCGAAATTGGGCCAGAAGGAGTGAAAATTGCCACCGAGTAGCTGGAACAATCAGACACGTTTACAGCTGGGATGACCGGACGGGCACGACAACCCGGCAAATTTGCCGAAACGGTCATGTTTGCAGGAGGCGTAAATACTGGGGCTGTGGTATCGTTGTACTGGATGGACTGCACGCAAGTGAACGGGTTGTTCACAAAGTCAACTGGAAGGCACCAGTCAAGCACGGTCCAAGTACGGATAATACGGAAGCCAACGCCGCATTTTGGGATGACCAAATCTGAATAAGAAGCTGTTACGTTACAAACGGCGTTGGCGCCTTCCGTGATTTCGTAAGTTACGCTATCAATCACGACTGTTGGGTAGCCAGTGTTTGATGGCAGAATGTTTGGTGGGGTTCCAGGCACACATTCCATAATTTTTTCAGGAGGACATTCAGGACTTAGGCTGAGGAGTGAAGTCCTTGCCACCGTAATCATCTGTGTGCAGGTGCTCTGGTAACCGAGTTCATCAGTAGCCGTCCAAATGCGCATGATTTGTTCAGAATAATCATCGGTGCATTCGCCCAAGGTTACCATATCAATATATTGAACGGTAAAATCATTGCAATCCTGAAATGAAGGTTCCAATACATCACCACCTTCTGAAATCGGACGGATGTCCTGCAAGCAATTGATTGTATCATCAACACAGCCAGAAATAAAAGGACCGGATTTGTCTTCAATCAATGCCTCACCCCAGCAGACATTGCCAGTTTGGGTATTGGTGACGGAAAAAGTGATGGTTTCACCAACATAGTAATAGCCAATGTAGTTGGAACCCGTGTTCTCTACATTGACAAAGAAATTATCATAACAACCATAGTTGCCTTCCAAGGCCGCATCTGGTGTTAACCACATTTCGCAAGTTGATGGAATGGAAATATGCAGGTTATCATCACATATCAACCCGTTCGATGCTGGGTGATATTCGATGACATTGATGGACACATTACAGGTCGCAGTGTTGCCGCTGCAATCAGTCGCAACAAAGGTTAAATTCGTGGTACCAATTGGAAAAGTACTTCCAGATGTGTACCCAGTTCCATCTGTTTGCGCAATATTCGGCGTACACCCTGGGGTGTCGTCAATTGCATTCACGTTGAAATTGTAAACTGTTTCGCAAGCTCCGGGAGCAAGTTGGAGGTTGACCGTGCCGGGACAACTCGTGAAAGTCGGTGGCGTCGTGTCCTGTGCAAGTAAGGAGGAGGCAAAGCATAGCATTGCCACCATGTAACTGAGTAATACTCGTGTCATGGGACCTGATTTAGGTTAAAGAATTTAAATAAGATTCGTATTCAGACGGCAGGTCATGATGGACAAAACAAAACACTAAAACCATCCATGCCAACCGAAGTCTGCTTGTGTAATTTTGGAAAAAATCCAGATTGGTTAAAATACTTTCAGGTCGGGCCAGGTGCCCTTTTAGGATAGAAAATGTAGGAGTAAAATTTGGAACGCCAGTTTCCTAGAAGTTGTCAGATAGAAATATGTAAGTATTAGTTAAATTTCGATGCAAAGATAGGCGATAAGATTTTGGACACACCATACCCTGATTTCGCTAATTAATAATTTGTTTTTATAAATTCTTCATAAATAACTGATTAACAATCAGTTATCAACCTTCAATAGCCTGAAACATTTTCCAAACCTGCTCCTTCGGAACGGTAGCAGTGATATTCACTGGTAATTTTGTAACCGGATGCTGGAAGGAAATATTCCGACAGTGCAAGTGAATAGAGCTGTCTTTATTGGCATTTGGGTAACCGTATTTCACATCGCCTTTTATCGGGCAACCAATTTTTGCCAACTGTGCCCGAATCTGGTGAGAACGGCCCGTTTGAAGGTCAACTTTCAACAAATAATTGTCCTCAATTTCAGCAATCAATTCGTAGTCCAAATCCGCTTGTTTGGCACCTTTCGCCCGGTTGCTCATCGAGTCGTACGCCTTCACGATATTTTTCGAAGAATCTTTCAGGATATAATGCGTTAAATGCCCGTAAAACTGTTCTGGCCTTTTGCCGACGATAGCCCAATATGTTTTTTTGACATCACGCTCCGCAAAGATTTTGTTCATGCGTTCAAGCGCTTTGCTCGTTCTGGCGAAAATAGTCACTCCACTCACAGGGCGGTCGAGGCGGTGGATGGTTCCCAAAAAAACATCGCCAGGTTTGTTGTACTTTTCCTTTATGTACAGTTTGACTTGGTCAGCCAGTGTTTCATCTCCCGTTTCATCGCCTTGAACCAGGACGTTGTTCGGCTTGTTTACCGCTATCAAATGGTTGTCTTCGAATAATATTTTCATAATTGCCGCAAAGGTAATCTAAGATTGTTTTATTGTTGAATTGTTAGGTTCATCGCAGCTCAAACAACAATATAGCAATCCAACAATTCAACAATAAATTCAATGAAACTAAGCCTAGGATTTTCACCTTGCCCCAATGACACCTACATCTTTGATGCTATGCTGCATGGCCGCATTGACACCGAGGGGCTTGAGTTTGAGGTTTTCATGGAAGATGTGGAAACACTTAACCGCCGGGCAATGCTCGGTGAACTGGACATCACCAAGCTCAGCTACCACGCTTACGCTTATTTACTGGAAAAATATGTGCTGCTGGATGCGGGAAGTGCCTTGGGGAAAAACTGCGGGCCGCTGCTCATCGCCCGCCAATCCATGACTGACGAGGAAGTTGAAAAAGCCCTCATCGCCATTCCCGGAAAGCTGACTACCGCCAATTTTCTGCTCAGCCTAGCTTTTCCCGCTGCAACTCGGAAACTGGAAACTGTTTTTTCAGAAATCGAAAATGCCGTACTCGAAAGCCGGGTAGATGCTGGTTTGATTATCCACGAAAATCGTTTCACCTACCAGCAAAAAGGCTTGGTGAAAATCATTGACCTGGGTGAGTTTTGGGAAACCTCCACTGGGATGCCGATTCCACTGGGTGGTATCGTAGTTCGCAGAAGCCTTCCTGCGGACATTCAGTTGAAAGTGAACCGGGTGATGGAGCGCAGCGTACGCTACGCTTTTGAGCACCCGACGGCCTCCAGCGAGTTTGTGAAGGCCAATGCGCAGGAAATGGAGGAATCCGTGATGAATAACCACATTCAATTATACGTAAATGATTACACGAAGAATCTTGGAGGGGCTGGTCGGGCAGCAATCGGAAAACTGTTCGATGTAGCAAGGGCAAGGGGTGTCGTGCCACTCTACAAAGAAGATATTTTTTTAAATTAAAAAGAAATCTAATTTTTGGCACGAATGTTGAAAAAGGATAAAGCGTGTAAGTTTTGGTTAAAGAATTGTAAGATTCGTTTTTTCGGCCCGGGTGACAAACCCGGGCTTTTTTTTGCCCTATTACTAGCTTGCTTATCCAATTTCAAAAAAAACTTCCTGCCTGCATCTCCTTGCGCCCCCCTGCACTATCTTTGCGCCGCTAAAAATCATTCCATCATCAAATAACACCAATTTTATGGTAATCGCAGTACCAACCGAAATCAAAACGAACGAAAACCGGGTAGCCCTGACACCTGGTGGCGCTTTGGAACTCACTAAACATGGGCATACAGTTTACATTCAACAAGGGGCTGGTGAAAACAGTGGCTTCCTCGACCAAGAATACGTGGATGCCGGAGCTAGCATCCTCCATACCGCAGAAGCCTGTTTTGAAATGGGCGAAATGATTATGAAAGTGAAAGAGCCGATTGAGCAGGAGTACGAGCTCATCCGCAAAGACCAATTGGTTTTCACCTATTTCCACTTTGCCTCCTATGAACCATTGACAAAGGCCATGATTAAAAACAAGTCGGTTTGCTTGGCTTATGAAACAGTGGAAATGCCAGACCGGAGCTTGCCTTTGCTCGTGCCGATGTCAGAAGTGGCTGGTCGGATGGCCGTACAGGAAGGTGCAAAATTCCTCGAAAAACCAATGGGTGGCCGTGGCATCCTGCTTGGGGGTGTACCAGGTGTGCAGCCAGCCAAAGTTTTGGTCCTTGGGGGGGGTGTCGTAGGCACACAGGCAGCAAAGATGGCCGCAGGCCTTGGTGCCACTGTGACCATCATGGATGTGAACTTGAACCGCCTGCGTTATCTCGCTGATGTGATGCCGGCCAATGTGAACACCATGTACTCTAACGAATTGAATATCAGGCGTTTGCTTCGCAACCATGACTTGGTGGTGGGTGCAGTTTTGTTGCCAGGTGCCAAAGCGCCAAACCTCATCACAAGGGATATGCTCAGCCTCATGCGCCCTGGTACGGTACTGGTGGATGTAGCCGTTGACCAAGGTGGTTGCTTTGAAACTACCAAGCCGACCACCCATGAAAACCCAGTTTATGTGGTGGATGACGTACTTCACTATTGCGTAGCAAACATGCCGGGTGCAGTGCCTTACACCTCTACCATTGCATTGACAAATGCCACCTTGCCATTCGCCATCCAATTGGCAAACAAAGGCTGGAAACAAGCCTGCCGTGAAAGCAACCCGCTGAAACTTGGCCTCAATGTGATTGATGGGAAAGTAGTTTACAAAGGCGTGGCGGAAGCATTCGGTCTGGAATGCCACGATGTGAACGAGTTTTTGAAGTAAGAAAAAATACACCGGGCTGTGCAGCCTGGACTGAAATGCGCCGGAAAACGTTCCGGCGCATTTTCCAATTGAACAAACTATGACGACCTATCCGCAAATAATTTCCAAAACCCTCAATATACCCCACCGAAAAGTAGAAAGCACAATTGACCTACTGGCCGAAGGTGCCACCATTCCCTTCATCGCCCGCTACCGCAAGGAAGTCACCGGCTCCCTCGATGAAGTCCAACTTGCCGACATCCAACAAGAGCTTAAAAAGCTGATTGAACTCGACAAGCGCCGGGAAACCGTACTGCATACCATCGAGGAACAAGGAAAAATGACGCCAGAGCTTCGCAAGCGTATCGAGGAATGCTGGGACCCATTGGAGTTGGAAGACATTTATTTACCCTACAAGCCGAAAAGAAAAACCCGGGCAACCATCGCCCGTGAAAAAGGGCTTGAACCGCTCGCTTCGGTCATTTTTGAGCAAAAAAAGCAGGACGCCGACCACCTAGCGCAAGGTTTTTTAAACGACCAAGTTTCCTCCGTGGAAGAAGCCCTGCAAGGTGCACGGGACATCATGGCAGAGTGGATAAACGAAGATGAACAGGCCCGCCAAAAGGTACGTTTTGCGTTCCGCAAAGGCGCACAAATCAACTCCAAACTGGTGAGGGGAAAGGAAGAGGAAGCCGCCAAATACCAAGATTATTTTGCTTTTTCGGAACCACTCAAAAACTGTCCAAGCCATCGCCTGCTGGCTATGCGTCGGGGCGAGGACGAGGGCTTTCTTCAACTCAATATTGCGCCAGATGCCGAAGAAGTGCTCTATCGTCTGGAGCAGCAATTCCTGAAAGGTACTGGCGACGCCACCAAGCAGGTGAAAGAAGCCCTGCACGACTGCTACGACCGGTTACTAGAACCTAGCATCGAGACAGAATTTCGGAATGAAGCCAAAGAAAAAGCCGACGAGGCTGCCATCCAGATTTTTGTGGACAATCTGAGGCAATTGCTGCTCGCACCGCCCCTCGGCCAACTTCGGGTGATGGGTATTGACCCTGGTTTCCGCACAGGCTGCAAAGTGGTGATTATCAACGAGTTCGGCGATTTGGTGCATGACACGGTGATTTATCCGCATCCGCCAAATTCCGATGAATACATGGCCCGTAAAATACTTCAGGACAACGTTGAGAAATACGGAATTCATGCTTTGGCCATCGGCAACGGGACGGCTGGCCGGGAAACGATGGACCTCTGCAAGGACATTATTTTCTCTCACCCCGTCAGTATTTTCATGGTGAGCGAGGCGGGGGCATCTATCTACTCAGCTTCCGAAGTGGCGAGGGAGGAATTTCCAGACAAGGATGTAACCGTCCGTGGAGCGGTCTCGATTGGTCGGCGATTGATGGACCCGCTGGCGGAACTGGTGAAACTCGATCCCAAAAACATCGGCGTCGGGCAGTACCAGCACGATGTCAACCAAGTGAAACTGAAGGAAAGCCTCGACCGTACGGTGGAAAGTTGCGTGAATTCGGTGGGCGTGAACCTGAACACTGCTAGCAAGCATTTGTTGACTTATGTCTCGGGGCTTGGGCCTACGCTGGCGCAGAACATCGTCAAATACCGCACCGAAAATGGCGAATTCGAAAGCCGTGTCCAATTGAAAAAAGTGGCCCGGATGGGCGAAAAAGCTTTCGAACAATGTGCTGGCTTCCTTCGCATCCGAGGCGCTGCTAATCCGCTGGACAACTCCTCCGTGCATCCCGAAAGCTACCCAATCGTTGAGAAAATGGCCAAGGACATGGGCGTGACAGTGGTGGAATTTGTCGCCAATGCTGAAGTACGTCGCCAAATTGACCCGAAAAAATACGTCACGGAAACGGTGGGTCTGCCTACTCTGACGGACATCATGAAGGAACTGGAAAAACCGGGCCTAGACCCCCGTGGCGAAGCCAAATCTTTTGCCTTCGCAAACGTCCGAACAATGGAGGATTTGACCGTGGGAATGGTGCTCCCCGGCATCATCACCAACGTGACTGCCTTCGGTGCCTTTGTGGATATTGGGGTAAAACAAGACGGCTTGGTGCACGTTTCCCAACTGTCCAACAAGTACGTGAAGAACCCCGCCGACGTGGTTTTCCTCAGCCAGGAAGTCAACGTCCGGGTGGTGGAAGTTGACTTGAAAAGAAAACGTATTAACCTGACAATGAGGGATTTAGCTTAAAAAATTGTTGAATTGCTGTATTGTTGAATTGTTACCCGTATTTCGACAACAATATAGCCATTCAACAATGAAACAATAAAACCATGACTGACTCCCCCCGCCTTCAACAACTCCTTCAATTCCTTTCGGCAAGTCCAGAGGATGCCTTCCTCCTTTTTGCGCTAGCAAAGGAACATGAGAAACTGGGGAACCCTGAAATGGCGCTGGATTTTTTCCAAAAAATCGTGGAAACATCGCCAGATTACGTGGGCGTTTACTACCACTTGGGGAAACTTCAAGAAAAAACAACTAGCCTCGAACAAGCCATCGAAACCTACAAAGCAGGGATGCAAATAGCTCAAAAAATTGGCGACCGACATGCCCTGAGCGAACTCGCCGCAGCCAAATTGGAAATAGACGAGGATTAGATGGTTTCGGGTTTCTGGGTTTCAGGTTTCAGCAGCCCCCACCCTGAAAACTGAAACCAGAAACCTGAAACCTGAAACCATAATACAGAGAGCATTGCCACTTATTCCAAATAGCACTTACCGCCGATACCCGCTGTTCATCGACGGCCATTTTGAATCCATTTTCCCCACGGTTTTCCGCAAAGTGAAAGGGGTGGATTATGAGCGGGAGCGGATTGACACGCCAGATGACGACTTCCTTGACTTGGATTGGCTGGACCGAGGCAGCAAAAAACTCGTGATTCTGACACACGGCCTGGAAGGTGACAGCCGCCGCCACTACGTGATGGGGACAGCCAAACTATTTTTTGAAAATGGCTGGGATGTGTTGGCGTGGAACTGCCGCTCTTGCTCTGGGGAGATGAACCGGGCGCAGCGCATGTACCATCATGGTGAAATTGAGGACATTGGGCAGGTAGTGAGTCACGCTTTGCAGTGCAAAAACTACGAACAGGTGGCCATGTGCGGCTTCAGCATGGGCGCCAATATCACGATGAAATATTTGGGGGTTCATGGTAAAAATGTGCCCGAGCAAATCCGCTCAGCCGCCGTTTTCTCCGCCCCAACCGATTTGAAGGAAGGCGCTGAAGTGTTGGATTTAGCTTCCAATTACGTTTACCGCAAGCGGTTTATGTTTTACCTAAAGAAAAAAATGGAGGCCAAAAATGCCCAATACCCCGGCGTGATTGACCTCAAAAATTTCAAGAAAATCAAGGTCTGGAAGGACTTCGACGATTATTTTTCAGCCCCTTTGAACGGCTTCAAGGACGCCCTCGATTTTTACGAAAAAGCCTCCGCCAAAAATTTCATGACAGGCATAGCTATCCCTACCCTATTGGTTCAAGCGCTCAACGACCCAATTCTCCCCCCATCTTGCTACCCGAAGGAACTTTGCGAAAAACATCCCCATCTCCACCTCGAAATAACCAAGCACGGTGGCCATGTCGGCTTCTGGAAACCGGGCAAGGAGTTTGCCTGGTCGGAGGAGCGGGCGCTGGATTTCGTGACACAAAACCGCTAACAGTTTCTGCCCCCATTTTCTCCAATTTTACTCCAACCTGCCAACTCATTTTTCAATCTCGTTTTGATGAAAATAATCCACTCAGCTTGGCTGGCCATTGTCATTTTGGCCTTTTCCCCATTTCATTTTATCGCTGGGCAATCGCTGCCCATCGCCATTGACGGATCGTTTAGCGATTGGACGTCAGAAGCTGTCAGCTTTGAAGACGGCGTAGATGCTACCACTGGCAATGACCTGCTGCGGATGTCGGTGGCCAATGATGAAGATTATTTGTACATCCGGTTTGAGGTGAGCGATGAGGTGGTATTGACCGACAACAACGACCTGACCCTTTTCATTGATGGCGACCATAACCAGCTCACGGGCAAGGTCATCAACGGCATCGGGGCAGAGTTGGAGATTAGGTTTGGCGACAGGGATGTCATTTTTTACCACGGCAATTCACAGTCCTATCCCGATTTTTCTGACATTAAATTTCACAGCCTGCCAACCTATAGCCAAAAGCGGTTTGAAATGGCCATCGGTCGGGACGTAAAGCCAGATGGGGTATTTTCGCTGTTCATTGGGAACCAAATCAGGCTGTTTTTTCAGAACGGAACCTCGGGCGACAAAATGCCCAATGCTGGTCAAAGTTTCAATTTCAATTTCGACAACGACCCCACTCCGCCCTACATCCCCATTGACATCCAGAAGTCAAGCCCGAACCTCCTCCGCTTGATGACCTGGAACACCCTGAGTGACGGCCTGCTCGATATTGTTCGCAAACCTCATTTCCAAAGGGTATTGGCCGCCCTGCAACCCGACATCATTACTTTCAATGAATGCTGGGACATGACCGCCGCACAATGCACCAGCTTCATGAATGCTGCGCTACCGCTCCCCAACGGTCAAAGCTGGTATGCTGCCCGGCTCGTCAGCGGGAACATCACCATGAGCCGCTACCCTATCCTTCAAAACTGGGTGATTTACCCCGGGCACCGCCTCGTCGCATCACTGATTAACCTTCCGGATAGCCAATTCAACAAAGATATTTTGGTGGTAAATGGCCATTTGCGCTGCTGCGACGCCAACAGCGAGCGCCAATTGGAGGCAGACGCCTTTGCCAGTTTCATTCTCGATGCCAAAAGCCCAGGTGGGGTGATTGATTTGCCGGAAAATACGCCGTTTGTCCTCTCCGGCGATATGAACCTCGTGGGGTGGGAACAACAGTACCTCACGCTTACCACTGGCAGCATCGTGAACACAAATGTTTTCGGCAACGGTGGCCTGTTGGATTGGGCAAATGGTCCAGCCTTGGATGTCGTTTCGCTCCAGGCCGACCAACGGATGGCCTTCACCTGGCAAGAAGCGGGCAGCCAGTACCCTCCTTCCCGCCTCGATTACCATATCTGTTCAGGCAGCGTCCTAAAATATCAAAAAGCATTTACGCTCCAAACGGAAATCATGTCACAGGCCCGCCTCAATGCTTATGGGCTCTATGCCAACGACACGGGCGGCGCATCCGACCATTTGCCGAAGGTGACAGATTTTGTGGTGACGGAATTGACGGGAGCTAAATCAGTGGACTCGCCCAAGCCTAGTTTCAATATTTACCCTAATCCTGCTGAAACAACTGTGAGCTTGGAATGGGTAAATCCCTTTGCAGCAACTATAGGGTTTAGTCTTGAAAGCATGGACGGCAAATTGATACAACGATGGACAAATTGGCATTCAGCTGGAAAGGCCGTAGAACTTATTGATATAACAAGATTGGAAGCTGGTACCTATATGGTAAAAATAAACACGGCAGGAGCAATAAGTACGGCTATTTTGGTTTGTGTGAAATAAAATATGTAGCATTGATAATAAATTGATTGCTTCCTATACCCCACTTATTTATTGCGGGGTATATACCCTCAATACTGCATTAAAACAGTATATAGTAAAAGCAGCATTCCAATCATCAAGGACACACATACAGAATAAAAAAAGGCTCGGCAATATGACCAATCAATTGCCGAGCCTTATATCGTTATATACTGGTCGGTTAAAGCACGTATGCCTCCACCTCGCTCGACCATGAGCTTTTGCGGCCATGTGTACCAAGACAGCATACCCTGAAATATATATCCACCCGATTCGGCAAACCCTTCATGACAATGCGTTCCGCATTTTTATAGGTGCCGTTATGCCAAGTCTGCTTGTTATCATCCGACCATTCCACAGCAAAGGTGGTAATTTGGCCACGCTGCTCTGTGGGACAGTTGAAAGTCAGCAATGCCTCGCCAAGCAAGCCGTTTGATACCGCCACAAAGCCGAAAACCGGCATCAAATCCCCTACATGCCTCACGGGGGTTTTGTGCACCTCCATGCCTGCTTCAACAATAAAAGCCGCTGTCGTTGCATTTTCTTCCAAACCTGTTGCTACATCTTCCAGCGCAGCGTACAGTTCAGGAATAGCCAAATTTTTATTGGTCATGGCGCTGTGGTTGCCCGTGCCAATCACATCAAGCCAACCAGCAAGGGCATCCGACTTCAGCTTCAGGACATCCACTTTGGCGTCCAGATAGGCATAAGCAGGCACATCCTTGGTTAGATTGTAAACATTGTTGGCATAATTGGGCAGTTTTGCCTGTGTCAAGGTGCGCCACGCTGTGCGACGAACCTTTATTTTGACGATAGTCATAAGTAAAGGAGTTAATAAATAATAGAAACCCTTTCCAACCCGACCGCTGGCCAATTTAGGCTAAACGCCTACACTTTCCTTGTAGTAGGCAGAAAGGCATGTACTTATATCATGTTGTATAGCAGCTATGATACCGTATAAAAAATGCTGTGCCCTGAATTATGGAATTAGAAATATAGAACAAATACACTGCATCAATTTATCGGCCAAAAAATGTTAAAAGGGATATTCATGTTAAAAAGATTTGAAAAAAATGAAAATCCATGATTTCCACGGTTGTGGTAGGGGTTTCCACGGTTGTTGAAACGGCTTCCAAGGTCGTGGTGAGCCCTTCCACAACCTTGGAAATACTTTCAATAGCCTTGACTCAAGTATCAACAACCGTGGCATGGCCTCACCCAGTTTTCGCAGCCTGCGCCTCGGTTGTAATAAAGCCATTCTCGGTTGTACCACCTGCTGGCAGAACCATGTAAGGGAATTTCACAACTTTGCTGGAAGCTGCTACAATTGTGGGTAGGGTTATTAGGGGTGTAAAAGTTAACCTTTAACATGCTCATGGTTTGGAGAAATTGGTATGAATAGCTAAAAGTGTTGCCTAATGCTTGCATAAAAAGGCAACCGAATTCCGTTCGGACAGCCATATCAAACACTATATTGAGAGGAAAATGAAAACATTCAAAAATAAACGATGCTAAGATTGTGATTTGCCACGTGAGCCGTAATTTTATCGCTTCGGATTTTTGCTTTCCGTCGAGTTGAAACAAGCCTTGGAGACACACGATAAGGGCGTGAAAATTGTGGGTGAAGACCTGCGGCAGGAAGCAGATACCGGAGTTGGGCAGGTTACAGGGCTTGCCGCCGAAGCCCATCAGTTCCTACTCGCCTCATCATGATGGAGGGGGGAGGTTTTCAAGGGGATGGAGGGGGCGGTGAAGCGGATGAGAGAGAAGAGAATTAAGTAGTTTTAACAGTGTTACCAAATGCTAATTAATTTGAAAATCAAATCACGCATATGAAAATTAGAGAAATAAGAATTGAAACATGGCAGGAGTTTATAAAAATAATGACAGGAAGTAAATTTAAGAGTTGGGCGTTTCGTGGGCAATCAGATGCTCGATGGCCAGTTCAAAGTACTCTTTCAAGATACTTCAAATCATTTAATGTTCATCCTGAGGCTTGGCCTCAACAAGAGTCAAGGATACTTAGAATCTTTAAGAGGAAAGCCCATCTTTTTTTGAGTCGTGTTCCTAATGAAGCAGACTCTTTCCAGTGGCTTGCTCTCATGCAGCATCATGGCACACCTACGAGACTAATTGATTTCACATGGTCGCCTTATGTTGCTGCTTTTTTTGCATTGGAGAGAGCAACAGAGGATGCAGCAATATGGGCCGTATTTCCTCCTGGCCTATCAAATGTCAAAATTAGAACAATAAGAGCCAGCCAAAAGGTGGAAGCAGATGAGTTAGGCCCATGGGTTCCTGGCAACTATGAACAATTTTTTCTGCCTAATGAAAATGACCTAGTTGTCATTGGAGAACCTCATTATATGAATCAAAGATTGGTCGCTCAATCTGGCACTTTTATTATGCCCGGTAAGCTTGAATTCCCAATTGAACAAATAGTTAGTAATAAAGTGATTGTAAAATTTGTTTTATCAACATCTAATTTTAGAAGGCAAGCAATGGCTGAGCTATACAACATGAATATCAATAATTCAACGTTATTTCCTGGGCTAGACGGATTAGCAAAATCACTTGCATACGAACTTGAATTTCATTGGGCTTTTAACCCTATCACAATGGAACAAAACGACGGCTTTTTTGTCGATTGAAAAATTAAACAAAAATAAGTATATCATGTCTGAATTAGCTTTGAAATTGATTGCAGAAAATAAGGCGAAACACGAGAGGGGGGAGGATGCGAGGGCGCTGAATTTGGGATGTTGTGGAATAACAAATATACCTGAATTAATTGGTGAGTTAATTTGGTTGGAAGAGCTAAATCTAGGTAATTTCCCTTTGTTTAGATTCAATCATGGAAAATGGAATCCAGTGGGACACACCAACAGCGGTGAAAAGAATAATATTACTATATTACCACAGTCAATTAAAAATTTAAAACAATTAAAAATACTAAATATTTCAACAAATGATAATGACAAAATGACATTAAAAGATATTTCACTAATTAGCCACTTAATTAATTTAGAATATTTAGATTTATCTAACACAAGTATTAAAGATGTTAGTGCAATTTCCAATCTGCCTAATCTAGAAACAGTTTTGCTTTTCCAAACTAATTTGGTAGATATTTTTCCAATAAAAAATCTGATTGAAACAGGACTGCCAGTAATATATGATAAAGATTGGATTTTATATAAAAAAATTATCCTAGTTAGCAAAACAGAATTAATTAACCCACCGATTGAAATAGCAAAACAAGGCAACGCTGCCATCCTTAAATACTTCGAGGAGATAGAACTTGCTAAACTAAGAGGCCAAACCATCCGTCTCTCCGAAGCCAAATGCCTAATCCTCGGTGAAGGCGGCGCAGGTAAAACCTCCCTCGCCAAAAAACTGCTTAGCACTGAAAACGAACTCCCCCCAGAACAAGCCACAACCAAAGGCATAGACGTATTTCCCCACGACCTCAAACTACCCGACGGCACCGATTTCCGCCTCAACATCTGGGACTTTGGCGGCCAGGAAATCTACCATGCCACCCACCAGTTTTTCCTGACTAAACGCTCCCTCTATATCCTGCTCGATGACACTCGCAAGGATGAGAAAACCGTCAACGACCCCAGTTTCAACTATTGGCTGCAAGTGGCTCAACTATACGGCGGCAACAGCCCCCTTCTCATCGTGCAAAACGAAAAAGGCGACCGCAGCAAGCAGCTTGACTTAAAGGGAATGCAAGGACGCTTTGACTTTGTTAAAGATACCAAAGCGACCAACTTACTCACCTGCCGGGGCTTGGAAGGGGTCTGGGAGGCCATCGAATATTGGCTCAAGCAACTGCCACATATCGGCGAGGAACAGCCCAAGGCTTGGCTCGACATACGCCGGGAACTGGAGCGGCTGGCAAGGGAAGAAGGCCGTGACCATATTCCCCTCGAAGAATACTATCGCATCTGCGCCCAGCACGATATACCGGAGCGGGAGCGGGCGCTTTTCCTGAGCAGCTATCTGCATGATTTTGGAGCTTTCCTACACTTCCAAGACCACCCGCTGCTTCGCAAGATGTTGGTACTCAACAACCAATGGGCCACCGACGGGGTCTATCGGGTGCTGGACTGCGAGGAGGTGAAGCAAGCATTCGGTCGCTTCAACCGCCAGGACCTAGCCCGCATCTGGGCCGATGACCGCTATGCCGACCAGCACGACGAACTGTTGGCGCTGATGGAGAAGTTCGAGCTATGCTACAAGCTGCCCGATGAGCGGGCTGATACATGGCTTGCTCCGCAATTGCTTTCTGTGCTGCAACCCGATGCACTGGTTTGGGATGAAACCGACAACCTCCAAATCCGCTACGAATACGAATTCATGCCCAAAGGCCTGCTATCGCAGCATATTGTGCGGATGCACCGCTATATCAAACAAACCGATCTGGCTTGGAAAAGCGGTGTGGTCTTCGAACGGGCAGGTGCACAGGCATTGGTGACAGAAGCATGGGGTAGCCGCAATATCCGCATCCGTGCCCGTGGTGCCAACTCAAAGGAACTGCTCACCCTCCTCAGCGAGGATTTTGACAAGATGCACGAGCGATTGGAGGGTTTGAAAGTGCGGAAGATGATACCGTGCAATTGCCTGAAATGTGGCAAGGCCGCCGAGCCGCATTTTTATAACCATGAAAAACTTCAGCGCCGGAAGATGGATGGCAAGCGCACAGTGGAGTGCGATTTGAGCTATGAGGATGTGACGGTGACGGGGCTGTTGGATGGGGTGTTTGCTAAAATGACAAAAGGTGCGAGGGATTTAATCGCTGATGGCGAGATAATTCAAGCGTTGGAAGCATTACCTGAAACTGATGAAACAACTTTACTAAAAGGCCAATTCAACAAAGCAGAGAATGACTTCCTAAATGGCATAATTAGTGAACAAGATTTTGATACGACTAAAAATCGAATAATCGCAAGCATTTCGAAGATGTCAAATAAATAAGCCTTGACAACGAACATTGCTGTCAAGGCTTTTCTATATTTTAGCATCAATTATTACTTCTTCTTCCTCGGCTCTGTCCTAGCCTTCGGCGCAGCCACCCTTTCCTTCGCCTCAACCACTGGCAAATGCCCTGCATCCGGCACTTCGTAGTTTTTTCCGAACCACACCATGCCCCATACAGCCAAACCAATCACCAGTAAGCCAGCAATCAGGGCGATGGTCTCACCGGTGTAGTAGGATTTGGGCGCAAAAATCATTTTCAGTTCATGCTGTCCGGCAGGCAGTTTGGCACCACGGAGCACAAAATTGCATTTGACGAAATCGTCTGTCGGTTGGCCGTCTAGGAACATTTTCCAGCCCTTGCTAGGTGGGTAATATACTTCAGAGAACACAGCGAACTGGTCGCTGCCTGCCGAGTATTTGTAAATCATCGTATCGGGGTGGTAATGCGTCAGTTGGATGGTAGCAGTGCTGTCAAAATAGGGGGTAAATCCTTTGATATTCCCTGCAAAAGACTCCTGCACCACTGCCTGTTCCTTCGGATTCAGGGCACCGAGCGCATTGATTTCCTCATCGCCATTGGCCACGGTTTTTACCTCCTTCACGAACCAAGCATTGCCACAGACACTAGGGTTGGTCAGTGCCTTGTCCTGTTGGTTGATGAAGTATTTGGTGTTGAACATGCCGTAAATCTGCTGGCTCTTGGAGGGGTCGTTCAGGTATTTTTCAATGACCTCCTGGTAGCGCATCAGCTTGGCTGCGTGGTAGCCGCCCACGCTCTGGTGGAAGAAGCCCGTAAAGGCATTCGTAAAGGGCGACCTGCGCCGGAAATCCGCCACCCGGAAATGCGGGTCTTGGTCTTTCAAAATCTCGTCGTCGGCAGCAGTGGGAGCCATCAGCGAGTTCTTTTGGGAACGGTCAATGAAATCGTCTTTGGTCAAAATCCGGGCCCCAACACCCCAAATATCTATGATGGCTAGAAGGCCAAGCCCGATGGTCAACACCACTGGTGCAAAGCTTTTTTTCAACCAAAACCAAAGTAAGCCAAAAGCCAGTCCTGCAAAAAGCAATGAGCGAATGAAATCCGCTTGAAGCAGTCCTTTGCGGTCTTCGGCCAAGGCATCTGCCAAAGCTTGGGGGAACTGCTCGCCAGGCTTATGGAAGTCGAAGCCAAGGCTAATGCCAAATGCTATTAGCAGCAACCCTGCAGTCACTGCCCCACCCATCAGCAAGCCTTTCTGGCGGGCCTTGGGGTCGGTGTTTTTATCAAAAAACGCTTGTAACCCGAGCACGCCAAATGCCACTACCAGCATATTGGCAATGATGAGAAACATCTTCGGGTCCCGGAATTTATTGAACATCGGAAGGGTATCGAACAGGGTGTAGTTGAACGCTGCGAAATTGCTGCCCCAAGAAATCATGATGGCGAGTATCACCGTTCCGAGCACGTACCAGCGTATCGGTTTTTTCACCAAAAACATACCCATGCAGAACAGTAGGGTAAACACCATTCCCAGGTACACACCACCTCCGACAAAAGGTTGTCCGCCCCAATAATGCGAGGTTTGCTGGGCATATTGCATGGCCTCGTCTGAGCTTTTCATGGTACGCAAAACTGCGATGGTGGCACTGTTCGGGTCGCTGGCGAAAACCTCAGAGCTGCTGCCGCCAAGATAATTGGGGATGAGCAGGTTCCAGGTCTCGGCCAAGCCGTAGCTGTACTGGAAAGCATATTCCTTGGATAGTCCGCCGCCTTCTTCGGCAGAGGAGCCGCTGCTGTTGCCTTTTTGCGTGAGTTCAGATTTTCCACGGATGGTCTCGTCGGCATATTCCTTGGTGGTCATCAGGCGGCTGGCATTTGTACCAACGGCTAGCAAAATAGCCGCAGCCGACACACCTGCTGCCATCCCGAACCGAGGCAGCCATCCGTTTTTCACAGCATCTATCAGGTAAACAATGCCGAAAATCAAAAGCGAAAGGAAAAAATAGTAGGTGATTTGGACGTGGTTGGCGTAAATCTGCAATGCGACGAACAAGGCCGTCAGCCCGCCCCCAAGCCAGTATTTGCCCCTGAAACTGAGTATCAAGCCTGCCAAAATCGGGGCACAGTAGGCGGCAGCGATTACCTTGGTGGAGTGCCCTGCCGACACCAAATCCATATGGTTGGCCGCCAATCCAAATCCAATCGCCCCAATGATGCTGAGCCGCCAATCGACATTAAGTACTACTAAAAGGCAATAAACACCGAGCATCATCAGTAGGATTCCAGTATGCGGAGGCGCCATGTCATTGCCAAGGAGAAAGGCTTTTTGAACAAATTTCATCGGGTTGGAAGTCGGGTAAAGTATCTGGTAGGATGGCATCCCCGAAAAAGCGGCGTTGGTCCAAAGCGGGTATTCACCAGTTTTTGCCTCGACTCGGCGGCTTTCACCCTGCATGCCCAAGGCTTGAAGGTTATCGCCTTGTTGAAGTGCTTTTCCTTCGAAAATGATGGGTGCAAAACGAGCAAAAGCCACAAGGAGCAACACGAAGAAAGCAATGAGATGGGGTACTATTTTTTTGAAATCCATTGTTGAATGGTGATTAGTGATGACCTGCCCCGCAGGGGGTGTTTTATGATTCGGGCCAAAGGTAAAGAAACTTGGAAAATGGTAGGAAAAAAGCCATGTGTGCTTTGACATGAGCCATTTAACTGTGAAGTCCTAGTTTTGCAACGGTTAACTTTCAGTTTCAATCCTAAATTATTTTATGCTCATCACCAATATCCGCCAATTAGTTCTCACGGAAGAAAATGCCCGGACCACGCCGCTTCGAGGGTCTGAAATGGCCGATTTGAGTTTCATCGAAAATGCCTACCTGTTCATTGAAAACCAACGAATCATAGATTTTGGGCCAATGTCAAACTGTCCTTTGAGGGCTGACCAAATACTTGATGCGACAGGCCGTTTCGTACTGCCTGCTTGGTGCGATTCGCACACCCACCTTGTCTTCGCAAAAAGCCGGGAAGAAGAGTGGGTGAACCGGTTGAAAGGGATGAGCTACGAGGAAATCGCAAACCGGGGCGGGGGCATCCTCAACTCTGCGAGCCGGTTGCAGGAAATGCCCGAGGAGGTGCTTTTTGAACAGTCATTGGAACGCTTGGAAGCAGTGCAAAAAACGGGCACTGGCCTCATCGAGATTAAAAGCGGCTATGGCCTGACGGTGGAAAGCGAATTGAAGATGCTTCGGGTAATCCGGCGACTGAAGGAGTCCAGCCAGCTTGGAATCAAATCTACTTTTTTAGGTGCCCACTCCGTTCCAATGGCCTTTAGAGATGGCAACCGACAAGGTTATATCTCACTGATAATCAATGAGATGCTTCCCAAAATTGCCGACGAGGGACTAGCAGATTACGTGGACGTTTTTTGTGAAAAACTAGCGTTCAGCGTGGCTGAAATGGAACAGGTATTGGAGGCCGCTGCGAAGTACAATTTGCGGCCTAAAGTGCATGTCAACCAATTCAACTGCATGGGCGGTATCGCAGCAGCTATGAAGCATGCAGCCATCTCTGTTGACCATTTGGAAGTTGTGGATGACTCGGACATTGCAGCACTTCAGAATGACAATACGATTGCCACATTGCTACCCTCTGCTCCTTTCTTCCTGCAAGACCATGTGCCACCTGCCCGACGTTTACTTGAAGCGAATGTGCCAGTGGCCATTGCCAGCGATTTCAACCCCGGCACCTCCCCTTCTGGCAAAATGCCTTTCGTGATTTCGTTGGCCTGTATTATTATGAAAATGCTTCCCGAAGAAGCCATACATGCTGCTACTTTGAATGGTGCATTTGCATTGGAAGCAGCCGCTGATTATGGCTCAATAGCAAGAGGAAAATATGCCAATATCATTCTCACGAAGTCGATGCCAACCTTGGCTTATATGCCATATTCCTTTGGGAGCGATATGATTGAAAGGGTTATTATTAAAGGGGGATAATAAATGGGGAATAAAAAAAGCGCCCCATCATGGAAGCGCTTTTATGTTGGAATAAGGAAGTTCATCAAAAATACTTGAAATTATGCCCGTTTTCTATTTTCAATAAAGTCTCATAAATCAATTTAACCACATTTTCCACGTCTGCTTTGTGAGCCATCTCAACTGTCGTATGCATATAGCGCAATGGTAAAGAAATCAGGGCAGAAGGCACACCTCCATTACTGTAAGCAAAAGCATCCGTATCCGTACCTGTAGAGCGGGAAGCCGCTTCTTTTTGCACTGGAATTCCTTTTTCTGTTGCCGTATCCAAGATTAGCTGAAGCAATTTGTTGTGGACAGCTGGTGCAAAAGTTACCGAAGGTCCTTCGCCAGATTTCACATCACCCACCGTCTTTTTTTCAATCATCGGTGTGTGCGTATCATGTGTTACATCGGTCACAATCGCCACATTCGGCTTGATGCTGTCGGCTATCATTTGAGCACCACGCAGTCCGATTTCCTCTTGTACGGAGTTTACCACATAGAGTGTGTAAGGCAGTTTGATATTGTTTTCTTTGAGCAGACGAGCCACCTCTGCAACACAGAAACCACCCATACGATTGTCTAACGCACGGCCGACATAATAGCGGTTATTGAGCACCATAAACTCATCTTCATAAGTAATCACGCACCCCACATGGATGCCCATTTCTAGCACTTCCTTCTTGTCTTTTGCGCCTACATCAATAAAAATATTGTCAAGCTTCGGGGTGATTTTGTCCTCGCTCGTACGAGTGTGGATGGCTGGCCAACCAAATACACCGCGAACGATTCCTTTTGGCGTGTGGATATTCACCCGCTTAGAGGGCGCAATTTGATGGTCGCTGCCACCATTTCGAATGACATGGATAAACCCTTCTTCCGTTATGAAATTCACAAACCAAGAAATCTCATCGGCATGGCCTTCAATCACCACTTTGAAGTCAGTACCGGGGTTGATGATGCCATACGCAGTTCCATAATTATCCAAGCTCCAATCGTCGATATATGGCTTGAGGTATTCCAACCAAAGTTGTTGACCTTTCGATTCGAAACCAGTTGGGGAGGCATTGTTTAAATAGTTTTTCAGAAATTCTTCCGAATGGGTAGTGATTAATGACATGCGTTAATGCGAATTTAAAGTTGTTTAAAAGGGGTTTGATTGATTATGATGGGAAAATAACTTGTCGTGTATATCTTAAAATATGGCCAAATGACGGAATTAGCTGCCTGTCTTCTTTCGCCAAGTCGTAAGCATGTCCACATCGTTCAAATTAATGTACTTAATGGCCAATGCTTCCCGAAGTAAGATGTCGTAATTGGAGAGCGTTTCAAGGTGGCATCCTGCATTTTCAAATGCATGGATGGCTTTGTCAAAATTATAACTGAAAATGGCTAAAACGCCTACCACTTGATGGCCCGAATCACGAACTGCATCCACAGCCTGCAAACTACTCCCACCAGTGGATATCAAATCCTCGACCACCAAAACTTTTGATTTTGGTGGCAATTCACCTTCAATCAAATTCTGGCGACCATGTTCTTTTGGTTTACTACGAACATAAACAAAAGGCAAGTCCAACGCATCGGCCAGCATCATTCCGTGAGCTATGCCAGCTGTTGCCACACCTGCAACAGCATCAAAACTACCGAAATCCTTTGCCTTTTCAACCAAACACTGTTTTACAAATCCACGAACATCAGGATGGGAAAGCACAAGCCGATTGTCACAATAAATTGGCGACAGGATGCCCGAAGCCCAGGTAAAAGGCTTTTGTGGGCTAAGTTTAATTGCTTTTATTTGCAGCAAACGCTGTGCGACTTCCGATGCAATGTTCATCCTTTGCTTTCTTTGCCGCTCAATCGCTTTTCAGGTCGTTATTTGAACGGTCAGAGGGTAAAACAATAACTAAATGTTACCTTTAAAAAGGGCAGCAAATGTATAAAATTTACATTAACGGTACGCCATTGTACCTTGTTTCTTCCGAAGAAGTAAAAAGCTTTGGTTCACCTACAGAAAAAAGAATCGTGCTTCGCTATGCTGGCAAGAAGAAATTCCTGACCAGTATCATAAACCAATTGGAGACCAGTAACAAATTTGAGCAAATCGTGGTTTTCGATACGGAAGTCGGCCCAATGTGGGCTGATTTCCAGGGAATTTTCAAACTGATCACTGCAGCTGGGGGGGCTGTTTTCAACCAAGAAAACAAGGTATTGATGATACACCGCCGCGGCAGTTGGGATTTGCCGAAAGGTAAAATGGACCCAGGTGAGACTCCCGAACAAACCGCAGTGAGAGAAGTGCAAGAAGAAACCGGTCTGAACCAAATCACCCTTGGCCCGCACTTGCTGGACACTTGGCACACCTATGAAATGAAGGGCAAACGAATCCTGAAAACTACGCATTGGTACCGAATGCAAACCACTGAAAACCACCTTGTTCCACAAACAGAAGAGGATATTGAGCAAGCTGTTTGGGCCGATTTGGATGCTTTTCTGGCTGCGCCAAATGATGTTTACGGTAATATCTTGGATGTTTTGCAAAAGGCCAGTAACACGGACTGCTAGTCCGTGCACCCACCTTTGCATTTTAAAAAAAAATTATCAAAAAAGCACGGACTGCCAGTCCGTGTTACCGCCATGCAAATCCGCCGCATCCTACTCCGCAACCTGCACTCCATCCGCTCGGAAGTCGTCATTGATTTCATGGTCAGTCCGCTTTCCGATACCGGTTTGTTTGCAATTACAGGTGATACAGGAGCTGGTAAGACGACCATTTTGGATGCTATTACCTTGGCCATGTACGGCAAGGTTTGTCGGAAATCAGACCCAAAGGAAGTGCTATCACATGGTGCAGAGGAAGGTATAGCTGAATGTGATTTTGAAGCAGGAGGTAGGAAAATAAGGTGCCAGTGGCGTTGTCGAGTACCGAAATCAAAAAAGGAAAATCCACAGCCAGTCATTGAGCGCTCGGTGGCCGAGTGGGACGAAATCAAACAGGATTTTATCGTCGTTGCCGAGCGTAAAAAAACGGAGGTTGACGCTTTCATCGAAGAAGTTTCCGGTTTGGACTTCGAGCGGTTTACCCGTTCCGCCATGTTGGCGCAGGGTGATTTTGCTGCATTTCTGAAAGCTGCACCCAGAGAACGGAGCGAATTATTGGAGCGCATCACTGGCACTGAAATATACTCCGACCTGTCAAAAGCGGCGCTGGAACGCCACAATATTGAGAAGGCAAAATTGGCTGATTTGGTAGTCAAAAAAGACTCACTCCAAGTTTTTTCGAAGGAAGAATTGAAGGAACGAAAGGCCAATTTGAAAGAAAAGGAAACCGCTGCTAAATCCACCCGAACCGAACTTGAGTCAGTTAAAACGGCATTGAACTGGCTACGCCAAGTCGTGCAGTTGCGCCAGCGAAATGAAGCCTCCAAATCTGAATTGTTGGCTTTGGAAAATGAAAAAAGCAGCTTGCAAACAGATGAAAAACTGCTGGCGAATCACCGATTAACCTTACCGCTCCACCCTACCCTCGCCCGGCTGGATGACAAAACCGAGGAAGTGGCAAACTTGGAAACTGCCATTAGAATTTTAAATCAAAAACAAATCGGGGAAGCGGAGGAAGCGAAACAAGCAGCCACAGTTTTTGATGAAAAAAAAGCCAAGCTGGAGGCGCTGAAAACCGAACAACCTGCAGCCTTGAAGCGCTTCGACGAGGTAATGGCATTGGATTCAAAAATCGCATCGCAAACTGTCGCTCATTCAAAAATCGAGGCTTCATGGAAAGAAACGATTTTGAAAAAAAAGGCAACTGAACAGCAAACTGCGGAGCAAAAAAATAAGGAAAACGAGTATGAAGCCAGCTTGAATGAACTAAACAACTGGCTGACAACCAACGAAGTATGGGCATCACTTCCACAAGATTTGAAGGCCATAACCATTTATGAAGAATCGCTTCGGGAAAACCTGCTTGGTCAAAAAAAACTGACAGAGGATTCAAAATCCTTCTTCGAGAACAGCCAAAAAGCCAAAGCTGAAATGGAAAAACTCGAAGCGGATTTGAGTAGTGAAAGAATGGCACTCGACCAGTTGTTGGTTTCTTTTGAGAATCAAGCACCTGAAAATTTTGCCCCAAATCGACAAGACCTGCTGGAAAAACTGGCCCGTGAAATTGACCGGTTGGGTGCTCAGCACCAGAATTTCACCAAATTGAACAACCTGAATTCGGAGTACAGAACAGCTTTGAATCAGTTGAATGAATTAGAAACTCGTCTAAATGAGTTGCGCCAACAGGAACTTTGGCTCGACAAATCATTGCTGACTGCCTACGAGGAGGCCGAGGAATGGGAGCAGCAACTTGACTATCGGCGAAGCATTTTCAACCAACAAATGCTGTTGGCCAACTACGAAAAAGACCGTACTAATTTGAAGGAGGGCGACCCTTGCCCGCTTTGTGGCAGTGAACATCACCCTTTCCGTTTGCACGACGTGAAGCCGTTTGTGGATGAAGCCCGTAACGACCTGGAAGCAGCTGAAAAAAAACAGCGGGAGCGCCAATCTGGGCGTAGTGTTTTGCTGAAAAAGCATATCGAAATCAACACTCAAATCCAGCAACTAGAAGGGGCTGAAGGCGGCGAAATTGCGAAGCTAGAAGCTCATGTTGGGCTATTGGAGCAGCGGCTGGCGACATTTCTTCCCGGCCTCGATGGCGAGGATTTCAGTCGCTCCCACGGCGACTGGCTGGTGAACAGGCTGGACAATTTTGAAATGGAACTAGCCGAAAAAAAATCCGTTCGTGAGCAATTGTCCAACCTTAACGGCCAGATTACAGCAAAAGAAACAGCGGTCAGAATGCTAGAAAACCAGTTGAGGGATGCTCAATTTTCGCAGCAACAAAACGAGCGCAGCTACCTTGACCGGGAAGCGACTCTCAAGGAATTGAGCGTGAAATTTACGGAGGCAACGGCGCAACTGAACGAGCTGGTCGGCAAGTTCGGCCATCATTTTTCACTGGAAACCGCCCGGCAAATGTTCAGTGAACTTAAGACAAAGGAGCACGATTATTCAACCAAAAAAACCAGCAAAGACAATTACGAGCGCCAACTGGGCTTGACCCGGCAGTCGCTTGAACAATTGGCAGGGAACCTAGTTGATTTGACTGAGCGATGCAACCAATTGGAAGCTGAAAACTTGCAGTCAGACAAAGATTTGAAGGCGCTACATTCTCAGCGGGTTGAAATTTTCGGTGATAAAAACCCAATAGTGGAGCGGGAAAAACTGATGGCTGAGTTAGAAATTGCAGAGCAGGAAATCGCTAAAGCCAGAATACAAACTGAGCAAGCAAAGGAAAAATTGGCGCTGACCAAGCAGCAACTTGCTAACGATGAAAGACAGTTGGTTGCTGGAAAAAAGGTGGTCTCAGAACTGGAAAAAACATTGGCTGCTGGCTTGTCCAAGGCTGGATTTGAATCTTTGACGGATTTGCGAAGTGCTATTTTACCAGAAAATGAAGCGGTTAGAATTGATGCATTGGCGGAACAACTGAAATTGCGGGAAGTGGCCGTTCAGCAGGAGGCTAAATCTGCAAAAACTGCACTGGAAGCAGCCGAGGCCAAGCAATTGACAAGTGAAACTGAACCAGAAATCATCGGAAAAATTGAGGTGCTGGATGCTGAATTACAAGTGCTCCAGCAGGAAGTGGGGGCATTGAACCAGCAATTGAAAGATAACGAAGCCCGCAAAGCAGAAGGCGAGGCCATTTTACAACAAATTGAAAATCAACGGATTGAACACAACCGATGGGCTGCAGTTCACGACTTGATTGGCTCCCACGATGGTTCTAAATTTCGAAAATTTGCGCAGGGGCTAACGCTTCAAAAACTAGTGCAACTTGCCAACGTCCACCTCGAAAACCTTTACGGTCGCTACTTCGTGATGAAGCGCCCAGGCGAGGATTTAGAATTGGACATCGTGGACACTTACCAAGCCGACAATATGCGTTCAATGATGACGCTATCTGGCGGAGAAAGCTTTTTGGTGAGCCTTTCCTTGGCACTCGGCCTTAGTGACTTGGCTGGGCGAAACGCCAATATCCGCTCGCTCTTCATTGACGAGGGCTTTGGCACGTTGGATGAGCAGACTTTGGATTTAGCAATTTCCACTTTGGAAAATCTACAGGCTAAAGGCAAAACAATCGGCATCATTTCGCACGTAAAAGAATTGAAGGAACGCATCACGACGCAGGTTAGGGTGCTGAAAAAAGGAGGTGGAACAAGTGTCGTGGAAGTTGTTTGAAATGGGAATAGCAGCATTCATACCGCCATTTTTTGCTAAAATCAGACCAGACGTATGAAAATTCAAGTTGTTAAAACTCTGGGAAAGTAGCTTTGAGCAATGGTTCGGCGTTGCAAAACGTTCTACCATTACTGCATGTACACACATAAACCATTGGTAATGAACAAACTGATTATTTACCCAATTTCCGCCATTTTCATTTTCTTTTTGGGTCTTAAACCGATACATGGCCAGTTCAATGTAAAAATGAACGTACTTTCAGGTACTTCCACAACGACCTGTACTGACCCCATTGGCCAACCAGACCCCACATGGGCAGTGAATATTGACAATGCTGGGTGGGTCTCCTACCCCTTCAACGGGATTTGCTACAACAACTTTCCAAACCTTCAATTCAACAAAAATTATCCTTGTCTTACTGATATTCCAGCAACGATTCCTGTTTGTTTTCGGGCCTATGAAAATGATGCCACCCTGCCCAATTTGTGCACCCCGGTTTATAGTTGTCAAGCAGAGATTTGCATCAACGTGGCAGTACCTCCGATGGGAACTGTCCCATTCACAATTACCCTTCCCACTGGTGGTGCTTCTGAAGGCAGCGTTGACATGAACATTGTGGTGAGTGGCGTTCCAGGTGGTGTCAATGATGCACTTTGCAACGCAATACCTTTGGGAGTTTTGGCTACCGGTGTACCTGTCGGCCTACCTGACACTAGTGTTTTCAATAATTTCTGCTCCACAAACCTAAACGAACCAGACCCTGGACCGGCTGGAGGTGGCTGGTTCAACAATCAAGGCGTTTGGTTCACTTTCACAACAGACGCAAATCCCTCTGATGCTATTTTGGTGGAGGTAAACAGCGACCCCTCCAATTTTGGCGACCCCATCAATTTGCAGGTGGCCATTTACGGGAGCAGTGACAATACCTGCAACGGCAATTTCACCTTGCTCAGCTCCAATTACCTGACAAACAGCTTTGATGAAATTGCCGTGTTTACCTGCCCTTTGCCAAATACCACCTATTTCATACTCGTGGATGGTGTTTACATCAGCAATACTAACAACACAGAGGTGGAGGGCTGGTTTGGGCTTGGCGTGGAACAGCTCGACGTGAATGCCGCCTCTGAGCTGCGCTGCACAGCAGAGAATCTGGGGAATGTACCGTTGGGTGGATCCGTGAGTACCCAACTTGTGACCAATGCCTGCTCTATGAACACCAACTCCACCCCTGCGTCCGCTTTTGGCGTGCAAAAATCGGTGTGGTTCACTTTCACACCTCCGCCCACAGGGCATGTTTTTGTGCAGGCAACCAGCTCAGATTATGACCCGATTGGGATTCAAATGGCGATTTATCAATCCTCCAATGGTGGTTGCACAGGCTCAATGATGGAATTGGCAAGCCAGTACACAGCAGCCGACAATGATGAAATGATTGAATTGCATTGCCTTGATCCCAGCACCACTTATTTTGTCATGATCGACGGGGCGACTGGTAACCTCAACACTGGAATCTTTACCCTAAGTGTCGCCGATGCTGGCAATGAAACACCAACCACAAGCCTAACTCCCACAATTTGCTTTGGTGAGAGTTTCACCGCTGGCGGCAATAATTACAATCAAACAGGCATCTTCTACGACACATTGCAATTATCAGGTGGCTGCGATAGCATCGTAATTACGAATTTAACGGTGCTTAGCCAAGTAATGGTAAACCTTCAAGTGACCAACCAAGGTGCAGGACTTGGAAACACAGCTGGGCAAATGCAAGTCAGCCCAACTGGGGGGAATGGCGGTTACTCGGTTCTCTGGTCGGATGGACAAACTGGCACTACGGCTTCCAACCTCATTGGGGGCGACAACTACTGCGTGACGGTAACTGATCAAAATGGCTGTGAAAATGACACTTGCCTTGTCATGCCTTACTACCTGAATTTTATTCCTTCGGCAACGGGCAGCAGTTTGTTGTGCTATGGAAATTCGGATGGCACCATTGAATTCTCGGCAATAGGAGGTGTAGCACCATACCAGTACGATTGGGAGAGTCAAGACAATTCCTTGAGTGGCTCCGGCACTATTCCAGTGGATGGTCAAGTCATTGTATTGCCGGATCTGCCCGGTGGGCAATATTCTATTCACCTCTCGGATGTAGCATTTGATACTACGGTTTTAGTCGAAATTTTTGAACCTACTGCTTTGGTCGCTAGTGTCTCTTCCGTCACGAATGCTACCTGTTTTGGTGATTGTGACGGTGCCATCTCCTTGAGCATTGCCGGAGGCACACCACCCTACCAGACAAATTGGTCAAACGGAAATACAACTCCCAATTTAATAGGACTTTGCGCTGGCAGCTATCAAGCTACGGTGACAGATGCCAATGGTTGTACTGCTCTGGTTAGTGAAAGCATACAAGAACCACCACAGTTTACAGCCATTGCGACGGAGGAGCAAACCGTTTCCTGTTTCCAAGGCAGCGATGGCAGTGCCAAAGTAACGCCTAGTGAAGCTGCAACATCCATTTTGTGGAGCAACGGCATGACAACCGCAATGATATCTGGACTGATGGGCGGAACCTACGATGTAACAGTGACGAATGCTGCTGGCTGTACCGCAACTTCAAGCATCCTGGTTTCAACACCAGCATCACCAGTTGGAGTGAGTATCAATCAACAGCAGGGCGTTGCTTGTCAGGGTGAGGACTCCGGTATTTTGGCCGCAGTTACGAGTGGGCCTGGCATCAGTTTTAGTTATCTCTGGAACAACGGCAGTACCCAAGCTACAGCCACTAACCTGATTGCGGGCAACTACTCTGTGACAGTGACCAACGATAAAGGTTGCACTGCAACTGCCGTTGCTGCACTCGCAGAGCCAACTCAAATTGAAGCGACTGGCATCCCAAATGAAATCACTTGCCTCGATTTGCCGGATGCAGGAGTTATCAGCGTAGAAAATGTGACGGGCGGGCAGCCACCCTACACCTATTCAGCCAATGGCGTCACCTATTTTACAGATACAAACCTAACTGGCTTTTTGGCTGGGCTGAATACATTTTATGTGAAGGATGCAAATGGCTGCGTAGCGGAATTTCAGGAAACAATTAATGGCCCTAGTCCATTGGTCGTTAATCTTGGCCCAGACCAAACCCTTACTTTGGGTGACAGCTTACAATTGCACGTTGATGCCAACCAGTTAGTAAACACTTATTTATGGTCGCCTGCCGAAGGACTATCCTGCGTGGATTGCCCCAGTCCTGTGGTATTCCCTTTTAATTCAGGGACTTACGAAGTTGTAGCAACAACGATTGATGGCTGTAGTGCTTCGGACGAAGTATTTATTGAAGTGAAAAATAGCCAGAGGGTTTACATTCCTAATGTCTTCAGCCCGAATGGCGATGGCCTCAATGATGAATTCATGCCATATACGGACAGGTCAGTTCGCAGTATCAAATCCTTTAAAATATTTGACCGCCAAGGCAACAATGTTTTCAGTGGAAACAATCTGGTACCAAACGAACCTGGCTTTGGCTGGAATGGCGAATTCAGAGGAAAAGTGATGCAGGCAGGCGTATTTGTTTGGTTGGCGGAAATTGAATTTGTGGACGGTAGGCAAAGGCTTTACAAAGGCGATGTACTGCTTATTCGTTAATCCGATTTTTGGTAAAAAGATAAGGGCAGGATTTTCATCTTGCCCTTATCTTTTTCAGGATTATTCGTTTGTCTTTTCAGCGGTTACCATGCCGCCGCTTATTTTTTCGCCGTCCTTGTATTCGTATTTCATGATGATTTCCCCTTTATTGTTGTAGTAGATATTTTCACCATCCAATTTGTTGTGCTTATAGTTCATCTCTTGCTGTACCACATCCATGCCTTCGTAGTATTTTTTATAATTGCCTTCCAGAATGCCATTTACATAAGTACCTTCTTCAATTTTTCTGATGTTTTTAAGCTTCGCAAATCTTCCATCCAGAATATTATTAGTGTAGCTGTTCATTTGCTCCATGTGCCCGTATGGCCCATAAACAAACTGCGGCCCATTTGGCACACCGTTTACATAGTTGGTGATAGATGCTGGCACATCCCGGTCTTTATGGTAAATGACCCACATCCCATGTTTGTGTCCATTCAGGATTGTTCCTTCCTCTACAATTTTACCTTTTACATCCGTCAAAGTAGCCCGCTTCATATCGGAGCCGGGTATGTCCTTAATGACAAAATCCTGCAAATCAAGGTCTTGAGGAGTAGCGGGCTTTTGTTGACAAGCTGCCAAGAAACCAACTAAAACAGTGAGTAAAATATAATTGCGCATGTCGATTAAGATTATTAGAAAAAAAAATAAAACAATGGCTTTAAACTGCCTTTTTGTGCTTAGGCTTTTTGACTTCGACCAAGTCGGCAAACTCAATGCCAGTCTCCACCCATTGTTGCAGCTGTGCTTCGGTTTCCAAGCCAGATTCTTCAATTTGGACAAATCCTTTCATTATCCTACCAGTAAAATCCATCGGCTTGGTGTGAGGCATTTCTAGCAAAGTTTCATATTTATTGGGTACAACTCGAATCATTAACTGGTCCTTGATGATGCCAACGGCCATTTTTCCGTTCACCATGAAAGCTAAACCTCCGAACATTTTCTTTTCTTCAACATCAGTCCGATGTGCCAATGCCGGCCGGATTCTTTTTGCCAACTCTTCACTGTATGCCATAAGTTATTGAAATTATTGTGGTGAAAACGGGTTAAACAATACCTTCATTGCCCTTCAAGCTACCTTCCCATTTGGCGATCACATTTTCATCAATATCGTCGGCCAAAAGGAAAGATTCATCCCTGCCAAGAGTGTAAGCGATTGTTTGCACACCCTCTGGGGCATAGCTCAGCAACAAGTCGGTGAATACATTGTAAGCCCCCCTTGTCTTGCCTTTTGCCAAGTCAGCGTAACCTGGCGACGCAAACGCAGAGCAGTCAATTACCTTATCTTCATGGTTGCTGTAGCTCTGACCTGCTATGACCTGGCATCCTGCCGAGTAGTTCGTTTCGCCTTTTCCAGACCAATGGATGTTGATGGAAAGGTTAGGTTGAGCATCCAGGCCTTTAGCAATATCGGCAGCTGTTAAGGAATTGTCGTTGTCCCGGTCCCGAAAGACCAACACTCCAAAATTGGCGGGTTTCAGTGCCCGGTAAACTTGTTTTTCTTCAGAAACCTTGTGCCAACCAAACTTGTAGGTATGCTGGCCTTCCATCAAAAATGCCTCGTCCTTTCGCTTGCCAGCTATGCCCTGACTTGGATCGGTGGAACCCCAAAACTTGAAGACCATGCCATTGATGAGCAAGACAAAAAGGTCATCGTTTTCCCTTTTGAAAGCAGATGACTCTTGGTTGCGCCTAACGCCAATCAGGTGGATAGCCTCAGGTGCTGTGTTCCAATCCTTGATTTTTTGCGTGTCCGTTGGCTTGGTGTAACTTTCTGACAATTGCAAAATCGAGTTCACATTGGCTAGGTAATGTTCCTTTGCTTTTTGCAAAAGCTGAATCCACTTTGAGAATTCATCGGATGGGTTTTGAACAGAAGCCTGTGCCCATTTGCAAACAAAATCAGGGGTACCCTTTTTGTCAGCTTTCCATTTTTCGATGAAACGCATGGTATTGGGCCCGACCACGCCATCTGGTGACCCAATTTCTGCAATGCCATCAACCGTCCGCACATATTCCTGAAAAAGCCGGACGGAAGCTTGGGTGGCATACCCAAAAATCCCATCAAGGCTTGACTTCGGCATAAACCCAGCTTCTTTTAAAAACTGTTGAAGGTCTTTAACTGAAGTACCAGGTACCTCCACAAACGGTTGCCAAAGGCCATCTGCTTCATCCCTGAACATGAGTTTTTTTTGAAGTGCCGGACCAAAAGCAGCATGATAGACTGAAAGAAATTTTCGCTTATCTTCTGGCATGGAACCTTGGTCTACTTTGCCTAAACGGAGACTTGTATTGCTCATTTGGAAATAAATTTTGGTGTGAAATTATTCAGCAGAAGCCAAATATGGGTAAAAAAACAGAACAGTCAAATGGTATTTTGAAGTCACTCAACCTAACGTGGATGGTTCAGCAATCGCATCAATTCCTCCAAATTTGACTCACTTACAGGGATTTCGTGTTCTCCGATTGTCACTTGGTGACTGCGGATGGAAGCCACCTTGTCCACATTCAGAATAAAGGATTTGTGAACCCTAAAAAAACGGTTGCTGGGCAGCTTCTCTTCAATGCCTTTCAAGGTTGATTTGGTCAAAACGGGCCGTTTAGCCGTGGTCAGGTAAATCTTCACGTAGTCCTTCATGCCCTCAATATGCGTGATGTCATCCACCATGATTTTCACCAGAGAATACTCCACGTTGACGAAGAAATGTGCTGGCGATTGGTTGGGCTGCTCCGCAACATTTGGGGTTCGCTGACGCAATTGCCAATTTTCATACGCCTTGAATGCCGCTTTTGTGAAACGCTCCATGCTAACGGGTTTGAGCAAGTAATCCACTACCTCCAAGTCATAGCTCTCCACGGCATAATTTGCATAGGCAGTCACGAAAATGACCATCGGTTTTTCCCGAAGGCTTGTAAGGAATTTTGTACCCAACATCCCTGGCATCTGGATGTCGAGAAACATCAAATCAATAGGTTCCCGCTGGAGCACTTCCATGGCCTCGAAGGGATTTTTGCAAGTAGCTACCAGGTCCAAAAACGGCAACTGTTGCACATTCTCCTCAATGAGTTTGCGGGCAAGGCTCTCATCGTCAACGGCGATACATTTTAGTTTAGTCATTTAACATTGGTGTCATTAGTCATTTATCCACTTCGCAATTTCCTTCAATTCTTCCGCTGAAAACTCTAGGTTTTTCAAACAACCGATATTGTCCAGCATCTGGGACGGGCTGCTGGCTCCTACCAGCACGGTGGTGATTCTTGGGTCTTTCAACAGCCAAGCAACAGCCATTTGCGCCAAAGTTTGACCTCTTTGCTTCGCAATTTCATTGAGGTTGCTAACTTTTTCCAGTAGCTCCGGTGTAAGCTTATCTTTTTGCAAATAGCGCCCATCTTTCACGATTCTGGAATCGGCGGGCAAGCCTTTCAGGTATTTATCAGTGAGGATGCCTTGCTCCAACGGGCTAAAGGCAATTGCTCCAACGCCTTGATTTTCAAGGACATCCAACAAGCCGCCCTCTACCCAGCGGTCAAACATGCTGTACCTTGGCTGATGGATGAGTAGCGGAGTGCCAAGGCTCCGCAAAATATTCGCAGCACGGTCGGCGTCGGCAGCTTGGTACTGGGAAATGCCCACGTAAAGTGCTTTCCCCTGGCGAACGATGTGGTCAAGTGCTGCCATCGTTTCTTCCAGAGGTGTCTCTGGGTCAGGACGGTGATGGTAGAAAATATCCACGTAATCCACACCCATGCGCTGGAGGCTCTGGTCGAGGCTGGCGATGAGGTATTTCCGGGAACCCATCGTACCGTAAGGGCCGGGCCACATGTCCCATCCTGCCTTGGTTGACAATATCAGTTCATCCCGATAGGGTTTCCAATCTTGCCGAAAGAGTCGGCCAAAATTCTCCTCGGCGGCACCGTAGGGAGGACCATAATTATTGGCAAGGTCAAAATGGGTAATGCCGTGGTCGAAGGAAGTGCGAAGGATGTTCCTGGCGTTTTCTAGGTCGTCGGTATGCCCGAAATTATGCCAAAGCCCCACGGAAAGCATGGGCAACAGCAGCCCGCTTTTGCCGCAGCGGCGATACATCATGCGCTCGTAGCGGGAATCGTTGGCTCGGTAAAATCCGGGGTCGTATTTGTCGTTGATTTTCATTGAAGTGCCTGATTTGGTGAAGCCGTGAAGTTGGGGAAATCAGGTGGGATTTTGCGCAAGGAGGATGAAAAAACCTTTTCAGGCATTGGTCATAATCCTCATTTCGACTTCAAACCACTCGTCTTTATTCACAATCTTCAATTCATGCCGACCGGGATAAAGCAACTCTAAACGCCGCTGAACATTGCGCAAGCCGATACCAGAAGCGCCGTCCTTGTCCTCCGTTTCGATTTCAGTAGTTTTGTTTTTGACAGAAAAAGTCAGCGTCTTCTCCTCTATTTTTAATTGGATGTCGATGATGGGGTCTTTTATCAGGCCGACACCATGCTTGAAGGCATTTTCAACAAAGGGAATCATCAGCATAGGTTCTATCAACTGTGAACTGGGATTGCCTTCGATGTCCAACCGTATTTCCACATCTTCCTCAAAGCGGATTTTTTGAAGCTCAACATAATTTTTTAGATACTCCACTTCTTTTTCCAAGGAAACCTGCGCATCGCCAGATTCATAGAGGAGGTAGCGCATCAATTCAGAAAGTTTGATGGTTACTGACTCCGCTTGGTTTGATTTTGAGCGGATGAGGTAAACAATGCTGTTAAGTACGTTGAAGATGAAATGCGGGCTGATTTGCGAGCGCAAGAAAGCTAATTCCGATTTTAGGCGCTCTTCCTCCTCTTGTTTTCTAGCATTTTCCTGCTTGTTCAAAAGATAAATAAAGCCGTAGCCAGTGCTGATGGCCGTCACGAACAGCACTGGAATCACTGCCCAGAAGACGTCGTTGTGCTTGCGCATCAGTTCATCAGGGATGATGGCTTCCTTCATAAAGTTCTGAATAAAAGCAAAAATCGCTATGAGCCCCAACAGGGAAAGCAGGTAGGCTGACATGCCCCGCTTTTTGAAAACTGAGGGGATGAGAAACTCGGAATTCAGCAGAAACAACGGGATATTGGTGAGCGTGACAGGAATGACTGCAATTGAGAAAAGGCGAAAGCGAGGATTGTCGGCATTGTTTATCAATGGCAAAGTAATCCAAATCGTCCAGAGGATAAGGTGGAAAAGGACTTTAAAGAGTATGTCTGAAGGTATTTTTTTGCCGAAAATCGTCATCGAATGAGTAATCTTTTTCAGAACTGTCTCAAAACTAGACAATTAGCTCGCCCAGTTTTTTGAGAAGCGATGAAAAAAGGATTTGTGGCGATAAAAGATGAATTTTCGGCATTTACAAATCGTTTACAAGGAAAATCCCCATGCCATGCGCTTTCATCTCCACAATATCATCATTTGGCGATAACCTAAACACGGGCCAAACGTTTCCTTTTCCTTTGCGTTCAAGTTTCAAAAATCACCTACTGTTATCATGAAAAAATCAAATTACGCTAGAAAGAAAAGTTTTTTTTATGCAGGGCTAGTTTTGGCATTTGCATTTTTTGCTTCGCAACTCAACGCACAAAACTGGCCGGGCGCTCCCGGTGGTGGCAAAGGCCCAGGCGGCGGTGGCCAAATGAACATCGGCCATTTCTACGGCAAGGTTGTGGATGAAAACAACAAAGGTGTCGGCTATGCCACAGTGCAACTCTACAAGATGCAGTTTGATACTGTGACCAAAGCCATGAGGGAAGAACTTATCACTGGCCAAATCACAGAGGACAACGGAGATTTCAGCCTTGAAAAACTGCCGGTGATGGGCGATTTCAACCTGAAAATCTCATTCATCGGTTACGCTGAACTGACCCAAAAGGTCAGTTTCGGCTTTAAGCCCGGTGGCCAGATGCCAGCTGGTGGCTTTGACAAGGATCTCGGTAATATTAAATTGATTAACTCATCGGAAACACTGGCAGAAGTGACCGTCACTGCCGAAGCCGCTCAGACCACATTGGCACTGGACAAAAAAGTGTACCGGGTGGACAAGGATGCCTCCACCGCAGGTGGTAATGCACAGGATGCCCTGAAAAACGTGCCGTCGCTGTCCGTTGATTTGGATGGCAATGTTTCGCTTCGCAATGGTTCCCCGCAGATTTTTGTGGATGGTCGTCCTACCACGCTCAGCCTTGACCAAATCTCGGCGGACGCTATCGAGAGCGTGGAAGTCATCACGAACCCTTCTGCCAAATATGACGCTGGCGGTGGCACGGCTGGTATCATCAATATTGTTTTGAAAAAGGAAAAAAGGCTCGGCTACAATGGTAACGTGCGGGCTGGAACTGATACCCGTAAGGGCTTCAATTTAGGTGGGGACGTGAATGCCCGTGCCGACAAGACAAACCTGTTTGTTAGCGGCAATTTTAACAAAAGGAAAAGCAAAAGCTCAGGAGTGACAACCAGAGATAACTTGATTGGCGAACCTTTGACGAACGTCAATCAAATCGTTGACGACAGAATGAGCGGGTATTTTGCCAACGGGCGTGCAGGTTTCGACTGGTTCATGGACAATCGGAACACGCTGACGTTGTCTGGTAGCTACACCCGTGGTCATTTTGCGCCAAACGATTTTTTAACGGTGACGACTGACTCGCTTTACGCTACTCCGATTTCCAGCAAATACGAGCGTACTACCGACCAAGACCGAAACTTTCGGAACATAGGCAGTTCGGTCCAGTTTAAGCATTTATTCCCTAAAGTTGGCGCTGAATGGACGGCAGATGCAAACTACAACCGGGTGAAATTCTACGGCAGCAGTGATTATTTGACTGATTATCTTGGAATAAAACCTGAACTTAGGGAAGCCCAAGAAGGTACTGGCCGGGGCCAGTTCATGACCTTTCAATCTGACTTTGTGAACCCGCTTGGCGACAATATGAAATTGGAAGGTGGGGTGCGGGCAGCATTGCGCCGCAACAAAAATGATAACCTGAATTATTTTTATCAGGAAAATGGTGACACCACCCACGTTTCATCTTTGGCCGACCATTACAAGTTCAGCGATGATGTCTATGCTGCTTACGGCCAGTTCAGTCAACAATTCAGTAATTGGGGTTACCAGCTTGGACTCCGTGCTGAAAGCAGCAAATACACTGGTTCGCTGACCGATAGGGATTCTTCTTTCACAATTGCATTCCCGTTTAGTCTGTTTCCTAGTGGCTTTGTCACATACAAACTGAATGACTTGGACAATATCCAATTTGCTTACACTAGGCGAATCAATCGCCCGAATTTCTTCCAGACCATGCCGTTCACGGATTATTCCAACAAAGAGTCCTTGCGTCGTGGAAACCCAGAATTGGAGCCAGAGTTCGCCAATTCAATTGAGCTTTCTTATCAGAACATCTTCAAACAGGGACACAACTTGTTGTTTTCGCTGTATTACAAGCGCAATTCAAACTTGATTGTATCGCAATTGGATTCTGCCGCTAACCTTGAAGGGACTGTGGTTCCGCTCATTACTTACGGCAATTCCAAAAGCAGCCAAGCTTATGGTGCAGAGGTAACATTGAAAAATTCTTTTTTCAAGTTTTTGGACTTCACCACCAATCTGAATGTTTATCAGAGCCAAGTGGATGCAACGAATTTTGCCGAAGGTGTGAAAATTGACCGTTTGAGCTGGTTTGTAAAAGAAAACGTACAGGTTAAACTACCTGCTGGATTGACTTTACAACTTTCAGGGGAGTATAGAAGTAAGGCATCTTTCACCCCGGATAGTGGAAACCGGATGCCATGGGATCCAGGACCTACCAACACATCTCAGGGTTATACGCTTTCGAACTGGTACATAGATGCGGCTCTACGAATGGAGATTTTGAAGAAAAAAGGGTCATTGACTTTGAATATGAACGACATTTTCAGGACTCGTCGAAATGGGACACATACTTCCTCCGAATTGTTCATACTTGACCAATACCAATATCGTGACTCACAGGTAATTCGGCTTAATTTTTCCTATCGATTTGGGAAAATGGACACCTCATTGTTCAAACGCAAGAATATGCGCATGAATATGCAGGGCTCCGATATGATGGGTTAATAAAAACATTTACGCCTATTTCGAGTTTGTGAGGTAAGCAGGGATGGAGTATTGATTTAAATTGCGATACTTGTCCTGCTTCCACACCTACTCAATATTTTAAAAGCAAAACTTATGATAAAGAAAATTCTTTTAGCCCTGTTGGTGATTTTGGTAATCATTCAATTTATTAAACCAGAGCGCAATCTTTCTGGCGATGAAACCTATGGTTTAGCCACTAAATATACGGTGCCTGAAGACGTGAGAACTATTTTAAAAGGGGCCTGCAATGATTGCCACAGCAATTTGACAGAATATCCTTGGTATGCCAATATCCAACCGACGGCTTGGTGGTTGAATAGTCATGTGAAAGGAGGAAAACAGCATTTGAATTTCTCTACCATTGCCAAACTTCCAATTGCGGTGCAGAATCATAAATTCGATGAAGTAATTGACAATGTAAAGGATAATGAGATGCCCATTGCCAGTTATACTTTTTTTGGCTTACACCCAGAAGCTAAACTGACAGATGAACAACGCACCACGCTCATTAATTGGGCACAGTCGAATATGGATTATTTGAAAGCAAACTATCCGGCAGATAGTTTAGTACTCAAACGAAGAAAATAATTATTTCATGATTACATTGAAGGCTTTCAACTGTCATAGTTGGAAGCCTTTTATTTTGGGGTAATTTGAATCTTTGGGCTTCCATTCAAGTTACTAAGTTTAAGAAGTGAATCAAATACTTAATGATATGATGAATTTAAAAATTGAAATAAAACCCTACGAGGATAAATACAGGAAACAGATAATTGAAGTCTGGGAGAAATCGGTTCGTGCTACCCATGATTTTGTTAAACTGGAAGATATAGCTTATTTTAAATCGATTGTCGAAACGATAGACTTCACGCAATTCAGCGTTTATTGTTTGGTTGAAAAAAAGCAGATTTTGGGATTTATTGGCGTTGCTGAAAATAAGGTGGAAATGTTGTTCCTAGTGTCTGAATATATTGGCCGAGGACTCGGCAAAAAGCTAATGGATTTTGCTATTCAAGACCTTAAAGCAAACCAAGTAGATGTCAATGAACAGAATACGGCGGCAGTCAGGTTTTATAAAAAAATGGGTTTCGTCACTTATGACAGGACAGAAAAGGATTCCGAAAGAAAAGATTATCCCATTTTAAAAATGAAGCTAAAAGAGACGAATGCTCCCATACTCCAAATATGGGACAATATTGCCAACATATACAATGATAAGTTCATGGACTTGGACTTATATGATGATACTTACGACGCTTTTATTCAGTCAATCAATAAGCCCAATGCAAGTATTTTTGAAATAGGATGCGGACCGGGAAACATCACCCGTTATTTTTTGAGAAAGCAGCCTGATTTCAATATCACAGGCATTGATTTGTCTTCGAATATGATTGAATTGGCCAAGCAGAACAACCCCAATGCTAAGTTTGAGGTAATGGATTGCCGGGATATTGACAGGATTAATGAAAAATATGATGGTATCGTTTGCGGCTTTTGCTTGCCTTATTTATCCAAAGAAGAAACTGCTAAATTGGTGAAGGATTGCGCCAATTTATTGAACCAAGAAGGGCTGCTATATTTAAGCGCCATTGAGGATGATTATAAAAAATCGGGCTACGAAACCAGCAGTGACGGGCGTTTCAAGATGTTTGTTTATTTCCACCAAGCTGATTTTCTGGAAGAATGTTTTAGCAAAAATGGATTTGAATTAATGGAGATTAAACGGAAAATATATCCTAAGCCCGGTGACAGAAAGGACACTCACCTTATTTATATTGCGAGGAAAAAAGGCTAAGAATATAGAGGTGACACCTTTATAAAAGGTGTCACCTCTGCTTTAGAATGACTATGGCTTTGCTGTTTTAGCCCAATTAACCGTCGTTTCCTTTACATCTTTTGAATTGCCTCCAATTCCGATTTTAAATTCACCGCCTTCCCAATCATATTTCAAATTGGTGTCGTAGAATTTCAAATCATCTGGCGTGATATTGAAGCTCACCACTTTGCTTTCACCGGGTTGGAGCATGATTTTTTGGAAAGCTTTCAATTCCTTCACGGGTCGGCTGATGCTGGCCACTGGGTCGCTGATGTACAATTGCACTACTTCCTCTCCAGCCATTTTACCTGTATTGCTGACTTTTACGCTGGCTGTCAATTTAGCGTTGCCGGAAAGGCTGGCAGTGCTCGTTTTCATTTCTTCATAAACAAAAGGCGAATAGCCCATGCCATAGCCAAAGGGGAACAACGGATCATTGGAACTGTCCAAATAATTGGATTGGAACTTGGTCTGGTAGCTACCGTAGTAGGGACGCCCAGTCGGTTTGTGATTATAGTACAGTGGAATTTGCCCAACAGACCTTGGAAAAGTCGCAGATAATTTACCACTTGGATTCACGTCTCCAAAAAGCACATCAGCAATGGCATTTCCTGCCTCGGTGCCCGGTGCCCAAACGTTAAGAATCGCTGCGCAATGTGCTGCTTCCCACTCCAAAGTCAGCGGCCTACCCGTAAAAAGCACCAACACAACAGGCTTACCAGTTTTGACCAGTTCCTCCAACAAAATGCGCTGGCTCTCTGGAATGCCAATATCCGTGCGGCTGCTCGATTCTCCTGTCATGCTTTCCGATTCGCCCAGAACAGCTACGATTACATCTGCTTTTGCACTCGACTCCAAAGCCATTCGAAGCATGGTTTCTGGTGAAAGCGGGTCGAGTGTCACCCTTGGTTGGTTGAAGAAATTCAGGCGATGGATGAAGGAAGTGTCGTCGGTGATATTTGAGCCTTTTGAATACATCATATTCAATTGTGGAGCAACGTTTTTGATGCCTTCCAGTACACTTACAGATTTTTCCCACTCGCCGCCAATGACCCAGGTGCCTAACATATCCCGATGGTTGTCCACGAATGGGCCGACAAAAGCGACTGTTTTTCCAGTTTTCGCCAACGGCAAAATTTGGTTGTCATTTTTCAACAAAACAAAACTGTGCGCCGCAATCTCACGGGCAGCCTTGCGGTTTTCAGCGGTCATGATTTCCTTGGCCGGGCGGCTCGTGTCCAAGCGGCGATAGGGGTCTTCAAAAAGCCCCATCTTCCATTTCGCTTCCAAAATCCGGCGGCAAGCTTGGTCAATATCGGCCATTTTCACCTTGCCTTCATCCAGTGATTTTTTCAGGGTGGTCAAAAAACCTTCGCCCACCATGTCCATGTCCACGCCCGCTTTGAGGGCGAGGGCAGAAACTGTTTGCAAGTCGCCAAGCCCGTGCGCTGACATCTCGTTGATGGCCGTGTAGTCCGTTACCACAAATCCCTTGAAGCCCCATTGATTGCGGAGCAAATCAGTCATCAGCCAGCGGTTGGCGGTGGCTGGCACTTCGTCCACAACGTTGAAACTGGTCATCACACTCCCTACGCCCGCGTCCACGGCAGCTTTGTAAGGAGGCAGGTAGTAGTTGAACATGGTACTGCGACTCATGTCCACGGTGTTGTAGTCCCGGCCAGCTTCGGCGCCACCGTAAAGGGCGTAGTGTTTTACGCATGCCATCATCGAATTGTTTTTCGATAAATCGTCGCCTTGGTAGCCATGTACCATTGCCTTCGCAATTTGGGAGCCGAGATATGGATCCTCGCCATTTCCCTCGCTGATACGGCCCCAGCGGGGGTCACGGGCGATGTCCACCATCGGTGAGAATGTCCAGTTGAGGCCCTCGGCGGTAGCTTCTTGCGCTGCGATTCGGGCTGATTTTTCAATCAGTTTCATGTCCCAGCTTGCCGCCAATCCTAATGGTATTGGGAAAATAGTCCGGTGGCCGTGAATCACATCCAAGCCGAAAAACAGCGGAATTTTCATCCGGCTTTTCTCCACAGCTACTTTTTGGATTGCCTTCATTCGCTCGGGGTCATAGTAACCGAACATTCCCCCAACCTTGCCTGCCATGATTTTTTCCTCTGTGTCCTTGCTCATGGTCGTGCCAGTGGGCACCCAGCCAGCCACTGGCAGATTAAGTTGTCCTATTTTTTCTTCGACGGTCATTTTTTTCATCAAGCCGTCAATATAGGATTTCATTTTGGCGTCTTGGGCCTGAGCATTCTGGACATACAAAAAACTCAGGCAGAGCAGGAAAATGCAAATTCGTTTCATGTTTTTAGTTTTAAAATGGTGGAATTTGGCATCAAAGGCAGGGCTTATCTAGTCTGATGCAATGGTCGGGGATTTGGTGGAGATAACCAAAGTTGGTGAAAGAAAAATCGAATGCTTCAATAGTAGTTTTGGACTAGAATCGACAGAAGGCATTAAGAAATATTGTACCACCCTGCCAAGAATTTATAAGTCACTAAAGCAACCTTTTTATTAGACTGGCGTCATTGCTTTTAAATTGGCTATCATGTTCAACACCTCAGTTTAGGCATATTTTACACAACTCATGGCACTGGATTATTCACTGTGTGAATTGACAACAATTCACCTTAAAAAATTATATGCCATGTTGACTAAAATCATTTTCCGTACCTGTACACTAGTAATGCTTGCCTCTTTATTTTCTTGTGTTCCAGAAGACTCCATAATGCCAAATATGGTTCCCAAAAATCAAATAATAACCGATAAAACGTCAAATCTTGATTTATTAGAAAATATTAATGCAGAAGTTGTTTCAAAAGATTATCAACCAACCGCCTGTACAATTGAGGATTGCAGTTCCATGCTGCCAAGAGTTGCAAGATTTTATCAAAATCTCGCAGATGAAACTTGCAAAGAGCAGTGGTACTGTGCCACATGTTGCTTAGAAAATGACATTACCACAATACAAGGTTATGCCTTGCCAGATAAAGATAAATGTAGAACAGCCGTAACATTCGATAATGTAAATTCCATTCCAGTACCTACACTTAATGTATCCATTATGCCTAAGGCCTGTTATAATGGAGGGGCTATGCTTTTAGCCGTAAATCCAAAAATAAGCGGCAACCCAGCCTATTCAGATGCTATATATTCCATAACTTGGTATAAAGAAGGCATTGAAATAGGAAGTGGGGCATTGTTATCGGATTGCATTTGTGGTGAAACCGTAAATGTTATTGTCAAAAACACTGCGACTAATCAAAAAGGCGTAGCTACTTATCTTGCAAAAAATTGCGCTGAAAACCAATAAATTAAGAAGTATTTTTCTTTGCAACTGATGTTATTATAGCTATGGCATTGTTGCCATCGATTAATTGGTTATTTAATAGCTACAATTAATCTATATGGTGGCAGCTATTGCCATTTAATATTTCAAAATAATAGTTTGCCTAAAGTTATCAGTCCTGTCAGCAAAATCAAAAGCAATACAATTAATTTGAATTGCAAATCAGATATATGAACCAAGATTTTTTTACCCAAATAGATGCCTAATATACTAACCAACAAAAGCAAAGGAATAAGGTATAAATCCTTGACTTGGACATAACCATTAGATATATAGACCACACTCCTGCTGATATCAATTCCAAGGTCTATAACTGCGCTTGTGGCAATAAATGCTTCTTTAGGCAAGCTAAAAGCAGTCAATGTTATTCCACGAATGGCGCCGCCAGTACCTAATATGCCTGCAAGTAACCCTGAAATAACTCCACCGCCAATGGAGTTTGTGGTAGTTGGGTTTACCTTTAAATCTTTAATGATTAAAAAAATTAGGCTAAGAGAAATTAAGAAAATGGCTAGAGCTATTTCAAGGATTTTTGAATCAAAAAATTTGCTTAAATACGCACCAAGAACCACAAATAATACTGCTGGAATTCCAATCTTAATAGTAAGCTGCTTGTCAAAACCTTTGCGGAAAAATCCAATTTTGGTCAAATTACTGAATACATGGAACAGTCCAGTAATTCCCAAAACTGCATGAAAGTCCAAAAAGTACCCTGCGATTGGCACAAAAAACAAAGATGAACCAAAGCCGCCAACTGTGCCTAAAATTTCTGCAATTAGCGCTAGGATTAAAAAAAGGAATAAAGTAGGTGTTGACAAATGATGCAGATTTTATAAGTTAGTTTAATCCATCTTCAGAAAATCAGAGTACTTCACTAATTATTACAAAAAATAAAGCTATTCAAAGTCATAATAAAGCAAATAACGCTTCCTAACCACCTTAAATTCATTCAAGTCTTTTTGCCAACTTTCCCTTATTGCATCTTCCGAAAGGCCATCTTTTATTTGTTGTTTTAATACTGTACTACCTGCCAATGCATCAAAATGTGAAGTCTGTAAAAAGAAGTTAGGTTTATCTGGATAGGTTTTATAAAAATCAATTAAATAATGTAAGTCCAGTTTTTTTTGCTGCTGTAATATATCTATTGGTATGCCGCTCAAATCAAAACCTCGACATAGTTTTCCTTTTTGAGGAGGGTTTGTAGCACCAATTTGTGGCTGTGGTGTGAATTCATAATCACCAACGGTTGCTCCCGGCGCACCAAAAGCTTGAAACTGTTTGTCCGTACCACGCCCAATGCTAACTACCGTTCCTTCAAAGAAACACAGAGATGGATACAAATATATGGCGGTCATATTAGGCAGATTGGGTGAGGGTTTAACTGGAAGACTATAAAACGTCCGGTGATCGTAACCAGAACAAGGGACTACTTCCAAATTACAACGAATACCATTTGAAAGCCAACCCTCACCGTTCACCATTCGAGCATATTCACCAATTGTCATACCGTACACTACTGGTATTTCATGTAATCCAATGAAAGAGGAAAATGTTTTTTTTAAAACAGGGCCATCCACATAATGTCCATTTGGATTGGGGCGGTCAAGCACCAGCAAAGGAACATTATGTTCAGCACAGGCTTCCATCACATAAGAAAGCGTAGAAATATAGGTGTAAAACCGGGCACCCACATCCTGAATGTCAAAGAAAACCAGGTCAACATCAGCCAACATAGCTTGTGTTGGTTTTTTATTGCTTCCGTAAAGCGATACAATGGGTAATCCTGTTGAAACGTCTCTGCCGTCTTTGATGGTTTCACCGTCACTTGCAGCACCACGCAAGCCGTGCTCTGGTGCTAATATTTTGACCAAATTGATTCCCAAATGAACCAGAGTATCTACGAGATGAACTTGACCGACCATTGCAGTCTGGTTTACAACAGCAGCAATTCGTTTGCCTTTCAACATTGGCAGGTATTCTCCTACCCTTTCGGCTGCTGGAACGGGTTGACCACTTACTTGATGTTCAACTTTGGTCTTTGGCATATCGTTGTTGGTTTGGCTGCTTTTTTGGCCACAAGCTAACACTAGGAAGAACATCAAGCTCGGAATTGCAACAATTGTTTTTAACTTTACCATCATTTTGTTTGATTTTACTTCACCAATGGAGGCTAAATATGCCATAATTGATATAGAAACCACGGGTGGCCGTGCCGCAAAGGATAAAATTACAGAAATCGCCATTGTCATACACAATGGTACGCAGGTATTGGAAACTTTTGAAACACTTCTAAACCCTGAAACAACAATACCTTATGGCATCACGGAATTGACGGGAATTTCGAATGAAATGGTTATGAAAGCTCCTCGATTTTATGAGATAGCCAAAAAGGTTGTGGAAATGACGGAAGGAGCTGTATTTGTTGCCCATAACGTGCGATTTGACTATAGTTTTATTCAAGAAGAATTTAGGCGATTGGGTTACACCTACTCCCGCCGCCAGCTTTGTACTGTGCGCTTGGCCAGGAAGGTTTTTCCTGGTTATCGGAGTTACAGCCTTGGCAACCTTATCGTTAGCATGGGGCTCAATGCAGGCGATAGGCACCGTGCGATGGGCGATACGATAGCCACCGTGGATTTATTTGAGCGAATTCTTGCCCAATCTGGTTCAGCCACCAAGGAGATACAAAAAATGATAAACCTTGGTGTGAAGGAGTCTAAACTTCCAAAAAATTTCAGTGTAGAAAAAATGCATAATTTACCTGAAGCATGTGGTGTGTATTATTTTCACAATGAAAATGGTGATGTAGTGTATGTGGGCAAAAGCCGAAACATAAAAAAACGGATTGCTGAACATTTTTCAAACCAAACGGAAAAAGCCGCTAAACTTCAAGCACAAGTAGATGATGTTTCTTGGGAAGAAACTGGCAGTGAATTAGTTGCACTGTTGAAAGAATCACATGAAATAAAAAAACTACTCCCTTCTATCAATCGTGCCCAAAAGGTCCGGTCGTATCCATTCGTGATTCATGCCTTTGAGAACCAAGCAGGCTACCTCTGTTTTGATGTGGCAAAACCAACATTGAAAACAAGAAAAAACTTACATGTTATATCAGCTTACCAAGACTTAGCCCATGCAAAAGGTTGGCTTAAGGGGGCACAAAAAAGATTCAACCTTTGCCTGCGCCATTGTCATTTGGATGACCGCTCTGGGCCATGTTTTGATTATCATTTGAAGCAATGTTTTGGAGCCTGTATTGGTGAGGAGAAACCAAAATCATACAATGAGCGAGCACAAGCAGCCCTTCTTGCCTTGGATGAAAGCCTCTTAGAGCAGGATTTTTTTTTAATTGACAAAGGTCGAACACCTGATGAGAATGCTGTTGTTCTTGTAGAAGGAGGCGAATACCAAGGTTATGGTTTTGTAAACTTAGAAGAGGTTGATGGAAATGATTTTGAGAGTTTGAGGGAAGCCATTGAGCATTTTGATAGCAACCCTGAAGTAAAAAGGATTATCCGACGTTTTTTGGGGGGAAACCATCGACTGAAAATCATCAAACTGACCCACTCAGTTGAATAAAAATGGCTTGGCAAATTTAATTGCCAAGCCATTTCTCAATTTCTCTGAGTGTTTACAGGGATTTACCTAACTTTTGTAAAAGCAAATAGTAAAAAACTGCACGGTGCTTTTGGTTAACAGAATATTCTGCACATACGCTTTTGACAGCAGCATCCATGGCAGCCTCATCTGTCATCCCTAACTTCTTTGTAAGGAAGTTTGCCTTTACCCTGTCCAACTCAGTTTTGTCAGAACAAGATACCAAAGAGGCATCCTTTAGGTAAATGGAAGGACCTAGCCCTTTAGCTACTTTGGTAAGTTGGTCTGCATCGATGGCACTCTTACTAACACCTTTCAAGGCATCTGAGTATTTTGCCATCATCTCATCAAATTTACTCATAGAAAACAATGTTTTGTGGTGAATAAAAAGGTTTCGGGGCTAAGGTAACAACAAATATGCTGAGACTAAAGCAAATGGTTTTTTTTACGAATTTTATTAAAGAAATTATTTTTTTTTGCAAGATTTGCTTAGCAGAAATTAATTGTTGCATGATTTTTTGATAATCATATTTTGTTTTTGTAGCTTAATCAAAATCGATTCATCAACCTTAAAATCTTCCCCCATGACGAGTAAATTCATCCAATTACTAACAGCTGCATCTTGTTTGTTATTTTCTTTACCTAGTCAAGCAGAAGTTTACACATTTATTGGAACAGGAGATTATGCCGCCCCTTACAATTGGGTACCAAGTTATCCTGGCAAAACAATAATGTACGGTGATGAAGTTGAAATCACTGGTTTGTGCCAAGCGTATCAGAACTTGAATTTTGAATTTGGGTCAACCCTGACAATACAATTGGGAGGCTCACTTACTTTGTACTCTAGTATCACTAGTTTGTTTGACGGTACAGTCAACAATTATGGCACAATTGAAAATTTTGGTGATATCCTCAATACTGGTAGTATCTCTAACAATGGGTCACTAAAAAATTATGAAACGATGACGAACCAAGGCAGTATCACAAACTACGATACTGTTTACAGCATCAAGACATTGATCAATTTGATGGATTTTAACAATGAATTTGGAACTCTGAAAGGTAAAGGGAGTTTTTCTGGTTTCACTGTTTTAAAGGGCACTATCGAACCAAGTGGTTTTCCTGGTGTGAAATATGGAACCATGTCTTTTTCAGGAAATGTAGACTTTTCCAACGCTGTTTTCAATATGCAACTAGGTGGCACTGAGGCCGGAACTGATTATGATTCTGTGGCAGTTGCTAGCCAAGTTACGCTCACAAATGCTGTTGTGAATGTAACTTTTGGAAGTGGTTATGTGCCACCAGCAGGTTCAATTTACAACGTATTCAAATTTGGAAGTCGGACAGGGATGTTACCAACCACAAATTTCCCAGCTACAATGAACGTGGCTTTAAGCATAACCTGGAATGCTAATTCCGGAAAGATTAGTTCTGAAGCTTTACCCGTCGAATTATTAGATTTCAGTGCAAAACCAAATGAAGAGACGGTAGAACTAAAATGGTCAACAGCTAGCGAAAATGACAATAAAGGATTTCAAATTGAACACAGCCTGGATGGCAAGATTTGGAAAAATATCGGCTATGTAAATGGAAACGGCAACAATTTACATTTTGCTGAATTTCATTTTTCGCATGTTGACCCAGCAATTGGGGTGAACTATTACCGACTTAAACAAGAGGATTATTCCGGTTCATTTGAGTATTCAAAAACAATTAGTGTAAAAATGAAAAACAGGGCATTTGAAGATGCCACTGTTTCAGTTTTCCCTAACCCCGCCTCAAATTGGTTGGTAATTGGTTCAGAAATCCAATCAATTGCTCAGATTGAGATTTATGACGTAAATGGAAAGTTGGTATCAAAGTTTGAAAATGCTCCAACCCTTGATATCAGCCAACTTCCAACTGGCAGCTATTTTTTACGATATAAGGGTGGAAATAATTCAAATTTAGGAACTACAACTAGCCTGAATGTAACTAGATAAAGGTTTCCCTAGTGGCCAGTCTTTAGCGTTTCAGCAGCGTGGTTTGCAGCTCGGGCTGTCAAAGCCATAAAAGTTAGTGAAGGATTCTGGGTTGACATGGATGTCATACATGCACCGTCAGTCACATACACATTCGGGCAAGCATGCAATTGGTTCCATTCGTTCAGCAAGGAGTATTTGGGGTCTTTACCCATTCGAACCCCTCCCATTTCATGGATGTCAAGTCCTGGTGCTTGTTCTGTATCCCTTGTTTGAATGTCGGAAAACCCAGCCTTCTCATACATTTCCGTGAACTGCTCGAAGAAATCTTTAATCATCCTACTATCGTTGTCATCGTATTCTATGTTAACCCTAAGCAAAGGGATACCCCATTTATCCTTTTCTGAATCATGCAATGTCACAAAATTTGATTTTTTTGGAATTGTCTCACCCATCATACCAGATGCGACTGTCCATCCTTCAAGTGAATTACTACCAAGTAAATTATCAGTCAATTGTTGTCCAAAACCGTCTTTGTTAACTCTTATATTTCTTGCCGTGTAAAATGTAGCGGCATACCCTCTTAAAAAATCTGTTTCCTGTTTGTAAACATTTCGAAACCGTGGAATGTAGGAGCTGGTTGGGCGCCGTCCTTCCATTTTAAATTCTTTGTGCCCATCATGTTTAGCCCAGATTTTTGCACGATAATTATGGAAGCCGACAAATTTGCCCAAAAGCCCACAATCGTTGCCAAGGCCATTAGGAAAGCGGTCAGATTTTGAATTTAACAAAATCAAATTTGAATTTAGGGTGGCTGCATTCAAGAAGATTATTTTGGCGAAATATTCCGTTGTTTCCATGGTTTCCGAATGTATCACCCTCACCCCGGTAGCTCTGTTCACTTTCTCGTCAAAAATTATGGAATGAACCACCGAATGTGGTTGAAGCTTAAGGTTACCAGTCTTTAAGGCCCAAGGTATTAAGGTAGAATTGGCATTGAAGTACCCTCCATAGGGACAGCCTCGTTGACAGATATTTCGGCTTTGGCAAAGTGTCCGGCCTTGTTTCTTGAAAATTTCACGCTCCTCTGTGAGATGAGCACATCTGGCATAAATCACATGTCTATCCTTATAATTTCCCTTCAACTTGTCTCTAAAATATTCCTCAACACAGCTCATTCCAAATGGCTTCAAAAAATCACCATCAGGCAGTGTATCTAACCCATCCTTATTGCCAGAGACTCCAATAAATCGTTCAACATGCGCGTACCACTTTTCTAAATCCTTGTAACGAACGGGCCAATCCACTGCAAAGCCATCCCTAGCTGGTCCCTCAAAGTCAAAATCACTCCAGCGTTGTACTTGACGAGCCCACATGATGGATTTCCCCCCTACTTGATAGCCTCTTATCCAATCAAATGGCTTATCCTGAACGTAGGGGTGTTCAGTATCTTTCACAAAAAAATGCATGGCATCTTCCTTGAAAGCATAGCAACGGCTAACCACTGGGTTTTCTTTTTCAATTTCAAATGGTATTCGGTTCCGATGTTTAAACTCCCAAGGCTGCATACTAGTGGTGGGATAATCTATGATATGCTCTACATTTCTCCCCCTTTCCAAAAGCAACGTCTTTATGCCTTTTTCGCAAAGTTCTTTAGCCGCCCAGCCTCCCGTCATACCACCTCCAATGACAATTGCGTCAAAATGGTGGTCAGAATTATAAGGCATCTCAATTTGTTTTTGATGAAAAAATGGTTCGCTTAGTAAGATACTAACCTATGCTCAAACTGGAATACATCCATTGAAGTAACCCGGGGCAAACTCCCACTTCAACACATTTTTCATATAATACTCCGAAGTAGTAAAATGCTCAATCGCCAGATTGCGGGTTGTGTCGTAAAAATATTTCACTGAAGCCGAATGCTCAGCAGGGTTGGAAAAAAAATCAAAGAGTTGCGAACTTTCCTTGGAATTGGAACTAATAGAATCAGCCTGTAAATTTTGCCGAACGAACCCACGTACCTCCCTCAGCCCTTCTACAAATTTTTGGATGTCACTTGAGGAATGGCAGTCATTCAAAACAGTCAAAATAAAATTTGAACTCGATTCAGGGGAAGACAACCCTGTTGTAGCGGTAGGTAATAACGCTTCCACAAGCCCGTCAAAAAACTTTCGCTCTGAGTATTTTATTGGTATCCGCTCATAAACTTCAACCTGTGGATCGTAGCAACAGCTGGGCAACCAAGCAGTTGCAGAGGATAAAATAACAATATTCCGAAGGGCTCGTCTGCGTTTCATCTCCCTGAAAGTTTGAATAAGAGATTGCAATGCCCGCAAATGGCAAAACATTCAGCTGCAATTGCAGTAAATTATGCGACAAATTATTCAAATTTCAAAACAATCAGAAACTGCTTTCCAATACTCCCAAAAAAGTCCTTCATTTTCAATGGCATTGCCAGCTTCGGTGTCGACTGAAAATTCAATAAAAAAAGGGCCATGAATTACTTCATGGCCCTTTGTAAGTCGGGGTAGCAGGATTCGAACCTGCGACCCCCTGTTCCCAAAACAGGTGCGCTAACCGGACTGCGCTACACCCCGAAACCTCCATTCAGAGGGGTCGTTGGATTTGTTTTCCAGCGACCCTTCTGGTCCGAAATCAACTTGTTTTTGCTAACAAATGGATGTCGAACTTTTTACGGAAGCAACTTGAAAAGGTTGCGGTGAGACCGGGATTCGAACCCGGGGTACCAGTTTCCCAGTACGACAGTTTAGCAAACTGTTGGTTTCAGCCACTCACCCATCTCACCGTACTTTTGCGGAAGCGGGTGCAAAGGTAAATTTAGTTTTTACAAATCCAAATCTATCAATTGCACTTTTTATTAAATTTCTTCACGGCAATGGCAAAACCCTTACCAATTATTTTTCGTTCAGCGTCAAACGAATCTTTTTCTCCAATTCGGAGACCGTATCTTTAAATACCAAGTCTGTTTCCATCAAATCTTGCACTGTTTTTATAGAGTAAATAACTGTGCTGTGGTCACGCCCCCCGAACATTTCACCAATGTTTTTTAGCGATTTATCGGTCAGGTTTTTGGCGAGGTACATTGAAAGTTGGCGTGCAATCACTATTTGGCGCTTCCTGGTTTTGCCGCCCAATTTTTCTACAGGCAGGTCAAAATGGTCAGCCACTAAGTTTTTGATAAACTCAAGCGTGATTTCCTTATTAATTTGTGTGACGAAATTCTTCACAACCTCTTTGGCCAAATCAACATCAATTTCACGACGGTTCAAAGATGATTGTGCAATTACAGACACCAGCACCCCTTCTAGTTCCCGAATATTGTTTTGAATATGGTAGCAGATAAACTCAACCACACTGTTTGGCAATTCTACGCCTTCCCTGTTCATCTTAGATTCCAAGATAGCCACCCGGGTCTCAAAATCAGGCACTTGCAAATCGGCAGACAACCCCCATTTAAATCGTGAAATCAAGCGTTCCTCCATTCCATCCAAATCTTTTGGTGGACGGTCAGAAGTTAAGATGATTTGCTTACCGCCTTGGTGGAGCTGATTGAAAATGTGGAAGAATATCTCCTGTGTCTTCTGCTTGTTAGCTAAAAACTGAATGTCATCTACAATCAACACATCCACCATTTGGTAAAAGTTCACAAAGTCGTTTACAGCATTGTTCTTGATGGAATCAATAATTTGTCCAGTGAATTTTTCTGAAGAAACATACAGGACGGACTTGTTTTCGTGAATTTTCAATACCTCATTTCCAACAGCGTGCGCTAAGTGCGTTTTTCCTAAGCCTACATCACCAAAAATCACGAGAGGATTGAAGGCTGTACCGCCAGGCTTTTTTGCAACTGCATGTCCGGCTGAACGAGCAAGACGGTTGCAATCTCCTTCAATAAATGTGCTGAAAGTATAGGTTGGATTGAGTTGAGACTCAATCTTAAGTTTCTTGATGCCAGGAATTACAAAGGGGTTTTTGATACTGCTGGTATCAATACTTCCTGGGTTAGCGCCATTTGGTTGGTTGTTACTTTTAGCTGTTGATGAAACGTCATTTTTTGCTGGTTCCTCATTGCGAAGCTGACGCAAATTGGAAGAAAGAATCTGATACTCCAACCGCCCCTTATCGCCCAATTCTTTCCGTATCGACATTTTCAACAATGAAACATAGTGTTCTTCCAACCACTCGTAAAAAAACTTGTTCGGCACTTGTATCGTAAGTGCGTTATTTTCAAGTCGGATCGGCCGGATGGGCTCGAACCAAGTCTTGAAACTCTGTCCGTTAACGTTCCTGCGGATAACATGCAAGCAGCTATCCCATACTGTTACGCAATCCTTTACCATTCTCCAAAATTAGTTGGCAGTTTAAAAAATAAGGTTTCTTTCCCGTCCTTCTCGGGTTTTAGTAGTATCAGTAAATTAGGAAGTTACTCCGATGTGAATGCTCTGGGCATGCGGTAAATCACATAGTTGCTGACTCAAACATCAATCTGTTTAATTGATTGGAGAGTTGCAAAGGTGGGTAAATTCCATCAAAATCGGTCGGTGATTTCTCAACTTTTTTTGATTTTTTTTCCCCATGTAGCTGTTACAAGCTGTGGAGAATTCATAAATCACTAAGAATCAAGAAGATAGACTATAATAAAATCTAATTCTCTGAAAATCAATGATTTATACAGAATGCAACTGATAATCAAGTAGTTACGACCACCCGCCTACATCAAAATAGAAGCTTCTTTTTTGATTGCGAGCAAAGCTGTATTCAACGAGTTTGCCGATTGACTTTCAGTTTGGTTCAAAAGTACAGAAGCTAGTTCTTTTGAAGGCCCCTTAGGATCAACTTGCTCATAAATCCCGTTTATATCCATTACAGTATTATCTCTCGATATCTTGATGATTTTCCACAATTGTTCTGACACATAAACCTGTTGCGTAATATTGTACTCGAATTCTTGCTGTATTGCCAAAAGCATTGTAAGTCTGAGTGCAGCATTTGTTTGGCCCTCTTCCCGAAGCCGTAGCATTAAGCTCGGTATCGCAATTCTTTCGCAAAAAAGCGACAGCCGCTCATAGGCTTGCAATCGGGAAGGTATTGTTGTATTATTTTGATTTTGTTTGAATTCAAGCACTCGGAGCTGATACTGCTTGTCTAAATAGGTTTTCATCAGGTAGTAAATCGTGAAGAAAACCACCAAAGCGGGAACCGTTATTTTGATAATTTCCAGCAGGGCAATCAACCAATCTGACATATTCTGAGTTTTTGTTCTTAATGCTACAAATGATTAAAGGAACAAGGTCCTATTTTTTGGGGGCGCAAAAGTAACCCAATCCATGAAATTGAAAAATCATTTCAATAATTCAACCGAAGCCTTCTTTGTTTTGTTTCGGCAAGTAAATCAGAGAATTGCTAAATTTGTGTCTTAAATTTTAGAAAAATGCAAAGTACGATTTCCGAACAACCTGTTTCGCTAACAGAAGGAGCCATTGGGCAACTTCGTTCCATAATGGAAGACCAAAAGATTCCAAGCGACCATGGCCTGCGCATCGGTGTGAAAGGGGGTGGCTGCTCCGGATTTTCCTATGTTTTAGGGTTCGATGCAAAAACAGATAAAGATGATGAATTTGAAATTGATGGCCTACGGGTTTTCATGGAAAAATCACATGCCATTTACTTGCTCGGGATGGAAATAGATTGGGTGGACGGCCTAAATAACCGTGGGTTTTCATTCAACAACCCAAATGCTAGCTCTACCTGCGGTTGCGGAACTTCTTTCTCAGCATAAATTATTAAAGTATAAAATTCAAAAGCCCGGCGGCAGAACCGTCGGGCTTTTTCGTTGGCCGAAGTCAGTAACTGATTATTGGATGTTCTCACGTAAAAGCCGGTTTCAAACTCAGATTTTACATATCAGGTCTAGTGCCCACGATTAGTTTCAAAACAAACTTAGTAGTTGCGTTTCGATGATACGTGACTGATTCACTTGAAATAAAAACGGGGAGGTAAAAGGAGGTAATTGAAATTCTTTCCGAAAACCGTTACCATTGTCTGAAAGCGATTTCAATTTGCTGGGCCAAAGATACACCAATTCTCAAGGGGTGGTTTACATGAACCAATTTTTCAGTAAAAATACCGAGTGTTTTTAGGAAGAAAATATAAAATAACACACTGAATATCAATTCTTTACAAAAGAATGATTGATACCAACACACTATTTCTTCAGTTTTTCCTCCAGCGAAATGCCGTCCTCTTCCTCCGTCGCTGATTCTGAATTTGCAGCATCGTATTTAATGATTTTGCTGGCCAACAATCTTGCTTCTACATTTGGGTTTTTGTGCCAATTTATAGACCAAAACGGCAAGTAAATCATTTCTCCCTTTTCAATGGTATCTCGTTGACTTTTTTCCCATAATGGAGCCGTGAATTCTGTTTCTGCAAAAAAGCCGTCAGGGTGGAGGACAATGGCTTGTCCATTTTTTGAAACTGGCTTCACAGTCAATGGGAAAGCAACAGATGCTGTCGAAACTTTGGTGGAAATTCTTTTAACATCTATAAATGGTGAAAGTGCTTGAATTACCTCGTTCGTGAAAATTGATGAAGCCACAACACCACTCATATTTTTTCCGAGCGCCTCCATTGAAATCATCATTTGAGGTTTGTTGTCGTTCTTAGCGGCTTCAGCCAACCGAATGAAATGGGCTAATAACCAAGTGCCTTCTTCCCATTTTTTACTTTCAAAATATTGTAGCTGTTCTTCTGGCAATGAATGAACGATGTGAAAGGATTGAACTGGCTTGTTAACTAACATTCGCAGATGACTGACACCATTATCAGCATTTAGGAAAACCAGTTTTTTAGTCATTTCACCTTTCAAGTTCACCAATCCAAAAGTGCAGGAGACAATAATGATGTCGAAATACTGGCCAAACAACTCATCAATATAAAATACGCCCATGCCATTACGCTCTAATTGCTGAATTTTCTCGCTCCCTAAAACGTTCTGCTGCTTCAGTTTCAACAAATAATTTGCAATTAAATCACGCTGTTCAACCGTGAACGTAACAATCCCAACAGAAGGGTAAACCCGCTGCGGTGTCTGTTTGATTTGATTCAAAAGCCGGATAATAGTCTGAGCCTCCGTATCATTTGTGCCTTCCAATTCATGAAACCTCCCTTCTACATTATCAACCTGGAAATCAACTCGCTGATGAAGCATTTCTAAATCATCTTGAAATATCCCAGAAATTGGGACAGGAGGCTCGTAACGGTTAGAAATTAGTGCCGAAGGGACGCCATTTTCGAGAGCATATTGAAGTAAGCTGGTTTCATTTCCAAAACTGTCGTTGCTGCCCATTATGACCAATTTCTTTCCAAGAGGAGCAATTGCCGTAGCAGTTTCAACTGAGAACTTATTGGATTCATCAAAGATGATGTAGTCAAAAAAAGCTTTTGACTCTGGCAATTCATTTAAAACGATATGCGGCGTAACGAACAAAATTGGCAAGTAGGCAGTCACAGCTTCAAAACTGTTTTCCAAAATTTTGGATAGTGGTAAGTTTTCAGCAGCCTTCTGTCCTGACTTATCAAATATCAACTGCCAAGCTGCTTTGTTTTGCTTTTTCAAAGCTTTCAGTTCAGCCACTTGCTTATCTTGCCAAAGCTGGGTCAACTGATTGAAAATCAGTGGTTTGAGTTGATGCCACGCATCAGTATATTGTTCAATTGTTTTAGAATTCTCTGGAAGGTCCGGCGATTGAACCTTTGTAAGTAAACCATTAAAATACCAACTTTCAAAGGCTGCTACCCACTCTACAGGCTTTACTTTAACCAAAGCCCTCACAACTTTTTGGCCCAAAACCCCAAGTCCCAGCCAATTTGATTGCCAAGCATGAAATGGCTGAAAATCACGCATGTTAAGTTGGGTAGCTTCCAGTTGTTCTTTGATGCTTTCCAAATATTTTTGACGCTGTGGAATTGTTAAGGTCTTATTTTCTAAGCGTTTTTGGTACAGTCCTGATTCATTGAGTTCCTGCACCAAGGTGTCAAGTGCGAACTCTAAAGTTGTCACTTGTTCCTTCACATCCAGGCTCGGGTGTGCAGTTTTGCTGTTCAGCCGCATAACTTCCTCCTGAACAAGATTTCCAACATTGCCATACCACTGGTTAAGCACATTCCGAAAATGCTCAAGATTTTCAGTAGCTCTAGGGATATTAAAACCATCCTTGCTTGGAGCAAACTCCACATCAAAATAAGGGTTGGTTTCATACAGTTTTAAAAAAGCCTTGTAGCGCTTGCTAACCTCGGCTTGCGCTTCTTTAATTTTTTTCTTTTTTGAAGAAAAAAAAGATGGCCATTCAAATGAGCCAGAACCAGCAGTGGCAAAACCACTTCCCAATAAAGCCGTGTGGTTCTGAATTTTCTCAAGTAATCCTTTTGCAGCTGCATCTAATTGGGTGAAATATTCCCTAAAGTGCTCCTTCAACAAAGCAGCATAATTATCTGTCCTGCTGATATACTCACCCTGCAACTCATTAGCTTTAGCCATAAACAGCCGTAAATTGGTTTCCACAAACTGTTGGCTCTTTTTTAACTCTGAGTTGACGAAAATCTGATCGTTCAGGTTGCTCAATGGGTGGGTCAAGGTCTTTATTGCTTCAAAAAGTGGTTCGCTGCGCAAAATGCCAGCTACAATTTGTTCATGTTCATTTGGCAAGAAACTAAAATCAGTTGCTACCAAATGACTGGCCAGCCGTTCCTTACCCTCAATTCGATGGCTGGCCATGAAAAGCCCTACAGTTTCTGTCCAGTCCTTGTCCCCAAATATTTTCTGTCTTACAGACATGTAAGTTTGCTGTACTGCTGACCGGGCATGCAGGTATTTTGATTTTTTTGAATTAAAATTATCTTGCTTATGAGTGACTTCCCTCCCCCCTCCAATAGCTGCTGTTCGAAGCAACTCGAGCAAAGGCATCTTATCTCCCAAGGCGTCATCAAGCAAAAAATGATGTTGGAAAATGCCCGCTTTGCTAATCAAATGTTGTGTAAATTTCAAAGACTGAGTTCTTTCAGAAACCACTAGGCATTTCTTCCCTTCTGACAGGGCATTTATGAGCAGGTTGACAAGTGTTTGTGCCTTCCCCAAAGCGTCTTCACCCTCAACAACAGTGATTTTTTGTTTTGCAATTATTTCCAATGCTGTAGTTTGTTCAGGATCATCAGGTTGGTAGGCAAATACGAATTCTGCTGGTTCGTTGTCTTCAGCCGGCACAAAAACATCTTCTGGTCTTGAATCATCTGGCGTCCATCGGCTATTTTGTGGAGGATAAAGCCCTAATACACCCGACCACTGCAAAGCTCCTGTCTGAGTAAAGGAGCCGATTTCGTCAATACCTGGAGCTGGTATTGGCTCATCGGCTTGACCAAATATTTCAAAATTTAATCGGGCAGCCAACTCACCGCAAAACCCTGCGAGTTGGTCGTTTCCTATTTTTTTTGAAAAAGCTAATTCCTCCGCCCGCTGCCGCAAGTCCAGTCCATATTTTTCTTTGAGATGCTCTAGCAAGCGATAGTTCGGGAGGATATTCCGATTTTCAGAAGATTTGAGCACCCAAGAATCTACCCTAGTTTGGGCAGGTTCAAGTTGTAATTTCCATATAAACACAGGAGAAACTACCAAATCACTGTTGAAGGTGTCAATGACAAGCGGGAACCCGAAACCAAACGATTTTGCGCCAAAAATTTTCTCAAAATTGCGGGCCTCGAAATAGAGATGCCGGAGCTTATCTGCCGCTAGTCCAACCACATTTACTTGCCTTGATAGTTTTCCGGTTAGCATCTCATCGAGAAAAACTGTTGGAAAACCTGGCGTTTCCTCTTCAACCGAGCAGATGTCAGCCCTATCCAGATAAAATGGCAGGGAATTGTGATAAATTGAATAAATGGAAGGCGATTGATTACTCCTCATTGCCGCTATGTTTGTTATTTGGCAGTCTCCAATAAAATAATGCCTGTTTTTATAACTGCCTAAGAATGAAGACGTAAGAACTGGATTTTTTTACGAAATCACAAATTTTGAGCAGACACAGCATGTGTTTTGTTTTCCTATTGTGCTGTTTCCAATTATTTGACCTTTAAAGCAATTAAAAGGGCTGTAAAACCTTTTTCTTGCCTACCTGTTCAAGTCTAAAAATTTAAACATGAAAAAACTGATTTCTTTTTTCCTTTCATTGGTGGCACTGGTTTCTTGTTCAAGCCAAGCTGCCCGCCAGCGACCTACAGGCGATGCATCAGTCAAGTCGTCTGCCTCTTTTTACGATTTCAAAATGCCTGAATTGGAAAGCGGCGAACTAGTTGATTTCCATAAATACAAAGGGAAAAAAGTTGTGGTGCTGAACGTTGCATCAAAATGTGGCTACACACCACAGTACGCAGATTGGGAGGCATTCTTTAAAAGTTACGGAGACAAAGTAGTTGTGCTTGGTTTTCCTGCGAATAATTTCATGGGACAGGAACCTGGCAGCAATGACGAAATAGCCAGTTTCTGTACTAAAAACTATGGCGTTACTTTCCCCATGTTTCAAAAAATCAGTGTAAAAGGCGACGACAAATCACCACTTTACCAGTGGCTTTCTCAAAAGTCATTGAATGGCTGGAATGACCAGGAGCCCACTTGGAATTTTTGCAAGTATGTAATAAATGAAAACGGTGAACTGGTAAGTTTTTTCCCATCCGCTGTGAAACCTGATGACCCAGCATTTAAAAAGTCAGTAGGAATTTGAGCAATGCGATAAACAAAAAGGCAGAGGTTTTCACCTCTGCCTTTTTGTTTATTTTTTCAGGGTAAAACGATACCCAAAATTTAGCTTGTAGTAGGGAAAAACATATATATCTCCACCAAAACCCCTTCCTAGACCTAGTCCCATATCAAAAATTACGTTTTTTGGTGAAACGGCTTTATATCCCAACAAAAAACCTATCCCTCCTCCAACATCTCCACTTCCGCCTGCACCTGCGCCTACGAAAGCCCCAATGTTGAATTTATCACATCCTCGGTTTGGGTTGAAAAAATACTTGCAGGTGGCCCAGCCCAACCCAACATCTTCACCAGCAAAAAAATCAGCACCTATGCTCCAATCTGTTTTGAGGTTCAAATCGACACCAGCTTCAACATAACCCCAGAGAAGCGGAAATGGATTGACGGTAATTTCAACCTGCGCTTTTACAGCATAGGTGAATAAATAGAACAGCGTGACAAAAAATACTTTTTTCATATTTATGATTTAGTTGGTGAATCAAACTTGCCCTTGAAGACACATTAAAATAATTGGCAAGCTAGAAAAAATTACTTCTAAGACCTTGCAAATAACAAAACAAAAATGGCCCGGCAAATAAAATTGCCGAGCCATTTTTTAAGCAACTGGTCAAATTACAAATGTATTACTTCATCGTAGGCAGCTGCTGCTGCCTCCATGATGGCCTCGCTCATAGTCGGGTGCGGGTGGACAGATTTGATTATTTCATGGCCAGTAGTCTCTAGTTTGCGAGCCACCACTACTTCAGCAATCATTTCCGTCACGTTTGCCCCAATCATGTGGGCACCAAGAAACTCTCCATATTTTGCATCAAAAATCAGTTTTACAAAACCTGAAGCTGAGCCAGAAGCCTTGGCTTTGCCAGATGCACTAAAAGGGAATTTACCAACTTTAATTTCATAGCCTGCCTCTTTGGCAGCTTGCTCAGTGAATCCAACGGACGCCACTTCAGGCCAACAGTAAGTACAGGATGGAATATTGTTGTAGTCAAGTGGTTGCGGGTGATGACCTGCGATTTTTTCTACACAAATAATGCCTTCAGCACTAGCCACATGTGCTAAAGCTGCACCTGGTACGATGTCTCCAATGGCATAAATCCCAGCAACATTCGTCCGATAAAATTCGTCTACATTCACCAGTCCTCTGTCAGTTTGGATACCTAATGCCTCTAGGCCAATATTCTCCGTATTCGGGGCAACACCGGCTGCAGAAAGTACCACGTCGCATTCAATAACTGTCTCTTCACCTGATTTTCTGTCTTTCGTTTTCACCTTACAAGTTTTACCAGATGTGTCAACAGATTCAACTGAAGTATTGCCAAGCACTTTAATGCCTTCTTTTTTGAAAATTTTTGTAAGTTCTTTAGATACATCTGGGTCTTCTCTTGGCACCAAGCCTTGCTCCAAAAATTCCACAACTGTTACTTCCGTACCAATCGCATTGTAGAAGTAGGCGAACTCGACACCAATTGCGCCAGCACCTACCACAACCATTCGTTTGGGTTGTTTTTCCAAAGACATTGCCTTACGGTAATCAATGATTTTTTTGCCATCGATAGGAAGGTTAGGTAATGCCTTGGCCCTGGCTCCGGTTGCCAAAATGATGTGGTTTGCGGTATACTCAGCTTTTTTGCCATCAGCCCCTGTTACTTCCACTTTCTTACCTCTCAACAATTTACCAAATCCGTCAATCACCGTGATTTTATTCTTGCGAAAAAGAAACTGTATTCCCTTGCTCATGCCTTCAGCAACGCCACGACTTATTTTAACCATATTGTCAAAATCAGCGCTGGCTTTTTCTACAGTGATGCCATAATCCGAAGCATGTTTGATATATTCAAAAACTTGTGCGCTTTTGAGTAGGGCTTTGGTAGGGATACAGCCCCAGTTCAGACATATCCCGCCAAGTGACTCACGCTCCACAACCGCTACGTTCATACCCAGTTGGGCAGCTCGAATAGCCGCAACGTAACCTCCGGGACCACTGCCAATTACGATAAGGTCAAAATTCATTTCTGATTTGTTTTTGATGTTGAATATTCAGCCAGAATATCAGACTGAAAGCTCGGAAGCACTGGCTTGGCTCCCGAAAAGCGGCGCAAAGATAGGTCTTGAAATAGAAAATGCAGGTGTGTTGGGTTAGCTATCTGGGAATGACACAAAAAAAAAGTCCTGCCACAACGTAATGTAGCAGGAGCCTATCTAACTTACTGATACTATAGACAAAAGGATTTAAAAACTTTTCATAAAGGTATGAACGAATATCAAATTTTGCAATGCCTAAATGGCTAACGGTCATACCTATTTACGGAACGGTAGCATTTCGCAAGGAAACGTACTTGAAGATTCCGTTTATGCTGCCCCTCTGTTACGGATGTAACCACCAATATGTTTCACGGAAGAAGAAACCCAGGTTTTATGTTTCTCATAGAAAAGGATGACGAAGATAATGCAATCTGAAAGGCATACCGAAAAATGAGAGGCTTATTTTATCCACCTTTGACATTTTTGGTCAAAAGAAGCATTTACATAAATAGCTGAATATCAACATATTAAACCCTAATTTATCTACTCATTCAATACTTTTACTATAGAAAACACATTGATTCTCAGTCAATCACTATGTGGAAAACTATGTGGAAAAAAATTTTGCAAATTCAAAATTTTGGACAAAGGATTAAGTCGTCCTCATACTCCCCTAAGTAGGCTACTGACAATTCAAAAGTACCACGATTGAAACTTGCAGTCTTGTTTAGATGAATATCGTAGCTCGTACCTATTAGCACATTATTAAATTCAACTCCCACCAAGGCGACAATTGCATCCAATCGATAACTGCCATCATAATCTTTTACAGGCCTGGCATAACTACCCAAATGAAGGCTGACCAAGCGATAATCGCTCAATGACAACCTAAAATTGCCCCCTGCATCTAATTTCATGGAACTTCCTTGGCTATCGAAAATGGCTCGTGGTAAAAATGTGACCCCATCTGAAACCCCAACTTGGGCACTCAACTGTGCTGAATATCTCGGCGCAAGTTTGTTGTCGGGCACAAGTGATGCATTATCTGTTTTATGGTAAAAACTGACGGTTGGATTTTGAAAGTGGTGCATGGCCCCGCCAACAAAAAGCCTAAACTTTGAGGACTTCGGTGCAAATGCATAGTTAAGGCCCACCGAAAAATCACCGAATGAATAGTTATTTTCTGGCAATCGTTCCTGAGTTGGGTCAGAATAGCCCGTTGTTCCATTGAACTGGTCTTCAAAAGTGATATTGCCAAAATTTAGGTTCCGCTGCACTATACCAGCTTGAAATCCAAGTGACATAAATTGAGTATTCCGGATGTCTAGGGCCTTGTGATAAGCACCTGAGACGGATATCTGGGTTGTTGAGAAATTGACAGCCCCTGCCCTATCCTGAAAAAACATCACACCAACGGCTGCATGGTCTTTGTACCGGCTTTTGTCTTTTCCCATTCTCCACCGTAAGTCAAGGGCACTTGAAAATGTCTGGTAAGGATTGTCTTCCAATGCTTTTCGCCATTGGTCTCGATAAATGGAAGAGACCCTGAACTTGCCCTCGAAAGCACCAGTCAATGCTGGATTCAGAGTGAGTGGAGAGGCATAAAACTGACTGAACAATCGGTCTTGGGCCTGAATTTTAACAAAAAAAACAACGAATAAACTAAGCAGGAAAATTTTGCGCATAACTGTCAGCTTGCTGATTTTAAAATGATTCGGCAAAGGTAAGGTGATTTTCAAAGAGTACCCGAACGGAGATTTTTACACCAATATTTTCTACCAGCATAGTTTTAGTGTTGCTGTACTCTATTCAATTTAAAAACTTCAAATGTAGTGCTGTGCATAATTTGAAATGAATCCAATTCGAAATATTCAAATCCGGCGGAAATTTGCCAGCTTTGCCCATCTTAAAAACAAAGTCAAAGAAAAAGCATGGATTTCGCTTTATGCCATTTAAGTGTTGTTCCGCTTCGAAGTAGTCCATCCGACAAAAGCGAACAGGTTAGTCAATTGCTTTTTGGCGAAATCGTCGAGTTATTAGAATGGAAAGGGCGTTCTTGGATTAAAATTCGCTGTACATGGGACAATTGCATCGCCTGGGTGCAAGCCCGCCAAGTGAAACCACTTACCATCAGTGAATACAAACTTTTTTCGGAAAAATTCGCCTATTGCCTAGACCTGTTTCAGCCTTTAATGTCCAATGATTTTGCCATGCCAATACCTCTTGGTGCACGGCTTCCAGATTTTGATGGCATGAAATTCAGCTTCGATGGCAAAGCATACAATTATGCAGGTCAAGCGGTATTTCCAGAAAACCTAGAAGCCACACCGGAGCGTGTGCTGAAGATTGCCCGAAAATACCTGCTCGCTCCCTACCAATGGGGTGGTCGGAGTCCATTTGGCATTGATGCTGGTGGTTTTACCCAAATGGTTTTCAAAATGGTTGGTATCAACTTGAACCGCACCCCTGATTCCCAAGTACACCAAGGCGAATTGGTGGATTTTATCGAACAGTCAATGCCAGGCGACCTTGCTTTTTTTGAAAATTCAGCAGGAACAATTTCACATACAGGACTCCTTTTGCCAGAAGGCAAAATTATTCACGCAGCTGAGCAGGTACGTATTGACCGGATTGACCATTTCGGTATTTTTGATGAAGAAACCAGCCGCTACACCCATCGTTTGAGGGTTGCAAAACGAGTGCTGAAAATGAAGCCTACACAAAAGTTGGAGCAAAAGGAAATGAAAAAAGAATTGCCACAAACAGCTTTGTTTTGATAGAAAAGAGTTTGGTCTTGAACAAATTATTGCATTTGAATAGGCTATTCAAACCTCATTGAATACACAAATCATGGATTTGCCATCACACCCAGCTTTCGTTCATTTTTCCAATAACCACGTGTAAAATCAGGAAACTTTACAGGAACACTCCCTAGTTGTACAGAAAGTTCAGAAACTGGCGTCACTGCTGACCATGCGGCCGCATCGTAAACATCCATGTCAAGTGCAACTCCTCGGTTGAGACAGTCAATCAGACGCCAAAGCATCACGAAATCCATGCCGCCATGACCGCCGTTTTTCTCAGCCAAGGGTTCTAGTTTTTTCCAAAGTGGGTGTGCAAAACGTTCCCGGTACTCTTTGTAATCTTCTTCTTTCAAAAAACCATGACTATGCCCACTTACCGATAGTTGGCTTGGGTAGCCTTTATGGAAAGCTTTGGTGCCTGCCAAGGAATTTATTCGGCTATAAGCTCGACCAGTCGTCACATCGTGTTGAAGCAAAATACTACGTCCTTTGGCAGTTTTGATAAGCGTATTGTTCATGTCGCCGTGTTTGAAACCTTTTCGATAATAAAATTCATTGTCCGGTTCCACGGTTTCTGCATAAGCATCCAAACCCGCCTGCAAGCTACTCATGCTGACAAGATAATCGAACCTATCGCCTCGGTCAACACCCATATACTGCGCAACAGGGCCAAGGCCGTGGGTTGGGTAAAGATTGCCATCTCGCACTTCATTGTGACGGATACGCCACATATTGTAATAGTATGTTTTACTAAACATCAATTCCCGAAGGTCATGGATGTAAGCGCATTCAGCATAGGTGAGCGTACCGAAAACACCACTTTCAGCCATGTTCAGCAACCAAAGTTCCTCATCGCCGTAACAACAGTTTTCAAGAATCATACAATTCCGCTGCGTTTCTTCGGCGGTGTTTACGAGTTGCCAACATTCATCAAATGTGAGTGCACATGGGACTTCGATAGCTACATGCTTGCCTTGTTGCATGGCATAAACGGCCATGGGTACATGGTCTTCCCAAGGTGTGGCAATTGTAATCAGGTCAATATCATCCCGCTTGCAGAGTTCCTTCCAAGCATCTAGCTTTCCTGAGTAAACAGTGGGTTTTTGTCCGCCATTTTCCTTTAGCATTTGAAGGTTCTTCTGGGCCACATCATCTCGAACATCGCAGATAGCTGTGATTTTGCACTTGTCAGTACCGACAGCATTGAGAAGGCGAACATGCTCCTCACCACGATTGCCAAGACCAATGATAGCTACTCGAACCTGCTTGATTGGGGCTACTTTCAAGCCGAAAATTGGCTTTCCAATAGATGGCATTGCTTGCGAAGCCGCCTCCACCAAATCTTGGGCGTTGGCATTTGTGAAACTCCGATTACCTGGCAATCCGACAAGTGTGGCGAGTGCTGCGGCATTTTTCAAAAAGCCTCGGCGTTGTTCGTAGTTTTTCATTTTATCTTAAAATTTGAAAGCCTTCAAAATATCCACCTGTGCAATGGGTCGAGTACATTGACCTTGAATATTCCAGATGTCAAATATACTTGGACTAAATGCTTAGTATTTAAATGGCCAACCTACGTAAAATCCTTGTCATCTCGAAACTAATGATGGTTGACCAAAATAAAAGGAGGATTTACATAGAAGTCATAGATTGGTTTGGCCAATAAAAATTACTTCACACGTAAAATCCTAGTCCGCAAAGTATCGCCAACGGTAACATTGGAAGTGGAGACTTCTGTGTAGCCATCTTCTGTAATTTCGGTCATGAAACAGTTGCGAACCATGTTCTTGTGCTCTGGCAAAGTGATTTCTTTATCTTTTTGAAAAATTCCAATCATTCGAAGCGTGTAGGTAGTTGGGGTTTCCCAGGTAATTCCAAACTTAAGGGTAAGGTCAGAAGGGCCCCCCACATCAGTTTGAGTATCGTCAGTACGAGTAATGTACATTTTGCCAAATTTGACCTCATCTTCATATATAAACTTGCCAGCGTGAAAACTTTCCGGCGAGCCAGTTGAAGGTGCTTCTTGTTTGACTGCCTCTGCTTTTGGGGTAGTACTGGTATTTTCGGTTGATTGATTTTCTACGTGGCTGTTGCCGCAGGCAACAAAACTGAATATCAAGGCAATTGAAAATAACTGGATTGAAAATGCCACCACACGATTTGAAAGGATAATACGCATTGTTGTTTTAGTTTAAATGATTCGGTGGCAAAATTAGCATTTTGGTTTTCAATCTCCATTTCAAAGCTTCAATTCTGCGATCTACAGCTACCTTCGCTGAATGAACGAACCTACCAATACTTTCGAAATCGTTGCAAAAACCCAATTTGGGCTGGAAGAATTGCTGGCCGCCGAACTGAAAGCACTCGGTGCTACCGACATCGAACTCCTAACCCGTGCCGTGAAGTACCGAGGCGACAAAGCGCTTTTGTATAAAAGCAATCTGCATTTGCGCACGGCATTGAAAGTGCTTGTGCCCTTCACTTCGTTTTATGCCCACCACGAAAACCAGCTTTACAAACGCATCCGGCAGATTGACTGGTCACGCCATTTGACGCCAAAACATACCCTCGCCATTGATGCCACCACGAACAGCGATATTTTCCATCACTCCAAGTTCACTGCGCTGAAAACAAAGGACGCCATCGTGGACCAGTTCCGTGACCGCTTTGGAATCCGGCCCTCAGTGGATGTAGAAAACCCAGACCTCCGCCTGAACGTCCACATCCACGACAAACTGGTGACGCTATCCTTTGACAGCAGCGGCAACACCCTCGACAGACGTGGCTATCGCCTCAGCCGCACGGAGGCTCCGATGAATGAAGTGCTGGCGGCAGGTATCGTTATGCTCTCTGGCTGGACGGGCCAAGGCTATTTACTCGACCCAATGTGCGGTTCTGGAACTTTCGGTATCGAGGCGGCGATGCTGGCGGCGAACATCGCTCCGGGCAAGCGGCGCACGTTTGGCTTCGAGCGGTGGAAGGATTTTGACGGGGAGCTTTGGTCAAAAATCAAAGCCGAAGCGGTGCAGGCAGAGCGCAATTATTCTGGTCAAATCATTTGCAGCGACCTTGACCAACATGCGGTGGATATTTCGGAACAAAACGCCAAGCGTGCAGGCGTGGAGCGCAAAATCATTTATCGACAAGCTGATTTTTTTGATTCAAAACCGCCGGGAGAAAGCGGGATTCTGCTCTTCAATCCACCCTATGGCGAGCGCCTGGAATCGGACGACATCGTGAATTATTATCAAGAAATTGGGAACCACCTTAAACATACTTACCCTGGCCACACTGCTTGGATAATCAGTGCAAACGCCGAGGCGATGAAGCATGTCGGCCTACGGCCAACGAGGAAAATAAAGCTTTTCAATGGGTCGCTGGAGTGCCGATTGCAGAAGTTTGAAATGTTTATGGGTAAAAAGGGGGAGGGCAATGCTAAAACTCCACCCGCCATTTCAAATTGACCCTCCTTCCAGTCAAATAATTTGGAATAGCAAACTGCTGCGCAAAAATGGTCTTAATCCAAGTCCTTGAAGCCTCATTTTGCACCTGCATCAAGTTAAAGATTTCGAGGCTCAGCCAGCTTGCCTTGGTAAATCGGAACGGGCTTTTCGGGCGTTTCGATTTGTTAATTTCATCCCAAATTTTCAAGGAAAAACCAATGTCGACCCGATGGTAGGGCTTGAAACGGTAAGTGTTCCGGTAAATGCGGTTGTTGTCCTTCAAGCCGTAAGGAAGGCCTGTGCCAATGAAAAGGTTCAGGTGCATCTTGAAGTTTTCGTGCTTCGGCAGGTAGTCTTGAAAAAACACAGACAGCGAAAGGAACTGGTCAGTCGGCCTCGGCACATCCTTTACGGGGGTGGCCTCTTCGTGGCCGATTTCTCGCTTTAAGTGTTGAATGCCATCTAAACTTTCTCGGGCCCGAAGTAAGGAGAGGTTAAACCATGACTCCACACCCGGCACAAACTCGCCATTCAAGCGCATGTCCAAACCAGTGACGTAGCCCTTTGCGTCGTTCTGCCCGTAATAGCGGATGCGCACGTTGTCAATTTCGTAGCTCACCACATCCCAAAGCTTCTTATAGTAGGCTTCGAGAATAAGCCGAAACTTGGTCGGACTGAGCTTTCCCATGAAGAAATCGTAGGTAAGTCCACCAACGATATGCGCCGATTTTTGGGATTGAACCCCAGTGTTAACCACGCCTTCCAAATTACGAAGCTCTCTGTAAAATGGGGGCTGGAAGTACAGCCCCGTTGCGAAGCGAAATGAAATATCCTTGCTGCTGCGCAATGGTTTGTAGAGCAATTGCGCTCGTGGCGTCACAAATTTTTCTTGGTTCAAATCCCAATACTGCCCCCGTACCCCCACCGAGAATTTCAGTTCCCCAACGCTGTCCCGCCGCCAAGTGTAGGTGTCTTGCAGGAAAGCGCTGATGCGATTGGAGCCGAGGTTGTTTTTTGTTTTCAAAACATTGTAGAGCAAAAGCTGCGTGGTATCGTAGCGCAACGAGTAGCCCGCCGAGTCCAGCCGTTCCCATTCATTGATGCGGTCGTCAATGTCCTCTCGCTGGTATTTGAGGCTCCATTGTAGGAAATGCGATTTTTCGATTGCGGGTTGCGGATTGCGGATTGCGGATTCTTCAGACTGCCCACTGCCAACTGGCGAACTGCCAACTCCCAATTCAATTCCTCCCTTGATTTCAACATTGGAAACCTGTGCATTCAGGAAGTTGCGGACGTACTGGTGCTGCGTCCCGGCGCCCAATTCGGCAATAACATCGCCGTAATTATCGCTGCCAAGGTTGCTCTCAATTTGACGCAAGCTGTACCTGCCGATGATATCGAAGCGCTCATTTTCATCGCTCCGATAAGTGCTGGCAAGGAATTTTACGAATAACGGATTTTTGTCCCTGTCGGGCAAATAGGTTAGCGAAGTGCCCAGCATCGAGGTGGTAAAATCGTCCACCTCCTGCCCCTCGAAAACGCTGAAAAGCTCCAAAGCATAGTTCACCAGACCAAAAGCGGTACGGCGCTGGTCAGGCACAAAGTAAAACTCGCTGCGGTTGTAGTTGCCAATGAGGCCAAGCTGCCAGTTTCGGTTCAGGTCGTAGGTGAGGTAGGCTTGAATGTCAGCGAAATTAGGGTTGTATTCCCCAGTAACATCCTGCGTACCTAGCAGGTATTTCGTTGACTTGTATCGTCCCCCGACGAGGTAGCGGAGTTTCTGGTATTTGGTATTTCCGAGTTGCTTCGCCCCTTCGAAATGTATTGAGCCACCGAGTAGACTGGCCGCAGCACTTCCGGCGAATTTCTCAGGCCGCTTGTAGTGGATGTCCAGCACGCTCGACTGTTTGTCACCATACCTTGCCTCGAAGCCGCCAGAACTGAAGGTCAGGCTTTGAATCAAATCAATATTTGGGAAGGTAAGCCCCTCTTGCTGCCCGGCCCGGATAAGCTGTGGGCGGTAGATTTCAAAATCGTTGACATAAACCAGGTTCTCATCATAATTGCCACCCCGTACATTGTATTGGCTGGTCAATTCACCGCCGCTGCCGCTGGTCGTTCCAAGTGCCAAGTGCGGGAGCATACTTTCAAGGTTTCCGGTCGTGGTGGGGAGCAGTTTCAGTTCGTCTGTTCGTTCACGGATCATGCCGCCCTGCTCAATGCGGCTCTCCCGGACTTCGACCTCCACCGTGGCGTCGGCAGGGGGCATGGCGAGGTCAATCTGCTGTTTGGCTCCCTTCGGCAACGGCTCCACATCCACGGTGGATTCCTTGTAACCTATGCGGGTGAAGACCAGCACAATGCGCTGATTAGCAGGTACTTCGAGTTTCCAAACCCCTTTGTCATTGGTTTCGGTGGCGTTATTAGTGCCCTTTAGATAGACAGTTACGATGTCAACGGGTTGGTCAGAAAGTGCGTCGGTGACGGTGCCAGTGAGCAGTGCCAGATCTTGGGCTTGGATTTTTCCGAAGGCAAACAAAACCGCAACAACGAGTAGGATTTTTTTCATCAAAAACAGATTGAACTTGGTCGCTAAGGTACGTGGAAATGGGAGAAAGGTTTTTAACCGAAAAACCCACGCTAGGACGCAGTTTTACAAAAAAAAGCCGCAAAGTGTTGATAATTAACACTTTGCGGCTTGAGTGTTTCGGAATATTGCGTCAGCGAATCAGGACTAATTTTTTGGCAAAAACAGCTTCCAATCGCCTGATTTTCAGCCAGTAAACGCCAGTTGGCAAATCGCTCAAATCCAATTCACTTCGTTCGGTTGCCATTATTCTTTTGGGGAAAACGGGCCGCCCTACCCCATCCATAATTTCCAATTCGAGCGGCTCACCCTGCGTTTTGTTTTCGATGAAAAAATGGCCGCTACTAGGGTTTGGAAAAACTTGAACCTGCTGTGCTGCCACATCCTCGCTTGCTCCCACCAGCGCATGGAAATTGTGATGGATAATGCTATCGCAGCCCAAATAGGTTTGGTAAGATTCCGTGTAACTAAAATCATCGGAGTGCGAAACCCCAAAAACAATGATGGGCGGGGTGTAATTGGAGTCAATGGTTATTTCGTAGTTTTCACCGACGGTCAGATTAATATTGACCCGGGAAATACAGCCGTTGGAGTCGGTAAAAATCAGTTCATAATATCCTGTTTCTGTAAGAATCGTATCGCCGTAGTTAATGGATTCGCCTTCGCAAATTCCTGCGGTAACGTACAGGATTGGCGAAACACTCACACTCAAAAAAAGCTGCACCAAACTATCACATCCCGAAACTGCCGTAAAAGTCTGTTCGTAAATACCTGATTGTGAATACGTTATTCCGTTCCATTCATAAGATTGACCTTCACAAATAGAGGTTATTTCCTGCTCTACGATGTTTTGCCCAGCGCAGGGATTAGCCGTTTGTACACAAGTGCCAAGGCTCATATTCCAGTATGTCCCACTGCCCGAAGTTTCTTTTTTCACAGCCCGAACCATGTACAACCTATCATTCAAAGGCCCCACTGGGTCAATGAAAGTGGTACCTAAAACGATTTGACTCACATGGATAAAATCACCTGAAAGGCTATCAAAGCGATAAATGAGGTAATAGGCAATGTCCTCTCCAACTGGTGCCGTCCAAGACAATTTGTACCCATCTCCTTCCACTGTTGCTTCCAGATTCGTCACAGGTTTGACTGGGTGAAGCCGTAGGGACGGGTCGCCCATCAAAGAGGTTTGGACGAGCTGCGGGCCGGGGTAATAGTCTTCTTCGGTGGCGTTTTGGGTGCGCAACAAACTCAAACCAATCGGCTCACCCATTGCCATGCGGTGTAGGGTGAAAGGCGGATTCCCAGCCCAACTGCTCGTCAGCGTCCAACCTTTCGATGCCAGTGGCGCACGCAGAAAATTATCAGTGTTGTCCCAATCCCCGAAGTAGCTGCCGCAGAGCATGGTGAAGATATTGTGGAGCGAATCGTTGGCAAAGTCCTGTGTAGTGCCAACTCCATTGGCACTGGTAAAACTTCCGCTCCCGCCCCCGAACGACCAGAGGTAAGCGTCGTTTTTCATCGTCGAAAAATAATCAAGCGCCTGCACATTGTCTGCTGTGAACATCGGGGCGAAATTGCGCCAACCACTGGCCGCTGGTGCACCCAATACGATGCCCAAATTATCGTCAACTAGCCCTCGTCGGGGCACGTCGAATTGTCCAATTTTGAATTTGTGGGCTTTGTTGAGGTAGCGACGAGTCAGTTCTGTATCGTTCAGGCCAAAGGCTGGCATATCATACAAATCCACCCTGCCAACTGCCAATTCCACAGAACTTGGAATATCACTTTGGTCAAATTTTCCATCACCAGGGATGTTGTGATTTTTGGGAAAAGAAGCCGAAATATTAGACACCGTTTCGTCTGTCCAAACCCCGTCCATGTCACCGTAATAAACATCTGCAGGCCAAGCGCCCCAGTGACTTTCCGTATGGCCATCCGCATAAAAATTTCCACTGTAGGGCACGGGAACATGCCCCAGCAGGTAAACCATTTTCAATGCAGGGTCTAGCTGAAACTGACTGACAATCAAGGATTTAACGGATGTGACGGCGTCGTTTCGGTTAACGTAAATTGTTTTAACTTTCCAACCATCACTTTGAAGGTCGTGTTTTAATTGCTCAATTTCGGATTGCAGTGGCACTAGGTACAAATCGTCCACAACCAAGAGCAAACTGCCTCGTTTGTCCACTGGTACTTGGTCATTTCCCGCTAAAATATACCCGAATTTAGGGCGCTCGGCGAGGTTGGTATTAGGTATGCCAGAGCTGTCAATCGTCACACCAGCCAGCGTTTTCAGCTTCCACCAGGTGTTGTTGGTGAGCATGTCGGGGTTGATGGTGACGGTAAGTTCTTCAGTGGAGTTGCCGTTGTCGCAGATGGTGAGAGTGTCGCTTTTTGCGAAGCCAAAATCGCTGCCGCCGCTGAGGGTCTGGCCGCAGGCTTGGGTCAAATACCAGCCATGGCCGAAGTTGCAGCAGAGGCCATTTCCATAAATATTTTCGATGGTGAAAATCAGTGTGGAGCCAGCCGGAACGTCTACTTTCCACTCAATTTTTTCAAATTTCTTTTTGTAAAAAGCGTATTCGTAGAGGTCGTTTGGGCCAATATTTATGTCTGTAAATTCTGTCGAACCGAAGGGTAAATCAGCGATAGGCTGCCCCCAACTTGGGTCATCTGGCAGCTTTCGGTAAACCGTGTAACTGCCTTCAGACCAGTCCCAAGGCCAAGTAAAATGCAGGCTGCTGTTTGCTTGGTCATAGCTTGCACTGACTTGTACGGAACGGTTTAGCGCATCTTGCGAAGCGGCTTTTTCAATAAAAATAAACATGGCGCACAGCAAGATTGCTCTTGTTGGCCCTGCTCCCCACAAAATGTTCGGAATGTTGCGCCCCAGCCACGGCGATAGAGAATACAATTTCTTCATTGTCAAAGGTGTAAATGGTGTAAGCTTTGTCCTTGAAAGGCAACAACCGCTCGTCGTTGACGGGAAGTCTGTTCATTTTTCCAGACATATCCAGAAAATTCAAATCGTCCACTAGACCAACGCCAGTCGCCTTGAGCAAAGCTTCTTTCATCGTCCAAAATCGGTAAAAATCACGGTGAGAGTACACCAAATCACATTCTTTCTTGGAAAAATAGTGGCCAGCCATTTCCCAGTAAGCGAAGTTTTTGTCAATAACTTCAATATCCAACCCAATCTCCCGCTGCGTAAACTCAAAAGCGATGGCGATTTTAGTTCCGCAGTTGGAGACGTTGAAAGGTAGTTTTTTCTCGAATCCTTCAAAAAAAGGTTTGCCGTATTGGCCCTCTTTGATGACGAGTTGGTCGGCAGAGGTCTTCAGCATTTCGATGGAGAGTTTCCGCAACATGCCACGTCCGGAGAGGTAAATCAGGCGGTCATTCTGAAAGCGGAACTTGGAGGATTTGCGGAGTTCGGCAGGTGAAAGTAGTTTCCCGATTTCGAAAGTCAGGTGGTTCGGAAGTTTGAGGGCGTCAAAAAGCAACAGCCTCACTCCGGCAAGGCCGGGTTCAGTTGGCAACTCGAACAACTGAATAATCTCCTGTTTTGATTCTTTCATGTTTGTCAAATTTTGGGTAGTGTTTATTTTAAATACAAAATTTTGCCAATTTATTCTGGTAGCAACACGTAAATCCGGTTTAAGCCAAACTTGTCCGCTCGCTGACAGCCTCCATGCGTTGCTGAATGACCGTTGCAATTTCCTTTCCTTGCTGGTCATTGAAGAGCGTCAGGTGGTTGCCTTTGATTTCGTGGCATATCACCCCTGCAAGCGCAAACTTGTTCCAGCCGTAATACACTGGATCGTTCAGGTAGAACATCTGCTCCTTCGCTTTGAACAGATCTACTTGAATATCAAGCGGTTGCAATTCGTACTTCTCGTAAGCTTCGATACTTTTCTCGTAAACCTTGCTGCCGTAGGGTATGTAGCCCTCTTCGATTTCATTGGTCTTGTTGTTCCTGAAAGCGGTCAGTAATTTTCCCTTTTTCTGGCCCAATTGCATCTTCAGCACATGCGATTTGTACTCGAAAGTCTTGGCAGGGTCCTTCATCAACAGGGAAATATTGTAGCCGAATTTTTTAATTTTTTTATTGAAAACGCCGCTTGTGCCGTGGCCATTCCATTCGTCTTTTGCCACTGCATCAAACAGCGACAGCATCAAAACCTCTTTACCCATTTCCTTCAACTGTCTCGCCATTTCCCAAGCGATGATGCCACCCAGCGAATAACCAGCGAGGCAGTACGGGCCTGTTGGGTTGCTGCGCATGATTTCGGAAATATAGTGCGCAGCCATGTCCTCAATGCGGTCGAGTGGTTCCTCGTCACCGTTCAAACCTTTGGCCTGAAGTGCGTAAATTGGCTGGTCGGCGTCCATGTATTTCACCATGTTTTGGTAAAAAAGGACGTGCAAGCCGCCGCCATGTATGAGGTACAGCGCAGGTTTTGCCCCTCCTTCACGGATAGGGACCAGCGAGTTAAAGCTTTGATTTTCAGCAACTTGTTCGACCTCAGTTTTTTCATCTTTTCGGTTAAAACCGTTCAGTTGTACCGCCAATTTGCCCAAGGTGGAGTGCTGGAACAGTGTGGTCAGCGGCAGTTTCACACCAGTGACGGACTTTATTTTCGACATCATCTGCACTGCTACCAGCGAGTGACCACCTAATTCAAAGAAATCGTCATTCACGCTCAATTTTTCCACACCTAAAAGTTCACTCCAGACTTCCGCCAGCAAAAGTTCTCCCGGAGTTTGCGGAGCAGAGAATGCTGCCTCGTTGCGGTTGGCCAAATCCGGCTTAGGCAAGGCTTTGCGGTCGAGTTTCAAGGAGGTGTTCAGCGGCAGTTCGGGTAGTTTTAGCAGGTGGGCTGGCACCATGTAGCTGGGCATTTTGCTCCGCAAAAATTCTTTGAGATTCGACTCCCAGCCTTCGCCAAGTGGCACCCCATTTTCTACCACATAGCCTACTAATTGCTTCGTGCCCGTCGCATCGTTGAAAATGGTGACTGCGCCTTGGTGGACACCGGGGAATTGTTTCAAAGTTTCCTCTATCTCTCCCAATTCTACCCGATAGCCCCTGATTTTCACTTGGTTGTCAAGACGGCCAAGGAAGTCAATTTCGCCGTTCGGCAAATAGCGCACGAGGTCGCCCGTGCGGTAGTAGCGCTGTCCATTGCGAAGCAAGAAACGCTCTGCCGTCAGTTCGGGGCGATTCAGGTAACCTGCTGCCACGCCTTTCCCTCCGATATAAAGTTCCCCGGAAACACCTATAGGAACTTGGTGGTTTTGCGCATCGAGCACGAGCGTTTCCACGTTGGACAATGGCCTACCGATGGAGGCAAACTCGCCGGGCATGGCGTCCAGATGCTCCTTCGTCACTTTTTGCCAAGAAGTGTAAATCGTAGCTTCCGTTGGGCCATAGCCGTTCCAAGCTTCGCCGCAGCAGGCCACCAATTTGCCGGAAAGCTCCTTGGAGAATGCCTCTCCGCCTGCCAATACCCGAATGTTCGGTTGCCCTTCCCAACCTGCCAGCAGCAACATCTCCCAAGTCGTCGGGGTGGCCTGCATGGTGGTAGGTTGGTGCTTTTCCACCAATTCCCGAAGGGCAAATCCGTCTTTGGTAGTAGGTTCTTCGGCTAGCACCAAGGTGGCTCCGACGCCAAGTGTCAGGAAAAAGTCCAGTACGGAGATGTCGAAGGTCATGGATGCCACGGAAAGGTGCGTGTCGGTTTCGCTCAACTGAAAGTTTTGGTTGATGGCGGGGAGGATGTTCCCCACATTTTCATGGGTGACTAACACACCTTTCGGCTGTCCAGTGGAGCCGCTCGTGTAAATGACGTAGGCGTTTTTGATAATGCCAACTTGGCCATTCTGTTTGCGCAATAAGGAAGGGTTGGGCAGATTTTTGGCCTGACTCAAATCATGTTCCTCCATGAAAACGTTCACGCCTTGGAAATTTGGCACTCCGTTTATCAAGGTTTTTTGCGTTAGGAAATGACTGCACCCAGCATCCTCCAAAATTAGTTCAACACGGGCTTGTGGGTTGTTTGGGTCAATGGGAACATAGGCACCGCCCGCCTTCAAGATGGCAAAAATCCCTACCATCATCTCCGCCGAGCGCTCGATGCTGATGCCGACGAAATCGCCAAGCTGCATGCCTTTTTGCGCCAGCACATTGGCGAGGGCGTTGGCCCTATCGTTTAGCTCCCGATAGCTAAGTGTTTGATTTTCAGTGACAATGGCCAGTTTGTCGGGCGTTCGTGCCACTTGCGCTTCGAGGTATTCGTCCAAGTTTCCACCATTCCAAAAATCAATTTTTTCGCCCTTTCCGAATTTTTCCAGCAATTCTTTCTCAATAGCGGGCAAGAGGGAGATTTGATTGATATGTGTCAAAGCTGCCCCGATAATTTCCTTTAAAAATGCCTCAAATTCCTTCAAACGCAACTGAATGCTCTCCTGCCGGAACAAGTCGGTGTTGTAGTTCCACTCAAAATCCACTTGGTCGCCGAGCGGCTTCAGGTTGATGAAGGTATCGAAGGTTTCGTAATGCTTCGGAATGGCACGGGTGCTGGCTTTCAGGTCGCCAAATTTCAGGTCATCCAATGGGCTGTCAAGGTTAAAGGCGATACTGACGAGCGTATTGCGGCTGGCGTTGCGACTTGTTTTCAGCTTTTTGAGCAAAGCGCCAAAAGTGAACTGCTGATGGTCGAAAGCATCGAGCACTTGCCGACGGACGGTCTTGAGATAGTCCGTAAAATTGGCCTCCGCAGGTACATTCGTGTGCAAAGGCAACATGTTGATGGCATGTCCAACTAGGTTGGCATTGCCCGGAAGGTTGTGACCCGCCGCTGCTATCCCAATCACAAACTCATTTTGCCCACTGATGCGACTCAGGTAAGCCTGATAGGCAGCCATCATGAACACATAAAAAGTGCTGCCCTGCTTGGCGGCGGTCATGCGAAGTGTAGCGGTTAATTCAGCATCGAAGCTGATTTTTTCCACCGCCCCGTTATAGGTTTTGACAGGAGGCCGGGTAAAATCCGTCGGAAAATCAAAGACCGGGACGCCGTCTTTGTACTGCTCCAGCCAGTAGGCTTCATTTTTTTGGAAGATATCGGTGTGTTGCAGTTCGGCCTGCTCTGCGGCGTATTGGCTGAGTTGTTTGGGGGCACTGAGAGGTGACACCTTTTCAAAAGGTGTCACCTCTGAGCCATACATTTCCCCCAATTCTCTCGTCAAAATTCCCAACGACCAGCCATCGCAGATGATATGGTGGACGCAGATGAAAACGAGGTGAACCCGTTCTTCCAATTGCACAATTTTAAAGCGAACAAGCGGACCATGCTGGAGGTCAAACTGCTGTTCAGCTTCCTCATCGTGGAGGTCAAGTAAGTATTCATCAGGATTGGGCGCATCCCCAACGTTGACGAAAGGTACCTCAATTTCTAAGTTGGGCAAGATGGTCATCGTCATCCCATCGGCAGAAAAAACGGTGCGCAATGCCTCGTGCCTGTCCACCAACGCTTGCAGGGCAGCCCGAATTTTTGCTACATCAAACTCTCCTTCCAGCCGGATTTCGGTGGCAATGTTGTAGGCTTTGGAAGCTTCTAGTGAAAATTGGTCTGAAAGGAAGATTTCCCGTTGACCTTCGGTCGTTGGGATTTCACTGCCCCTGACCCCTAAAGGGGAACCCACGGACGTTCTATTCTGGTGTAATTCAATAACTTGCGAAGGTTTTTCCTGCTTGTTAGTTTTAGGTTCCCCTTTAGGGGTCAGGGGTTGAGTCACAAGCGGAGAAACAATAACATTCATGTCCTCCCCTTCCCAGACTTCCATGAGTCCCAAAGCGAACATCTCATCTATCGCATCTTCAAAGCCTTGGTACGCTCGCTCAAAATCAGCTTCAGTATGCGCCGTGGAAATAAAGCAGGGCCGTTCCCGGATATTCACACCTTTTGTGCGAAGTACGAAATTGAAAAGGCGGGTGAGCGGGCTGGCGTCTGCATTTTTAATCATAAAAAATGAGGACGCAGATTGAATCATCAGCGGTGCTTTTTTCCGAAGGAAAATCTCGCTGATGCGCTTGGCAAAGCGAACCGTTTTTTCGTTCAAATCCTGCTGCAAACTCGGCCCCAGTTGCTGTATTTCGCTCAAAGCCGCATGTGCAGCCGCCACACTGATAGGGTTCTTGATAAACGTACTGGCGAAATAGGCAATCACGCCCTCTGGGGAGCTGTCGTCGCCATAGCCCCAGTAACCGCCGTCGAAGCTGCTCATGTATTTCTCCTTGCCAGCCACCGCTGCCAATGGGAACCCGCCGGAAATGCTTTTTCCGTAGGCCGAAATATCGGCGTCCACACCGTACCACGCCTGAGCGCCTCGCTGGTCGAGGCGAAATCCGTTGATGATTTCATCGAATATCAGCGCCACGCCGTGCTGTTCGGTGAATTTGCGGATGGCTTTGACCAGTTCGCCATGCTGCCAGTGTGGGTTCTGCGCCTGCACGGGTTCTATCAACACAGCGGCCAATTCCTTGCCGTGTTTTTCGAGCTTTTGCAAAACATGGGGGTCATCATAGTCGAGAACCAGCACGTTTTCTACATTGTATTTTGGAACGCCCGGCGAAGATGGCAACGATTTGGTTTCGTCTTTGAAATGCACGCCCCGCACCATGAACTCATCTATCATGCCGTGGTAGTCCGTGTCAAAGACGGCGATTTTTTCCCGGCCTGTGGCCGTTCTTGCGGCACGTACAGCGCCCAGCACGGCTTCCGTTCCGGTGTTGGCCAGCGTCACCCGGTCATAGCCCGTCATCTCGCAAATCATTCTGGCTATTTCGGTGGCCTCCGGTGGAAGCAAGTCGATGGAATTCCCCCGTTGGATGGCTGCGGCTGCGGCGTGTTCCACAAAATCTGGCATGTGACCGAACAGCGCCACGCCGTAGCTCATCACGAAGTCCACGTATTCGTTGCCATCCACGTCCCAGATATGCGAGCCTTTCGAGCGCTCGTGGGCTATCTGGTAGCAGACCTCTTTCCACAATTTGCTGAACCCAGTCACCGAGCGAGGGTCGGCGTAAAACTGGCGGTGCCGCTGGGCCATCGCTTTCGATTTGGGCGTCATGGCCTCGTATTTTGCCATGAATGTTTCCAATCCCAGCCGTTGTTTGTCGCTCAATTCATTGCCTGCCCCGATTTTCTTGTAGCTGTTCAGTTTGGCAGTAACGCCTTTGGTGGAGCGCTGGATTTCGACCTCTTGTGGAGGAATCGAGGATTCGAGGATTTGAGAATTTGATGCAGCAGGCTGGCGATTAGTAACGGGATGACTTGAAGTCACCCCGTTACTGGCAACTATCGGCTGCCCTTGCAACATTGCCAACTGTTGCTGCATCAACTGCAGCTGCTGGTTGATGATTTGCTGTACGGCACTTCCATTTTGAAGAGCAAAAACTTCCGAAGTCTTAAAGACTTCGGAAGTTTGGGGAACTGGCTGCACGGTTTCCAGTTCAAATTGGCTAGAAGTAGTTGAATTTGGTCCCCCTTTAGGGGTCAATGGCAGAGTCACGACCGGCGCAAACTCTCCTTCCGGCAAGACGCCATCCACGTACTCCGCCAATGCCTCAATGGTCGGCGTATCTTCGAAAAGCATCCGAAAGCTGAGGTCAAGTTTGAATTTCTGATTGAAACGGATGACGGCTTGGCTTAAAAACAAGCTGTCAAATCCAAGCTCCAAGAAGCTGGCTTGCCCATCCATCTGGGCAGGTTCCATGCCACTCAGTTCGTGTAGGGAAGCCTTGATTTCGTCAATTAGGTTTGGAATCCGACTGGTGTTTGTTTCCATCATAGTAGGTACTGTCGGCAAAGCAGGGGGGACATCACTTTGCAAGAATTGTTCAACTTGAATTAGTGATTTTGCATCATTTGTTGGTGAGACTTCCTTGTGCTCCATCCTTTTTGGAGCGATGAAATATTTCTTTCTTTCAAACGGATAGGTTGGCAGCGGCACACGGCGGTGTTTTCCACCTTCGTAAAATGCCTGCCAGTCCACGTTCACTCCACTAACCCAGAGTTTGCCGAGGCTGCGCAGTATGAATTCAACATCGTTTCGTACTTCTTTTGGATGGCGAACAGACGCCAATATGGTTCGAGCCTCGCTAGGGAGAGTGGGAAGTGCCCGTGCAAACGTGCTAAGTGTCTGCCCGGGCCCCACTTCGAGGAAGATACGGTTCTTTTTTGGTGACTGTTGATTGGTGATTGGTGATTGGTCAATGAGCGTCGCTAGGCCATCAGCGAAACGCACGGTTTGGCGGAGATGGCTTAGCCAGTAATCCACGGAGGTCGCTTCTTCGGCAGTCATCCAAGTGCCTGTAACGTTGCTGATGAGTGGTATTTTTGGCGCATGTAGTTCAACACCTTCGAGGTATTTTCTGAATTGGGATAAAATCGGGTCAATCAATGGCGAATGTGCCGGAACTTTGATGTGGATTTTGGAGGAATCAATGCCCGTAGCCGTTAGTTTTTCCTGCAATGCGTCCACGGCGCCTGAAGTGCCGCTCACTACTACGCTGTCCACTTTGTTGATGACGGAAATGGTGAGGTCAACCGTGAGAAATGGTTTCAGTTTTTCCTCCGTCGTTGCCACACTTAACATACAACCGTCGCCATCCAGCGTTTCAAACAATTTTCCCCGCACTGTTACCAAACCAAGTGCTGCCTCCAAGGACATGACGCCCGCCAAACAGGCCGCCGTGTACTCGCCCATTGAGTGACCGATAAGTTCGGTGGGTTGGATGCCCCAATGTTGCCAGAGTTTTGCGAGGGAATATTCAATGGTGAAAAGGCTTGCCAAACCCGCTGCCGGGTTTTGTAGCACGGTTTCGTCCCCTCCATTTTTCTCCTTAGAAAAAACCAAATCCCGAATGTCCAAATCATGCTGCGCCTCTAGTATGGAAAAACAAGCTTCTACTTGTTCTTGGAAAAAACGGTTGGTTTCGTACAAATCCCTGGCCATGCCCACGTACTGTGCACCGCCGCCGGGGAACATGAAAACGATTGCGGATTGCCCCGACATCCTGTCGGGGTGGATGGCGGATTGGGTGCTTATTACTTCAGGATTTTCTTTGCCTTCGGCAAAAAGCAATGCCTTTCGCTTCGTAAAGTGTTGGCGGCCTGTGGCAAGTGTGTAAGCAGCGTCAGCTAAGGAAATGGTTTTGTTCTTTTGGAAAAAGGCTGTCATTTGCGCTGCCAACTGCCCTACAGCCTCGTCGGTCTTAGCAGAGAGGGGAAGTAGTTGCGGACTGCCCCCGACCTTGGTCAGGGCTAACTGCCAACTGCCAACTGCTAAAGGAGCTTCCGCCAGAATAATATGCGCATTCGTCCCCCCCAAGCCAAAACTGCTCACACCAGAGTTACGGGGCTGCTCATTTCTTGGCCAGCTTCGCAATTCGGCGTTTACTTCAAAAGGCGTTTTGGCGAAGTCCAATTGTGGATTGGGCTTTTTGAAATGGAGTGTAGCAGGCAACTTTTCATGGTGCAGCGCCAGCGCCGTCTTGATGATGCCAGCGATACAAGCGCCTGCATCGAGGTGGCCGATATTGGTTTTCACTGAACCGATGTAACACGGTCTGGCAGACCGTGCTTCCACATTTGCAGGTTGGATGGCATCTTGGGAAATGGAAAAGCACGGACTGGCAGTCCGTGTTACGGCTTCCGTCAACCCCGCTATCTCAATCGGGTCACCGATAAAAGTTCCCGTCCCGTGTGTTTCCACGTAACCGATTTGGTCGCCCGTGATGCCCGCTTTTTTGATGGCTTGCGCAATGACGGCGGCCTGTCCTCTCGAACTGGGCGCAGTGATTCCGGTCTTGTCAGCGCCATCGTTGTTGATGGCACTGGATTTGATGACCGCCCAGACATGGTCGCCGTCGGCAATGGCTTGGTCCAGTTTTTTCAGCACCAGCATCGCCATGCCGTGGCCCTGTACCATACCATTTGCGTCAGCGTCAAATGCCCGGCAGTAACCGTCGGCAGATAAAGGCCCACCTTCGATATGCTCGTAGCCACCCAGCACAGGCGCTTGTACCCTGCCCCCACCGACGATGACCATGTCCGAGTCACCAGCCAGCAAACTTTGGCAGGCGAGGTGAACCGCTACCCCTCCTGTCGAACATGCGGTCTGCACGTTCACGGCGGGGCCTCGAAGGTTCAATTTATAGGCTACTCGGCTGATGCTGAATGTGGTGTCTGAGGCAAGCATTTCTTGGTACCAGCCGCCGCTGTTTTCCAATAATTCCTTGTTGGTCAACAGGTTATTGATGGCATAGGTATTGCGGGCTACACCGCCGAACACGCCGATTTTGCCAACAAAACGGCTTGGGTCATAGCCCGCAGATTCAAGGGCTTCGTAAGCGGTTTCGAGGAAAATGCGGTGCTGCGGGTCCATCATCTCAGCCTCTCGTGGCTGGTAGCCGAAGAAGGCGGCGTCGAAGGCGTAGGGATCAGTGAGGGCGTAGGTGCGATTGACTCGATTGCGGATTGCGGATTGCGGATTGGCGACACCTTCCACTTCTAAATCTGCTTCGGTGACGAGGTGGCTTACATCTTTACTTTCGACCAAGTTTTGCCAGAATTCCTCGATGGAATTGGCGCCGGGCAGGCGGCAGGACATGCCGATGATGGCAATGTCGCTGGATTGTTTGATTGTTGGATTGTTGGATTGTTGTTGGGCTTGCATGGCCTCTGAGGGTATTTCATAACTGAGTTGATTCGCCGTCTCCCAAGTCGCTTCGCAAAGGAAATTATCTTCCAAAACGCCCTTCCAGTCCTCGGCTTTTTTGGCTTCGATTCTTTGTTTTTGGTCAAAATTGGTGTCGCCCATTGAGCGGCTATTCTCGTAGAGGCCATCGGTCATTTTTTTGTCCAAATCTTCGTACGGATTCAGCAATCCCTCGTGAAATGGGATGCCTAACTGCTCGCACATAGCCCGCATAACAGCTTCTGGGTTTTGCACCAAATCCTCATAAACCATGCGGAACTGCTGGTTTTGGGGAATTTTTTCTAGAAATTCGACGGCGTTCTTTTGACTTTCCAACCAGACGAGTTCTCCTAGTTGCTGCGCACTGAAATCATGGGGATGCAGATAAAGCACCTGGTCCAAGTGGTATTTTTCGAAGGACTTCACCATGCTGTACGGATGCCGCACGAGGTGGATGAAGCGGGCATTTGGAAAATCAGCGATGGCTTTTTCGAGTGCCGAAGGGTCGAGCACGTAGCTCGGAGATTTGTCAACAATAAGGCGATCACCCACCCATTCCTGCAATTGCTCGTACATCTCGAAGGTGGTCATTCCGTGTTTCGCAAAGTTTTGCAGCAGGAGTTTCGCATCATCTGCTTCGCAATGGTTGAGTTCCATCACTGCCCTGACCAAGCCCTCTGACCAGAGTGCAAATTTACCTTGATAAGCCTCAGCCCGCTCTGCAAGTGTCTCAAAATGAAGCAGTTGTAATTCGTTGCAGGCGAACAAACCGGGATGCCCTGCGAGCATGACCCGCAGCAGCGTAGTGCCTGAACGGGGCGGGGCGAGGATGAAGATTGGTGACTGCTTGCCCCTTTGGGGGTGATTGGTGATTGGTGATTGATGATTTGGAACCTGAGAAAGGTGTTTTGGGATAATTGCCTTGAATTTAACGATGTCCTGAATGGACATTTTTTTTGGGAGGTGACTGTTTCCAGCCACCTCCCCTGTCGAAGGATTATAAATGTTGACAGCGTCTTTGAGCAATTTGGGAAGGAGGGTTGCGTAGTTTTTTTCAAAAAAAGCAGCGTAGCCAGCCACCGTCGGATGGTCGAATATGGTGGTGATGAAAATGCTGGTCTCACAAGCCGTCATCAAGCCGCCAATGAAACGGGCAGCTTGGATGCTGTTTCCACCGAGTTCAAAAAACTTGTCGTGGCGACCGATGGGACTGATTTGGAGCAGGTTCTCCCATTGCGAAGCGATGTAGTTTTCCAAATCACCATGCGGTGCTTCGAATTGCTGCGCCAATTCAGGTCGGTCGTTGGCTGGGTCTGGCAGTGCTTTTCGGTCAATTTTCCCGTTGGTGGTAAGCGGTATTTTTTGCAAAAAAACAAAATGGGAAGGCAGCATATAATCCGGCAAACTCACCGAAAGGAACTCCTTCACTTCTGTGACCGACAATGTAAGTCCTTGATTTTGAACAAGGTACGCCACCAGTTTACCTTCGTTCACCACATGCTGGTTTTTCAGAACAACCACAGTTTCACGTACAGCAGGATGATTGGCGATGGCAGTTTCTATCTCCCCCAATTCAATCCGATAGCCCCGGAATTTCACTTGGAAATCGGAGCGGCCAAGGAACTCAATATTGCCGTCGGGTTGCCAGCGGGCGAGGTCACCGGTCTTATATAAGAGAGAATTGAAAATTGAAAATTGAAAATTCTGACAGAGGTGCGATGGGCGAATTACAAAGCGCTGGGCGGTCAATTCCGGGCGGTTCCAGTAGCCACGACCGACGACAGGCTTGGTTCCGCCGATGTAAATCTCACCGACTTCGCCACGGGGCACTTCCTGCATCTTGGAATCCAAAATGAAAATCTCGTAGTTTAGGATGGGAATGCCGATAGGTGCTTTTGCTTCACTGAAACCTTTTGGAAACGTGAAATAAGTGCAGTTCACAGTTGCTTCCGTGGGACCGTAAAGGTTGTAAAGTTGGCCGTTGGGGATGATTTGCTCGTGCTTTTGAGCCAGAGATGTGGGGCAAACCTCGCCGCTCACGTTTACCAATTTTAGGCTTTGCAGCTTGTGGGCTGGTGCTTGTTCGAGCAAGAGGGTGTAGAGAGAAGGCAGGGTGAGGATGTGTGTAACTCCGTTTCTGTGTATGGTATCAGCAAGTTGCGCCATGTCTTTTTCCTCACCCTGCTGGGGCAACACAAGGGGCGCACCTTGTAAAAGTGTCCAAAATATCGTGAGCACCGAGACATCGAAGCTGATGGAACAGGTGAGCATCATAGACCCGATGGGCGCTGGTGCGATGGCCTGTTGGCCTTCTAGTTGGTTGCAAAGGTTTTCGTGAGTAATCATGCAGCCCTTTGGCTTGCCTGTACTTCCCGAAGTATAAATCATGTAAGCCAAGTTCTCAGACTTTACATGATTTGATTTTAGATTTAAGGTTTCAGATTTATGATGTAAGATATCTGGGGCATCGAGGCAAATTACATTGACTGTGGTCTGAGGCAGTTTAGTTCTTAGATAGGTTTGGGTGAGTATAACTTTTGCCTTACAGTCTTCGACCATGAAAGCCATGCGGTCTGTGGGGTAATCCACGTCAATCGGTACGTAGGCAGCACCGGCTTTCAAGATTCCCAAGATGCCGATTATCATTTCGAAGGAACGTTCGAGGTAGATGGCTACGAAGTCTTCAGTTTGGATTCCGAGTTGTAAAAGCTGAAGGGCTAGTTGGGTGGAACGGGCATCTAGCTCACCATAAGTCATTGACCTTGACCCAAATACCAAGGCAATGGCAGCTGGGTTACGGTGTACTTCCCTCTGGAAAATCTCATGAAGACATGTATCGGATGGAAACGTCAGGACGTCCGATACACCGATGTTTTCATTCATAGTGGTTGAATAATAGCAAGCCTTGTCTAGCTGCCTAGTGTTTGTTCTATTCAGTAAAAAATGGAGGGAATTTTTCTGGAAGACTTAATCGCTATTGAAGCATACAATTACTTCTGCCAATAGCTTGAATGGGAAAAGTTAGGTTGTACCTAATTATGCACTTCTAAGGGGGAGTAAAATTATAAGTCCACAAAAATAGTTCAAAAAAGATAATTACACAAACGGTTTGATGTAGTTTTGCCCAATCTTTTATTATTTACTTTCCCACGCTATGGCCTGATTGTTGGATTTTTAATGTTTCACAACCTGTGACAAAGGCATTTTCTATTAATTGTCTGTCCAACAATAACTTGTGTTTGAATGAACCATTTTTACAATTCCCTGATTTTCAGGCTTTTAGTAGTTATTATCGCTTGCGTAACGACTCCTCAAATGCTCAAAGCCCAAATTGACTACAATCAGATTGTTCCACCTGAAGGAACACGTGCAACCTCTTTTGAGGATTATTTGGTGCAACTCGCTTGGCTGAATAGTCCTGAAACAAAAATACTAGCCTACGAAAAAACTAAGGAACAAAAAGAGGTTGAACTTCAACGTATGGATTGGATGAACGACGTAAATTTTGGGTTCAACATCAACGAAGTCAGTCTTTCAAATGTGCTGCAGCCAAGCCCCGACAACTTAGTACTTTATCCTTTGTACCAATTCAGTGCTTCTGTCAGCTTAGGTAGTTTCACCACCAATAGAAAAAAACGGGAAATTGAGGAAGTAGATGTCCAAATTTCGGACATGGAAGCAAACCAGCACAAAATCAAAATACGGGCTGAAACTTTGGCTCGCTATCGCAAACTTTTGCTAGCTATTGAAACCCTAAAAGTACGAACCAAAGGTGAAGAGGACGCTCGAAATACTTACCAGATTGCTCAGCAGCGCTTCAAAAATGCTGATCTAGAAATGGAGGATATGCTACGTGCATCCGAATCGTTCAACAACGCAACTGAAAAAAGGCTAGTCGCAGAAACGGACATCCAATTAGCTATACTAGAACTTGAGGAAATGATTGGCATCAAATGGGAAAGTGCCAAGAAGGCAGAAGATCGGTACAAGAAATAATCACTGCTGATTCATGCCAGTTTTAGTTTCTAAAACACCAGCTTCCACTAGTTTGTCTAGGTAAAGTTTTGCGCCGACCTTGTTAACGTGCTGGTAGTCCCCGAAGGCTTCAGTTTGGGTTACAGCATTTTCAAAATTCTTGACTGAAAGCCCTGTGGCTGTATTCAAGTCACCCAATAAGGTATCCAAGTTCCCGATTTTAGGGATAAAAGCGGGGTAATAAGGATTCACCACCAACTCTACTCTAGTCCCTTTTTGTTGGGCATATTTGACCATTTCAGCCAATTGCGCCACCATGTTTTTATCGTAATTGAACCGCAAAAGCTTTTGATTATCAACGTCTTCCATCATATTTGGTGAAATGACTCGGTCAAGCAGCCAGTCCTTGTCCGATTTTTTCCAATAATAAAAAGTGCGCTGGAAAACCTCGCTGTTGTAGCGGTAGAGGTGGCTTATCAAACCAGCATAATAATCGTTTGGGAACTTGTTTTTCAATAAATCAGAAAGCCGCTGCGAGTATGGTGAATAGTGGTTGAACTGGTAGCCGAGCTTGTTGTCCATACGCTGGCTGTCAATCAGCGAGACGTCCATGACCAGCACTTTCGGTGGTTGATGGCGGTCGAGGTAGTCCATCACCAGCGGGGCGGCGAGGTTGATGGGCATTCCGTTGTAACTTAGGTTTGCGGTTTTGAGACCCGTTTTTTCCTCAGCGTAGGGCTGGTAAAACGAAAGCCCACGAGAGTTGCCAACGAATAGAATATCGGCTTCTTCCTTTCCATTGTACAACTGAGAATACCTGAATTGGCTATCTTTCGTGATTTTCGCCAAAAGAAGCCCCCCTGCCCTATCAAGCAATAGTGCAAGCAAAATCGTAGCGAATATCCAGTAAGATTTCTTCATGTTTCTTGGTTAAAACTGAAAGTAAATGAACGCTCCGCTGCCAAACGAGCCAAAGAAAGCCAACAGCAGCAACAAAGTTGCGTAAGCCACCACCCGGAACGACGGGCGTTCGAAAGCTAAACTGTTCCAGTGCATCCGAATATTGCTGACCTCAATAGTCAACAAAATGCCAATCAGCAGGAAGCCCTTCATCACTGTGAACTTGTTCATCACGTTCACCATCGAAAAGCCTTGGAAGCTGGCGATACCTTTGATTACATCGGTGGCGATGCCAAAATTTGCGGAGCGGAAAAATATCCAGGCCAGACAGGTGAAAAAGAAGGTCGAGGCGATGTTCACACCCGATTTCATCCAACTGGGAAATCGCAGCCCACTCATCAGCGACCCGAACGGCTTGCCCAGTTGCCGCTGTGCAATGAGGTACAAGCCATGCAGGAATCCCCAGAATACAAACGTCCAGTTTGCTCCGTGCCAGAGGCCGCCGAGGAGCATTGTCAACATATTATTTTTGTAAGTGTTGAACTTACCATTCCGGTTGCCGCCAAGCGGGATGTAGAGATAGTCTCGCAACCAACTCGACAACGAAATATGCCAGCGTGACCAGAATTCACTGAAGTTTTGGCTGAAATACGGCGTCTTGAAATTTTCGTTGAAATCAAAACCAAGAATGCGTGCGAAGCCGATAGCAATGTCCGAGTAGCCAGAGAAATCGCAATAAATCTGGAAGGCGTAGAAAAATACAGCGATAACCAGATTGATGGAAGCAAAGCCATTTGGCTCATGGAAAATCTGGTCCACGAAGGGTGCGAGCGAGTCAGCCACCACGCATTTTTTGAAGAAACCCCATAGCACCCTGCCAGTACCGGTAATGACCCGGTTCCAGTGAAAGTTGTGGTCTTTTTGGAATTGTGGCAAAAAATCTACGGCCCGCACGATCGGACCTGCTACCAATTGCGGCCAGAAGGCGACGAAAGTGGCAAATTTCAGATAGTTAAGTTCTGGCTCGATTTCCTTGCGGTACACATCAATTGTGTAGCTCATGGACTGGAAGGTGTAGAACGAAATACCGACAGGCAAGATAATATTCAGGGTGTTCCAAGAGGCATGCATCCCAAAATTGCCGAGCATTTGGTCAAACGAATCGGTAAAGAAGTTGAAGTATTTGAAAAAACCAAGAAAGCCCAAATTCAGCACCATGCTCACCACCATCATCCGGTAACCTCGGCTTTCGGCTGTTGAAATTTTGTTGGTCAGATAAATCACAAGGAAAGTCAGCCACAAGCCCAAAGTCGGAAAGTACCAGTATTCAAGATAGCTTAGTTGGGGAAACGCTGTTTTCGACAATAAATTCAGCCCCAAAACCAGCACCGACATCAACATCCCGTAGCCAAATACCTCGTACCAAGTTTTTCGCTCCTTGAGGATATTCCCGTTCCGAATCACCGCACCGAGGTAGTAGTCAATGAAGGTTGACAATGAAATCAAGGTCAAAAAACGCCAGTCCCACCAGCCATAAAAAACATAACTGGCGAAAAGGCTCAGCCAAAGCCGTGCATTGCCCTTCAAACTGAAATAGATGGGCAAGAAAATGGCGATGAATGCCAGAAATGTAAGGCTGTTGAAAATCATTTTTTCTCAATTGAAAATTGAGAATTGACAATTGATAATGCACACAATGAATAATTATCAATTTTCAATTTTCAATTTTTCATTCAAAACGGCTGCCCATTTCAGGTAGGCCGCCCCATTCAAGTGAATGCCGTCCTGCGTGTAGGCTGCATCCAAATTTCCGTCCAAATCTTGCAGGACATTATATAAATCAATGAAAACCAAGTTGTTAGCTTGTGCAAATTCCTTGATTTTCGCATTCAGTACCTGCACGTCCTCATTGTCCACCGGGGTTGGGCTGACGAGGTTGTTGACGGGCAAAACGCTTTGGAGGTAAAGCTTTGTGGAGGGGGATTCTGTCAAAATTTCGTAGACGAGGCGCTCGTATTTCGGCCAAGTCTTTTCGGGGGAAATAAAGGCCAGGTCGTTCACGCCAGCCATCAGAAAAATCTTGGAGGGATGGTGCCGAAGCACTTCGCTAAGGCGTTCCCGCATTCCGTCGCAGTGGTCGCCGGGGATGCCACGGTTCAAGATGTTTGGGTTGCCGAGCAGTTCCGTCCACTCACCGCCAGCGGTGATGCTGTTGCCGAGCATGACGATGGTCCCGTCTTTGGGAGGTAACATTTCAAAAAGGTTTTTGCGATGAAAATAGGTTTTCTCGATGCCCCGGTTGTTGATTTTTGCCCAGAGGTTTCGGAGGCCGCCGTATTTGTGGAGGGCGAAAACCAATCCTCCAATAAACAGAAGATTGACAATCAGCGAGATATAGGTCAAAGTCTTCATCAATTACTCGCCGCCCGCAAACCCTGCACTGTTTCAAACGCCGACACCACCGGAAACTCAATCGCCCCCCGTTTTTGCATTTTCTCCGCATAAAACTGGAGCAACCCGAACAGCTTCTCTGCTGATTGCCATTCCCCATCACCACTGCGCCACCAACTCAGCAGCCGATGGTGAAATTCATTGAGTAGGTTGATTTCGGCCAGTTTTTGCTCGGCATTCAGGTCATCGTTTTCCATCATCACCCGAATGGAAATGGTCAGGTTCACGGAAACTAATCGGTGAAAATGGGACTTGGTCGCTTCGTCCCAAGCGTTGATGGCGGCTATCGTTTCTTCGGCAGAGTATTGCATTTTTTAGTTTTTCGATAAAATTCTGGTCGCAATACCAGTTGAATTACTCAAAATTCCTACTAATTTTTTCGCACAGCCTTATGCGCCGTTCGTAAAGCCTATTGCGACATTCATAAAGCTCTATGCGACATTCATAAAGTCTACTGCGACATTCATAAAGCCTGCTGCGACATTCATAAAGCTCTATGCGATATTCGCAATGCCTACTTCATCACGTCTTCAATGGACACACTCACCTTGTGCTCCGTGTGCTTGAAGTTTTTGTTAGGGTTGCCCATTTTGAAAAGCCCTCTCACTTGTCGCCAAACAAAAGATGGCATCGCAGCCACGGCGTTCCAAACCGGCTTTGGCGCATTGCTGAGTTTCAGCGTCCAGAAAATGGTCAAGATGAACAAAACCACAGCAGCCACCAGCGCCAAAGATACCCACGGGTTTACCAACAAGCCAAGCATAGCCAAGGCGAAAGCAGCGAAAAGCATCACAAACATTGGCGGTGCGATGGTCACGAGGCCGAAAAGCCATTGGTTCCAACTGAAATTGAAAAGCCCTCGGCGCAGAATACCCAATGAATTTGGGATGTTTTGAAAATAACTGAACAGCCAGCGACTTCGCTGTGTCTCCACGGCATCGGCGTTGGTCACTTTTTCATCATAGCAAATGGCATCCCAGGCGTAGGCGATTTTGGTGTTTTTGCGGAGCAAAAAATTCTGTAGGATTTTGTCCTCCTGGAGCATTTTCTTCCACTGGTGTTTGCCCTGCTCGATTTCTGGGCTGGCGAGGTAAGCCTTGTAAAGTTCCGATTCCACCGCCATGCCACTGCCACTTATCACTGCCGACGAACCGATGCGGTATGGCGCTACCCTGTCAATATAATTTTTGTAAAACTCGCCCAAAGCATCTGCGCAAGCCATCAGTGTGTCCAAGTTTTTGGCAGTTCGCTGGCCTTGAATAGCCAAATAGCCACTGTTGGCATAGCGGTTTATTTCCGTTAAAAAATCGGGGTGCGCTAAATTGTCTGCATCGAAAACCGTGATGTAATCATGCCGTCTAACAAAATTATCGATACTGTGAATGATGCTTTTAGCCTTGAGGTTGAGGGGTTCTTCCGGGCGAAGTACCGTCAGTTTTTCATCCTGAATATCCCAGTTTTTGAGGTCACAACCGTCGGCGACGAGGTAGATATGGTGGTTGGTATGTCGCTGTTTCAGGAGAGATTTGACGAGGCCCTTAGCGATGTCAGCATTCTTGTACGCTGTGATGATGTTTCCGAAATCGAAGTTTTTCGGTTGTTTTGCGGACTTGATTTTTTCTTTTTTGAAAAGTGAAAAAAACACGTTCCATGTCGGCAAAAGCAAAAAGAAAATCAGCAAAGCTGATACGATGACGTAAGTGTAGTTTATGAATTCCATCGTATTTGTTCAGTGTTTTGGCAAAAATAAGCAGTTCTCAGTATTGGGGAAGCCGAGGGTTTCAGGTTTCGGCTTTGAAAAAAAAGTAAGGGGGGTAGAGTCTGGTCATGTCTTTGGCGATTGGGATACATCAAAATCATAAATCTAAAATCATATATCTGCAATCTGAAATCCCTAACTATCAATGATTTCAGATTACAGATTTCAGATTAACGATTTAAGATTTTGAAGAGGGAAAAAGTAAGGGGGTAGAGTCTGGTCATATTTTGATTGAAACGACGAAGGGAAGCCGGTCCAAGTTGATTGAATGTAAGGGGGGTAGAGACTGGTTTGTCTTTAGGTTTTTGAGAAAAAAGTTCGGGGGGTAGAGACTGGTTTATTTCTTTGGCAATTGGGATGCTCCTAAATCATACATCTGAAATCATAAACCAATGTAAATCAGAGATTTAAGATTGCAGATTTATGAATTCAGATTTCAGATTTTTTGGAGGGGGAAAAGTAAGGGGGGTAGAGACTGGTCGTATATTTTGACCGGTGAAATTCCACCGGATTGCTTTCAAAAATGCTTTTAGATTTTTCCATTCACCTTTTGCTAAAAACAGCATGGTGTTTTTAGGGATGGTGAAAAGAAACAGGAACCCACAAAATGCCATCCATTGTGCTTTCGTCTTGTTCCTCCGCATAAAAAACAAGCGGTTGCGATTGATATAGTAGGTTTTCAGCGCACTGATTTTCCCGACGGAATAGCTTTCCTTGTGGTAAATCTTAGCATTTGGCTCCACCCAAACATCGTAGCCTGCTCGACGGATTTGCTCGCACCAATCCAATTCTTCATAGTACAGGAAGAAATCTTCCGACATCATGCCTGCTTTTTTCAAGACCTCACGGGGTACCATCATGGCAGCACCGTGGGCATAGGCGGTCGGTTGTGGGATGTGATACTGTCCTTTGTCCAACTCCCGCTCGCCGAGAGTGCTGTTCCGGGCAGTAAGCGGATGAACGTGGGTAGTACCAACGTACTGAATCACGTCCGGCTCACTACCCGGTCTAGCGTTATGGTAACAAATTTTCGGACTTGCGATGCCGATTCCGGAATTTGTGCTGAACAGTTTCAGGAGCATTTCGATAGCACCTTCGGTCAGTTCAGCGTCGTTATTGAGGAAGAACAAGAAGTCACCATTGCTCGCCTTGATGCCAAGATTATTGCCACCTGCAAAGCCAAGGTTCTTTTCACTTCTGACATAAATTACTTCCGGAAAATGGTTTCTAAGAAATTCGCTTGGGTCTTCTACCGAGGCATTATCCACGACAATCACCTCAACTTGCTGCCCTCCAAACTTGCGAATGGATTCGAGCATTTCACAGGTTACTTCCAGTGAATTGTAATTAACAGTGATGATGGATACCATTATTTGATTAAACGTTTTCTTCTTGAATGATGGCAAACGGGGTTTTTGCGATGATTTTCATATCGTACCAAAATGAGTGGTGATCTGCGTAAGACACATCCAAATTGATACGCTCTTCGGTTGACATGTCGTTTTTGCCACGCTTGGTCACTTGCCAAAGTCCTGTTAAGCCAGCAGGTGCAAGGAACCTTTTGGCCCAACGGTCACGGGTCAACTGCTCGGCTTCGTAAAGTGGAAGCGGTCTGTTTCCAACTACTGACATGTCACCTTTCAGGATATTGAAAAGTTGGGGAAGCTCATCAAGGCTCGTTTTGCGGATAAATCGGCCAATCTTCGTCACCCTTGGGTCATTGTTGATTTTAGTAAAAAGCGGGCCGTTGTCATTTGCACTGTATTGGTTGAGATGTGACAAGTCTTTGAGCCTTTGGTCAGCATCTTGGTACATGGAGCGGAATTTCAGGAAGTCAAAAACCTGATAGCCTGTTCCTACTCGCTTTGACCTATAAATGACTGGTCCCCTTGATTCAAACTTTATCAGAAGTGCAACCAAGATAAGAATCGGGCTCAAGACCAAAATGACAGATAGGGCAAGTACGATGTCAAAAAACCGCTTTGCAGGCGAAATCCGAACACCCATTGCTTCCGTTTCTTCAATAGAAACTGTATCAAAATCGTGAAGAAATTGTGCTAAAAAGTCAACTCTGTCACGTAGTACTTGCCAATGAACTGGCACATCATAGTAGTCATCAAATCCTAGTTCTAGTGCCTCCAGTTTGTGGTTGAGGCCATCCCGATTCATAGCGATGAGTGGAATGTATTTCAACTGGGGATGTTTCTTTACATTTTGGAGCAACAAAAAATTTTCTTCTTCTAAAGAAGCGAACTCGCAAACAATCGCTTTAGGTAAATCGTGGTTGTGTTGGGTAGCGACTGCATTGTGCAGCCATTGGAAAGCTAGGAAAGAATTGTCAAACTCCCGAATCCTGAAGCCATTTTCAATGCCAGAAGAATTGATAAGGCACTCGTTGAAGGAACCATCAAAACCAAGTACAACTATTTCATCTAACACAGAATCTTCGTCTTTTAAAGGTAAGTTTGAGTTCATATTGTCGATTTTAATTTGTTACCAGAGGTTCGAAAACCTTTTCTTTCTAATACGACTTGAAAATGTGACGTGCTGCCTAGTTGAATACGAATGATTCAGGTTCGTAAAGCACATTTTCAATCCTCTTTTTTAGTGAAATTGGATTAAATGGCTTTGTTAGATAGTCATCGACTCCCCAACGTAAGCAATGTTTAACGTCATCTTCACCATCATTTCCAGACACAACAATTACTGGAATGTCACGAAAAAAACCACTTTGACGAATATTTTTAAGAAAATCGTTGCCACTGAGTCGTGGCATGCTCATGTCGAGCAGAATTAGGTCAGGAAGGTTCCCCTTTACGAGCCAAGCCATTCCTTCGAGGCCATCTTTCATCGTTACAACCTCGTAGGTCTTAGCCAACATCGTTCCTAGCAAAAGCCGAATGCTTTCATGATCCTCGATGATAAGGATTCTTTTCCTTTCGATGTTCATGTTAGTGTTTGTTTTGGTTAATAACAAATAGTAAATAGATACCCTTAACGTAAGTTCAAAAAAACCTAAAAATTTTGACCGAGGGAGAATCGAGACAAGTTTCCTCTAAATTTTTGCAACTGTAAAATGAAAAACACAGGAGCTAATTTGAGGAACTGAGAGGAGAATTGCTCAAGTTGGACAACAACCCAACAATCGGTTAAGGGAAAAATACGGGGAGAAAATTTCAGCTCTTTAGTATAAGACTTAACAAATACGGCAACAAAGGTAATGGGATTAATCAAAAAAAAAAACCTCGTCAAAACACTGATTAGTCACAAATCTAGAGAAATGTTCTTAAATTAACTGCAATGCCATTGAGCAATTGCGTTATTTTTTCAATTTTGATGAAAAAAATTATTTTAATTTATCCTCAGTGAACTAGTCACAAAAAATGAAAAATCAAGAATTTTTTAAGTCAAAATTCCAACAAGGTAAATTAAGCACTGATTTTTCAATGTCACAATTGACAAAGATTCTACAATCAATTTCTGGACGATTGACTTCAAAGCATCGTTTCAGCCAGAAGAAGAATTTTTTCGAATTCAGATTTTTCCAAAGGCATTACTGATAAACGACCAATCCTAACCAACGCTATGTTCTGCAACTCGTCTGTTTTCTTAATTTCAGATAAATGTACAAGCTTATTCAGTTTAGTAACTGGCACAATATCCACTGCAGACCAATCTCCACTCTCAGCCGTAGGGTCAGGATAAAACTCACGTGAAACTTCCGAGACTCCTACAACTTCCCTGTCATCCACACTGTGGTAGAACAGCACGGGGTCGCCTTTTTTCATGGCTCGTAGATTGTTTCTTGCAGCGTAATTCCGAACCCCACTCCAAACGGTGGTCCCATCTTTCAAAAGGTCATCGAAGCTGTATTCACCAGGTTCTGATTTGACTAGCCAATAATTCATTGTAACAGCGTTTTATTTAAAAGTTTATTCAAAATTAATTTTCCTGACTAGCTCCCATGCCACAATTCCAATGCAAACGGCTACATTCAGAGAGTGCTTGGTGCCAAACTGGGGGATTTCAAGACAGCCATTGCATTCCGCCAAGGTAGAATCATTTACGCCATTTACTTCATTCCCGAAAACCACGGCAATTTTTGGGCTCATGGAAGCATCAAAATCTTGCAATTGTTGGCTGTTTTCAACCTGCTCCACCGCCCACACCTGATAGCCATCATTTCGCAATTTGTCAGCAATCTCAGCAGCATTTTCAGCGTATTCCCATGCGACAGTTTCCGTGGAGCCCAAAGCTGTTTTTAGGATTTCTCGGTGTGGGGGCGTTGCCGTTATCCCACAAAGGTAAATTTTCTCCAAGGCAAATGCATCAGCTGTCCTGAATGCTGAACCAACATTTAAAGCTGACCTGATATCATCTAAAATCAAAATAACAGGAACTTTCTCTTTATCTCGAAAAGCTTCAGGTGAGAGCCTTTCAAGCTCGTCCATGTTCAATTTTCGCATTCGCTTTTTGTTGGATTTTTATACAAAATTAAACACACGCCTGATTTTTCATACTTGAAAATGGGTGTCCAATTTTCCTCCAATTCATCAATTTCCTCATCCGTAAATTCATTCATTACGTTGGAATAAAGAATGTAGCAATTTTCGTCAAAATCCTTCTCCACAAATCCTTCCGTCTCTCCATTTAGCTCATAGATTTCCCGACTTCCGATATTTGGAAAGCCAGTTCCTATATGATGGAAAGGAATTTGGGCAGCCTTCAATTGCGTTTCCATTTTCTCAATTAGCCCGTACCAAGGCAAATGTGCGAGGGTACTATCCCACCCCATCGCTGTTTTTTTTGGGTAAACCCAAAGGTTCCCACTTGCAAGGACTAGGCAAAGTGCGGCTACCGCAAATGGAGTTTTTAGAATTTTATTGCGCAGCAAATACAATACGACTATGTTGAGCGAAACAAAAAAAGGCAGGAAATAACGGTGCGCCAAAAGTCCTTTGTAAAAAAGCTGAGTGGGACCAATGGCTAGAAAAACTAGGATTGACAATGCCAAAAGCTGCCATCCGGTTTTTTGGCGGTCAAAATTCAGGGCTTTCATTCCCGCTATTTTTAAGCGTAAAAAACAAATAACGGCAATAAAAAACCAAACGAAAACACGCCCAAAGTCCAGCATCCGCCAAATCAAAACAGCAATATTTTTTACAAAGCCAAGAAAATCAACCCGTTCAAAACTGGGTGCCCAAGTGGATCCAGGGTGGTATCCAATCCAACCTGTTTGAGTCCAGTGATAAAAAAGATAGCTGGCTGCGGCTAGTCCCCCTGGTATAAAAGGCCATAATTTCTTGAAAAACAGGCGTAAGGTGATTTTTTGCGAAGCGACAAAAAGCGAGAAAAAAAATAAAGCCAGCCCAACCATCATGCCCCTCGTGCTTATCAAACCAAGGCCGATAACTGCTATCACCAACCACCCATTTTTGCCCTCCCAGACTGCCAAAACGCCCATCAGAAAAAAGCAAACTAGAGCCAAATCTGGGCTTACCAAAACAGATTGACCAGCCATGACCGGGTCAACAAAGCAAAGCAAAACCAACCATGGTGCTAGCCTCTCGCCAAGTAGCTTTACGTCAATTTTATGAAGAAAAAAAACGATGCCGAACAGGAACGGCAGCATGGCCAAATGGCTAACACAAAGCGTTTTTCCAAATAGCTTCCAAGCTAAAGCAATGTACATCCCAAACAGTGGAGGATGCCCACTGTCAATTTCTTCGGGTAGGATAAGTGATTGAAAATCAGTCTCGTAGAAAAAATGGCCATGCTTGGAAGCCAACTGCACTGTGTCCCAATAAAAGGGATTGTTGGACACCAGAAGTGTCACAACCAAGATGATTGGGTAAAAAAGCAGGTGCCATTTCATTCAACGAAGCAGGGTGTTTTCAGCAAAAACTGTTTTGACAGGATTTTACTTCAAACAAGCTTTTACGAAACCAACAAAAAGCGGGTGCGGCGTCTCAACTGTGCTCTTCAATTCTGGATGAAATTGCACCCCAACAAACCAAGGGTGGTCTTTCAACTCCACGATTTCGACCAGGTTGTTTTCCTTGTTAACCCCTGTAGCCACAAGCCCAGCTTTTTCAATTCGCTCCAAGTAGTCGTTGTTGAACTCATAGCGATGGCGGTGGCGCTCACTGATGTGCAAGGAACGATATGCCTTGTAGGCGTTTGAGTTCTTTTTGATTTCGCAATTGTAAGCACCGAGGCGCATCGTTCCGCCTTTTTTCGTGATTTTCTTTTGTTCGGGCATTAAGTCAATCACGGGTTCCTCCGTTTTTGGATTCACTTCCGTGGAGGCTGCGTTTTCTATTTTCAGCACATTTTGGGCGTACTCCACGACGGCGCATTGCATGCCTAGACAGATACCAAAAAATGGCATTTTATGCTCCCGTGCATAGCGGATGGCATTGATTTTCCCCTCAATTCCCCTTTCCCCGAAGCCGGGCGCAACCAAAATCCCGCTGAGGTCGCCAAGTTTCCGACCAACTTCCTCGTAATCCCCAGCCAGCGTTTCAGAATGAATGGGCATCACTTTTACCCTACATTCATTGACTGCACCTGCATGAATGAAAGCCTCGAAAATAGATTTGTAGGCATCCTGTAATTCATGGTATTTTCCAATCAAACCGACTCTGACTTCATGCACTGGATTTTTCAAGCGGCCCAAAAATGCTTTCCAAGGGGCAAGGTCTGGCTCCTTCCGGTCTGGCAACCGCAGTTTCAACATGACGGTCGTATCCAGTTTTTCCTTCGCCATCAAAAGCGGCACATCGTAAATCGTTTCGGCGTCAATGGCTTCCACCACGGAGCCAATGTCCACATTGCAGAACAGCGCCAATTTACGGCGGATGTCCATGTTGATGGGGTGCTCCGTACGGCAGACGAGTATATCGGGTTGGATACCTGCACTCAAAAGTTCCTTTACAGAGTGCTGGGTAGGCTTGGTTTTCAATTCTTTGGCGGCATTGAGGTATGGGACTAGCGTTAGGTGGATGACCATACAGTTGTCACGGCCAAGCTCCCAGCGGAGTTGGCGAAGCGCTTCGAGATAGGGCAAAGATTCGATGTCACCTACCGTTCCGCCCAATTCCGTGATGACAATGTCAAACTGATTGGTCGCTCCCAGCAACTGTGCCCGCCGCTTGATTTCGTCGGTAATGTGCGGGATGACTTGGACTGTTTTACCCAAATAATCCCCAGCCCGCTCCTTGTTGATAACGGTTTGGTAAATACGGCCAGTAGTAACGTTGTTCGCTTGGGAAGTCGGCGTATTGAGAAAGCGCTCGTAATGGCCAAGGTCAAGGTCAGTCTCCGCACCGTCATCAGTTACGTAGCATTCCCCATGCTCATAGGGATTAAGCGTGCCGGGGTCCACATTAATATATGGGTCGAATTTTTGGATGGTGACGCTGAAGCCTCTGGCCTGCAGCAATTTGGCGAGTGAAGCTGAAATAATGCCCTTACCAAGCGAGGAAGTAACACCTCCCGTAACAAAAATGTACTTTGCCATTAAAAATCGGATGAAAGATGAGTGATAAATGAAGGAGTCGCCCGCTGGCAAATCAATCACTTCGTTACGGGGTGCAAAGGTAGGAATTTAAGCCCGTGTACCGACTTGTTTTGGAAAATGATTTTTTCAACAACCTCATCTCCCCTTCCAAACCACTTCTGTAGCGTCCAAATCTTGGCCGATTTTTCTAGCCAAAACGAAAAGGAAATCCGAGAGCCGATTGAGGTATTTCAACACCTCTGGCGAAACGGTTTCTTCCATGTTCAGCGCCACCACAAGCCGCTCTGCCCTTCGGCAAACACAGCGAGCCACATGGCAATGAGAAACCGTTGGGTGACCACCCGGTAGGATAAAATTCTTCAAGGCTGGAAGTACCTCCTCCATCGCATCTATCTCATTTTCAAGCAATTGAATATCAGCTTGCGCAATGCTTGGCGTAGGCAAATTCTTGGATGGGTCAGTTGCGAGATTGGCGCCGAGGTCAAAAAGCCGGTTTTGAATTTCAAACAATATGGCCCGAACATGCTCATCCTCTGAGCGGTCTCTTACCAATCCAAGGTTGGAATTCAATTCATCCACTGTCCCATAACATTCGATGCGAAGGTGACTTTTGGGTAAACGCTTGCCCCCGAAAAGTGCAGTCTGGCCTTCGTCGCCAGTTTTGGTGTAAATTTTAAAGGCCATTTTCGAGATGAGGTTTTGATTAGGCAGACTCCAACACTTTCAAAGGGTTTGGGTTCACAACATCGCTTTCTACCCTACCGTCCCTCATTTTCACGATTCTGTGGGCATATTCTGCGATGTCAGGCTCGTGTGTCACCAATACAATCGTATTTCCCAGCGCATGGATTTCCTCAAAAAGCCCAATGATTTCGTAGGAAGTTTTCGAGTCCAAGTTACCCGTTGGCTCGTCGGCGAGGATAATGCTGGGGTCGTTCACGAGGGCACGGGCTACGGCCACCCGCTGGCGTTGTCCGCCTGAAAGTTCGTTAGGCTTGTGATCCATGCGCTCGGCTAGGCCCACAGATTCCAGCACGTGCCTGGCTTTTTCCGTCCGCTCAGCCTTGCTCAAACCTGCGTAAACGAGCGGCAGCGCCACATTATCCAGCGCAGAAAGCCTTGGCAGCAAATTGAAAGTCTGAAAAACGAATCCGATTTCTTTGTTCCGCACTGCGGCGAGTTCGCTGTCGTCCATGGTGCTCACGTTGGAGCCGTTTAGGATGTACTCGCCAGAAGTCGGCGTATCAAGGCAGCCGATGAGGTTCATCAAGGTAGATTTGCCCGAACCGGAAGGCCCCATGAGTGCCACGTACTCATTTTTGTAAATGTCGAGGTTGACGCCTTGAAGGGCATTCACCACGTTAGCACCCATAAAATAGGTCTTCACCATGTTTCGAACGGAAATGACTGAATTCATGTGTTTTTCGATTTTTCAAAATTTTAAAAGCCAAGCATTAAAGCACTTTTGGCACCTGGAAATACGGCTCGTTCTTCTCAGGAGCATTCGACAAAGCCGTTTCGTTGGTCACCTGCCCCTTGATTTCATCTTCCCGAAGCTGATTTACCGCCTCGCTGATGTAGGTCAAAGGCTCCACGCTCGATGTATCTAGTTCGTTCAGTTTTTCGACCATGTTAAGAATATTGGTCAAATCCAAGCCCAAGCGCTCTCGCTCTGCTTCCGAGAGTTCGAGCTTAGCCAAATTTTCAAGTCTTAAAATTAGGTCACGGTCTATCTGCATAATCGTTTTTTAGATGATTCGACACATTTCATAGAGATAAATTGATTCATTTCGCTCCGCAAAGGTTGCCCATCTCAAGTTTCTTGTGGGAGAATTTTTAAACAAAATCTTTATTTTAGGCAAAGTTTCTATTTTCGTGTTTGTTTGGGAAACCACGAAATCTTATGAATGAACCAGTAAAACCCATCGTGAAACATGTTGCTATTGCAGGCAACATCGGTGCCGGAAAAACGACGCTTTGCTCAAGGCTCGCCAAGCATTTCAATTGGGAAACCCATTTCGAAAGTACGGACGACAACCCCTACCTTGCTGACTTCTACCACGACATGCAGCGCTGGTCGTTCAATCTGCAAATCTACTTTTTAAACAACCGCTACCAACAGGTTTTGAAAATTTTGCAGGGCAATCAAACTGTCATTCAAGACCGGACGATATACGAGGACGCCTACATATTCGCCCCAAACCTGCACGACATGGGGCTGATGACCAGCCGGGATTTTGAGAATTATTTCAGCCTTTTCAAAACAATGTCTTCGCAAATTCAGGCACCTGACCTGCTGATTTACCTGCGAGCCAGCATCCCTACGTTGGTATCGCACATCCAGTCAAGGGGACGTGATTATGAGGGCAGCATGAGCCTCGACTATCTCAAGCGGCTCAACGACCGCTACGAACAGTGGATCGGGAATTACAAGGAGGGCAAATTGTTGGTCATCAATTCTGATGAAATTGACTTCGAGACTAACCCAGAGGATTTAGGTAAAGTGGTGAATACGGTTCGTGCTGAATTACACGGCCTTTTTTAAGCCTTCGGCTTTTCCACTACTTCAGTTGTGAGTGATTTTATTTTTGAAAAAACACCACCGCTGTTTTCATCCTTGAGCAAAAGGTAGCCAATAAGTGTGAAGTGAACGGCCAATGCCACCAACAGGGCAATTCGACTGCGAAAAATGGCCGCATTTTCAAATTTGCGATTCGTTGTCATGTCGTCTGCTGTTTTTGGTACAAAAGGAAAACGGCGATGCCTAAGCTATATTTTTGCTTTTTTCGCATTAACAAAAATTTTCATCCTACCTGATTTTTCATTAACGTTTAATCAAATAGCTATGACTTCAATTGAATTGTTGGTCAAAGATTTCAAAGCATTTTATGATGACAATCCTTGGTACGGAGATAGCTACTTGGATGTCATTTCTGACATTACGGAAGCCGAGGCGCTCACTACCCCACCCAACCAGCACTCAATTGCCGTGTTGCTTTGGCACATGGTTAAATGGCGCAAAGCACTGACGGAGAGGCTATTAGGAAACTTGGATTTCCAAGCTGACGTCAGTGATACCGACAACTGGCCAGCCGCTTCAACCCAGACTGCTGAATCTTGGGAAGCTGCGAAATCTGCATTTGCGGAGCAGCAAAAAATTCTGATGGAAGAATTGGGGAAAAGGGATGAAGATTTCTTGGACACTGATTTTGTAAAGGGAAGGCCATTCCGGAGACTGGCAAGCGGGGTCCTTCAGCACGATATTTATCACTTGGGGCAGATAGCAATGGTTAAAAGCTTAGTTAGAAAGGACAGGATTTGGAGGTGACTTAGACTTGTCTTCTGAGCCCATAAAGCTCAGTCTGAGATCAATATCAAAGTTCAAAATTAGAAGTTTATGAAATTCATGTTTGTTGGTTTCCATACCGTTAATACTATGGATACTATAGGTCGCACGCCGAACCCCCTTGCCCGATACCAATATAAAAATCCGCAAAAGACTCGCTTCCGCCGATATCCAAATAAAATTTAGTGACAATGTCCCAGGTTTTGACATCAAAATTTAAGTTCCTAGAAAGCGTATCATCGGGGCATCTGCGAAATTTCAAATCATCCCCGGTTAACCTCCTTATTTGTATTAAGGCAGATGGATTTACAACCCGGCGTACTCCTTTTTTATTCTTAAAATCCAAACCAGCTATTAGGTATGGCCCAGATGTATGTTTATTGATTGTTTTTCCGATTGGATGTAGTGAGAAACATTCATCAATTAGTTCACCAGTTGACTTACTTCGGTAACCTAACCCAATAGTAAATGTTGGGTATTTCTTAATAACAGGGTCAAGATAGAATCCGAATTCCCTTGTTAATGCAGTACCTAACCTAAAACTCAGAACTGAATATTTTTCCGGTGGATTACTATTAATTTGAGCTTTCACTTTATGGTTTATAATTAGTAAAGCTCCAATTAAAATTAGGCTAAAGGAGCGCAGTTGATTTTCCATAATTTCAACATATTTGTATGGCAAGAACGGCATTATTTCACAATTCCAAAGTCTGTTTGAAGACCAATTCAAATAAAAATCAATTGTACGTACTTGATAAAAAAGCGAGTATAAATCAACGGGAGGTAAACAATACCTAGGTAATGAAAGAAAAAAAACAAGCCCAAAATGTCAACTTTAATTCATTCAGTGAATTGCTCGCTTTCTTACCAGAAGACCAACTGGAAATCTTTGAAATTCTTCGAGAATTGGTGCTTTCGACAGTGGATGGAATTGAAGAACGGCTTTCGTTCAATGTGCCGTTTTACCGCTTGCGCAAAGGAATTTGCTACATCTGGCCGGGCGCAGTTTCATGGGGAAACAAGACTTGGGAAGGGGTCGAGTTCGGCTTCAATTATGGCTACCTGCTCGCCGATGAAGCCAATTATTTGGATCGTGGAAATCGCAAACAGGTTTACAACAAGCGTTTTCTCAAATCTGCTGACATCAACTTGGAATTGCTCAGCGCATACCTATTAGAAGCAGCCGAAATGGATGAACTGATGTATCGGGAAAAAATGATGAAATCCCGCAAACGTTGATTTTACGAAGGGAAATAATTACTAAAATGAAAAAGCTCCGAAATGGAATACCATCCGGAGCTTTTTTTATTTCAGTAAAATGGCGGGTAAGCCATCTAATTTATACTTCTTCTTCCACCAATTCCACCGTCTTGGTGTTGCGTTTGCGCTCAAATTCCTTGAGCCAGATTTTGCGCAAGCGGATACTCTTTGGTGTCACTTCCACGTACTCATCTTCCATGATGTACTCCAACGCCTCTTCCAAGCTGAAACGGATAGGCGGTGTGAGCTTCGTTTTCTCATCGGCACCGGAGGCACGCATGTTCGTGAGCTTCTTGGTTTTCGTCACGTTCACGGTCATGTCGCCGGGGCGTGAGTTTTCACCAACGATTTGGCCTTCGTAGATTTCCTCGTTGGCTTCTACGAAAAATTTGCCACGGTCCTGCAAGTTGAAAATAGAGTAAGGAATCGCCTTGCCCTGTTCCATTGAAAGCAAAGAACCGTTTTGACGTTTAGGCAGGTCGCCTTTAAATGGCTGGAATTCCATGAAACGGTGTGTCATTATGGCCTCACCTGCCGTCGCAGTTAGCAAGTTTCCACGTAGACCTATGATGCCCCGTGAAGGGATTTCGAAGCGAAGGATGACCCGGTCGCCTTTCGGCACCATCGAAGTCATCAAACCTTTTCGACGTGTAACCATATCAATGGCGGTGCCGGAACCTGTCTCAGGCACGTCAATTGTCAGTTCTTCCACTGGTTCATGGAGTTGGCCATCAATGCGCTTCAAGATAACCTGTGGTTGGCCGATTTGAAGCTCATAACCTTCCCGACGCATGGTTTCTATCAAAATGGCAAGGTGCAAAACGCCCCGGCCAAATACCCTCCAAGAGTCAGTGGTTTCACCATCCTTTACCCGAAGGGCAAGGTTTTTCTCTAGCTCTTTTTCCAAGCGCTCCCGAACGTGACGGGAAGTCACAAACTTGCCTTCCTGGCCGAAAAATGGCGAATCATTGATGGTAAAAAACATGCTCATCGTAGGCTCATCAATACTGATGGCTGGCAATGCCTCAGGTTTTTCAATATCAGCAATGGTATCGCCAATCTCAAAACCTTCGATGCCCTGAATCGCACAGATGTCGCCAGCTTGGACTTCTTCGGCCTTCACTTTTGCCATTCCTTCGAAGAGGTAAACGCCTTTTACTTGTTGACGAACGACGGTTCCGTCACGCTTCACCAACGCAACTTGCTGATTGGCTTTCAAGGAACCACGGTGCAACCTTCCAATGGCAATCCGGCCAATGTAGCTGGAATAATCAAGGGAAGTAACCAACATTTGTGTAGCACCTTCATGCACCTTTGGTGCAGGGATGTGCTCAATGATGGCATCCAGCAGTGGCGTGATATTTTCTGTTGGAGTTTTATAGTCTGGGCCCATCCAGCCTTGCTTTGCAGAACCATAAAGCGTTGGGAAATCCAACTGGTCTTCCGTCGCACCGAGGTTGAACATCAGGTCGAAAACCATGTCCTGTACTTCGTCAGGTTTACAGTTTTCCTTGTCCACTTTGTTGATGACGACAATTGGTTTGAGGCCCATTTCAATAGCTTTCTGAAGCACAAAACGGGTCTGGGGCATCGGGCCTTCGAAGGCATCAACGAGGAGGAGAACGCCATCGGCCATGTTGAGCACCCGCTCTACCTCACCACCAAAATCGGCGTGGCCAGGGGTGTCAATGACGTTGATTTTCACGCCTTTGTACCAGAACGCAGCGTTTTTGGCCAAGATAGTGATGCCACGCTCACGCTCAAGGTCGTTGTTGTCCATGATGAGTTCACCGGGCGTTTCATGCTCACCGAAGAGCTTGCCGGCTACGAGGAGCTTATCCACCAAGGTAGTTTTGCCGTGGTCAACGTGTGCGATGATGGCGATGTTTCTAATGTCCATTACTTAAAATGTGATGAATGGTAAATGAAAATGGTAGGTCAGCTGACCTTTGAATCAAACGAAAAACAAGTTGAAATCAGTTTCTGTTAACTGCTTTTCCTCCTTTTTTTCAAAAGAGGCGCAAAGGTAGGCAATTTGGCCAGTTTTAGCAAGGTGAGTAAAATAAAATTTTGTTAACCTATTTGTGAATAAATGGTTTCCAAATTTCTGTGAAGAATCTATTTTTTTGAAGAAGAAATTATCCGTTCTGCCGCCTCAATACTGCTGTTCATTTCATCCCGTACTTTGGCGATTTCCACCTTCTCATTTTGCAAGTAAGCCATTATCTCTTCATGGCTTTTGTTTTCCCTGAGTTTTTCAGGGCTTTTGAAATTATTCATCCAGTTCATCATCGCATCTTCCGATTTTTCGAGCTGGGTGTGCGATGCCTTTACCAACGGCTCTGTGATCGAATCTGTCGGCAATTCAATCAAACCACCTTTCAGGCGGACGATGTCGGACATTTTTGGCATCACTTCATCGTGGATGGCAAATACCTCATTGCGAAGCGAATCCTCTTGCATGAATTCAGGATTCTCGCCTCCACAGCCTACAAATAACAGCAGCGAAAAAATTGTGATTTTGATAAAAACGATTTTTTTCATGTTCCTAATTATTTTGCAAAATATTAATAATCAAATACTTAGCACTTTTTCATAAGATTCTTTCACCCTACTTGCAATTACCAAATTGGCAAAATGGTCATGGATAAATTCACGTGCCAATAACCCAATCTTTTTCGATTCAACGGGATTATTCATGCACCAATTCATGTGCTTTTCAAATTCAGATGCAGTATCTGCAATCAACAAATGGCGGCCTGGTTCTGCCGGAATCCCCTCAGCTCCAATGGAAGTGGTAATGACAACCCGACCCAATGCCATCCCTTCCAACACCTTAATTTTAATTCCGCTACCGGAAAATAGCGGCGCAACCATTACTGGGAATTGAGCAATAAATTCCTTTGCATTGGGTATCTCGCCATGTACGCTAACTGAGTTGCTCGACTTTTTATGGAGCCAGGCTGGCGTATTTTTCCCAGCAATATGGAATGCAGCATTAGGATGTTGCACAGTGATCCTCTTCCACACTTTTTCAAGAAACCAAACGACGCCATGTTGGTTCGGCATCCAATCCAGTGCACCAATAAAACAAAAGCCATTAGGGTAAATGACCGATTCGTCATCAATTGGATATTCCATTAAATTTATCCCAACAGGTGCTACTACTGCTTCATAATGAAAACCCAACCCCCTAAAAACTTCCAAGTCTCGGGAAGTGATGGCCACCAATACGTCGAACTGATTCAGGTGCTCGATTTCAAAATTTCGCAAATGCCGATTCTGATTTCTTAAGTACCATTTTTTCACCATGTTTTTGGTGTTTGCGGCAACCCGTTCCCAAATTTCATGCTCTACATTGTGTGAACGTAAAACTGCAACCAATCCTGGCTGCCGCCGAAGCACTTTCATGTAATGTGCCAAATAAATAGTCTCCAACTGAACCACATCGTACCGTTTATTGCGAAGCAAATTCTCTAATTTCTCTTCAAAATCTAAGGATTTAAAACGGTCTAAAATATATGAATGGCCAGCCAGTAAGCTTCGTAAAGCACCAAGAAAGTGAATGCTGTTATCCACTTCAACTGTATGGATTTCATTGAAAAAATTTTCAGAAACTGGAAAATCCTTAAGGTTGAAAAAGTGCTTGGAAGTATTCAACACTAACAAATCGATAGTACATCCTAAATGTGCTAGTGACCGGGCCAGGTAGTTGATAGCTATGGGTTCGCCCTCTTTTAATGGGTAAGGGAATTTCTTGGTAATGAGTAGTATTTTCATTTTAGAGCACAAAATTAAGCACAAGCAACCATATCAGATAATTTTGCAATAAACTGAAAATCAATAAATTACAATTACCTAATTCATTGAAATAGTGCTAATCTAGTATTACCTCATCAGCTGCTGACCATGGTGGACTCACTATGCAAATAAAACTTAGCTTACCTACACCGTTATTTTGAACAAATTGGACTGCATTGGCTGGCACAAAGACAGTGTCGTTTTTCGCCACTTGAAAAACCTGCCCGTCGATTGAAATTGTACCATTTCCCTCCAAGAAAAAATAAGTCTCTGAACCTAATCATGTCCCATAAAATTTGACTTGCTATCTTTCGGTGAACAAACACCGCTATGATAGGCGAAACAAAAACAGGGATAGGATTTTGGGCACAAGAAATATTAGGTGCCAAGCTGCCCGACGAACGATTCCGGGGG
>WGNL01000037.1 GCA_016124585.1 Bacteroidota bacterium | reverse complement strand
TTGGCTGACCCCGGTAGCGGCTTTCCACTGTCGGTTGGTGTTTAATTTTTGATAATGGATGTTCAATTGTGGTGTTTTAAGGACAAAATTAAAACATCCTCTTGTTGAAAATCAAACACTTAGGTCAGAGCAACTCTATTAAGTTGCAAAAGCTTGAATCCTTCTTTTATGATAAGTTCATTCATAGTTCTTTATAAATTAAGGTCAATCAATAATATTTCCTCAAATAACTATACGAACGCCAAAATAGCTCTTGCTCTTTAAGTAAGAACTATTTTAGCAAAGTTTTACGCAAGATTGGTGAACGAGCCACTCGCCACACATGTGTTTTGCCAAAAAGGAAAGCGTACCACTTTCACAATTCGTTCAATATCATTGACGCCCCGCTCCACCACAACTGAGGTATTGTCAATTTTTTAAATTGAGAAATAATTCAGCTATCCACTTGGGCAGTTTACTTATTGGGTTTTTAATACTTTTTTTTCCTAAATTGGTAAACCTCCAGAATTTTTCAAAATTAAACACCATAACCAACTTGACTTTATTTTACAGTTATATTGAATGTGCTGAACTTCCATTGATAAGGTTATAAAACTATTAATCGCATAAGGCAAAACCTAAAATATAAATTTAAGTACTTCAAGAGGAAATTAACATCATGAAATGAGTTAATTCTACTATCACTTTGCGTAATATTCTCCTTCACCTCTTTCAATCACGCATTGCAAAACCATAATCAGCAGTATACCAACTTTAAAAACAGTCCAGTCATTACTCAAATCCGTATTTTCTTTCAATCAAATTGTTTATATCAGCTTTTTATGGCTTTAAGGATTGTCGATTATGGTTCAAATCAATATTACCAATTGACACCTGTGGTGGCATAAGAATTAAACACCACTTTCTGCATTAGGTCAATCTAAATAGGGTTTTAGGGTTATTCTTTGAGGTTAATGGGCTATTATGAAATATTTAGGAAAGAATGACCGCTATATACAATTTCAAAAAAAAGAGCTGAAGCAATTCAGCAAACGAAAAACTGCCGACCTACGAAGAAATCAGCATTAGGGAGGGAAGCAAGATACCCTCCCTTTTTTTGGAGATAATGAGGGAGCGTTTGAACACTACAGTCTGAACCCACAATTCACACAACTTTGTATGCTTGCGGGAATAGCAACCATTAAAACTTATCCTCGATTTTATCCTTCAAATTTGTAATACAGAAATATCACCGCAACATTTTTGAAGCACCCGTTTTATCCACAAAAAATACCCCATCAAACTGGTGTGGCACGGACATCATTGCCCCAAAATCATAATCATTGGTGGCATAACCAACGAAACGAACTGGTCGGGGTCGCAGTAGCCAGTCATTGCCATCAAGTGAAAGTGCTGGTTTGAGATTGAGGAACAATTGGCTAGAACCTGTTTGCTTCGCAATTTGATGGAGTGCCTCGTCAAAACTGCCACGAGGGGCATCCATCGCATCTACGGGTACGACTTTGTGGTTGGTATAGCTCACCGTGGCGCTATATTGTCCCCCAGCAGTGAACAGTCCATATGCCCGATAGCGGTTCCCGAAAATCTTGGAGAGGTACTTCCCCATCGAGTCGCCGTTATGGTAATTGTAACGGGCATCCGGATGATCGCTGCGGGCAATGTGCGAGTCATGTGCCCAGACGACGATGCGGGTATTTGGCCCATACATTTGCTGAATCCAGCGGATATTTTCCGCCATGAACGTATCCCTTGCACTGACGATTTGGGAGTAGGCAATGTCGGCAGCCTGGCTCACGACTCTCGCATTTTGGAGGGCCCACGCTACCCTATTTTGGCCTGCCTTTGTATTCGTTTTGCGCAACCAGCCTTTTTCTTTGCTCGCAATCATTGCCAGCACTTGGTCGGCATTGGCTTTCCAGCCAGCACGTACCTCATCGTCGGCCTGTGGGTAATACTGTGCCTGCCAAGCCGCCCGATAGTTTCGTTGCAGGCTGTCCACAAGTGGTTTCAGGTCAGGCTCCCAGTCGGCAAGGAAACTCGAAATACTATCCATCGGCAGGCTGGGGTCTTGCAGGTCGAAGCCGACGAATTCAACTTTTGCATCGGGGTGTTCGAGGTTGTACAACCGCATCCACTCAATGAGTGACAGCATCTCCGCTGTGTTCCAGACTTTGAACATCACCCGGATGACCTCCTCAGCAGTTCCGATGCCATCACAAACAAAGCGGTTGATTTTTTCCACTTCCAATTGGTTCGCCTCAATGGCAAAAACCCGCACGCCAAGTTCTTGCACGGCAAATTGGAGCAGACGGTGTTTTAGTTGGAAAAACTCGCTGGTACCATGTGTCGCTTCACCGAGGGCAATGATTTCTGCGTCACCGACTGATTGACGAAATGCCTCCAAATCTGAAAAGTCAGCTTTTTCAGTGGCCTGTGAGGGTTTGAAAGTGGACAAGGTTGTGCAGTTTTCTTTCAGCCACTGCCGTTGTTCTGGGGTAAAATCAGGGGCTACTTCCAGGCTGTTTCTTATTTCATTATCCACTATCAAATGAAAGTCATCGAACCAGACTTTTCCACCACCGTTTGAACTCAAAATCAAAAAATACGAGTGTGCATTTTCGGTTTCATCCAATTTCAATTTTACTTCCCGCCAATCGCTTACATCTCTAAAATCAACACTTTTAGTTTCTTTCAGGAGACCGTTGTCGCCGTAGGCACTTAAAGAAAACTGGGCCACACCAGCAGTTTTTTCAGTCTTCACCCACCCAGTTAGTATCAGATTTTTACCAGACAGCTCAAAAGGAGATAGCCAATAGCCAATTGTGTGGTCACCTGCGCTGCCATCATCGGCTGCGTTTTCGTTCGAGATACGTAAGCTGAATTTACCGTGCCGTACTATAATGCTGTCAAGGGAAGTGGATGTGCCAGCAGCAAATTGGAACGGCGACCAACCCCAAGGCCGTGCTGGACCTTCCACGCTCATTTTATCAAAATCGAAATTGAGCGGCTGCTGCGCCAGCGAAGCAGAAAAAACTATAAGGAAGAAAAAAAGGCTCAGTTGTGTTTTCATGTTGTTTTTTTTCTAAAGATGTGAAGAACTCTCAAGTACCCCATAGAAAAGCAAACAAAATAGCCTGAGTGTCGCAAGTTTGGCATTCCTCGCCTCAAGCTTGCTATTTTTGGTCTTCGATGGCAGTCCTTCGGTAATTTCTAAACCAATCAAACTTGCTAGATTTTTTCCAAAATTGGGCATGGATGCTGCTCGCTGTTTGGGTTGGCGCCACGGCTGGCCTAGCCATTGCCTATTTTTTCATCGTTGAAGGATATCGCTCCGGCTGGCACAAATTGCCTGAATGGACACCCTCGCCCAGCTTTTCTCCTTCAGTAAAAATTAGCGTCATCCTTCCCGCCCGTAACGAGGCAGCCAAAATCGTAGACTGCTTGCATTCCATCGCTGCGCAGACTTATCCAACTACATATTTTGAGGTGCTAGTGCTGGACGACCATTCTGAGGATGAGACATTTTCACTGGCACAAAATTTCACTAAAAACCTTCCAAATTTCCGAGCAGTCAGACTAGCAGATTTTCAAGTAAATTCTAAAAAAAAAGCCATCGAAACGGGCATCTCGCTCGCCACGGGCGAACTCATCGTTTGCACTGATGCCGACTGCATTTTACCACAAGATTGGTTGCAGCTTTTAGCACCCTTTTTTGAGGAAAAACAGGCTAAGTTCATTGCTGCTCCGGTCAATTTTTGCGAAGAAAAAAACTGGCTGCAACGCTTCCAGTCGCTCGATTTTTTGGGCATGATGGGTGTCACGGGGGCAGGGTTCCAGACGGATAGCGGCCTGCTCTGCAACGGCGCAAATTTGGCCTATCCCAAATCCGTTTTCTATGAAGTCGGTGGCTTCGAGGGAATTGACGGGCTTGCCAGCGGTGATGACATGCTGTTGCTTCACAAAGTGGCCAGCCGCTACCCGGATGCTGTTTTTTTCCTGAAAAACCGAGGGCCAACTGTGCTCACAGAAGCACAGCCCGACCTGCGCTCGTTTCTTTCGCAGCGGCTACGATGGGCCTCAAAATCAAGGAGTTATACTGACCGACAGGTCACTGCTCGGCTGGGAGTGGCATTCTTGACTTGTTGGGCTATTCTGCTGAATTTGGCGTTTGCAGTTTGGTTGGGTTGGCCGTTTGCTATGCTGACCTTGAGCATTTTTTTGATGAAAACACTAGTGGATTATCGTTTCCTCAACGAAATGTGCCGCTATTTTGATCGCCGTGATTTGATGCGGCGTTACCTAATTTCACAGATACTGCACATCGCCTACATCGTCGTCGTCGGCACCTTGGCTAACCTCGTGAAGCAGTACAAATGGAAAGGCAGGCAACGACGTTAGACCTTCGATTTTTGACGCCTCACACCTTCGATGACAACCTTTCGCATCTTTGAAACTTCTGGACTGAACTCGGATTGACGGCGGTCGGAGGACAGCCTCACCTGCACCTTTTCGCCTTCACCCTCCATGACTTTCATCTTGCTGGAAACGATGAGTTGCCCGTTGTCAAAATATTGGCTGAGTTCACCGTTGTTCCAGACTTTCAACTGGTTGATTACACTGCTTATACGGCGTGCGATGAGGAGGCGATTGTAGTCGGCGGAAGCCAGTGGGCTAGCCTCACCGACGGCTAGTACTTCGAGTTCATAACCTTTTTTCAAATAAGTATCCAACTGCTTGCATAGTCGGTCAAGCCGCTCAAAATTGGACTGCACCTCTTCTTCGAAAAAGGAGCGCACTTGTTCACTTGCTGCTTCTGCCGCCTCTTCTGGCAAGCCTTCAGTATATTTTTCCATAAAAACCTGCTGCCTGTCCATGTAGTCCTGAAAGGTTTGCGAATAGGTGAGTTTCGTACTGGTGTCCATTGGTTTCACCCATTTCGGTTCATCATTATCAAAATACAAGGCCACAGGCGCCTCAGTAAATGGCGATAGGTACACGCTCAAATGGGCATCCGGGGCCGGGGCATAGCGGTATTCCGCATTGGGGTTTACGTAGGTAGTAATGAAGCCTGGCTTCATGGCCACAAGGGAAATAATGTCGCCCACGCCAACCAGAAATGAATGCTCGAACTGGTCTTCCTTATTGCTCACATAGGACTTTTCACCAACGCCTTCCATGCCCAATTGCATCGCAACACCACCAAGCGGCAAGCTGTCAATAGCGTTGTACGTGCGTACTAGCAGCCTTGCTTTAGGCTTCAAATAAATTGGCTGGCGCAACATTTCGAAAACATCCGACTGGTGCGTAGTAAACTCTAAAGTATCGGATATGTACCCGATCGCTGTGGCTACCATTCGGTAGGCTTTGTCCGTTTCGAGCAAAAATTTCATGGCCGAGCCGTCCGAAGCACCTGGCAATCCAGCCGTTGCGGCATCTTCCAGTGGGTAAACTTGCAGTTTGTAGCCTATGATGGTAGTGCTATCCGAACCATCGAAAACTTGGGCCACTAGTTCAGTCTGGATATTCGCTTCGAAAATATCGTAGCCGAAACAGCCAGTTGAGTCTGCGCTGATGCATCCGGGGCGGTTAGAAGAAAAGTAGGCCTTTCCAGATCCCGTGTGCCAAGTAAAATAAAGGTCATCGTAATTGCTGTTGAAGGGCTTGTCAAGCCTCTCCGGTACTGACCAATGGCTGTCACCACTGCCCGTCCAAGTATTTGCAGACTTATAAATATCGAAGCCCGTCCCGCCATTCTCGTTCCTATTTGAGCTAAAATAAAGGACTTGATTTGGCTGGTGGAAAAACGGCGTAACCTCATCCGCAGGAGTGTTGAACGGCATTGGGAATGGCTTACCAAAAGTACCGTTTCGCTCAATTGGGCTACACCAAATGTCCATGCCCCCCATACCACCAGGACGGTTGGAGGCAAAATAAAGTACATCTTGGCGCATAGCTCGATTGTAGCCAACAGTGGGTTGGGTAGTTGTGTAGCCATCTAAGTTGATGAACTTCGGAAGCCGTTTCAAGGGAAGCCAGTAGCCTTCATACGCCCGCTCTCGGGTGTATATCTCACAGTTTTTCTTTCCCGGATTTTTTTCTTCGCAAAAAGTGTAAAAAACCCGCTGCCCATCAGGTGTGAAAGTCGCATTAGAAGTTTGTACTCCCCGCTCCTTCGAATTTTCGGCCCAAAGCGTGGGGCTTTCAGAATTCACAGAAGAATAAACATGCCCAACAGGCAGCGTTCCATTCCCTCCAACAATTTCTGAAGAAAAATATAGCCTGTCACCGTACCTGAATGGTGCAAATTCTGAAAAAGAGGTATTGATGTTGGAATTCAACCTTAGCGCTTTGGAGCCCATTGGGCCTTCTATCTCGTCTACTGTGGCATCGGTTATACCAACGGTGGGCTGGGGAGAAGCAAGTGTAGTAGGAATTTTATCTTCTCCCAAGTGATGGGTAGTAGTGCAGTTTGACAATAACAACACAAACAGAGCTGGAGTGATAAGTCTGAAACTCATTGACTAAATTCTTTGTCTTAAATCTTCAAGAATCCTGTTAGGACAATAGGTGCAAATTCCGCTAAGACTGAAAATAATGCTGAAAATACATTTTAAAATTTGGGGCTGGAATGGGTAGGCATCAAAGAGACGGGGGTTCAGACCTTGATTATGATGCAATATTCTGTTTTTGCATCCAAATATTTTATTAGTCAATTGTATTTTTTAATCAATTATACTATCAAGCCATGCCCATTAAATGGCCGTAACAGGCTTTGCGCCCGCTTTGTTCACTCAAAACGCCCAAATGCCAGTGAAAGCCGATCTGGCAGCTCACCTTTTGATGCCAAAAGATAGTCGTTGTAAGAGCAAGGTATGAGCCGATGGCGGAGGTGTTTCTTTTTTGTCTTCACCGGCACTTGAATCCACCAGCGGCCTGTGCGGTTGCTTTTCCAGAAAGTAAAGGGGGTTTCATGCCCCTTGAAATCCACGATGTACTCCATCAGGCCGTCCATCGAAGCCGGGAAGTCGCCCTTGCGGTTTGCGAAGCCATCAAAAAAATACCAGACCATCTGGGCCAAAACTTGCGCTGAGCGGTTGTATTCATCGAGGTCGGGTTCAAGGCCGTAAAAGCCAACGGAGGTCAGCTTGTCGTTCATGCCAGCGTAGCGACTGAGTTGGCAGGCTTCTTCACTGGTAAAACCACTCGGCGACGGGTGTATCACGCCCGGGGCTTCTGCGCTTTTCAGGGCGGCGAGGTGAAAACAGGCCATGTCGGCGTCCCGCATTACGGGTTCAATATCGGCCATGTTCGACCTTGCTTTGCCCAGTCGCAGGGTGTCGGCGCTGATGTTTTCCAGTTCCTGAAACGTCTCGTCATCCACAAAATGCGACTGGCATCCCACGATGCCGAAGTGGAAAGGCTTGGTTTTGCCGTTCATCACGGGGTTGAGGTAGTGGCCGTCCAGCTCGCCGAGGCGGGGGTGAAAAGGCACCCGCTCATCTACCGCTACCACGCTGACCGAGGGTTGGCAGGCAAAATGCGCCTTGTACTGCGCCTGCGCCAATTTCGGCAGATTGCCAATGATCACTGGGCAAATCTTGCTCTCCATCAGTTCCTGCAACAGCGGCAGGATGAAGGAAGTATCGGCTTTCCGGACATTGCCGAGGTCGGCAGCCGCCAATTTCCCGAAGGGAAAACTCATGCGGTAAAGTGGCTTGCGAACTGCGTTGGCCGCCTCTTCGCCAATCCCGATGATGGCAATTTTCACATCCTGCAAAGCGGGCATTTCCGCCTCAAAGCGCTTTATTTTCTCCCCGAAACTAACCGTGTCGAGCGGAGAATCGGCGATTTCATTTCTATTGAGTGGGCGAAGCCAGTTGTCGAGCATAGTGGAAATGAGTTTTTGGTTTTAGGGTTTAACGTTTCAGGGATGGCGCAAAGGTAGCCAAACTTGTAGCACGGACTGCCAGTCCGTGTTACAGCCGACCCAACAGCCACTCCCGCTCAGCCAGCGCCTTGCAGTCATTGATTTCGCTTCGCAATTTTTCCATAGCAGCCTTGTTCTGGGCAGGCGTTTGCAGCAGTTTCCTGGTGAAACGGATGAGGTTGAGGTAGTTCTGGCGGAGGTAACCCACGTCCCGGCGGCGGCGCAGGAAGATGGTGAAACTGTCCAGCAGCGAGTCCAGCGCCGCCACTTCACTCCGGTCGAAGTAGATACGGAGGAGCATCCGGCGGGCATCGAGGTTGTGCAACGTGTCGTCAAATTCGGCACGGGTGAGCAGCTCCAAGGCCCGGTCGTAGTCGGGTTTGCGGAAATGCAGCGAGGCGAGGTTGAAAAGGTAAGCCGCTTCCCGGTGGCGGGGTTCCAGTAGGTCTTTGTATTTTGTCAAAAAACCTTCCACCCAGTCGAATGCCTTGAGTCCTAGACCAGCATTGGCGATGTTATTGTAGGTAAAACGGGAGAGTACACCGTTTTCGATAAACATTTGATTATCAAGCCCTTCCTTGTAGATTTCAAAGACCTGTCCTAGCCAAAAAGCCTGGTCCCCTTCCTCTCGCCTAGTGTTGATTTGCCGGATGCAGCAGTTCACTGCGAGGGTGCTCACCTCCCGCATTTCCGCCTTCGGAAACTGCCCGACGCACTGCCGCATCGCTTCCCGCAACTGCCCAAACCACGCCTTAGGTTCTGCCTCCGACAGTGCCCGGTAGCCAAAATACCACACGCCAACCGCCGGAATTTGAGTCAAATTTTGCCGCTCGACTTGCATCAGTACCTCGTCCAATAGTTCGAGGCGCAGGTTCGCTTCCGACACCGCCTTGTGCATCAGCGCCGTGCAGCTCTGACGCAGTTTGTTAGCGATGAAAAACAGGTCGCCCGCATCGGCCAGTTCCTGAAAATGACGGCTGGCGGTGCGTCGCTCCCTCGCCCCCGATTCGTAGCGTTCTAGGTGCAGCAGATGGCTCAGGTAGTGGTAGTCGAGGTGGCGGTGCGGCTGGGTTTCAAGGGCGTCTTCCGCTTTTTTCAAAGTGGTTTCGTAGTGCCGTTCCAGCCCTCTTTTCCGCAGCGATTTGGCCAGCCGAAGCTGGAAGGCAGCATCGTTTTCCGCTTCCAATTCATTGATGACCAAAAAGTTTTGCCCCAACTGGTACAGGAAGGAGATGGCGTAGGCCAGCCGCTTTTCATCGTAATTCTCATTTTGGAAAATGGCCTTGAACACGGTTTGCTTCGCAAAAACATCAGCTTTCTTGGATTCCTTTTTTTCAAAAAAATAATCGAAAAGCAGCACCACGTCCTCCCGCAGGTTGTGGTAAGGCGAACGGAGGAATTTGCCGAGGGCGGTCAGTTCGGCAGGGGTGAGGGTACGGAGGAGTTCGAGGAGACGGGAATCTTGCATTGTAAATGATGATTTTGAATAAAAACAGCATCACAAATCAAAGAAAAAATTGAATGATTTTAGATTTAAAAAATTGATTTACAGTTATTTAAAATAATTTTATCAGATGATATTTTTGAAAAATGACTAAAAATGTTCTTGTACAGGGCTGTCGGACGCACCACTTTTGTATCGTGTCAAAAAACTGGTGCAAAACCTAAAATTCAACGGACATGAAAAAGCACGTTTTTTACTTAAATTTTTTAAAAATGCAGGCTATGAAAAGAATTAAGTTTTGGATGGCTTTAATTACTTTGGTTTATGCCACATCGGCTTATGGTCAAGGATGGATACGAATGTATGGAGCAAATGAGGAATGGGATAATAATCCTGGTGCAAGCAGTACAAAGTTCCCTGTTGTACTTTCAACACAAGATTCTGGGTACATGGTACTATGTAAAAGCCATGTCTCTGACTCTTTGGTGTTTTTTAAAGTCAATGGGGCTGGAGATATATTATGGATAAAAAACCACACATGGCATGATGGGCTCATAGCTTCTGAATATATGGTACATGGAGTTGATGGTGGTTTTGTTTTTGCAGGAAGAACTCCTTCTCAACACGAAACGATTAGGTTAGAAAAGAGAGATGAGGGTGGGCAATCAGAATGGATTAAATTCCTTGACGTACTTCCAAATCAAGCGGAGATTCCTAAAAAGCTAATAACTACAGCTGATGGTGGCTATGCAATCATTGGATTAGGGAACTATTTGGGAAACTATGACACTACATTCTTATTTAAAACAAATGCAGTTGGGGAAATTGAAGCAACTAAAACATACATATCGGACCCAAGTTATGATGGCCTTATTTTTTTTGATATAACTGAAATTCCTGCCGAAGGGTTCTTAATAACTGGTCGAGAAATCAACTACCAAACCCAAGATGGTAATGGTTTTATTATGAGAACTACATTAGATGGTACAATAGTTTGGCGAAAATTATTAGGACAATACAGAACCCCAATTACAGTTTTGTTAAGAAATGACAGTAGCTGTATAGTTTTTGATTCAGAAAACTTAATGACTAAATTGAATTTGCAAGGGAGTGTTTTATGGGAGAAAACAATTTCCTATGAAAATTTTTGGCAGCACAGAGTAGAAAACGCTATAAATGGAAATCAAAACAGTATAATAATTTCAGGAATTCTCTGGGACAGTCAATCGGCCCACAATGCCTTTATATACAAGCTTGATTCATTAGGAAACAAAATATGGGAAAGACGATATGAAGATATTCATCACAGAAGGGAGCTAAACAATCTTTGCCAAGATGACAATGGGTTTATTGTTTCAGTAGGTAATATGGTCGAAATTTCTCCAGTTTACACTCCAGAATTATTGCTCATTAAAATTGATTCAAACGGTAACCTTTACACCTCTGCTATCACCGGTACTGTCCACCGTGACTCCGAATCCGACTGCCTACCAGACCCCACCGAGACTGGCCTTTCCGGTTGGCTCGTACAAGCCGATGGTACACAGTCCTTTGCCACACTGACTGACGCGTTCGGCAATTTCGTCCTCCCTTTGGATACGGGTAGCTACGATGTTGCCATCACACCACCAGGACCGTATTGGGAAACCTGCAACAGCACATCGCAAGTGAACGTCACCGAGTTTTACGACACCCTATCCCTCGACTTTCCTGCCCAAGCCATCGACGATTGCCCATACTTGACTTTGGACATCAGCACCCCGTTCCTGCGCCGCTGTTTTGATAACAACTACTACGTCCACTACTGCAACGACGGTACGAACACAGCCAACGACGTTGCTGTGGAAGTCACGCTCGACCCCTACCTGACCTACGTTTCAGCCACACTGCCACTTGTTTCGCAAAACGGAAACGTGCTCACTTTTAATTTGGGAGATGTCGCCGTCGGTGATTGCGGCAGCTTCCAAATCACCACATACCTTGACTGCGATTCCACGGTGCTAGGCCAGACCCACTGCACTTCAGCACATATCACACCTGACTCCCTTTGCTTGCCACCCGACCCGCTCTGGGACGGCAGTAGCATCGAAGTAGATGCCAATTGCAACGGAGACAGCGTCATTTTTACTATCACAAATGTTGGTTCTGAGGGAATGCCCGCACCGCTCGGATACATCATCATTGAAGACCAGATTGTGCTGCTGACCAATGATTTTCAGCTTGGTGCTGGTGAGTCAATCACGGTCGCAGTACCTGCCAACGGCGGCACTTTCCACTTAGAAGCTCAGCAGGCTTTGGCACATCCCAGTGGTTTTGCGACGACTGGTGCCACTGTTGAGGGCTGTGGTGGCTGGATAAGTCTCGGCTTCTTCACCCAGTGGGCCTTCGATGACGACCCTGACCCCTTCACCGATGTGGACTGCCAAGCCAACGTCGGCAGTTTCGACCCGAACGACAAGCAGGGCTTCCCCACTGGCCTTGGCGAGGAGCACCTGTTAGAGCCGGGGCAGGACATTGAGTACCTCATCCGTTTTCAAAATACTGGCACGGACACGGCCTTCAAGGTGACGGTGGTGGATGTGTTACCGCCGGAACTCGACCTTGCCACCGTGCGGCCCGGTGCCAGCAGCCACCCCTACACCTACGGCGTGACGCCAGAGGGCTGGTTGACTTTTACCTTTGAAAATATCCAACTGCCGGATAGCACCACCAACGAGGCGGCCTCACATGGCTTCATTCGTTTTCGTGCTTCGCAAAGGCCGGGGCTGGGCTGGGGCAATGTCATCGCTAATACGGCGCTCATTTATTTCGATTTCAATGCGCCTGTGCAGACGAACACGTTCAAGCACCGCATCGGGCAGGTGTTCCCGTGGTCGGTGGTGGGGACTACGCCGCCTGTTTTTCAGCCAAAAACAAATGTGAGGGTTGTGCCTAATCCGTTGACGGACAGTGCTTTGCTGCAAGTGGAAGGCATCGAGCCGGGGCCGCTGAACCTAGTGCTGACAGATATTTCCGGTAAAATTTTGCGCCAGCAAACCATCACTGGAACTGGCTTTGAATTCCATCGGGGAGAACTGAATCCGGGTCTGTATTTTTTCAAAATAGAAAGGAACGGAGAGCGGGTAGGCAGCGGGAAGCTGATGGTGAGGTAACACGGACTGTTAGTCCGTGCTTTCGCAACTCTCAAACTATAAAAGTAAAAGGCACAGCACCGACATGTTGCTGTGCCTTTTTGGCAAAAAATGTCGGAACGGGGAAATGGAAAAGCAAGGCCTGGCAGACCATGTTACAGTTTCAGCGACTGCCAAGCGACGAGCCGCCACTTGCCTTTTTCCTTGACATAAACATCGGTGTACCGCAGTTTGATGGTGAACTCCTTTTCATTCAAAATGCCTGTGACATTGACGATGCCAGTGCCAATTACTGAGCGACGGTGAAAGCGAAGTTTCATTCCCTCTGGCTGAATGGAACGGTACTGCAGTTTGCCTGTACGGATGTTTTCAAGGTGAGTCGTTTTGTCCTCAACGAGGCCGTTGGAGTGGGTGTAGCTGAGGTCATCGGCCAACACATTTTTCAGGAAATCAATGTTTTTGGTCGTCATGGCTTCGAAACGTTGGTGTTCGAGAACTTCGATTTCAACCTGTTTTTTTGATTGAGAAAATGCGGGCATTGCTGCAAGCAGCAATAAATAAAGTATGGCGAAGCGCATGGTCGTTTTGATTTGAAACAGCAGCGGCTGGCGATGAGAATTGCCAGCCGCTACTATTTTGAAAAATTATTGAAAATTATTGGTTTGAATGTGGAAAACGCTGACCTCCAGTTCAGTGTTTGTGACCGTCCTTCACATGCTCCTCCAGCTTCACGTAATCCATTTCACAGACAGGGCATTTACCGGGCTGGTCGCTGCCGCTGCCCTCGCAGTGCATGGGGCAGACATAGGCAGAAGTGTATTCTTTGCCAGTATTTTCACTTTGGTTGTGTTGGTGGTCGCCCCCACATGCTGCTAAGCTGAGGGAGGCAATGGTCAAGAAAGAAAAGATGAGTTTTTTCATACTGTTATTTTGAAACGATTTAAAATCAATGGTTAATCAGTAACCGAATCCGGTAGTTCTGACGACGTAGACGTGCTGTCGTCTGGATTTTTCTTTTGAAAAACAGCCCTGATATGACTTGGCAGCAGGCTAAATTTTTGACCCAGCCATTTCTCAAGAGAAACGGCCAAAAGCACGTAGCTCTGCGTGACACCCGGCATCGGGACTGCAATGAAGATGAAGAATGGGATGAATTTTGGCAAATCTTTCAACTGCTCCATTGCCTGCCGAATCTCCTCCTCAGTAGGTGGTTCCGACTCTTTCGAAAGCAGTAGATGACCTTTTCCCTGCTTCACAAAGGTACGCACCATATTCTTGGTCTCAATGCCTTCCATCATGAAAGCCCAGAGCATCAGCCTTGGGATTCTGGATGCCCGGCGCAGCCTGGAAGCAGTGGCCTTTCTGAGTTCTGGGCCTCGCACGAACAGTACCGCACCGGTATCCCGCATATTACGGAAAGTGCGGAAAACCGAGCTTGCTAAAATTCTTCTTTTTGTACGGTCGAGATTCATGAAGATTTCGGATGGTGGTTGGAGTTACATTTCAGAAACAAAATTACCATGACTGACAGTTCATTGCTAGTCATGGTAATTTTTAACATTCTCGACCCTGCGGGTAGTTATTTGCCCTTTATGCCGCATCCGATTGCCTTCGTGACTGATGGGTCAGGCGTTTTTCCAGCTTCGATTGCTTCAATTGCCTCAGCTACGTAATGGCGGCTGGCGTCGGCGGCATCCTGCGGGTTGTTGTCGATGGCACCGATATATTTAACCGTACGTTTAGCATCAAGCACAAAGACGTGTGGTGTTTTGGTGGCGCCATATTTTGGGTAGACTTCTTGCTTTTCATCAATTAAGTATGGGAATGTAAAGTTTTTCTCCTTTGCCCGAACTTGCATTTCCTCGAAGCTATCCCCCGGTTTAATGTTGGTATCGTTGGGTTGAATAGCTATCACGGGCCAGCCTTTAGGAGAAAATCGATTGTTTAGTTCAATGATTCGATCTTCGTACATGTTGGCATAAGGACAAGTATTGCAAGTGAAAACGACGATAAATCCTTTCGGAGACATACCGTTAACATCCTTCACTTCAGCTAGTGAAAGCATGCGACCATCCACATTTTTCAGTTTGAAGTCGGGTGCCGTCTGACCAATATCAAGCCCTGTAGAGGCCACCACATTGGATTTTCCTTGGTTAGAAAGTTTTGGAGCCAGAATGAAGCCAGCCACAAGGACGGCCATGGAAATGAACAGAATTAACTTTTTCATGATGACATTACTTTAAAATAAAATAGAAATTAAAGACAATTGTTTTATGCAAAGGCTTCTTATGGGAGTTAAATTCCTGTTGTAACTTATCAAAAATTGGACTGAACTTATTTTTTGGGGAATTTTCCGGTAGCTACATCTGTCACATGTTTCGGTTTAAAGTTAGTCAAAAACCCCAATTCAACGGAATATCGCAATACATCCTATAGGAGTTTCCTCAAATTTTTCAATAATTTTTGCCGTCACAGTTTTGCAGAAAAAGTGAAATTATTGAAGCATTAAATCCTGTTTTTTGAATTCAAAATAAGATACCTGTCAAATTATTACATACAGAAAATTTAATTTTCAGACTCTGTTTGGAAGTGAATTGGCACGTTTCTTGACAAATTTAAAAAATAATAAATTATCGAAGGTCAGATTCCAATGGGGGTCAAAAGCACCTGAAGCATTTGAAAAAAATTAAACTAAGATGAAACTACGGGTTGAAAGTCTCGTTTATAATTCGAGCTTTTGATTCTCAAAAAATATAGGGTGAGTGTTTGTTCATAGTTTTTGTTTTTTATGTAGCCCCCGGCCTAATCGGGGGACTTTTTTTCCTTTTTACCTCAATAATTCACCAAAAGATTAGTGTTTGTTCATAGTGTTTGTTTTTTGTTTTGTCCCTGTCAAGTCAATTGACAGGGTTTTTTTTTGCCCCAATTCAACACCATAAAGCCTGCCTGCCTATTTTTGGTTTTGAAACTAATCTTCTATTGACCATCTTCCTGTTTTCCTTTAAAAAAATAAGTAATTATGATACTTCACCTCAGAGAGGACTACAAATCCGATTCGTTGAAAATTGGGGATATGGACTCATTGCCCTCCAATCAGTTCCATCATTGGTTCCAAGATGCGCTCAAGGCTGAAATCAAAGAACCAAATGCGATGACACTTGCAACCGTCACACCGGAAGGAAAGCCCTCAGCAAGAGTAGTGCTTTTGAAAGATTACGGGCCGGAAGGTTTTACTTTTTTCACCAACTATGATAGTAAAAAAGGTAAAGAACTGGCGCAAAACCCCGCTGTCGCACTTGTATTTTTATGGCTTGGGTTGCATCGACAAGTTAGAATAGAAGGGATGGCTGAGCGGCTTTCAGCAGAGGCATCGGAAGCTTATTTTCAAAGCCGACCACGTAGGAGTCAAGTCGGGGCTTGGGCTTCTCCACAGAGCACTGTCCTGGAAAGTCGTGATTGGTTGTTGACAAAAGTGAAGAGTGTGGAGAAAAAGTACAAGGGACAGGAGAAACTTCCATTGCCTGAATATTGGGGAGGCTATCTGGTTAGACCTACCTTATTCGAGTTTTGGCAAGGCCAAACCAGTAGGTTGCATGACCGGTTTCAGTATACAAAAAGCGCCAACGGAAATTGGGTTATCGAGAGATTGGCACCTTAAAATAGCAGATGGATTTATTGAGGGTTAGCCCATTATGGCAGGTATTCCTGCTTGAATTTCAAGTAATTTTCCTCATTTGAAACACCAGGAAACCCACATGCCTCCGTTTCGTTGTCCAATGCTAATAATCTGGCTTCAAAATTTGAAGGTCGAGTTTCGAGCCAAAGCGGTTTTAGCTCCTCCTTTTGAGCCCTTTCGACTATCTTTTTGATACCGGAAGGTTCATATAAAAATGGACAAATGAGTTGTACCGCAAATGCATCGGCAGCAGTTACCTTGTCTTCATCGAAATCTAACATTGGCATATCTGCAACAAAATCGGGCAAAGCTGGCACCGGGTTTTCAAGTAAAATATCGCCCAGCATGACGCCGCCAAACTCCTGCCGCATCCTTTCTATCAACAAGTCGGAATCAACATAGTACAATTCATGACCTATTACACCAAGTAACTCACTCTCTGTGTTCAGGTATTTTAGAAGGCCTGTATAGATGTAAAAATGGCCGCCAGGAAGAAAGAAAGCGGTTCGGACATTGTCATCGCGAAGGATATGGACAGACCAATTGTAGTCTGGACGGTGCTCTACCTGTGCAGTATTGAGCATTGTATAAAACAGCTTCGAAACGTAGGCGTTTGCCGCTGGGTAATTTACCTCATCTAAGATAGGGAATTGGGCAGATTCCGTTTCTAGTTCAAGTTGAAAAACCTCACCAATCTTCATCTGATCAGCAGTTGTCAATTCGTTGGGGTCAACACTAATAACCTTATCTGGAGCTTTGGAACAGGATGCAAAAAAGACAAGTGCAGAGCATAGAATTGGAATAAGCTGTTTCTTCATCATTGTTTTTAAAAAGCGGGGGCAGGAAATACGAAGGCTATTTCTACTCCAAAAAATATTCCAAAGATGGGTTGCACGCTGAAATCCAGCAAAAATGGAGATTTAAGTAAAAAAGAACGATGCCTTCAAGCTTAAGGCATCGTTCCTCCACGGTGGGTGAGCAACTTCCGACTTTAGCAAAGCGGAAGCAAAATATATTAGAACAGTAAGTTAAATAGCCAAAGCGGAACAGGGTGAGCTATTCTTCTGGCTGAAATATGGCAATTACTGCCTTCACTTCTTTGTCTTTTTCCAAAATTGGCATTAGCCGAAACAAGGCAGTGTGCGCATCGAAATCTTCGTACAGTGCTTCTTCCAACGTCAGCAAGGCTTCAGATTTGTTTCCCATTTCGAAGAGGCAGGCACTGCGGCAATAAAGCAGTTCTGGCCCCCAAGCGTTTTCCTCAGCTTCGTCGAGCACCTCCATAGCCTCGTTGAACCGATGATTTTTCATCAAAAAATGAGCAAGTTTCACCCAATGGTCAGGCAGTTCGGGTGCAACATCGGCAGCTTCCCGATAGTATTCCAATGCTTTTTTCAAGTTTCCAATGCCCACGTATGCGTCGGCAATCGCAGCTAGATAATCCTCATTGTTGCCCTCCAGCTTGATTGCTTTTTGTAATGTCGAAACTGCCTTGTGCCATTCTTTTTGGTTCGCATAACAACGCCCGATATGAAACTGTGCCTCGGCGCAAAACCCGTCAAACTCAACAGCACGCTGGAAAAAATCCCTAGCAACGAGGTAATTGCCCAATTCCTCATAGCATTTACCAATATTGAGGAACAAGTCGGCATCTGGCTCAAACCGCTCCAGAACATCTTGATAGCAACTAAGCGCTTTCTGGAAATTGCGGGTGATTAGACAGACATCAGCGCACTCACGGTAGGCAAATTCAAAATCATCTTTAGATAGAAAGGCGAACTCATATGCCTCAATAGCTGCTTCGTAATTGCAAAGGTAGGATTGCGAAGCACCGATATTGTACCAAGCCAAAGCGTTGTAGGGGTCTTCCTCCACGATTTCCTCATGCAGTTCCACGCTTTCTTCGTGTTTACGGGCGTACTCTACCACATACCACATCCTCGAAAGCGCCTCCGAGTTTGTAGGGTCTTCCTTGAGGGCAGCTTTAAGTACATAAAACATGCGTTCGAACTCCTTCAAGCTATCATAAATCATGGCTTCACAAACATAAATTTTGCTTAGTTCCACACTATCTGCACTGTATTTTATGCTATCGAGGAGTGCAATACCCTGGTCATGCATGCCCATCATGGCAAGGCTCTCAGCCCGAAAAATGGCAGTACACAATAGACCCGGCGAATTTTCATCCACTTTGTCTAGTACAAAAAGCGCTTGAGTAGGTTCCTTCTTCTCCAACAAAAGTTCTGCTTTGCGAAGAAAAAAATTGGTTTCATAACCCACCTGTTCAATAGCATATCCTACAACCTCCAAGGCTCTATCCAACAAGCATTCACGCTCGTAGTAATCTACCAGCACATGATAAAGGTTATGGCTTGCAAATCTGACCTGATTCTTTTCAAGCATATCCTCGTATGTTGAAATCAGGTTGAAAATGGCTTGACGGTCTGAAAAATTGGAATGCCCCATAGCCAGCTGTTTTTAAGTGAAAAATGATGGTTAAAGGTAACGGACTTTATCCCACATATTTCCCAGTGTGTCAAACCATCTATTAAACGGTAGGATTTCACAAGGAAACGGTTTTTTTGTTATAAGATTCTAATCTTTAATAAATTACAAATTGAATTAATTAAAAATTGTCTTATTTGACTCGTATATGCTAATTTTAAGATTTGCCTGTTTTGAAAACACATGGAAAGCAGCTACTTACACCTTGAACAGTTTTAAATTCTTTTTTTTTCATAGTGTAATTGCGCTTCAATAATTGCTGCTGTCTTCAAGAACGAGCAAATCCGTTAATATGGCGAATCGCCCCTCCTCTCTCGCAGCGCTACAAGCAATTGCGGAAAGTAAAGTCTATAGCCATCAATCAAGCCTCCTTGTGGTAGTTGAAAATCGAGTAATATTACGGTAATCGGGAAACTAAGTTTCAACCAGTGTAGCGATGGTTGAATTTCTTTGTGGGCTAGCCTCCAAGTCTCATACCAAGAAGTGAGCCACCAATGGTAGGTAGAAATGTTCATGGGTGTATTTTTGTTCATGGAAGCTGATAAGCAACGGCTTTCATCAGCAATCTTTCCGGCAGTATTTGGCTAAAAGTTTCTGGCAAAAGGCCTATCAATCAATTCATCAAAAACTACCGATTAGATTTAGTTTTTGATTGCAAAAATTTTGCCATATTATAAATCACTTCATCCTAACAAGTCTCTTTACTTAAAAATACCCACATCCAGTTACTAAAGATCGTTGGAACTTCATTTGGCCCATTTAATAAGGGCTTGAACTGGGTAATGATCGGAAAGCCGAGTGGTTAGCACCTTGTGGCTCATCACCCTGAATTTTGGGCTTGGCAAAACATAATCTATTCGAAGGAAAGGAAGGTTACCCGCAAAAGTGGAACAGAAGCCGTTGCCCTTTTCGCAAAAACTATCCTGTAGGTTTTTTGAAAGCATTTTGTATACATAGGAAACGGGAGGGTCATTCATATCGCCGCAAAGCAAAACTGGGTATGGGCTTTTGGCCAGATGATTGGCTACTAATTGTGCCTGTTTTGCTCGTATTCCAACAGCATTTTTGTAACGGCGCATCACAAACCGGATATTCCGCCAAGTTTCTTTGTCATTGATGTGACCTTGCGTGGCAATCTTATCGGCCGTTTGGCTCATCTTATTCGATTGCAGATGAACATTGTACACCCTGAGAGTACCTTTTGGTGTTTTCACATCGGCCCAAACACAAGAATTTCCAGTCTTGCCAAAATCAATATTGCCCTTTTCCAATATCGGGAATTTTGAAAAAATGATGGTGTTGATGTACCGAAAATGATAGGGAAATTTCAAGGTTTTTCCTATTAGCCCAACCAACTCATCCCCCTTCCCCTCCTGCACACAAAACAAATCTGGGGGTTCTACCTCTTTTATAAAGGACTCAAAATCAGCTTCTATTTTCTCCTTTCGCTGTTTTCTGCTCCACGAGTAACCTCCAAGTGAGGCAATATTATAAGTGAGCACCTTGATTTCAGCGCTGTTGTTGGTTGTTTTTTCAGAAGAACTCAAATTGAAAAAATCTCCTAGATAGCCTAGTCCAGCTAAAATACAGCCGATAGAAAACAGCGCATAACGGTTTCTTCGCAACGCCCAAAAAATTGCAAAGCCAAGATTTCCAAAAAGTAAAAATGGGTAGGCCAAGCCCAAGAAAGTGAGATGCCAAACCTTTGCTGGATTGACCCAAGGTGCCAGATAGGCCAGCAAGGTGGCCATAATCAGTAACAGGTTTGTCCAACGAAGAAAATTATTGAGCAGTTTCACTGGCTAGTCATTGGTCATTAGATCATTGGTCATCGTTTCAAATCAAGCAGTATCCCAATGACATTTTATTTATTGCTGGCGTTGAAGAGGAATTCCTTTTCCGTAGCCGAGAGGCTATCGTACCCCGTCAACTTTATTTTGTCGAGGATGGCATCCAATTGCTCTTGATGGGAGAGGTCTTCGGCCAGGTTGTTATCCCCCCGCCTAGAGAAGCGGGCCGACTTCCCGACCGTTTGTTTCTTCAAGTCGGGATTGCGATAAGCAACTTTAGGCTTTATGTTTTTTGAACTAAAAAGTTTTTCGAAAAAAGTCGTGATGGAATCCCAAACCCGGTTTACCGGTGCGGTCAGGTCGTTGCCATTTTGAAGTTGGTTGGCAATGAGGAACCCCATAGCAGCACCGCCCAAGTGGCCAATACTGCCTCCCGGATTAACGCCCATCGAGTAGTAAGCCAGATTTAGGATGATGAAGAAAAGCACGATGAACTTCAACCGTACATCGCCAAGCAATGGAAGACCAATCAAGTAATCCGGTGCGGTGACACCAGCCACTGCCATAGTACCCATCACTGCCGCTGAAGCACCAAGTGCATAGCTCCCAAAACCCACATTTGGCAACAAGTTGGCCATTGCGAAGTAAACAAAACCGCCAGCTAGGCCACTGAGAAGATAAATGGGAAGTACCCTACGATCACCAAGAAGGTCTCCAACGATTCGGCCAAACCAATACAGCGCCAACATGTTCCACAACAGGTGCCAAAAGCCCTCGTGCAGAAACATGTGAGTGATAAAAACCCAGGGGTGCGTTAGGTTGTGCCACCAATTGACACCAACCATGAAAAAATGGGAAAAATTGCTGTACAACTCGCTGGAAGCGCCGCCAAGCAAAAGGTTTGCTATCAGCAATGTCAAAAAAGCACCTATATTGACCAAGATGATTCGGGTCAACATATTGCCGTGACTAAAATACCCCTTGATGTCTTGCCAAATCGAACTGAACATAAATGAAAAACTTGATTGTTTGCTGACACTGCTGGATTGTTAGCGTGTCAAATTGTTTTCGTTTCAACAATTTAACAATTCTACAATCTCAACCATCCAACAATGTCAAAAATCAATACAACCGCTCTCCCCTCTTTCGCCAAAACATGATTAGCAGGAAGCCAAAAAGTGCCCCACCAACATGCGCAAAATGTGCCACTCCTGTTTGAAAAGGGCTAAGGCCTAACCCAAGTTCAAGCCCAGCATAAATAAGGACAAAATATTTGGCCTTCAGCGTCACGGGCGGAAAAAGCAGCCGCAACTCGCTGTTTGGGAACTGCATTCCATATGCGGCCAATATCCCAAAAACTGCACCGGATGCGCCAAGCATGGGCACGCTGGCCGCCCATGAAGGTGCACCATTATGTATTTCTATCATCTGAACAAGAAACTGCAAGGCTAAAGCACCAAAGCCTGTAAAAAGGTAGTAAAATAAAAATTTTTTTGCTCCCCACACAGTTTCGACCGCAGTGCCGAACATGTAAAGGGCGTACATATTGAAGAAAATATGCAAAAAATTCTTACCATCATGCATGAACATGTAGGTGACAACTTGATAAGAATGAAACCAAGGAGAAGACGGGTAATAAACTGCGTAACGCAGACGCCCTAATGAATCAAAATTTTCTGGGCTAGCGTTCTGAATTAGATAGCTCAAACTATCACCATCAGGCTCTCCTAAGAATTTCGTCCCGATAAATACCAATACGTTGATAATTATCAAATGCTTCACCACATCGGTGATGTACAGGTTGTTCATTTTTTCTTTTTGAATAAAAAATAAGTCATGCAGCGCCAAAGATAAACAGCCCAAAAGCTCTAAGGGGAATTGACCGTAAAAAACATGGGCGGACCTAAAATTGTTGGGCTTCGAATTTGACGTTGGTCGAATTTCACCAATTGCTGTTGAATGCTGGTTTGTTTAGCTCCACAACAAACTCCTCCTCGTCCATTCTCTCCAATTACCGATATTCGCCTCGCAGAAAATCCTGCTACCCACAACCATGCTCAAATTCTTACGGAAAAATATCACAGAAAAATCGGATGACGAACTGGTGCAACGGTACCAGCAGAGTGGTGATTTGGAAGTGTTGGGGGTTTTATACGAACGCTACGTGGAGCTGGTGTATGGCGTTTGCCTCAAATATTTTAAAGAAAAAACCAAGGCTGAGGATGCTGTGATGGCCATCTTCGAAACGCTGGTGGAAAAGGTGCGAACCCATGAAATCCGGCAGTTCCGCCCCTGGCTGCATGTCGTTTCAAAAAACCACTGCCTCATGCAGCTCCGCAAAAAAGACCGCACTGTCTCTTTTGACGATATGCTACCAGCTATGCAGGCAGAGGTTGTGCATTCCGCCGGGGTTTTGCATCCAGTGGACGTGCTAGAGGAAGAGCCTCAGCAAATAGCCCTAAAAAAATGCATCGAAAAGCTGCCCGCTCAACAAAAGCACTGTGTCGAGCAGTTTTACTTCGAGGATAAATCGTACAAGGAAATAGCAGACCTGACCGGGGATGAACTCGGCCTCGTCCGCTCCAATATCCAGAATGGCAGGCGAAATCTCCGCATTTGCATGGAAAAAAGCGGCATCCATTCAAGTGTTTAATCATGAACAGGTAATTGAAGGAAAAAAAAGAAAATATTACCCATCAAGAGTCCTTGAGAAAGTGGCTAATCGGCGATGCCAATCGGCACGACGAACAGGCACTTGATGCTTCTGCCCAAGATGATGCTTTCCTAAGTGATGCACTGGAAGGCTATCGTTCCTTGCCCGGAGCCGACCATGCTGCTGATGTCACCAGATTGAAGGCCCGGCTTCGCAAACAGTCGGAACGTCGTCGAGGTGCGGTATTTTATTTGCTGCGAATAGCCGCCGTAGGTGCGGTGCTGGTGGCAACTTGGGTGGTGTTGCAACAATTTCAGTCAAGTGAAAAATCGGCCGCCGTAGCCGACAAAATTAGCACCGAAGCCCAGTCCGCTTCTGCTGAGACAAGCTCGGCAATGGCTGATTCGGTGGATGGCGGCATTGCGCAACAAGAAAAACCAAGCGCACCTGCCGACGAAGATGCGGTAGCTTACCAGCCTGAAGTTTCCCAAAAAAGAAAAACAGAAAGCCCACGGGCGAACACAAGTTCATCTAACCTATCCTTAAATTATTCTTATGATACCAACACCGCACCTGCTACAGAGTCAGCAGCGCCGCCGCCCGTTACGTTGATGGACAGCCGGCCACCACTCCCTACTCAAAGCGATGAGGTAGTTGCTATGGAGGAAAATAAAGAGGCAGATACATCAAGGAAAACAGATACTTCGGCAAAACCTGAACCTAGCCGAAGTAAAGCAAAAAAAATGTTGCCACCATCCGCCGGCAAATCCGCTACGCCTACCAATCTTCGAAAAATCACGGGCAAGGTGACCGACAACAGCCATGAACCACTCATTGGGGTGAACATTTTGGCCAAAGGCACAAGCACAGGAACGGTGACAGACATTGATGGCAAGTATAGCATTGAAGTTCCTACGGATAAAGACGTTTTGATTTTCAACTATACTGGCTACAGTTCAATGGAGGTTAGTGCTGGCAACAGCAATGAACTCAACGTCACCTTGAACGAAAACGACGTTGCACTTTCGGAGGTAGTGGTGACAGGTTACGGGCAAATGAGCAGTGACCCTCCTCCAGTCGAGTCGCCAAGACCTGTGGGCGGCTTCAAAGCATTCAAAAAATACGTGGCAGATAACTTGCGCCACCCCGAAGCCGACAAGCAACCCAGGCCACGGGAGGTCGTCAGGGTACGTTTTACGCTGCAAGCCAATGGAAAATTGACCAACCTCACTCCAAAAGGCAATGCCCCCCAGGTTTACAAAGACGAGGCCATGCGCTTACTGCGAGAAGGCCCCAACTGGAATGGAACGCCCGGCACGACCGCAGTTTACCGTTTTGTATTCGAGTAGCATAAAATGAGCATTCCTCACTTGTTATTTCATCTACAGTTAATGCCCTCTTCATTCTAAGTTAAGGCTGGCCAGCCACCTTTGCGCTATCATTTTGTTGCTGACTTCACAAAGTCATAGAATTTTTCCCACCTGTTACCAATGTCGCTAACGCTGGCCCGCCCTGACCGCCCGGTCTTGGTGGGTTCTTTTTTTTGGCTAACTTTCGCCCATCTGACAATTTTTTCGACCTTGTCAATGCTGTATCCATGATATTTTTTCTTCACAAAAAACGCTTTGCTGTCGCTGCTGCCTTGGCGTTTATTTTCCTTGCTGACGCAATGGATTTGCTGGCGCAAACTGCCAATATCTGCCTCCCCAACGACCGCAGCTTCCACGGGTACAGCTTCATCAACATGGACATCCTTCGCAAAGAGGAACAGGTGGCGCTCGCCCCGCTGTTTATGCGTTTCGACAAACTCTATGGCGTATATTTCGAGATTACGCAAAAGGCCAATCAGGACGACAATCTCGCCGAGTGGTCCAAAAGATTCTGTGGAGAGGTGAAAGTGGAAGACCTCTCCTATGTCATCTACAAAGCCCCGGCTAGCGAGCTTGGTCAGCTGCTGACAGCTACCGGAAGCAAGTCTCTGCAAGTGCCACCAAACTTGCAGGGCAATACCTTTGCTGAGTTTGTTTTTGAAAAAAAATGCACGGAAACTTTGGAATACCTGCTGTTTGCGAAGCAATGCGAACCGCACGTTGTAGCCAACGACCGCTGGCAGGCACCACCACGTGACAAGGAGGCCATGCAGGCGCTCATTGCCGAAGGCAAACGTGAATTCAAGCACACTAAGTCAGCATACATCCGGCTGCGATATGCCTATCAAATCATCCGATTGGCACACTATGCTGGGCAATACGAGCATGTGCTGGAACTGTGCGACGACCTTTTGCCGAAGGTGGACAAAAAAACTGCCCGCTGGGACGATAGCATCATACCGTGGTGGATAGAGGGGCATCGAGCGGGAGCCCTGCTCAAGTTGGGAAAGAACGTGGAGGCTAGCTACGCCTATGCACAAATCTTTGAGCATTGCCCAGGTCGGCGAGCCTCTGCATACCAGAGTTTTTTGATAAAAACGGACGAAGAATGGATGGAATGTCTGCGCCTCTGCCAATCTGATGGGGAGCGGGTCACACTGTACGCCATTAGGGCAGCCGGGGCTGAGAGCAAGGCGCTGGAGGAAATGCAAAAAATCTATGAACTTGACCCAAAAAGCCAGTTGCTGGAAGGGTTGCTGGTGCAGGAAATCCGCAAGATGGAACGCAACTTACTCGGCCTTGAATTTAATGACGAGAAAGAACGGAACAAGCGTTTTTATAAAATACCAAGGCCGTATGCGGGCAAATATGTGATTGATTTGCAACGTTTTACAAGGAAGTGCCGGGAAGAAGGCCAAGTAGCTAGGCCCGAACTTTGGTACTTGGCCGAAGGCTATTTAGAGTTTCTGGCAGGAGATTATTATGCTGCTGAACAGACATTTCAATCAGTAGAATCAAAGCTGAGCGACAAGACACTGCGTGAGCAATTGGCCATTTTTCAAATTGCCCTCAAAATCGCCAGTTTTGAAAAACCTAGTGACGAAGCTGAGCAGTACGCCTACGACCTCATCACCGATGATAAACGCTACCGATTGTACAAAAGCCTACCCGACTTCTTGAAGGATAAAATGGCTTCGCTTTTTCTAACAAATCATCAGCCGGGCATGGCGTTTTTAAGTCAATACCCACTAGCCGACCTTAAACCCAACCCCCAAATTGAACTGTTGGACAACCTGATTGCCACGGCCCTAAAACCTGATCAAAATTCTTTTGAACGATTGCTTTTGCGGGAAAACCCACTTTACACACTTCTAGACATCAAAGCAACGCTATTGATGAGTACCGGGCAATTCGAGGCAGCAATGGAAACCTACAAGCGGATGCCCACTGAAAGCTGGGAAGATTTTGGGCAGTACAACCCATTCCGGGAAACCTTCAAGGATTGCATTTCTTGCTATACGAAGCCGGATTCGGTCGGGCTTTCCAGCTATTACAACAAAGGCGAGTTGTTGACAGAACTTCTCGACCTTGACTACAAATCAAAGGGAGACCTCGAAGGCGCTGCCCGTTATTTTTACCAACTCGGTCTTGCCAGTTACAATATGAGTTACTATGGTTTTGCTTGGAAAGCGATGGACTATTTCCGCAGCGGCAGCACTTGGGCAAGGTTGCACAAGGCCAAGGCCGAGGAAGGTGACAGCCGGGTTTTTGATTATTGGAAATACCCGTTTGGCAACCGGGAAAACACAGGGCTAGGTCGTGCATTATATTTTTTTGAAAAAGCTAGAACACTGGCCACCACGCCCGAATTTGGCGCCAAAGCAGCGTTCCAAGCTGCCCGATGTGAGCAAAAAATCTTCTTCCAATCGGTGCAATACAAGCCGGAGCCTTGCTGCAACCGAATCCCTCGCATCACAAGCGACTATCAGCGAAACTTTGCCATTTTGAAGGCACAATTTCGGGAGACTGAGTTCTATCAACAGATTATCAAGGAGTGCAAATATTTTGCAATTTATGCGATTAAGTAAGTATCGTGCCATTAGCCTTGTTTGAAACCGAAGCCCTATTTAGGTGTTTGGATAAAAATGGCTATCAACTTTTGACTTTCTACTTTTCCTTTTCCTTTCAGATATGAACCACCTTCAACACGAAACATCCCCCTACTTACTTCAGCACGCCAACAACCCTGTGGACTGGCATGCCTGGAAACCGGAAGCATTTGAAAAAGCAAAAAAGGAAGACAAGCCCTTGTTAGTTAGTATCGGATACTCAACCTGCCACTGGTGCCATGTGATGGAACGGGAAAGTTTCGAAGATCACGAAGTGGCTGAGTTCATGAACGAAAACTTTGTCTGTATCAAAGTAGATCGAGAAGAGCGGCCCGATGTCGACCAGATTTACATGGAAGCCTGCCAAGTGATGACAGGGAGCGGTGGTTGGCCGCTCAATTGTTTTTTGTTGCCAGATGGCAAACCGTTTTATGCTGGCACATACTACCCACCCATGCCTGCCCACGGGCGTCCTTCCTGGCTTCAAGTACTCATGAACATTTCCGATGCTTACCAAAATAAACGGCAAACTATCAATGACCAAGCACAGCGCCTAACAGACATCATTCAAAATTCTGTTAACACTTTTACTAGCAAATTGCGTGTGGTGAACGATGACCAGCCATTTTCAGAAAAGCTGTTGAGGAATATTTTTCAAAACCTGCAAAAGCAGTTTGACGTCACGAATGGTGGTTTTGGTGGAGCACCAAAGTTTCCCGGCACTATGACGCTGAACTACTTACTAGCGTATCATTTTTATTTCGGCGAAAAATCGGCACTCGACCATGCGTTGTTGTCGCTGGACAAAATGGCAATGGGAGGCATTTACGACCAGCTTGGTGGTGGCTTTGCCCGATATGCCACAGATGCCAGATGGCTCGTACCCCATTTTGAAAAAATGCTGTACGACAATGCGCTGTTAGTAGGCGTTTTATCGGATGCCTACAAAATCACGAAGAAAGAACTTTATCGGGAAACAATCAAAGATACATTAGCATGGGTTGGGCGGGAAATGACAAGCGACGAGGGCGGTTTTTACTCAGCGCAGGATGCCGACTCGGAAGGTGTTGAAGGAAAGTTTTACGTATGGGAGGCAGCGGAGGTCAAAAAGTTACTTAATGAAGATTTTGACATATTTTCCAAATTTTATGACGTTACCCAAAATGGTAATTGGGAAGAAAAAAACATTCTTTGGCAAAAAGTAAATTTTGAAGAATTTGCACAATCAAACGGAATCCCATTTGTTGAGTTGAAAAATCGCCTGCAAGCTTGCCGAGAAAAATTATTGGAAGTGCGAAGCAAGCGCATCTGGCCCATCCTTGATGACAAACTGTTGCTAGACTGGAATGCATTGATGTGTTCCGCTTATGCAAGGGCATACGCTGCACTTGGTGTAGATGAATATCGAAAAATAGCGGTACGAAACATCAATTTTTTGTTGAAAAAATTCGTGCAGCAGGATGGTATCACGCTTTTCCACACTTATAAGGATGGCCGGGCACAATACGATGCTTTCCTTGACGATTATGCTTACCTGATAGAAGCATTGCTAACAGTAGCAGAAATCACCTCTGATACATCCTATATTTTGCAAGCTGGCCGCTACATTGATTTTGTTTTTGAAAATTTCCTTGACCCGACAGATAAAATGTTCTATTTTACGTCTGCAAAACAAAAAGACGTTTTGATTCGCCGCAAGGATTTGTTTGACTCTGCCACGCCTTCAGGTAATTCTACGATGGCACATAACTTACAGCGAGCGAGCATTTTGCTTGCCCGAGAGGATTGGCGTGAACATGCCTCATCCATGTTGCTTTCTTTGCGAGACTCTATTGAACGCTACCCTTCTTCTTTCAGCCAATGGGCTGGTTGCTTGATTGGTGAGATTTTTGGCCATTCTGAAATTTCAATAATTGGGGATGATTTTTCTGAAATAGCTAAACAGTTAATTCAGGAGTATTTGCCCCAAAAAGTACTGATGGCTAATAGAGAATCAGTGGTAGAATTTCCGTTGCTGGAAGGAAAACATGGCGGAGAGGACACATTAATATATTTATGTCAGAATTACGCATGTCAGCAACCAGTATCCACTATTGCTGATTTCAGAAAGCTTATTGAGCAAATCAAAGTCTCATAAAGCAAAAAAATAAACTACGTCCTAAAGGAATATTTTGAAAAATCTAAAAATTGGCAAATCTTTCTTAATCCTAAATTCTATGAATATCAGGCTTACGATTTCATGTTGCCTCTTGTTTGCCACCCAAATGGTGATGGCGCAGCAGCCAGCTCAGTACAGCATGTACCGACTCAACAAATATGCTTTCAACCCTGGGTATGCTGGGCTTGACAATTCACTTAGTATGACGGGGGTTTACCGCACCCAATGGGTGGGCCTACCTGGAAGCCCAGTCACTCAAAATTTAAATGCGCACATGCCGCTTTACATAGCTGGCGGAGGTGTCGGACTTTCAGTCGAAAATGAGACCTTAGGTTCTTGGCGCCAGACAGCATTTTCAGCTAGTTTTGCTTACCAACTACCCGTTAGTAAGTCAGGGTTATTTTCTTTAGGACTTTCTGCTGGATGGGTTCAGCGGCAGCTGGACGGCTCAAAAGTTCGTACGCCTAGTACCGTTATTGATGACTTAGGGAATGTTATACACAATGACCCATACTTAGGTAACAGCTTGGAAGGCGGTGCTGGACCTACTGCGCATTTTGGCGCATTTTATCAAGGCGAAAGGCTAGAATTTGGTATTTCGGCAATAAATTTGTTAGGGAATAGACTAAAGCTTTCCGATTTGAAGTTTGAGCAGGAAAGAACCTACTTCCTCTACCTAGGTTACAGGCTTGACCTAAATAAAAAATTCACAACAATTCCTTCAATTTTATTGAAAACTGACGTCTATCAAACGCAAATTGATTTTTCTGTCACAACTCAATACAATGAAAATATATTTGTCGGAGCTTCGTTAAGGGGATACCATTCTAACAGCCTTGATGCCATAGCTTTGATGGGAGGATTTAAGTTAACTGAAAAGATTTCAATAGCTTATTCTTACGACTTGGGGCTATCAAACCTAAAAACAGCAAGTACAGGGTCCCACGAAGTACTTTTGAATTACAATATTGGAAGGCCAATCGGCAAAGGAAGGCCTCCTGCAATAATTTATAACCCAAGATCCCTCTAGGTTTCAAAAAATGACTTGCGACTAAATCTTTAGATAAATTTCTACACTGCCTCTTATTTTGGTTGAAAACTATTCAAAAACTCAAAATCAACAATTAAAATAGGTAGAATCACACTAAGTGAAAAAATTGTGTCGTTTTTGTCAGGTGTAAAATGTTAATTTTGCCCTTCAAACGGCAGAAATATGGGGCAACTGTTTGAATTAAGCAGTAAAGCGCTATTTTTACGTCTCTTTTTCACTAAAGAAGGAAAACTCGGGTGTTAAAAATGAAAAGATTATTAAAGACTTCGTTTGCGCTGCTTACGCTTGCAGCGTTAGTTTCATCTTGCGGAAGCAAAGAAACAGGACAACTCACAGGCGTTATGGATCGTCCAGATTGGAAAGGCATCAACCCTTACGGCATGGTGTACATTCCTTCCGGCACACTTCACATTGGTCCGAGCGACCAAGACATTTCCAACACTTATGTTCAGCGTAATAAGTCTATTTCAATTCAGGGCTTCTACATGGACGATACTGAAGTAACAAATAACGAGTACCGTCAATTCGTATATTGGGTAAAGGACTCAATCGCCCATTCATATCTCGACCATTTCATCACTGATGAAACTACTGGTGATGAAAGAATTGATTGGGACTATGAAATTGATTGGGAAGACGAAACACTTCAAGATCTTTATTACCAAGGAGATGACCGCTTTGCTGGACGTCAGGAGTTGGACGTGAGTAAAATGGAATTTGAATACGAATGGTATGATTGGCATGCAGCTGCGCATGACAAGGGAAAATCCCCTCGCACCACCTTCATAAAGCGCAAAAAAATTAATGTCTATCCTGACACACTAGTATGGATTCGTGACTTTGCTTATTCCTACAATGAGCCAATGACACGTAATTATTTCTGGCATCCAGCTTTTGATGATTATCCAGTGGTAGGCGTAGATTGGCACATGGCCAATGCATTTTGCTACTGGAGAACGAAACTTTGGGATACATATCAGGCATCTCGTGAAGATGGTGTCAATTCTGAGGATTTCCGCTTGCCTACAGAACATGAATGGGAGTATGCTGCACGCGGTGGACATGATTCAGCTCCATATCCTTGGGGTGGCTATTACCTTCGCAATGCAAAAGGGTGCCTCTTAGCCAACTTCAAACCTGGCCGGGGTAATTATCCTGAAGATGGCGGGCAGTACACTGTAAAAGCTGATGCTTATTTTCCTAATGATTATGGCTTGTACAACATGTCCGGTAATGTAGCCGAGTGGACATCCACTGCCTACTATGAGAATGCTTATTCATTCTTACACGACTTGAATCCAGACATCCGTTATGATGCAAATGATGATGACCCAGAAGCATACAAACGCAAGGTGATTCGTGGCGGTTCTTGGAAAGATGTTGCTTGGTTCTTACAGACTGGAAATCGCCATTGGGAATTTCAAGATACTACAAAATCTTACGTTGGTTTCCGTTGTGCATTGACTTTCCTCGGACGTTCAATCAACGATTTTTAATTATTTTTTTAAAAAAAAATCCCAAAATGGATAGTAAGCTAATTACTATCCATTTTTTTTTATTTTCGCGTCGCAAAAGAATATCTGCTATTAATAAGATTACAGTGTTTTTTTGTTTCCTTTTCAAATGACCTGTTACCTTTTAGAAGATGGGTATTATTGGACGAGGAAAATATTCCTTAAACAAATCTGAATTTAGCTAACCTAATTAAATTGATTAAAAATGAGTTTCGTAAAAACTAAAGGATTCAAGTACTTTAAAAATCTCTTGATTGGTGTTGGTGCAGCCATTGTTTTGATGGGTGCATTGTTTAAGCTTGAAAGCTGGCCATTTGCGAGTGAGATGCTAATTACTGGCTTGTCAATTGAAGCCCTTATCTTCCTTTTCCTAGGTATTATAGGCCCTGAACCTGATTACTACTGGAATAAATTGTACCCAGGTCTTGACGATTACCATGCTAACCTTACTCCACTATCTGCTGGCCCACAAAGCAATATTGACATGGGTACTCCACTTCATGGTGATGTCATCGAGAACCAATTGGGAGGCATGTTGACTGAATTGCAATCTATGTCTAAAAACCTGTCTTCATTGAAAGCTTTACAAGAAGTAGATTTTTCTGGAACTAGCGATCAGTTGAAGACAATGAACAACTTCTACACGAAGTTGAATGAGGCTATGGCAGACCTGAATGATTCTATCGCTGATACCAAGGTTTATAAAGACCAATTGAGCGTACTTAATAAAAACCTATCCGGCCTTAATGGAGTTTATGGTGGCATGTTGAATGCAATTGCAAGCTTCCGCCCACAGCAGTAATCTTTTGAGGATATTGTCTGAGATTGAAACCTAATTTGTTAAACGAAAAAAATTAAAGCACATGTCCATTCCAAAGGAGCCGCGGCAGCTAATGATTAACCTGATGTACTTGGTACTTACTGCGCTGCTCGCGTTGAACGTGTCTGCAGAGGTAATGAACGCCTTTATTACATTAGATGAGGGCAATAAAGCTACAACTGCAACTGTGAACTCACAACTTGACCAGACTGTAAAAGGTGTAAAAGACCTTTTGAATGATGAATCAAAAGCTAAGTATCGTGCTATCGGACCAGCTATTGACGAAATTCGTTCAGAAGTTGAAAGCTTCAACTCATATATCACTCAGATGCGAGATAATCTTATCGACGCTGGTGGTAATATGGACAAAAAGGTTGATGAAGAAGACTACACTGAAAGCTATGGCAAGAAAGTGCCAAGAGGTCAAAAAAACAAGGATATCACCACCCACATCCTCGTTGACGAAAAGAAAGGCGCTGAGCTTAAAACTAAATTGATAGCAGTTAGGCAAAAGATGATTGATACTTATACGAAGCTCCTTAATGATAACGGCCAAGCTTTTGGTTTGAAGAAAGAGGAGATAGATAATCGTATCCAAAACATCGCCAATAACATGCCATTGAAAATTGATGATGAAACTTGGAAGAAAAGCGGAAAGAAAAGTTGGGAGGAATTTAAATTTCGCCAGATGCCGCTCGCTGCTGTTCTACCATTGTTGAGCCAAATGCAAGCCGATGCAAAAAGTTCTGAAGCTTCAATGGTTAACAATATGGCAGAACTTGCAGGTGGCCGTGTAATAGAATTTGATGCATTCTTTCCTGTAGTTTCAGCAAAAAAATCTTACCTTATTGCTGGCGAGCCTTTTGAAGCTGAGATTTCCGTTGGTACTTATAGCTCACAAATCAACCCTGCAGATATTGGTATCTTTGTAAATGGTAGCAAAATCGCTGTTGGCAATGATGGTAAGGCTAAATATACTGCAAGAACAGAAGGCCTTGGTGAAAAAACGCTTAAATTGGATGCCCAAGTTCGTAACCCACTTACTGGAGAGGTTTCTAAAGGAAGCTCAACGTTCACTTATGAAGTGGGCCAACGTTCAGTAGCAATTTCAGCAGACAAGATGAACGTTTTTTACATCGGGGTTGATAACCCAATTTCAGTATCGGCGGCGGGTAGTTCAAGTAACGATATCAAAGTTGGCATCTCTGGCGGTGGCGGCTCTTTGAGCAAGACTGGCAGCAATAACTGGGTAGTTAAAGTAACTACTCCAACTGATGACTGCAAGGTTTCTGTAAGCGCTAAAGATATGAACGCAAGTAAAACATTTCGTGTAAAACGTATCCCTGACCCAGTTGCTAAACTTGGTAACAAGCAGGATGGCGAAATGGGTAATGGTGAATTTAAGGTTCAGAAAGGCTTAATTGCTTGGTTGGAAAATTTTGACTTTGAAGCTCGTTGTGAAATCCAAGGATTCAACTTGGTAAAAGTTGCTAAACGAGAAGACCCGGTTGAAACATCAAATTCTGGTGGGTCATTCAACGGTAAAGCACAGAATCTTGTATCCTCAGCTAAACCAGGTGATACTTATTACTTCCAAGAAGTAAAAGCAAGATGCCCTGGAGATGCAGCAGGTCGTAAGATTAATTCAATGGTGTTCAGGATTAAATAAAATTTGAACAATAAATACTAACTACCGGTATCGCTAAGTTAATACCCGGTAGTTAGTATTCTTTCATTTTGAAAACTTTTGAGAAACATGAAGTTCGCATTGAAACTGTTTAGTTTAGTCACGTTGTTGATGCTTTGCAATATTGCATTTGCTCAACAGCCTGAAAATATTTTGACCGAATCCAGCGATCCTAACGAAGGCCGTCCTTTGGATGACATCGTTGATAAAAGGCTTACAACAGACAAACGTCTTCTTCCTTACGACCACGTTCGTGAAGCTGACATCTTCTGGGAAAAGCGTATCTGGCGGGTTATTGATATCCGTGAAAAAATGAACTTGCCTTTTGCATATCCAGAAAGGCCATTCTTTTCTATCCTGATGGATGCTGCTACAACTGGTGAAATAACAGTATATAGCACTGAAGATGACAAATTTTCTTCAAAACTGACTCCAGATGAAGTTGCTTCCATGGGTGCAACTATCGATACTGTTATCACTTTTGACCCTGAGACTTATGAAGAACAGCTACAAGTCGTCAGGAACGATATCAACCCTGAAGATGTAAAGCGCTTTCGTCTAAAAGAAGTGTGGTTCTTTGACGAAGAAACATCAACGCTTCAAGTTAGGATTCTTGGTATCGCACCACTTATAGATAAGACAGACGAAAACGGGAATTTCCTGTATGAAAAACCGATGTTCTGGGTTTACTATCCTGAGGCCCGTGAAATTCTTTCTAGAGAACAAGTATTTAATGCTGGAAACGATGCCAGCCCAATTACTTGGGAAGACTTAATGGAAATGCGGTTTTTCTCCAGCTATATTTATAAAGAATCAAACGTTCGGGATCGTCGTATCCAAGACTATTTGACTGGAATTGACCTTTTGCTTGAAGCCGATAAAATCAAACAAGAAATTTTCAATTTCGAACATGACCTTTGGTCTTATTAATTTTATCAGGAGCAAAAACAAAAAAGGGCTCGTCGCAATGCGACGAGCCCTTTTTTGTTTTTTTAATCAAGGCTCTAGCCTACCCTTCTGTTTCTTTCCAAGTTTTAAAAAAGTCTCTTTGTAAAGGTCGGTTTTTGGGGATTTCGCGCAATGGCTCGCAAGGTTTTAAGGTTTCAAAAAGTTCCTTGGGTAATTGCTGGTAAAGCTCCGTTCCTTTCTTCTTCCAAGCAATCATTTCATCGCTCACCTCACGAATTATCTTGGCTGGATTCCCAACTAACAAGCTACGTCTTGGAACTTTAGTTTCTGCAGACACAAAGCAAAGTGCTCCTACTATGCATTCATCCCCAATTTCCACATTGTCCATGATGACAGCGTTCATACCTACCAATGAATTTATGCCAATTAATGCCCCATGAATAATCGCACCATGCCCAATATGTGCACCTTCCATTAAGCGTACGGTGACACCAGGAAACATGTGAATTGTACAATTTTCCTGCACGTTGCAGCCATCTTCTATCACAATTTCTCCCCAGTCACCACGGATAGCAGCGCCCGGGCCAATGTATACTTGTTTTCCAATAATCACATTTCCAGTTACTGAAGCTTGCGGATGGACAAAGGAAGTCTCATCTACGACTGGCTTGTATCCATTAAATTCATAAATCATTTTGACCAATTTTTTAAAAGCCTAAAACACAACGCTCTCCTTCAAAATGATGAAGTGCAGAATCAATATTCAGCTCATTTTTTTCATTATCAAAATCTCCCTTGAACTGTTTCTTTAATTCCTTTCTTCGCATTGCTTCCCAAAAACGCCGCACATCCTCACTCGACTCCAAAATCAATGGGGGAACCAATGTGGGGGAACCAGTTTCGTCCTTGGCCACCATTGTAAAATAAGAAGTATTTGTATGCTTAACCAAGCCTGTCTCCACATTTTCTGCAGTCACCCTCATGCCAATGACCATGGAAGTGCGGCCCACATAATTCACGGAAGCAAAAATGGAAACTAATTCACCAACTTCCACGGGTGCCATAAAATCTACATTTTCGACAGAGACAGTCACGCAGTACCCACCTGCATGTTTTGCTGCACATGCGTAGGCCGCTTTATCCATTAATGACAATAAAATGCCGCCATGTATTTTCCCACCAAAATTTGCATACGCTGGAATCATTAACTCCGTCATTACGATTCGGGAAGCGCTTATTGCTTTTGGGCTTAGGTTTGAATTTTTTAGCATAATCTTCGGTCTATGAACTATTAAAAAAATAAGGCCCCCATGAAACATCTGTTGCAAGGGGGCCTTGTGGGGATGAATAATTTACATAACCTCAAATGATAATTTAAGGTTGACCCGATATGCGGCCACTCCTCCATTCTCATTGAGTGTCACACTTTGGCTTTGTACCCATGCAGAACGTATCCCCTTAATAGATTTTGATGCTTTTTCAACACCTTTTCGGGTCGCATCTTCCCAGCTTTTGTCAGATTCAGACAAAATTTCAATGACTTTCATTACTGCCATGTCGTAAGTTTTAATGGTTAAGAAATAAATTTTTTCACCAGCAGGCATTTGCTGCTTACCGTATGGCAGGAAAGTTAATAAAAAACCACAACACTGAAAATTCGTATAGCGCATTTTCTAAATCCTAACAAATCATGCATCATGCAGGCACAAAGCGCATGGAAAGCGAATTCACACAATGTCGAGTGTTCTTTTTGGTCAATCGTTCCCCCTTAAAAACGTGACCAAGATGCCCACCACAATTCGCACAAAGAATTTCTAACCTGTGGCCATCTGCATCGGGCTCATGGCGAACGGCACCAGGAATTTCATCATCAAAAGCAGGCCAACCACAGCCTGAATCAAATTTGTCCTCAGAACGATAAAGTGGTGCTTCGCAACGCCGACAGATATAGGTGCCGTTTGCAAAATGCTTATCGTACTCACCAGTGAAGGGGTACTCCGTACCTTTATTGTTTATCACATATTCTTCTTGGGAGGTCAATTTATTCCAATCCTCTTTTGATTTTCCAATCATTTTGCTTCAGTTTTAAATTTATTCTTTTAACCAATCAGCGTACTGCTTCCTGAATTTTGCAACTTTCGGGTTAATGACAATTCGGCAATACCCTTGTTCAGAGTTGTCGTTGAAATAATTTTGATGATATTCCTCCGCTTTGTAGAATTCCGAATAAGGTACAATCTCAGTCACGATTGTGCCTTCCCAAATCGTTGGCGCAAAGTCTTTTTTCACTTTTTCAGCTACCGTTCGCTGTGCGTCATCATGATAAAAAATCACTGACCGGTATTGTGTTCCAACATCGGCACCCTGTCGATTCAAAGTGGTTGGGTCATGGGTGGTAAAAAAGACTTGCAAAAGCTGCTCATACGAGATGACCGTTGGATCGTACACAACTTGAATAGCTTCTGCATGACCCGTATTGCCATTACAAACCTCCCGGTAACTTGGGTTTTTCACATTGCCGCCGGAGTACCCCGATACCACCGACTCTACTCCTTTGAGCTGCTGAAAAATTGCTTCCGTACACCAGAAGCATCCGCTCCCGAAAGTGGCGATAGAAAAATTGCCGTTTTTCATGATTTGAACTGTTTCGCTAGCTTGGGTTGACGCAGGCTTTTGTTTGGTTTGAGCACAAGAGCCAAGTGTGATGCCAAGCATAAATATGGGAATGATTAAGGTTTTCATCATCAAATTTTATGTTTGGATATAACAGCTATTGCCTTAGACGGTTTCCCAAAACATTCCTTACAGCTCTTAATCCCCTGTAAAGACTGGCAAATTAGGATGTAAAAAAATGCCGAGAATCAGTTTTTTTATTTTTCTACGAAAATAATCGTAGAAAAATTTTGACTTACGACGTTGTTCGTATAAAATTGCAGTACGAAATCTGTCGTAGCAACCTGACCTCAAGTTTCACCATCTTTTAAGCAATAAAAAATGAACGAGAAAATGCTTCCGAAACCTACTGATGCAGAACTGGAAATCCTGCAAGTCCTTTGGGAAAACGGCCCGAGTTCCGTCCGCTTTGTCAACGACCAACTAGCCGAACGGCGGGAAGTCGGCTATACCACCACCCTTAAGCTCATGCAGATCATGCACGAAAAGGGATTGGTTGTGCGGAACACTGATGCCAGAAGCCATATTTACGAAGCAGCCATTGAGCGGGACGCCACCCAGCGCAACCTTCTCGGCACTTTTGTGGACAATGTTTTCAGCGGCTCGGCTATAGACCTCGTCATGCAGGCATTAGGCAACCACAAAGCCTCGCCTGATGAATTGAACCAAATCAAAGCCCTCATTGAGAAAATGGAGCGGGAAGAGTAGGCCGTATATTCCCGCTAATTCCAATTTTTTCTAATCACTTTTCACCTTTTCCTTTTCGCAAATGGAATTCATCAATCAACTTCTGCCCACTGAAATCCTCCAAGCACTTGGCTGGACAGTGCTCCATTCCCTCTGGCAAGCTTTCGCAGTGGCGATGCTTTTGGCGGCATATCTACTTGCATGGCAAAAGACGGACGCCCGAAAACGATACCTCGCCGGTAATCTGGCAATAGCTACAACCTTGCTGCTTGCCCTTGGAACATTTGTTTTTTACCTTGGAAAAACAAGCCCTATCGTTGAAGTTGCAAGTCCGTTGTATTCAAGTGACGGAAGGCTACTGGGGCAATATTATGTTGAAGGAGAGCCATCTTTCTTTAGCAAGTATTTCAATGAAAACATGCCGCTCATCGTCACGGTTTGGCTTATCGGCATGTTGTTTTTTGTGTTAAAAATGCTTGGCGGACTGCTATACATTCAACGACTTCGCACCCGCATGACGGTCCAATTGCCAAAAGCATGGCTAGCTAAAATGTCGGCACTAGCTATCGAACTAAACATACAACGACCTGTGCAACTATTGGAGTCGGCACTGGCAAAAACGCCCATGGTAGTAGGTTGGCTGAAGCCCATTGTGTTGCTGCCCATTGGAGCCGTGAACCACCTCACGCCCGCACAAGTGGAAGCTATCTTGGCCCACGAACTGGCACATATTGTACGCCACGACTACCTCCTGAACCTACTCCAGTCCTTCGTCGAAATCTTGTTTTACTTCAACCCAGCGGTATGGTGGATGTCCGCCCACGTACGAACTGAACGGGAGAATTGTTGTGATGACATTGCCGTTCGGCTCTGCGGCAACTCGCTCGCCTATGCGAAGGCATTGGTTAGTCTGCAAGAAATGCAGTTGGCCTCTCCAGCATTAGCGATGACATTTTCAAAAAACAAAAACCAACTGCTTATTCGCATTCAACGGATTCTACAACCTTCACAAAATAAATCTAATGTTATGGAGAAAATTTCAGCCACCTTGTTATTGACTGTGGCCGTCGTGCTACTGTCCGTACAAGCAAACACACCATTTGGCAATCTCATAAGCCGGGTTGCATCAAAGGCTTTACCACTGAAAGCCGTAATTGTACCAGCAATGGCTACTGAATACACGCCAGAAGTGGACACTATTCCGAATGATTTGCAGAATGCGCATATCCATTTTAACGATGATGACGAAGATATTGAGTTTAAGATGAAGGATGATGAAATCATCATGTTAAAAGTAGATGGAGAGGAAATTCCAGCATCGAGGTACAATGAATACGAAGACAGGATACAGGAGCTCTTGGCAAACCTGCCAGAACCTCCGGAGGTACCAGAAGTCCCAGAAATACCTGAGTTTCCAGAAATGCCAGCGCCACCAGCCCCACCGGCGTTTCGGGAGTTTCCGGCAGCACCTGCACCGCCCGCACCACCTAGAACCCGCACTATCACTACCCAAAAAGACGGCAATGGCACTACGTTTATCATTGAATCTCGTGATGGTAGCGCCCCGGTTGAAATCAAAGTGAAGGATGGTAAAAAAGGAACCATCATTGTGAATGGCCAAGAAATCACTGGGCTTAAAAAAGGAGATAAAACCATCATCATGCAGGATGTTCCCGGTGGGTTTGGTTACTGGAATGGGGATGCCCCCGACAATTTCCACTATGATTTTGATTTCCCGAATTGGGCAGAAGCTCATGCTTTTAACCCGGATGACTTCGAATTCAACTTTGCTACAGAAATAGACCCAGCTGAATTTGAGGCATTGCGCAAAGCATACTCAGCAGATAAGGTCTGGGAAATGGCAGAAGAAGCAAGAACTAATTCGAGTGAATGGCAAGAAATGATGGAACATCAAAAAAACAGAATGAATGAACAAATGTCCCAGATTCGAGAAGAGCAGCAACGGATGATGGAGCAAAATAGGGAGGAAATTGAAAGATCAATGCGAGACTCCCGGGATGCCCAACGTGCTGCCATGGAACGTGAGCGAGAACGCTTACATGAGAATGAACGACAAACTGCAGAACAATTACAGCAACGCATTTTTGAAATGGAAAAGGAGCGTGCGCAGTTGGATAAAGAGCGGGAACAGCTTATAGAAAAAGAAAGAATGAAAGCCAAAGAAAAAAGAAGAGGAAGCATGTAAAGCCTATTAAAAAAACAAAGCCCCGGTCATTGCGAAATGCCGGGGCTTTTGCATAAACATCACTCAATACGACCAGAGGTCGGATTCATAGTTGAAGATTTCCTGATTAATTTTGTCTGCTGCCAGCAACATGTCTACTCCAGAGTAGGTATCCTGCAGACGGTTGTTGCGCACGTTGCCCTCTTTCATGATGTAGCTAGAAAATTTTCGCATTTCAAATAAATCCTCCCAGGTCATCCTGCTGGCCTCATTTCCTTCTGAAAAGACAAGTTCCCTCGATAGTACAGCTCTAGCTGTAGGCATATGCACCCAAAACAGTGCTTTTTCCCCAATGAAATCACCACTTTCGGTGTACATTTCTTGCAGTGGCGCTAAGCCGAGTATCCGCACCTTAAGTTGTGATGTTTTGCTATCAAAATACCACAACTCTTTGATTCTGAATCGTTTAACATCTTCGTAATTAACTTCGGTCATTATCTCCTTGACTTCAATATTGGTTTCATCCAATGCTACAATGACCGTATCCTTACGGAATAAAATAGCGTTCATCTCCTCAGTAGAGAGTGGCACTGAGAAATCGTCCTTCTGAGAGCTGTAAAGCGTGAGTTCGCCAGACCGTGCTGCATTTGTCAAGATATTAAATAGCGGGGCTCCTGGATAAATGAAAGGCAGGTTGATTTTCTCCCGCACGTCCAGTACCCGCCAAGTAGTTTTTTGCCAAAAAATGTCCCGCTCGCTGATTGCTTCGTAAGGTAGTACAGGCTTATCCGCTACCACCGTTCGGTTTGTAATGTCATTGAGTGGAATCTGGGCAAAAATCGTTTGTGCAACGACCAGTAGCGCTGCAAAAAATGCTAATTTTTTCATCGTTATTATTTTTGAAAAGCGATGTCAAAGATCCTCGACAACGCCTGCTTGGTTTTACAAAAAATAGACATTCGGCCAATTAAATAAGCGTGAACATCATCCCGCCCATATCCCTTGGTATTTCATCGCCTGGGCATTTCACCCTGATTTTTTCAAAGTAAAAAATATCGCCCCGCTTAGCATCATCTATGAGCCGACGAGCTTCTGTTCCGAAACGGCCCGTGCGGTTCATAGCTTCCACCGCATCGCCCTTGCGCACCCGCACTACGTTGAAACCCTGCACATCGCATTTAGCATTGAAGTCAAAACCTTCGAGCAGCGGATAAATGCCAGTCTGCGCAATGAATTCACCCACGCTGATGCGGCCGCCCTTGTACCTGCTCATCATCATCACTGGGTCAGGGATGCGCTTCACACGGTACTCAAAGCTGGTGGGTTTAAGGCCGCCACCAGAGACCGTGACCGTGGCTTTGCCAATGCGCTGTGGCGTGGCGATGAACTTTCCGTTGCCATTTGGCTTGAGCGTGACGCCATCGGCACTGACTTTCATTTGGCCACTAGGAATGCCTGCCGCAACGACAGTCACCGGGTTTTCAACACCAATGTACATGACGTTCATTTGGTCAGCAGAGACGGTGACAGAGCGGTCGCCCACCTCGTAACTGAACTGTTTGCGATACACCTCGGCTTCGCCTGTGAGAGGATTGGTGAGGCGGATTGACATTTCATGTTCCTTCGTACCGACTGTGTTAGGGTTTGCTACAAAAACTGCTTTGCCATCCCGAACTGGCAATGGCTTACCATCTACGCTTACGGTAATATTGTCGGCAGTAGAACTGTAAGCTGCGAGGAAAATTTCCCCTTTGAACTCCTCACCCCGGATGACGTAGCTCTTGTCGGCAGCGATGACCGGCGCAAATTTGTCGGGTTTCACCGTAATGTTCATCTTGCTGGCAAAGTGATTGAGAATGGCAGTCTCGGCCACTTTTGCATCGTTCTGGAATTTAGTGAGGGTCGGCAGTACAGCCGCCACAGGCATTTGTTGGAACGTGAACTGTGCCCATGATTTTTTATCAGTATCCTTCGGCAATTCGTTGATTTTTAGGGGGATCCGCTCCGAAAGCTCGTTGCGAGCAGCAGGTTCATCCACTAATAACAGGAGCTTCTCCCGTGTTTCTTCCACTTTTTTCTGTAGTCGTTCGCCGCCACCTTCGTTCAGGAAGAGACGGGTAGGAATGTCCTTGTCAGCTTTGCGAAGCGGCAAACCATCCGGTCCGGGACCACCTGCCTCAGCAAGGAGCGCCTCTCGCATTTTATCGACATAATCATAAAACTCAGTGGAAATGGCCTGCGCTTGGGCAGCCTTTTCCTTGTAAGGTTGGAACTGTGCGTATGCTGCGGCTTGGTCGCCGATAGCCTGCACGAGTTGTTGGTTGGAACCTTCGACGAGGCGGTTGCTCTCGCCAAGGCTTTTGTCCATACTAAAAAAAGCTTGCAGCACCTCCGCCGAAACGTTGAGGGCAAGCATACAGGTGAGCACCAGGTACATGAGATTAACCATGAGCTGGCGGGGCTCCTTAGGAATTGACATAGCACAAATAGTTTAAACGTTAAAAAAAGTAGTGTGAAAAATAAGTAGCTGTGTTACATGGCAAGTAGCGTTTTTTACAAAATTGATGATGCCTCCGGAAGGAATTTGACCAAATAATGCGGGGTGTAAAAAAAAGGAACAGGTAAGGACAAAAGTTTTTTTAGACGAATAAACTGTTAATCGTTCATTTGCTATAGCCCAAATGGGCTTTTCAATGGCACTGTTTGTTACTTTTGCAGCCGCATAAAAAAGTAAAAAGTGTAAAGCAAAAAGTAGGAAAGAGGCAGAGGGCTAAGCGAAAAATTGAGCGTTTGCTTTGTTTTCAACATAAACAACATACTGAATGGCACTTGACCAACTTGGAATAGACGGGCCAGAAATAGGCAAACAGGAAGATGAAAAGGAAATGACCTTTTTTGACCATTTAGAGGAGCTACGGTGGCATATTTTCCGTTCAGTGGCTGTGGTAGCTGCAATGGGTTTGGTCATGTTTTTCATGGAAGACTTCGTTTTTACCACAATTATCTTTGGCCCACGAAGTCCAGAATTCATTACCTATCGTGCGATTTGCAGCCTTTCAAATGCCATCGGCATGGGCGACCAGCTTTGCTTTTACCCGAAACCTTTTGGCCTCATCACCCCCGACATGGGTGAGCTTTTTTTGACGCACATCAAAATGTCGTTCTTAATAGGTTTTGTGCTTGCTATTCCCTATGTTTTTTGGGAAATATGGCGTTTCGTCAGCCCAGGACTTACCGAAAAAGAGCGTAAAGCTTCGAGAGGTGCCGTATTGATTTGCTCATTCCTTTTCACATTGGGCGTACTGTTTGGGTATTTTATCATCTCCCCATTCGCTATTAGTTTTCTTACAGGCTATGAACTGCCCGGCGTGGAGTCCACGCCTTCGCTGGACTCTTATATCGGCTATATGATTATGTTCACGATGCCTACAGGACTGGTTTTCCAAATGCCTGTAGCAGCCCATGTGCTTACCATGATTGGGATTTTGTCATCTTCTTTCTTGAAAAATTATCGCCGACATGCAGCTGTAGTCATAGTGATAGTAGCGGGTGTCATTACGCCACCAGATGCATTCAGCCAGATTTTGGTGGCACTGCCTTTGTTCGGCCTGTACGAAGTGAGTATTATCGTTTCAAAACGTGTGGAAAAGAAAAAGGCCTTGGAAGAAGCCATGAACAATTGATAACCCCAGCTTCTATTTTATGATTATGCAACGAATTTCATCCAACGCCACCCTGTTCCTAAAGATATTCATCCCCACTTTTTGGACAGTGTTTTTTGGTGCCTTCACCATTGCTATTTGGACAGTCGGAGACGTGCCGTACTTTGGACCAATACCTGCTATTTGGATGAAACTTGGATTAACTGCCTTCCTATCGTTGGGAGTGACTTTTTTCTATTTAACCTTCCTTCAATTAAAGCGAGTAGAACTGGACGAACTTTATGTTTATGCTTCCAACTATTACACGACTTACCGATATCCCTATCACAACGTGGAGAAAATTACAGAGAGGGACATGGCACTATTCCATTTAGTTCGCATCTATTTGAAGGTACCTGGCAAATTTGGAAAAAAATTAACCTTCTTGCTGGACGAAACGATGTTCAAGGATTTTTTGGAAAAATTTCCAGACGTAGCAATAACCATGGCTGAACTGAAATTGAAGGCGAAGGACTAGTAGCAAACAAAACCGCAACTGAATGTCAATCAGTTGCGGTTTTGTTTGTAAAAATTAATACTGTAAACCAGTAATTACTTCAGCCCCATCTTCGCTTTTACCAATGGTTCGATGTCATCGGAGTCCTTCGCAAAAAGTACCGCATTGAATACGCTGGTATCAAAAATCATGGTATAGCCGCCTTCCTTACCAACTTCATTGACAGCTTTCTCCAATTGATCAAGAATTGGGCCGAGCAGCTCCTGCCGTTTTTGGGCTAGTTGGTTAGAAATATCATCTTCTAACTGGGCTAATTCTTGCTCTTTTTTCTCAAATTCTGCTTGCTTTTTTTGAGCCTCAACCGGTGGGATATTGCCAGCTTGATATTCTTTTGCGAAGGCCATATACTCCTCTTGAGCAACCTTTGCATGTGCCTGACCTGCTGCCACTAACGAATCTTGCAAAATTTTGAGTTTTTCATCAGCAGCTTTAGTTGCTGGTATTTGAACAAGCAAATTGCCCGTATTTAGGTGGCCAAACTTCTGTGCATGTAATAGATTTGTGACAGAAGTCAGAAAGAGTACGATGGAAAAGATTTTCAGTAATTTCTTCATGGATTTTGTTTGTGTTTTAAAACAAGGATGCAAAAGTATCGCTTAGGATGCTGCTTTCCTAAATTTTAGAACAAGATTCAGGTATCAGACTCACTCAAGTTAGCTTTATCATGCACTAGAATGCTTCCGATAATATTGCCTAAATAAATAGAGTATCACTGAAGACTCAATTCATAATTTTTAAAAAATTTAACTAAACAACCTCTTCTCATACATTTTTCCTTGAAAGGCACCATTTTTTGATAAAAAACCAAAAAATGGAAAGGTTTTTGAAAAAATGGCAATAACAACAAATAATATAAATATTATTTTGACAAAAATTCAAAAATAATGGCTTTTAATTGTAAATAATTACAAATAATTTATTTTTCTTTAAATTATTTGCATCAAAAGTCTTCATGCCCTTATCTTTGCATTATCAAACAGGAACAAAAAAGATTGTTTCTTAACACTGTGAGGTGATGAAATCAGGCAGCCATGCCCTCTTGTCTCGGGGGTGGGGAATAACGGGATAAACGCAGCATAGAGCCGGACCATCCGACCAGGGTTGACCACTAATCTTTGTGCTACAGCTAACCGCCTCGTGGAGGTTCGAGTCCTCCCCTTACAGCTAAAAAGGTGCCCGGAATACGTTCCGTGGCACCTTTTTTCATTTAAGATGTACCAGCAGCCAACCATCGAACGTTCTCAGCCCACCTTTTTCAACGGGAAAAGCCACGGCATACCGAGGTTTTCGCCCAAATCTTTACTGTATTTACTTCCTTGTTTTTACTTAACTTTGCGCCCCTATGAAAAAAAGGCTCGTTCAATTATTGTTTTTGTCGGCTTTTGCCCTGCTGTCTTTCGGCTGCAAATCGGAATTTGAAAAAATCCGTGGCAGTGGAGATACGGACAAAATGTACGCAAAAGCCTTTGAATACTACGACCAAGAAGAATATCTACGTGCCCAGACATTGCTGGAGCTCATCATTCCGGCTTATCGAGGAAAACCAGAGCTAGAAAAAGTTTATTTCACTTACGCCGACACCTATTACAAGTTGGGCAAATACATTATGGCCAACTACTATTTTAAGAATTTTGCCTCCACATTCCCCCACAGCGCCCAACGGGAAGAAGCTGATTTCATGGCGGCTTATTCCAATTACCAGATGTCCCCAGGGTTTCGTTTGGAGCAGACCTACACTGAAAAAGCTATAGACGACCTCCAACTCTTTGTCAATACCTATCCCAACAGCCCAAGGCTTAAAGAGTGTAACATGCTCATTGACCAAATGCGGTTGAAACTGGAGAAGAAAAACTTTGAAGAGGGGATGCTGTATTTCAACCTGCGACAATACCAAGCTGCAACTACCACTTTCGAAAACCTCCTGAAAGATTTCCCAGAGACCAGCAATGCCGAGCAGGTTCGCTATCATATTGCGAAGGCAAACTACCTTTTAGCTGAAAACAGCATTTTCGAGAAACAGGAAGAACGGTACAAGCAAACCGTTGTTTATTCTAAAGATTATCTCGAAAAATTTAAGGATAGTAACAACTATAACGAAGTCAAATCTTTTTACAATAATTCTGTTAAGAAATTAAAATCAATTACAAATGGCAGATATCAAGACCAAGGCGCAGGGGCTGGACTCTAATGTTAAAGCAAGGAACATCACCGCAATGGTAGCTCCGACCCAAAACATTTATGAGACCTTGGCCATCATTACCAAACGCTCAAAGCAGCTTGCGATTGACCTCAAGTATGAATTGCACAGCAAACTTGAAGAGTTTGCCGTGAATACTGATACCATCGAGGAAATAACAGAGAACAAGGAGCAAATCGAAATCTCTAAGTTCTACGAGCGCCTTCCAAACCCGACCCTCATCGCCACGGAGGAGTTTATCAAAGGTGAAATCCACCACCACTACAACGACAAACGCCGCCGTTAGTAAAGTTCGACAGTTTGACAGGGGGCAGTCTCGTGAACGCGGGTTTGTTACTGACTGCCCACTATCAACTGACGAACTACCAACTCAAAAAATGGTTGGTAAGAAAATCATACTCGCCGTCACAGGTAGCATCGCTGCCTATAAAGCCGCACATCTGGTTCGGCTCTTTGTAAAAAAAGGGGCTCAGGTTCAAGTTCTTATGACGCCGGCCGCCGCTGAGTTCATCACCCCACTTACCCTTTCTACCCTTTCAAAAAAAACTGTTTTCACCCAAGTCATTGCGGAGCACGAATGGAATAGTCATGTAGAATTGGGGCTATGGGCTGATGCATTGGTGATTGCGCCAGCAACGGCCAACTCTCTCGCCAAATTAGCCAACGGCATTTGCGACAACATTGTCTCCGCCGTTTACCTTTCGGCACGCTGTCCAGTTTTTTTAGCACCCGCCATGGACCTTGACATGTGGAAGCACCCTAGCACCCAAGGCAACGTCCATCGATTGAAAAGCTACGGCAACCATTTCCTGCCCGTGGGCTATGGCGAATTGGCAAGTGGTCTGGTCGGTGAGGGCAGAATGGCAGAGCCCGAGGAAATCGTGGCATTTCTAGCCACTTTTTTTGAAAAAAAGCAGGACTTCTTGGGCAAAAAAGTACTGATAACGGCGGGCCCAACCTATGAGGCCATTGACCCGGTGAGGTTCATTGGAAACCGATCGAGCGGAAAGATGGGTGTGGCCATCGCTGAGCAGTTCGCTAAACGGGGTGCTGAAGTGACTTTGGTACTTGGTCCATCAAAACTGAAACCTGAACACCCGAACCTTACGACCATCAAGGTAGAATCAGCGCAGCAGATGTTCGATGTAGCCGTTGAAAATTTTGAAAAAACGGAGATTGCTGTTCTTTCGGCGGCCGTGGCTGATTACCGCCCAGCGCATGTTGCAGAGCAAAAAATCAAGAAAAAAGGCGATGGCATGACCATCGAACTGGAAAAAACGCCCGACATCGCCGCTTCTTTGGGCAAAATGAAACGCCAAGGCCAGTTCATCGTTGGATTTGCTTTGGAAACCAACGATGAACTGCATAATGCAAGCGAAAAATTGGAAAAGAAAAATTTCGACTTTATCGTGCTTAATTCCCTGCAAGACGCTGGCGCTGGCTTCAATTTTGACACCAATAAAATTACCATTTTACACCGGAACAATAAGCGCAAGGATTTTGAGTTAAAAACCAAGGCCGAAGTGGCAGAAGATATTGTGAACGAAGTGCTCGAAGCCCTGACAAAAAAATAGCAACATGAAAAATTGGTTTTTACTTTTCGCATTAGGATTTTTTGCCTGCTCACTCCAAGCGCAGGAACTGAAGGTGCGGGTAACCATGAACACCCCAAAGCTCCAGACCGCCGATGCGGCCGTTTTCCAAACTTTGAAGCAGTCCATTGAGGAGTTCATGAACAATCAAAAATGGACCAACGATGTGTTCGAGGAGGAAGAACGCATCAGCTTAGACCTTGTCATCACGATTTCAAAAGAACTTTCTTCGAATTCTTTTGAGGCAGAACTTTCTTTGCAAAGCATTCGCCCAGTGTATGCCAGTAATTATGAAACGCCCCTTTTCAAGCATCAGGACAAGGATTTGGTTTTTAGCTACGAACAGTTCCAACCACTAGACTATAGCCAGACCACTTATCTCAACAACCTGACTTCTGTATTGGCATATTACGCATATATCGCCATCGGCATGGACTATGATTCCTTCGCTCCGTTGGGCGGAGAGCCTTATTTTCAGGCAGCTTGGGACATCGTAAACCGGATACCTCCCCAAGTTGCGTCAAACGTGCCCGGCTGGCGGGCCACCGAAAACAACCGCAACCGTTATTGGCTCGTTGAGAACATCCTCTCCCCCAAAATGCGTCCGTTCCGGCAGATGATTTATGATTACCACCGCCAAGGGCTAGACACCATGTACGATGACTCCAGCGTTGCAAGGGCAATCATGACTCAATCAATTGAAACATTGGATGCTGTTAACCGCAGCTACCCCAACTCGATTCTTCTACAAGTATTTTCAAATACCAAATCGGACGAAATCATCGAAATATACAAAGCTGGTGCTACCGAAGAGAAGAACGTCGTTACCCGAACCATGGAGAAAATTGACCCAACCCGTGCTACACAGTATCGACAGGGGATTGGAAAGTAGAAAGCAGCAGGTACTAGCAGCAAATTTCTAAAACAGAATTGCCCAAACTAGTTGACTAGTTTGGGCAATTCTGTTTTAGAAAAATAATCATTCAGCAATTTTAGGTTAATAAACACACCCAGTCGAACTACCAACAAATCCTTCACTTTCTTCTTTCAAAGAAATTCAGCAGCGCCGTCACATAATTATCATCTGTCCGAATGCTCACAAAGTCAGTGCCGCTGCGGGAAAAGGTCGTTTTAAAATAATTATAGTTTTCCTTAAACCAGGAAGCATATTTCGCACGAAGCAGAGGTGAGGAGGTATCCACCCAAGCCAGTTCGCCAGTCTCAGAATCCTTAGCCCGGATGAGTCCCACGTCAGGCAAGTCTTGTTCCTTTGGGTCAAAAAGATGCACCCCGACAAGGTCATGGCGGCGACTGGCGATTCGTAACGGAGCCTCATATCCCCTTGTCATAAAATCGGAAAGCACGAAGCCAATGCAGCGCTTTTTGATGACATTGTTGAAATACCGCAAGGCCATGCCAAGGTCGGTGCCGTGGCTATTTGGCTGAAAATCCAATAGCTCACGGATGATGCGTAGGATATGCGAGCGACCTTTTTTTGGTGGAACGAACAATTCGATTTTGTCGCTAAAAAGAATAACCCCGACCTTGTCATTGTTCTGGATGGCACTGAAGGACAGCACAGCAGAAATCTCTGTGATGATGCCTTGTTTGAGCTGGTTCACTGTGCCAAAATAGGCGCTCTTGCTCACATCAATCAACAACATCACCGTCAGTTCCCGTTCTTCTTCGAAGATTTTGACAAAGGGAGTATTGGTCCGAGCAGTCACGTTCCAGTCAATGTTCCGCACGTCGTCGCCGTACTGGTACCCCCTCACTTCACTGAACGACATACCCCTCCCCTTAAAGGCACTGTGGTATTCACCGGAGAACATTTGCTTGCTCAGCCCTTTCGTCTTGATTTCAATCTTGCGTACTTTCTGGAGGAGTTCGTTCGTATCCATTTTTCAATTTTCGCAAAATGTTTAGCAGGTTTCAATTGGCGATTTTCTGAGGCAGCCTACTCAAGTTCAAAATATCCTTTTTCACTCGTTTCCGCAGCAAGTCGTTGTATTCCAAAGAAATACCTACGTCATTTTTCACAATCTGTGTGAGACTTACGGTCTGAACCCTTCCTTCTCGGTTCATGATGAAGCCGTTCCAATCATCACCCATGCCACCAGTCTTATGAAAGTCAAGGATGGAAGCTGGACTGAAATCTCGCCTTTCATGCCGCCATTCCTTGAACCACTGCTGGCGCATCTCCCCAACCTCACCGGGATACAGCGTTGCCGATGACCAAAGATAATAACCCAGTGGGTCAAGTGGCCGGACGTGCTGTTGCTGCTCGTCCCAACGAAGTTCGTATGGCTGCCCATCATCCACGATGATGAAAGTGAAAGGTTCCATTCCCTTGAAATCGTATTTTTCAAAAAACTCAACAGCCGTTGCGAAGCGAAAAAAATCGAGCACCATCAACCCACGGCTGCGCCGGTAAGGTGGGCGGTGGCTATGCTTTTCAAAGGCACCATTCAAAAGACAGGCAACCCGGTTGGAATCTGTCGCCGCAATCCAAGTGCCGCCAGCAGTAGTGTCCCTGGGGAAAACAAGCGTTGCACCATTCACCACCTCTCTGTCCAAGTTTTGTGGTGAGCGGCTAGGAGCCTCATCACGGTTAGAGGTGAGGACAAAATTGCCGCCTGGCTGAGGTATGTAAGTGACAGTACACATTTTTTAAATGGGCAATTTGCCAGTTAACAGTTCGCATTCAATGCCAAATAAGTGCACCCTGCCTGCCAACTGCCGAACTAATTTCAAAGTGGTTCTTCCTTAAAATTATCAAAAAGCAACATTCCACGATCATAGAAATACTTGATTTCATGTGGTTGTATGATGCGGTCGTGCTGGTAAAACACCATGAAAAAGCCAACACTTTCAAGGTACCAATCTTTTTCAATGGTAAAAAACCGGATTACTTCTTCGTTGTTCATCGTGCGCCGCACACGGGGTTCGTCCTCGCCTTGGAGTAGGTAATTGTCCGAAAAAACCTTGTGTTCCTCAAAATCAATGTCCTGCTGAAAGCCAAGCCAAGTACCAATTTTATTGAAAAAATACTCAGGTTTCATTAGCATTTCCGGCATGGACAACCGCTTCGAATTGATGAATAAAACCGTCTGACGATGGTTATGCGTTGATTTTCCAGTGCTGATGGTGTACTTGTAATCGAACAAATGAAACCGATCTTCCATCAAGGGGCTGGCCTGGGATAACAAATTGGTGATTTCCTTTCTACCACCTTTTTGGAACAATTGAAAATCCCGCAGCAGGCCAATCATGCCATACTCGTCACGTTCAGCGTATTCCATTTTAAGTTCAAAAGCGACTTGCCGCAATTGTTCAGTTCGGTTGGCAGCACCAGGATTATTAAACATGCCGTATTAATCATTGATTTTAAAGACCTTGCCAGTGTTTAAAACTTGGGCTTTAGGATTGATGATTTGATAAAAATAAGCACCGCTGCCCAAGGCGTCCAAATTGACGGCATTGCTACCCACGACCATATCTTGCGTGAAAACCTGCCTACCACTGACATCCAACAAACGTAGCGAATAATCCCCAGGGGCGTAATTTTTCAATTCAAAAATGGTTTGTCCCACGAAAGGATTCGGTGAGACGAGCACTTCTGGCCTAGTCTCCAACACTTCCTTATTGCCACTTATCACACCATTATCCTTGTACCGCACTTGCTGGATGGTGGAGTCGGATGGACTGACTTGCACTTCTGCGATATATTCCTTTTCGGTATTACTGATGAAATTATAGGTGATGGTAGTGTCCTGACCAAGTCCAGTGCCAGCACCAGCTTGCGCAGTCACGTCAATCCAGCCCAAGATAGTATGGATGTCCAAGTGAGTATCCCGGTACTCCGTGCTTTTTTCCCGCAAAACATCGTAAGTGCCACCGGGGATGGCTAAAGTTCCGTACGCATCCACCAGTTCGTAACGGGAGGCTGTTAACCTGATTCTAAGTGAATCTGCGAGACCTGTTGGCAAACCCAATTGGCCAAGGATAGCTGCGAGTGTGGAATCGATGGGCAATGTTATGTTCAGGCTTGTTTCCGCAAGGAAATTATCAATGAAATTGAGCGGCGCACGGCGCTCCGGCACGGGTGGCGAAAATTTGAAGGCCGTCGGGATTGGCAGCGCCCCCGTCGGATCCGTACCATAAAAACCAAGGTTGGAAAAGCTGTTCGCAGAGACGTCGAAATAGGTTTCACCCTGCCCACTTGCACCGATCGTCACTAGCTCTGCATCAGAAAATTCAGCAAAAGCACTGCCCTCGGTGGCTGCTTGAAAAACGGTTTCCTGTTTAACCGTAGGAGCCAATCCCGTGAAATCCCAAGTAAAAGGGCCACCTGAATTGGTTATGGTCACACCATCTGGATTGAGGTCTGTCGCTGTTTTGAGGGTATCGCCAGCTGCGGGGAAGGTAGTACTGGAAATAGTAACCTGTGCTTGACACCAAAAAGCAGCGCCAAAAAATGCGAGTATGGTGTATAATTTCTTCATTTTCATAAATTTAGATTGAAAGAGATTCACTTGAATGCAATATGTTTCATCAGGAGACGAAAGCAAACCAAAGTTAGGATGAATTTTTAAGCCTAAACCTGAAAGTTGGCGAGACTAGCTGCCATTGGCAAATTTTTAACTTTCCCACTAATGCATGCCTGTTGTTCGATTTCAAGTCACTTGTGTAAAACTTGATATTTTAGCGCCGCAATTTTACAGCTATTTCATTCGACAATGGCAAATAATTAGCTGTATCGCAGTCCCCGGCTGCAAACTGCCAACTGCCCACTTTTAACTCAAATAATGCTCGACACCGCCATCGAATACCTCAAGGGCGTCGGCACCGTGAAGGCCGATTTGCTCAAAAAAGAACTCGCTATCCATACCTTCGGCGACCTGCTGTTTGCATACCCCTACCGCTATGTGGACAAGACCAAGTTCCACAAAATCAATGAGTTATCGGAGGAAAGCGGGGAGGTACAACTCAAGGGCATCCTTCGGAAGCTGGACGTGGTGGGCGAGGGCGGCAAGCGGCGGCTCGTTGGGCGGCTGCGGGACGAGACGGGCGTCATCGAACTGGTCTGGTTTCAAGGGGTTTACTGGCTGGAAAAGAACCTGAAAGTCGGCGCTCCCTACGTAGCCTTCGGGCGGGTGAGCAGCTTCAACGGCTTTTTCAACATCACCCACCCCGAGTTGGAGGAAGTGACGGAGGAGAACATGGAAGCCGCCCGCACTTTCGCCCCGGTTTATCGCAGCACGGACAAACTGAACGCCAAGGGCCTCGAAGCCAAGGGCCGCCGACGGCTCATGGAGGCGCTGTTCGAGCGGCTGACGCCAAATGATTTGCCAGAGAACTTCCCCGATTACATGCTCGAAAAGCTGCGCCTCCCCAGCCGTTACGATGCCCTGCGCTGGATTCATTTTCCCCCTAGCCAAAAAGAACTCGATGTTGCCACCAACCGCTTAAAGTTCGAGGAGCTTTTCTTTTTGCAAATGCGCCTGTTGCAGAGCAAGCACCGCCGCAAGGCCGCCATCAAGGGCTATGTGTTTGAAAAAGTAGGCGAGCATTTCAACCGTTTTTACAAGGAAAAACTCCCCTTCGACCTCACGGGCGCACAGAAGCGGGTCATCAAGGAAATACGTGCCGACCTCGGTGCTGGCGTCCAGATGAACCGCCTCGTGCAGGGCGACGTGGGCAGCGGAAAGACTGTCGTGGCGCTGCTCTCCATGCTCCTCGCCCTCGACAACGGCTACCAGGCCTGCATGATGGCTCCCACGGAAATCCTTGCGCAACAGCACCTGCTCGGCATCAGCGAACTGGTGGAGGGGCTGGGCATCCGGGTGGATTACCTCTCCGGCAGCATCAAGGGCAAGAAGCGGGAGAAGATACTCGCCGACCTCAAGAACGGCGACATCCACATCCTCATCGGCACACACGCCCTCATCGAGGACTGGGTGGAGTTCCAGAACCTCGGCCTCGCCATCACCGACGAGCAGCACCGCTTCGGGGTGGCACAGCGGGCTTCCCTCTGGAAAAAAAACAAACCCCTGCCCCCGCACGTGCTCGTGATGACGGCCACGCCCATCCCCCGCACCCTCGCCATGACGCTCTACGGCGACCTCGACGTGTCGGTGATTGACGAACTGCCGCCGGGGCGAAAGCCCATCACCACCTCGCACCGCACCGAGAACCACCGGCTGCGGGTCTTCGGCTTCATGAAGGAGGAGATTGCGAAGGGCCGCCAGATTTACGTCGTGTACCCGCTCATCGAGGAGAGCGAGAAAATGGACCTGAAAAACCTGATGGAAGGCTACGAGTCGCTGAGCCGGGAGTTCCCCATCCCCGACTACCAAATCAGCATCGTGCACGGCAAGATGAAGCCCGCCGACAAGGACTTTGAGATGCAGCGCTTCGTGAGCGGGCAGACGCAAATCATGGTGGCCACCACGGTCATCGAGGTGGGGGTGAACGTGCCGAACGCCAGTGTGATGGTCATCGAGAACACCGACCGCTTCGGCCTCTCGCAACTGCACCAGCTACGGGGCAGGGTGGGCCGTGGCGCCGACCAGAGCTACTGCATCCTCATGACCGATTTCAAGCTGAGCGCCGACGCCCGTGAGCGCATCGCCACGATGGTGCGCACGACCGACGGCTTCGAAATAGCAGAGGCCGACCTGCGCCTGCGTGGCCCCGGCAACATCGAGGGCACCCAGCAAAGCGGCCTGCTCAACCTCCACATCGCCGACCTCGGCCGGGACGGGGAGATACTGCGCACGGCAAGGGAACTGGCGCTTCGCATCCTCGAAAAAGACCCGGAATTGCAGCACCCGCTGAATGTGCGACTGAGGGAGCAGATGGAACGGGAAGGGAAAAGGGAGAGGAGTTGGGGGAGGATAAGTTGAAAAAAATAATTTTAAAAAATTTGGAAATATTAACTATAGTTCATAATTTTTCACAAAATTATGAACTATGCCTTCTATTCGTTATGAAATACCTGAAAAAATTCGTTTTAAGAAGCTAAAAAATGTATTGCTTCATAAAAGGGAATTTATTGATTTTGCGATTCGGAAATTTGCAGAATCAACCTATGATGATGGAAAAGAGCTAATTGGGTGGGCTGCAAGTGATTATTTTGGTATGCAAACTTCAATAATTAATGCTACCAAGAAATCTAGGTCGATATTCACGATAGATGAAAGCATTCATTTTGAAAATGATTTTGCATTCAAATTCAACGATATACCTCTATCATTTCCAGATGCTGAATCCTTTGGATTTGACTTATGTGCTCAAGTCCCTAGAATGCGGCATGATTGTAAGATGATCTGTTATCTCAAATCGCCATGTAGAGATTATTCTGGGGCTGCTTTAAAAAACTTGAATTTTTATGAAGCTATCTGGAATACCTTGATGTACGATGAGTTATTCATAGCTGAACTAAAAAAGAAGATAACCCAACAATATAGGGCTGTAAGGCGATTATACATTAAACTATTCCATTCACACTCCTATCAATATTCAATTACTTACGACCTTAGTAAATACTACGAATATTTCGACATAGTAACCACTTTAAGGAAAGGTTCAGAATTTGTTCAATCTTCAACAAATTCTGTAAAAATGGCTGACACCAGCCGCAAACCTTTCATTAAAAATGGAAAATCTTTCAAACCTAAAATATATCCTATCGCAGCTTAAAAGTAATCCCCAACTGTTTAATCTTACCGAAGAAGATGTACTTCGGGTAGATAAAGCAATAGAGGAGCTTGATTTACTTGAGCAAGCAGCCAGAATTAACAAGCATTTCGATATACTTGTAAAACTTGCTCCCTTTGGACAATTGCTTTATGATATTTTCTTCAAAAATTCTTCGTGAATCGAAAAAAACGCAATGAGTGTAATCAACAAGATACGTGAATTAAGGGAAAAGAAAGGAATGTCTCAAGCAGACCTTGCAAAAGCAGCTGGTTTATCAATGACTTATATTAGTTTGCTTGAGGGCGGTAAAAAATCACCTACCCTTAAATCACTTGAAAAGATTAGTGATGCTTTGGGTATTCCTTTCCCACTTCTTTCATTTTTAGCTTTAGACTCTAAAGATGTTTTTCCAGAAAAAAGGAAGGCATTTGAGTTGGTAAATCCAGCCATTCAAGCTATGGTCGAAGAATTCTTCCTGAGTGAAAGAAATTGAAATACAAGCCATGCAACCCAACCCAACAATAAAAGAAATCAGCAACCTCGGCACCCAGCTTTCCGAAGCCGACCAAGCGGCACTGCTCAAAACGCAGGCGCCCCGCTGGCCCACCACCTATCCCTTAAATTGAAAAACGGCGTTGCTCGTTGCAAGCTGTGCTTGCATACGGGCTAAGGTAGCGGCCTCTGGCCGCCGTAAACTAATGTAAAGCATACACCTCAATTTTCCAATTTCCCAAAAAACAACGACCTTCGTAACCTAAACTTTTCCGAAATGAGGACTACCAGCATCGTCATCAACGACCAACTCATTCAGACCGCCATGAACCTGAGCGGCTTGAAAACTAAAAAGGAAGTGGTCGAAAAAGCATTGGAACTCTTGATTCAAATGGTGAACCAAGAGGGCATCCGCAGCCTGCGGGGCAAGGTGAAATGGGAAGGTGACCTAGACCAAATGCGGGCCGACGCATGACCATCGTTGATTCCACCGTTTGGATTGACTACTTCAATGGCGTCATATCCCAAGAAACCGACCTGCTCGACCGCAAGTTGGCAACGGACCGTATTGGCATTGGCGATATAATCCTTTCAGAAGTGCTGCGTGGTTTTAAGGATGACAAAGGCTTTGAGAAAGCAAAGAACTACCTACTATCGTTGCCTTGCTTCGATTTATGTGGAAAGGCCATAGCACTGAAAAGTGCTGAAAATTACCGAATTTTAAGAAAGAAAGGCATTACCGTCAGGAAAACGGTGGACGTGATTATTGGTACTTTTTGCATCGAAAATGACTTGCCACTCCTGCACAATGACCGTGATTTTGATGCAATGGAAAAATACTTGGGATTGAAGGTGGTGTGAAAAACGAAACCCAATTGTCGCAAGTCTCCCACACACATGCTCTTGCAAATTTGCAACTTGCAAACTTGCAAGAACTAAGCAAACGGAAGGGGAAGGGAAGAAGGGTAGGAACCGGAGGAGAATAAGTTAGAATTGGGAGTAATATTTAACCTTTTCTATCGTAGTCAGAAAAATCATTTCTACATATTTCTGTGTAGAGCGGATTCGGCTACGCTGCCATCGGGAACAGATAAAGGGAAGGCGGGCCACAAAATTTGCTACATAAATTTTGGACCCCGCCTTCCCTAAAAGTTTTTCGCCCCGTTTGAAAACGGGAGAGGCGACATGTACACAAGTAAGAAAATCAAAGTACACATTGCTAATCTGTGATTATTAAATTTTCATGGCATGTTTTTCCAAGCTGATCCTTGACCTCCAAAATATAAAGATTATCGCTTTGCAAGGTTGAAACATCCAAGGTATATGCCGTTGATTGAAAACCATCAAAGTTTAATTGAATAGGGGCATTCATGTTATATAAATCAAACACATTGACCTGCGCTATTTGAGGCTGATAGGTAGTGCCGTTGTCATCCATAGCACTGCCTGGCATTGTAATATTGACGATATTGCTGGTAGGGTTTGGATAGATGGTATGGTCTGGGCATCCATTTGGGTGGTCACAAACGTTGTCAGGGTAACAGCAATGGCCTACAACGGTTAATTTAAATTTAATGGCTGAGCAACCGGCTTCTGTGCTTTTAAAGGTTATTTCATACAATGTTTCCGAAACACCAGCCTGAACTGTGAATTCATTATTTACTACATTAACCGATGTGGACGAATTTGTGGACAAATCCACCTTTTTGACGCTGAATATTTCATAACTTGTTCCATTGCTATTAAATTGAACGGGATATTGGCCAAAACATGGAGCGAAATATTTTGCCTTATAAAAGCCTTCTGGGGTAATATTTTCCCCATCCAACAGAAGTTCAAATAGGCTCTCCTCGCAGATAGGTGAAATAAAAACACTGAATTTTCGATAACAACCACTTGCATACGTAGTCCTAAAAAATACACGTTTTGTAGAGCTAAAATCAAGAATAAGGGGTTCGTTTATAGAAATTATTTCCGGACTGCCATTAGCGGTCTGTATTTGAATTTCATAATTGACGATTTCTCCCGGGAGCAGCTCTTTAACATCTATCTCATGTGTTCCTTTCGAAACGTAGTATAGGATGTTGTTATCCGTTGGGTCGAAAATTGCCACATTTCCATCAATCAATATATCCGGGAAGCGGCATGTATTAATATCAAGCTCCTTTCTTAAAATTCTATTTTGGCCAATGCAAGTAGCATCCGCATCGGCAGGGATGTGTATTTCGAACCATTCAGTACCACTAGTGGGATATGGTTGGTCTATCAACAATTCGTCTTCGCTGATATGGGCATACAGGTTAGAACTTGTCTCCAGGGTAGCATTGTCCCAAGTATAATTGGGTGAGTTTGATGGATACAAGCTCAAGACAGTTGGATCCACTTCTGCCTCATACTCATAAGAACAAAAATTCAGCGCCTCACCCAAATGTCCCGGAGTGGAATAGGTGCAAAAAAGGTTATCCTCACAAACTCCCCATGTACTTGCAGGGACTTGTTTCACCACTACATGACTAATTTCAAATGTGGCTGGCAAATCAGTTCCTGTATCACCTATATGCGCTCCTACATCTGACCAATCGGCATAAGGCTGGAAATTCAACCAGATGTTTATTTTCATTTCATCATCAGGGAATGACATGTTCTCGACAAACTTTATATCCTCCCCACATGAGGTGATGGGGTTTGGTGTGCTGCAAGTAATGGGATGGAGCGTTTCCCCGCAGAGATAGTAATACTTATAAACATGCATGGTCTTGGTGCCATTGATCTTAATATAAAGCTCATAAGGTGTCCAGGTCAGTTCTGCAACAGCCCATGTTTCATATCGAAGCAAAGAGGCCTTACTGCGGTTAGTTAAGGCTTGACCATATGCCTCGTATGCACCAGACGCTGAATTTAAGCTGCCATTACTATACGCTACGATATCGGAGTCGTTATTCTTGCCAAATGATTCCATGATGTCAATTTCATCATTTCCACCACCATTGTTGGTTTGCATCCAAATAGAAGGATATAGCGCTGCACCTTTTGGGACTTTAAATCCAAATTCAAATTTTCCGTATCGAAAATGCTGCTGTGACCAAACCTGACCAGCACTATAGTTGGCCACCTTATTGTTACATTGTTCGCCTGGTACCCGTTGGTCGGCCACCAACTTAAGAAGGCCGTCCTCTACGAATACATTTTCTCCCTCTTCTCCAAACCATACTGCATCCGACAGAGGTGTCCAAGAGCCATCCCAGTAACACCTACCACCCCCAGGGCGATCCGTATGCCAATTTTCCACTTTGAACCCCTCTTCAAAATTATCTTCAAAAACTATTTCATAGTCTGAATCTTGTGGTTCGCTCTGAGGGCAGCAGCTCAAAACAGGAAAGTTTTCAAGTTCTTGAAAATACTTGAGGCTATAAAGATAAGGGAAGTTTTGTGCAGTTAGCAATTGTGTAACGCAAGTCAAAACCAAAACGTAGAAAAAGTAAACATTTTTCATTATCAAGTTATTTGTTTAGTGATAGATAGCTGTTGTCGGTAATATAGATTCTTGAAAGAAAAGGTAATATTAATAATGAATGGTGTAAAAAAAACTAGGTTCCCTAAAATAACATGAGTTCAGACTACTGCTTGACAAATATCAAAACTTTGACACAATGGAAAATTCTTTGGGTTGAAGGTTGTGTGAAAAAAGAAACAGGCCCATTTCCCCTTACTTTCACTAAAACTAAAGGGTTAAAATATAAGGGCTTCGAAATCGCCGAGGCCGACCTGCGACTGCGTGGCCCCGGCAATATCGAGGGCACCCAACAGAGCTGCCTGCTCAACCTCCACATCGCCGACCTCGGGCGGGACGGGGAGATACTCCGCACGGCCAGGGAACTGGCGCTGCGCATCCTCGAAAAAGACCCGGAATTGCAGCACCCACTGAATGTTAGGCTGCGGGAGCAGATGGAACGGGAAGGGAAGAAGGGGCGGAGTTGGGGAGGATAAGTTGAGGGGGCGTTGCGCTAAACTTGTTTTAACTGTTTTTTTGATTAATTTTGAGGATATAAATAAGGCAAATACAGCCATTTTCCATCCTGCCTGATTGAAAAATTGAATATCATGAAATTCACAAAATCAATCGTAGGCATTTTTTTCCTTTCAACTTCATTTTTGCAAATTGGTAATTGCTTTGGCCCTGAGTGGAGTTTTACGACAAAAAATGGAAGTCGGATAGAGGAGCCTGGTTATATCGGAGTAAAAGGTTCTATTCATTGTATTAGTGATTGGTTTTCATACAAAGGCCATATAATAGGTCATTGTTCCAATAGCCGATATTTTGTTACTAATGAATTGACAGGAGAAGTTGTAGAATTTGATGATGAAGCAAAATGTAATACCTATTTAAAAAATCATAAGTTGATGCCAGTTTTATTTACTAATTGGCATTCGGTTGGCTTTTCATCTTTGGAAATTTTATTTTTCCTTTCTTTATTATTATTCCCCATTTCAATACCACTATACTTATATTTTTGTTACGTTGTCATAAAAGCTATCATTAATAAATTTTCCTTTGAGAGTCCCTATTCTTTATGGGCAATCTTCATTCTTATTATTTTTGGATTGGTATTATTAGGGCACTTCTGGATTTATGTTCCAAGTTTTTGATTTCGTTGTGCCCAGTTTGCATCTGCCACCGCAAGCCAGCAGAACAATCCACAGATTGTATTTGCCAAGGTTTTCAATTTCCAAAAAAAACCGATGGCCCACTACCTGCCCTTTAAATTGAAAAACAGCATTGCTCGTTGCAAGCTGTGCTCGCATACGGGCTAAGTTAGCGGCCTCTGGCCGCCGTAACCTGATGTTAAGCACCCACCACAACTACCAGTTGCGCAAGTCTCCCACACACGTGCTCTTGCAAGTTTGCATCTTGCAAGGCTTCCCATGAATGTTTTAGCAAGGATTTCTTCCGCAAATGAACTGCGCTTGCAAGTTGCAAACAGTAAGTTAGTGTCACAAGCGCCGCTGCGCTAAACTTGCTTAAGTCGGCAATTCCTATTTGCCCATTTTTTCATAATCCACCTCATTAAAACGCATGAAAGGAATGTAATTATCACTTTCAGGGTCATACCAAATATGGATATTTATAGATAAGTCATAATTGGACTTATTAAAGTCATTAAAAATTATTTTTCTTATGTCGTTGTCACAAAAATTTTCATTCTTTGTTACAATTCCTACACTTCTTAATCCATTCCCAACTTCTTTCATGTCTAATTCTATGGGTTGAGCCATATTGATATTTAATCCATTTTCTTCGATTAGTAGACCAGCAAAATCCATAACAAATTCCGATTGGGGGTAAACGTATTTACCAACAACTTTTATGGGGTTACCGCCTATAAAGCCCTTCTGTTCCAAAAATTGTTTGATGCCTTGAGCATCGTTACAGTCGGGTTGCTTGGTTTGCGAACAGGCAGTTATAGCTAAGAGGAACTGAAGAACTAATACCAACATACAATGATTCTTTTTCATGGAGCTTGAATTTAAGGTGAGGTCAAATGTACAAAGCAGCATTTAATCTGGTGTGACCAGTTTATGGCTGCCAGTTGCCCAAAGTCTCCCCCACACATGCTCATGCAAGTTTGCAACCTAATCATGTCCCATAAAATTTGACTTGCTATCTTTCGGTGAACAAACACCGCTATGATAGGCGAAACAAAAACAGGGATAGGATTTTGGGCACAAGAAATATTAGGTGCCAAGCTGCCCGACGAACGATTCCGGGGG
>WGNL01000021.1 GCA_016124585.1 Bacteroidota bacterium | reverse complement strand
CGATTCAGGATATTGTCCGATAGGTTGAGAATGCACGACATAAATCAATACCATGAAATAATCGGGCTTTGTGCTGGCCTTTGGAACCACAGCCTAATTTGTCCAAATGATTGATTATCATGTCAAAACAACTCTATTATTCAAAGCACAAAACTATATTCTGAGAAGGATTACGATTTCGTAAATGAATTGATATGTATTGTTGAAAAAATAGAGAAATTTAATGAGAGCGAAGAATCTCGAAAGCAGTTGATATTAGATGGGTTGAAGTTTAATCAGGATTTTTTTTGGAGTACTTTGCAAATATCGAGAATGAAAGACACTAGTTTTCTTGAGGTATTGAGAGAAATTCAATCATCCTTAAAAGATTTGCCAGATTTTATAGACGAAGGTTACGTATATATATCAAATGCAAAATACAACCGAATACTAACTGTTCGCCTTGAACTTAGTGACGAACAACTGTCTGACGAGGAACAAGAATACGTTTCAAAAAACCATCAACTTCTTCCAATGGAGAAACGAATAGAATTTATTCAGCAGGAAATTTCAATGCTAGAGCCTTATTATAAGGATGAATATTCGAAAGAGAAATATTGATGAAAAAAGCAGCCCTAATAGCCCTCGTAATAATTCTCCTCGGCCTCCTCCTTCCCCAGCGTTACACCATGCCCGTCGAAGGTGCTACTGCCAAAGACTACAACGCCAATTCCTTCTGGTACTACCCTTGGGGCAAGTCCGTCACCCACAAGGGCGTAGATATTTTTGCGAAAGAAGGAACCCGTGTCTTCTCCGCCACGAGCGGTTTGGTTGTTTTTGCTGGACAAATTGAGATGGGCGGCAAGGTGGTCTTTGTCCTTGGCCCGAAGTGGCGGCTGCATTATTATGCCCATTTGCAGGATATTAAAACTTCGACATTTGCTTGGGCAACCCATGGGGAAACAATCGGGACGGTAGGCACTAGTGGAAATGCAGTGGGCAAATCCCCGCATTTGCATTACGCCATAAAAACCCTTGTGCCATACCCTTGGAAGATGGACAAGGACCGGCAGGGCTGGCGAAAGATGTTTTATCTGAACCCGATTGATTATTTATCAGCCCAATCACGGTGATTTGGATGGCAATGAACATCGGATTTGTAAAAACAGTTTTAGCCATAAAATCAAAACTTCAAATGCCTAACCATTTTTAAAACCATTTTATGGACAGCATCAAAACCGCCGCCATCCTAATTTTGGCAATATCCATCCTCACTGCTTGCAGCCCGAAATATTACGTGCCCAACACCCAGCACGTGCCATTGTTGAGCGAGAAGGGCGAAGTGAGCCTCACCGCTGGAGGAAACGCCAACCAAGCCGAAGTACAAGTTGCTTATGCCGTCAGCAACAGCTTGGGCATCATGGGGAATGTCGGTTTTTTCAACCCCAAGGACGACGGAAACGGCAATGGCGGCTCAGGCAGGTTAGGCGAACTGGGTCTGGGTTATTTCAAGCCTATCGGAACTGGGTTTATTTTCGAAACCTACGGCCTGATTGGCTTCGGTTCTTTTGAAAACCATTTCCCGACTTCCAATAACGGAAAAATAAGCGGCAAGCTCAGCCGATATGGCATCCAGCCGAGCATCGGGTATAAAACCAATAACTTCTCCATAGCCCTTTCGTCCCGTCTATCTTCCCTGCATTACGGCGAACCGAATGGAGACCTTGTTTTTGATGGTATGAACCAGATTGACTATTTGAAGGAAAACGATGCATTTCTGCTGCTGGAACCTGCGCTGACCATTCGGGCTGGGCTTGAAAAAGTGAAACTGCAGGTGCAATTGATACGAGGTTTTAATCTGACGGACAGCGATTTCCGGCAGGATGAATCGCTGCTAAGTGTGGGTGTGAATATTAATGTGCATTAGTCAAGCAGGGACAGGCCTTTTCCTGAAATACCAAATATAAATACACACCAAGGCTATAAAAGGCACCACCGAACCCAGCGCTTTCCAGTTCATGGATAATGCTCCTGCCAGCAGCACAAAAAACACGATAATGCTCAACAGCCCTATCCCTGTCCATGCGAACCATTTCCTTTTTTTCCCTTCGGTAAATGCGCAGACCAATAGCAGCAATTGCCCAATTAGCCCAAACATAATCAGCGGGTGGGTCAGCGTCTGAAGCATGTTAGTGTCTTTCTGAAAGACGGTCTTTTCCACTTCAAAAATGAAGGCGGAATTGCCGCCTCCCCATTCCATGTAGCAAAAGGAAAAGGCGAGGATGATAGCGAAGGGAAGGAGGAATTTCATAAGAAAGTAAGTTGTTTAGGGCATCAAGGTAAGAGCATTTTAATATCGCTGATGAAATTAAGTTGTCAGCTATTGAAGCCCTTTGAACCCACTAAAATATGGCATAAAATAGCACAGCTGTTGTTTCTCAATTTGCTATAGCATTATTACCAATTCCTGTTATAAACGGTGTTAATTGCTGTCAAGGAATCGATAAAGCAGATTCTGAATTAGGCCATGTCTATTACGACACAAAAAATTCGTTTAGCTTGAAAATATGGACCCACTGCACTTTTGGCCACAAAGTGCCCATATTTTTCAAGCTATTCATGGAAGGCCAATTACTTTTCGTTCCAAAATCTCGGCGTTGTCACTGCCTTCTCCCAGCTTGACAAAACTGTTGAGAGGTATATCATGGTACACAGAATTCGCAGGTCCGGGTTGTGCCCAAAACACTTCTATTTCTTCTATGGATTTTGCTGCACCCAGTCCTATCTCCTGCTGCAGGCTGGAAGCACCAAAGCTTCCACCCGTATTCACCGTTGAAAATACAGTTTTTTTTGTGCCATCTTCATTGGCCACATGCACTGCTATTTTTGAACCTATGCCATCCTTGTTGCAAGTTTTGCCCTCTAGCTTGACAGTGACCCACTTGTTCTTTTTGTCACCAGGGTTTTTAAAAAACATATTGTAGGAAACATCACCTTCATATGCGCCCCCCATTACTTCGTAGATGTCTTGGTCGCCATCATTGTCCATATCACCGAAAGCGATGCCGTGACCTTTTTGGATATTTGCAAATCCGTTCATTGAAATCTCCTCATAAAATCGGCCATTACCTTCCTTTGCTGGTACATTGAGGAACATCCTATTGGGCACCAATGCTTGATAGGCGGGCTTGCCTGTACCTATATAAATATCCTGCCAACCGTCGTTGTTGAGGTCCCCAAAATTGACACCCATCGCAAACATCAGTTTATTCAGCCCTACTTGTTCGGTAACATCGGTAAATTTTTCATTTCCTTCATTATGGTAAACCCGAAAATAATCACCTTGTGGCAAGGTGCCCAATAAATCTGATAGGAAATCGCCAGAAGGGTTGTGCTGTTGTGCATCGCCATAGCCTGCCGCAAAAATATCGTCAAGTCCGTCATTGTCATAATCAAGGTACCAAGTCGGGAAGCTAAAATAAGGTTTTACGACACCAGCTTTGAATGCAATATTCTCAAACTTGGAATTGCCCCTGTTTACAAAAAGGAGGTTATCCCCGGTTAGGTTGCTAATATAGAGGTCAGGCAACCGGTCGTTGTTCACGTCACCCCATACACAGCCTTTAAAAAAACCAGTAAGTTGGAGGCCGAGTGAAGAAGCAATATCAGTGAAAGTGCCATTACCGTTGTTTCTGAAAAATTCGCAAGGATTAGGCTGTTGATTTGGTATGCTCTCATTGGCGATGAAAAGATCCAGGTCACCATCTGCGTCAAAATCGGCCCATGCAGCTGCCTGTGTGGGATGAAACGAAAGCATGCCAGCCTCAATAGTTACATCGGTAAAATGCCCTGCTCCATCGTTCTGTAGCAGCGAATTAGGATAATTGCCCCGATCCATCCAAGCACCACGCAGCACTAGTATATCAACATCGCCATCATTATCATAATCAGCATGTAGGGTGTTCAACCCACCTGTAATTCCCAAGAGATTGGAATCCTTTGTGTTTTCCGTAAAAGTACCATCACCATTGTTTCTGAAATACTTTGACTGGTCGGTCAAGCCATAGGAAGTCATAAACAAATCAAGGTCACCGTCATTATCAAAATCCTCCATGCACACGCCACCTGAAAGTCCATTTACAGCCAATCCAAGAGAAACAGCAAGGTTTTGAAACTGAATATTGCCTTTTTTCCTGAAAAACTGCTGCGGCACTAACCACTGTTCAGGCACTTCCTTTGGGTATTTGCCCAAGTTCATATACGCGATGTTGAGCAGCCATCGGCTCTGGATATCGTTCGGATAAACAGTCAACAATTGCTTATAAAGTTGAATGGCATTTTCCATTCCAATAGTGTTCTTATACACACCATTGATATTGACTGGGATAATGCAAGCTTCGGCATTGGGTTTTTCAACACAATTTGTCTGTTCACCTAGACGTAGGAAACTGATGGCCAGCATTTCAAATATTGGCTTTGTCTGTTCCGTCAGTTCATTGCCAAAGAAAGACAGTATCTTCTGAAATTCGACAATGGTGGCTTCTGTTTTTCCGGCATACAGCAGTTGTTTTCCATATTCCGATTGCATTAAAAGCTTTTGTTCAATCGGCAAATTTCCATTTAGCTGAAGCGCTAATTTTTCAGCCCTTTTTGAATTGAGATTGTAGCAATACTTCGAGTCGGCATTTGTGGCTATGCTGTCCAAAATAGCAATCATGCGTAAATGCCCATTCTGGTGCGTTACTGTCGGAATGTTGTCGTTTGGCATGTTGCTTTCTTTGCCGCAGGAAAAAAGAAAAATAATGGCAATCAAATGAAATAGCAGTCTTTTGCGCATTGGTATTATTTGATTAGGTGCATTAAGCATGGCTTTCTTATAAAAACTATAAACATGGCTTCTATAAAACCCCATTCTTTTTTAAAAGTGAGAATCCTACCAACAAGCTACTTTCTATATTATAATATTATTAGAAAGCCTTATTGTGTAATTTATACGTCATTTCAAGGTTTTTTGAGCCATAGCACAGCGATATTTTAAGAATACATCAAAGCAATGTATTCCACCCTAAGTATAGTATATCCCGCTTTTTGAAAGCAAGGATTGGCCACCCTATTGGCACTGCACATATTCGTTGCAACAATTCTTCAAATATTGTTGCTGGTTGTAGCTAATTGGTTGATTTTCAATGAGTTCTCATTCGGGTTTGCATAAATTAAATACCCTCCTTGCCCTGTGCATTTCCATATTGTTGGAAAAACAAGAAGTAACAATGGCAAGACAAATGATGCGACAAAAGTATTAAGCAAAAATTTTAAATATGGATAAAGGCAGGATGTGTCGTCTATACAGCAAATATATTTTATGGATATAAAGCTAACTAGGTAGGCAGGTAGGCGATTAAAATTATTTGACTCACATGCCCCTCACAATTACTAGAATTTTAGAAAATTGCAGCAATGACTAATAATGACTAATGACCACCGATAACTATTCAATTGCTTAATTTCACACAACCTTTATTGAGTTAGAATGCAAAGAAACTGTTTTAAAATTTCCTCAACAACAATATGCTGTGCATAAATACAAGAGGAATCCTTGGGGCCCAAAGCCCATATTCTATCCTTCTCCCTCTGGGGTGGAGTGAAAAAAGTTTAATTGGCTCGTGTTTATTTCCTCACCGCACCACCGCCTTCCTTACCCCCATTTCCCCATCCACATTCAAGCAGACAAAATAAAGCCCTGGCGCAGCATCCAGTGAAAGGGACATGCGCTGCTGTCCTGCTGACAACTGCTCCTCGTCATGCGAAACTACCTGCCGACCTTGGGCATCAAAAACCGTGAGGCGAACTACTGCATTTTTCGCCAAAACCAAATCGATTGTCACATCGCCGCTGGTTGGATTGGGAGATATCAACCAATCGAAAGTTTGAACATTTGTTTCCTTCGCATCCGTATAGAAATTTGGGGGTGTCACCTTCACATCTGTGTAAAGTCGGTATTCGCCGGCAGCGAAACTCAGGGGTGTGGCCACATCTGCCACATCCAAGCTATCACCGGAGAAGTAATCATACCACCAGCCCGTATGCTGAAAGTTGGGGGAGACATTGGCTGTTTGCACCGAAAAATTCCCGAGCACGTTGACGTCCATATCCGGTGCATTCAACTGCATGGTCTTCTGGAAGCCGCTGGTATTCATCTGGAAGTTTGCAGTATGGAAAGTTGACGAATTCGTGCGCAAATAATTCATCTGCCGCACCACATTCCAAAGGTCCACTCGGTCGGGGTTGGTCATATAGTCCCAACGGATAGGTTTTTGAGAAAGGCGGCAGTTGTTGTTGACCGTGCCATCTTCACAGCGGTTGATGGAAAAATCATAGCCCATTTCGAAGAACTGCCATAGCATCTTTGGGCCGGGTATGCTGAGGTAAAACACGCTCGTCAGCTCCATGCGGTCGAGGGAAACTGGAAGGCTGCGGACATTGTAGCCAGGGGTGGATTGGTTGCCGAACGTGATGTTTTTATAGCCCATCCGCTCTTCGTCATGGCTTTCCATGTAGGCGATGAGGTGCGGGTCGTTCCAACCCTTGTTCTTGTAGCTGGCTCCACTGAAATTGCTGGTAAAGCCCAGCGAGCTTTCCAAAAATTGGTTGCTAATACCAGCACCGCCCCATAGCATACAACCGTAATCGCTCAATTCCTTTTCCTCCGAGTTGGCGGTGAAATGCTCCAAAATCACGTAAGCGCCGGGTGTTTGCGACCATATTTCATCTGCATAATCCTTGATGGTGGCAATCCGGGTGGCATCGTAAGCACCTGCATCAAAGGGGCCATTCGTGTTTTGGGTGAGGCCCTTCGAAAGATCAAAGCGAAACCCGTCCACATGATAGTCGTTGAGCCAGTGGCGGAGTATCTTTTTCACATAAAACTTGGTGGCAGGGCTTTCATGGTTGAAATCGTAGAACACACTGAAATCATGCGGTGCCTGCTGGTTCAGCCAAGGATTGTCGGCTGCAGGACGGTAGTTGGCAGCATCCCAGTAAAGCATGCAAAGTGGGTTTTTGTCATGCGCATGGTTATAAACCACGTCCAAAATAACTGCAATGCCCCGTTCGTGGCAGGCATCCACTAGGGTTCTAAACGATTCAGGAGTTCCATAAAATTTATCCAAAGCATAATGGTAAGTCGGGTCGTAGCCCCAACTCAGGTTGCCGTTGAACTCGCTGATGGGCATGAGTTCGATAGCATTGATTCCCAACCGTTGCAGGTAGTCCAAGGTGTCGGTAAGCGTTTGGAAGTTTTTTTTCTGGGTAAAATCCCGCATCAACATTTCATAAATAATAAGCTTGTCCTCGGCCGGGCGCTGAAAGTCGTCGTGTTGCCAATCGAAGTCAGGTTCAGCGGTGCGCAACAGCGAGGCAATGCCCGTGGTTTTACCGAAAGGGTAGGGTGGTATGTTCGGCCAAGTTTCCGAAGGAATATATTGGTCATTATCGGGGTCCAGAATCAGGTTGCTGTAAGGGTCGCCGATACGGATGTCGCCACTTACCACATATTGAAAGGCGTAATATTGCCCCGGTGTCAGTCCCGTCACATCAATCCACCAAGTAGTGCCGTCGGGTGTGATATTCATCTGGTAGTTGTCCTTGAATTCCCAGTCGTTGAAATCCCCGATGATGTAGGCAAAGGTCTTGCCGGGGGCATAAAATGCCAAGCGTACGGAAGTATCGGAAATATAGTTGATGCCAAGGTCGGTGCCGTTGGGCAGGGGGGCAATGGTGTTGGCGCTAGGAATCACATAGTTGAAGGTTCTGACAATGTTGTCAGTGCCATTTGAGGCTTTGATTTCGACAAGGTGTGCGCCGCCGACGGTCACGTTCAAACTGTAGTTCAAGGTGGTGCCTGCACTGGTAAATACGCTGTTTCCGTTGTCAAAAACTTCAAAAGTGGCGGTCTGGTTAGCGGCGGCCTGTACTGGAATCACTTGCCCGATAGTCGGGAAAATGGCTTGGGTCGATGGGGAAATCAGGGTCATATTGAACACTGAATTATCGGGGGCAACATCGTAAAAAATATCACCACCGCCAGTGTCCTTGCCCTCCAAACTGCCAGTAGCATTTCGGAAGACAAAGGCCATTTTTTCGATAAGTTCATTGGGGTCGGTTAGACCATAGTAGCTGCGGATGGTCGGCGTGATGTCATAGCTGTATTTGTTGGGTTGACCGCTTACGGGGGTCATTTTCCATGCTGGATTGGCTTGTCCCCAGGTAGTTGGCACATGTTTCCAATCACTGCTGCTGGTGCTCTGGCTCGTGATTACGCCTGTGTGGAGGTACACATCGCAGTTGCAATTGGCTAGGCCACCCGTTCCCTGCGTGGCATCGAATGTGATGGTGACGGCTTGGTTTTCCGTTGGGAAAACAGGATTTGCGGTGATGACTTGGGCTTGTAGGGTGTTAGTTAGGCAAATGAGGAAGAGCAATTGGGTGGAATATCGGAACATGGACATTGTTTTGGTTTGTGGCCGGATGATACCGGCTAGGGCAAAGGTAGGAAAATGTGGGCTTGAAAAGTTGGCGCAGCGGATACCGCTAACGAAGGGTTTTTATTTGATACCCTAACTGCTTAATTGGAGGTTTTATCTTCCAATTCTTCCTTCTTGACTACGATTTCTTTTTTTTCTTCCACCACGTCCATTTCAGGGTCTGATTCGGATCGTTTAGTATCCAATGAGTCTTCTTTGTGTATCTCATGGATGTATTGGAATTTTAAATAATCATAAAATGAATGCCTGCTCACGACTGTGGCAATTAAATTGGAGAATAAAGCGGTGAGCATGATAAAGAAGATGACATTATGGCTATTGGTCATTTCCAAAACAAGTATCGAAGAGGTAAATGGGCTTCTAGTAACACTGGTCATGAAGCCAGTCATGCCACATAGAATAATAAGGTTGGTTTCGGTGGGCGTCAAATGCAACCACCCAGCGAATACGGCACCAATGCTGGCACCAGCACTCAGCGAAGGCGCAAAAATGCCTCCGGCTGCCCCCGTGGAAAAAGAAAATATTGGGCCAATGACCCGTAACAATGGCATATACCATTCCAAGTGCTTTTCATCTGTAAAGAGCGTGGTAACCATAATTTCTTTACCAGAACCAAAGGTTTTGCTATCAATGAATACGGCTAGGGCGGCAAGTATCATCCCGCATAGCATGACATAGCCAACCCTTTGGTAGCCTTTTTTTAAGGCATTTTTTTTCCTAATAAAATATAGGATTAAACGCCCCATACCACTGCCAGCGATTCCGGTGATGATGGCCATCGGAATAATAACGATGATTATCCAGGCTGATATGCCATTTAATTGTGGATAGCCAAGGTATAGGTATGGCCCCAAAAAATTCAAAGCAGTAAGACCAGCAATGATAACGCCAGTCAATAGTGCTGATTTAAACAGGCTGATATGTGTTTTTGTGAGTTCCTCTATGGCAAATACGATACCCCCTAACGGTGTGTTGAAGGCCGAGGCAAGACCTGCTGCTGCACCTGTGACAATCATGTTCCTTTTGGAAATTTTGGGATACCAATCAGGAAGCATGTCATTGATAATCTTAAAAATAGAGGCAGAGATTTGAATCGTTGGACCCTCCCTCCCGATAACACCGCCTCCAAAAACCATGACCAAACTGGACATTATTTTGGCAATAATGATTCTTAAGCTGAGCAATGGGCGTACGCGGTACTTGAATTTTGGATTAGTTAATTCGATGGCGGCACTAACTTGCGGAATCCCACTGCCTCCAGCAAAAGGGGCAAATTTTGAGACAATCCACCAAGCTAATAGAAAACAAATTGGGGAAATGATGAAAAAAAGCCAACTCGCTTTTGAATAAATAAACCGAGTGCCCATCTCGGCCCATAAAAATAACTTAGCGTACAAAACAGCAATGGTGCCGGAAATCAGGGCACCCGTCCAATAGGGAAGGGCATTGAATAGGTTGTTCTTTAGTTTTTCGTTGCTTACAAAGTCGAATTTTAATTTTACTAATCTCCAAATTCTTCCAATAATATTCATCATTTATTTTGATTGGCTTTTACCGGAACGAAAGCCTGCGGATAATTGATTTTCAAAGCCCATTCCAAAATTGAACTTTGATTGGCGAAATTACGAAAGTTTGAAGGCTTAGCGGGGTGTCTTTACCCAGATACCTTAATCCAACTTACTCAATTGCAAATTATATTAGGTGGAATTCCCAATTACGAAGTTTGAAGAATTTCGCTTTTAAAACTCCCAAGTCATGCCAGCTGTATAGTTCCGACCCGGCATCCGATTGTGTTCCAATTCCTCGTACTGTGCGTTGGTGAGATTATCAGCAGCGAGGTAAAACTGCACTTGTTTGATGGGCTGTCAGTCAATTTGGGTATTAAGCAAAAATGCCGCACCGGGTTTGCTCCCGGTGTTGATGAAGACTTCCCTGAAAGCGCTGTGGTAGAGGTGAACAAGGCGAGGGGGTAACTTCGTCAGTACAGGAATCGTCTAAATCAGCCTGAAAGACAATAGTCTAGTTAAAAAAAGTTACGTCAAAAGCCCCCTTTGAAAACTTCACCTTGTCCGGGTTGTCAGCGTTTCTTTTGCCGCCATCTGTGGAAATTTTGAAACTCACCGTCATATTGCCTTTTACTATATTTTCAATCGTATCAATAAAGGTGATTTCAAGATAGTTGTCAGCGGCAGTCTCATCCACATCCCAGGTGTCTTCAAGGACGTCCCCGTCATCTTCAAGTGTATGGTATGCTGAACCAATAAAGTCATCAATAATGTCGTTATATGGCCCGCTTACAACATATTTGCCGACCTTTTTTGGGATCTTGTTCAAAAAAAGTTCTTCTCTCAAAAAGCCCTCTTCCGAATAGGTTACTGCATCCAGGGCGAAAAGTGAATGAATATTATCATAGTTCTGGGCACTGCTGGAAGCAATCCAATTTTTTCCGTTTTTCTTTGCATCCATCCGACCATAGGTCATATCTCCTGGGTGGAAGATTGGAACTTTTTCTTCTTTTTTGCACCCGATTGAAATACATGAAATTACAAATACAGTGATAAATCCAGCTTTCATATTTTAATTATTTGTGAGGACAGCATTTTTTCAGAGGTGAATCAACACCGCCCTCTGTTGTAATTCTAACTTTATTTTGTAACGATAATTTTAAAAGTCTGTGGGAATTTACCGGCCAAAACTTTGCAAAAGTAAATGCCTTCCGGCACTAGCTCTAAGTTTAACGGAATTGAATGGATGCCTGCTGTCAAACTGCCAATATTGATGGCATGTATTTTCGACCCATTTGCGGAGGTAACTATGATTTGAACATCGGATTCATCTTCAAGGTATAGTTCAATTGTAGGACTTCCTGTCGATGGGTTTGGATGGGTATAGGCTGTAAAGCCTGCATTTTGCGATGCGTCAAGATAAGCATTGTTATCCTTTGACATGCCTTGAAGTGAATATTGGCCAATAGTTGGGGTTTCTGGCATATCACTAAGGTTGTTCCCTCGCAAATTTCGTCATTTAGACACAAGAGTTTCGTCAGCCTGTAAATGAGTTTCTTCCGCATGGTTTTATCATAAAGCTTGATATTATTACACTGACTTATAGTTTGGCTCCTGAAAGAAAACTTACAGCTATGTAGAAACCCATTTGCAAGGTATCATGCGAATTGCCAATAAAATATCCCTCAATTTTTTAGCAAATAGAGGAGCTAATGCAACTAATGCAAATGCTAATTCAAGAACTATAGTTGAAGAATATAATCAAAACTCCCAAGTCATCCCTGCCGTATAGTTCCGACCTGGCATCCGATAGCGCTCTAATTCCTCGTACTGTGCGTTGGTGAGATTGTCTACGGCGAGATAAAACTGAGCTTGCGTGATGGGCTGCCAACCGATTTTGGCATTGAGCACAAAAGCAGCACCCGGTTCGCTGCCGGGGTAAATGAATACTTCCTTGATGGCGCTTCGGTAGCGGGCATTGACGTTTCCGATAAATTGCCCAAAATAAGTCGTAGCGCCCACGCTTAGCGTATGCTTCATTTTATAGGCTAAATTATCGTTCAAGCGACCAGTGGAAACATCCCTTGCATCGAGGTAAGTATAGCCAAAATTGAAGCGCATAACCTTGCCTACTTGCCGCTGATAGGCCACTTCAAAGCCCTGCATCACCGCTTCTTTTAGATTGATGACCCGGTACAGCAGCGACTGGTCTGGGCTGGCCAATTGCTGAAAGGAAATCAAATCCTTGTATTTGTTGTAAAACAGCGCCACATCAAAACTGCTGCGGTTTTTCAAGCTCCATTTCACACCCACTTCGGCAGATAGCACCAGCTTTTCCGACCGTAAATTTGGGTTGGGCTGAAAGGAAAGTCCCCCCCCTTGCTCAAATTTGATAAACCGCTCGGCCATGGCTGGTGTGCGAAACGCCTGCGCCAGCAAACATCGGATACCAAGCGATTTCACGGGTTGGAATAAAACGGCTAGTTTCGGACTAAAATTTGTTTCATTAAATTCGGATAATATACGGTAATGGTCAATGCGAGTGCCAATAGTGGCAGTAAGTTTTTCATTAATGCTCCATTCATCCTGCATATATGCGCCCAAATTCACCGCATTATGGCGGCCGTATAATACGGTATCAGGTAAACCAACGATATGGTCTATGTTAATATCCGTACCAAAAACAAGTGCATGTTTTTCATTAATAAACCAATCTACCTGATTAATATTACCTAGTCGCTGCGCTAGGATGGACGAGGCGACTATGACCTGTTTGCCAATATTCACATTGGTACTATCATTGCCGGGGTCGTCATTGAAGCTATATTTCGAAGAATTTTGATAATAAAATATACGGCTCGAATATTTCAGCTTGGCCGTAGGTATCGCATAATAATAGAAGTCGGCATTATATTCCCGGCGAGTTTGGAAATCATCCTTACGATAGGCAGCAACGCTATATGGCTGATTAAAGCTCAACCAAGTAGCTGGCGTGTCATTATGGATTCGATTGGCGTTGAGCGTAATTTGCAAATGGCGATTCCCGTTCAGTGCCCAAGCACCTTTTCCATAAAAATTCACAAGGTCAAATGCCGACTTTTCTCTGTGCCCATCGTTATGTTTCCAACCGCCATCCAGCAGGTAGGAAAACCGCTTGAAACTGCGGCTTTGGCTGGCTTCGATGGTATAAAAATCCTTGTAAACATGGTCTCCGTAGCTTTTGGGTTGATTTTCGTAAAAACCATAGTTCAGGTGAACTTTGGTCTTGGGTTCTGGGGTGGGATTTTTGGTGATGACATTTACTACGCCGCCCATCGCTGAAGAGCCGTAGAGCGAGGAATAAGCGCCTTTCACCACCTCAATCCGGTCAATGGAATTCAGTGGCACGAGATTCCAAAGCGCACCCGCCGACTCAGGGCTGAGCGCCGGGCGGCCATCAATGAGCAGCAGTACCCGGTTGCCGATGCCGCCACCCGCTACCTCCGAGGCTCCCCGGATGGAAAACGCCTGCACATTCGCATTACTGGCACGGGTCACCACCACGCCTGGCGTTTCATCAAAAGCCTGGTCGAAGGTGCTGATATGCTTTTCCTGAATTTGTGGGGAAGTGACCAGCGCCACGCTGGCAGGGGCCAGTCTCGCCGACTGCGGCATACGGGTAGCCGTCACGATGGCCTCATCGCCGAAGATAACGACAGGCTCCAATTCGAAGGCCACAGTCGTTGTTTTGCCTTCCACCACCTCCACATTTTCAAGGAGTTCCAACTCATAACCAACGCAAGTGGCCGAGAGCGTATACCTACCAGGCGGCAGATTTTTCATTTCAAAAACACCCTCTGCCTCCGTGGCGCAGCCTTCTTTTTCGCTCCGCAAAATGGAAACAAACGCCAATCGCTCGCCCGTCGCTGCGTCCCGCACGACGCCCGTGATGCTGCCCGAATTTTGACCAAACAAAAAGCCGCTAAAAGCGGCAAGGCAGCCGAGAAGGCTGAAGATTTTTTTGAAATGCAAGGGTTGGTAGGTTGGAAACGGTGAATTGTGAACGGTGACCTGTGAAAAATAAGACTTGCTTAAAATTCACAGTTCACCATTCAATTACTGGTACCACTGTTCTACGAAACCAAAATCAGCGGCGAAGTTGAGTTCTTTGTTTTCACCAGCCTTGATGTCAATGGTAGCTGGAGCAGGGTAATCAAAGAAAGTAACGATATTTCCACCACCTACATCTGCTTTGATGACGATGCCGTGGCTCACTGTTGTCTCTTTGTCCCAATACACACCCAAGGAAGCTGTTTTCAAGGATGGGTCAGTGACGGAATTGTTGCGGAAACCGATGGCCAAAGCAGAATAGGTACCAGGTTCTACTTCAATTTCATAATCGTATTTGGTTTGGCCTGCTTTGTAAGTGAGTACAACTGGATCTTGTGCATTGTAAGGTGCACCAATCGCATAAGTGCCACCCGGCACACCTGGTCCGTAAAAGTTATCTGGCACAACACCCCAACCAGCAGCTGGGTCTAAGCTGAATGCTGGGAATATGGTCACTTCCACAACACCACTGTCCTGCCAAGCTGCCCATTTGTCAGCATTTTCAAGTGTGATGGTTCCATGTACTTTAGTGGTTTTCGGCTCGTCGTCCTTGCAACTGCTGAGGAAGAAACTGCTAACGGCCAATAACATAGTGGCCAAAAATAAAATCCTGTTTTTCATGATTTGGAATCTTTTGATGAATTTTGATAAGGTGAAATCTTGTAGTCAAATGAGTGATAGTAAGCCAGTTCATTTGAGGCCGCAAATCTCACAAGTAGCTTTATTTTGATTATCATTTAATTGTCAAATCATGCAGCTTCAAACCATCAGTTTGCCATAAAATGAGGCTTTGCATTCAAGTTCTACTAAACTGCTATTATTGCAGCATTAACCTTGCAGCCATATTTTGGAGGTTGATAACTGTTGATATTGCAGGCGCTCATCAACCATTATAAACCGTCATCAACTGTCATTCACAACTACAGCTAAATATAATTGCCTTGAAATATATCACCCGTGCCGTCTGGATTTTATCCCTCATCAGCCTTTTCACGGACATGGCCAGCGAGATGCTGTACCCCATCATGCCCATCTATCTGAAAAGCATTGGTTTTTCTATAGTGTTGATTGGGGTTTTGGAAGGTGTAGCCGAAGCCACAGCAGGTTTGAGCAAAGGATATTTTGGCAAATTATCAGATATATCTGGGAAACGGGTACCATTCGTGCAGATTGGTTACGGACTCAGCGCCATTTCCAAGCCGATGATGGCGCTTTTCGTTTATCCGCTCTGGATTTTCCTCGCCCGCACCACCGACCGTTTGGGCAAAGGCATCCGCACTGGCTCACGGGACGCCATCCTCTCAGACGAAGCCAGGCCAGCTACGAAAGGCAAAGTCTTCGGTTTTCACCGCTCAATGGACACCCTAGGGGCGGTACTGGGGCCTGCATTAGCGCTGCTATATCTCTATTTTTTCCCAGCGGATTATAAGACGCTTTTTTTAATTGCATTTATTCCGGGAATATTGGCTGTTCTTTCTTCATTTGGTTTAAAAAATAAACATATTGCGGAGCAAAAAAACAAGGTTAGAACGCCGTTTTTTTCATTTTTAAAATATTGGAAAACAAGTCCTACTGCGTATCGCCGGGTTGTGGTTGGATTATTGGTTTTTGCCCTGTTCAATAGTTCTGATGTGTTTTTGTTGCTTCGGGTAAAACAGGCAGGACTGGACGACACCCAAGTCATTGGCATTTATATCTTCTATAATTTGGTGTATGCGCTTTGTGCTTTCCCTCTGGGAATAATTGCCGATAAAATTGGCTTAAAAAAGATATTCATCATTGGACTTTCCCTGTTTGTACTGGTATATTTTGGCATGTCATTTAATGCGAGTCTATATTTTTATATCGGCCTGTTCTTTTTGTATGGCCTATATGCGGCTGCGACCGAAGGCATTTCAAAAGCTTGGATTTCAAATATCACGGAGAAAAAAGACACGGCCACCGCTATAGGGACGTATTCAGGGTTGCAAAGTATTTGTGCCATGTTGGCCAGTTCGCTCACAGGTTTTGTTTGGTTTCAATTTGGTGCTACGGTCGCATTTATTGCAACTGCTGTTGTGACATTAATTGTAGTGCTATATTTTACGACTGTTCAATTTGCGCAAGTGGAAAAAAATTAAAAACTTAATAGTTTGTGTCTTTTTCTTCACACACCGCATCTATCACCCAAAATAAAATCCAATCATGAAACAGTCCATTTCTTGCTTCGCAATTTTATCAATCTTCTGCTTCGCAATCGCCTGCCAAAATGCAGGTAACGCTGATTTTTCAAAAGCAGAAGCGCCGCAAGCCATGACTTCTTCTACAGAAGCTTGGGCAAACGAAACCGAGGAGGCTCCCCAAGATTTTGATGAACCCCCGCCACCTGCCCCACCCCAACAACCCATCGGCGGTGGACAACCACAACAGCAACTTCCAAATAGCCAACCTGAACCTGTCAAAATCCCCCGACAAATCATCAAGACTGCCAACTACCGCATCCAGGTGAAGGATGTGAACGCCAGTAGCCGCAACGCCACCAACCTTGCGACCAAGCACGGCGGCTATGTTTCCGACAGCGAACTGACCAACAGCAGCTACGAAACCACCAATACACTGACCATCCGGGTACCTGCCAATCAGTTCGATTCGCTGCTCGATGACCTTGGCTCCGAGGCCATTTTTACCCAGTACAAACGCATCAACTCCCATGACGTAACCGAGGAATACGTGGATATCACCACCCGCCTCAAGACCAAAATTGCCGTGCGTGACCGCTATGTTGACATCCTGCGAACCAAGGCCAAAACCGTGAAGGACGTGCTGGATGCCGAGGAGCAAATCCGCATCATCCAAGAGGAAATCGAAGCCAAGGAAGGCCGCTTGCGCTACCTGAAAGACCAAGTAGGTATGTCTACCATCCGCCTCGAACTCTACCAGGCCATCGAATACCGACCCGAACCCAATGCCTTCCATGAATCATTCTGGTCGAAGCTAAGCGGTGGCCTGAAAAACGGGTGGGAACTCATGCAGGGCCTTGTTATTGGCCTCGTCAGCATCTGGCCGTTGGTTTTGCTTTTCGTTTTGTTCTTGTGGAAACGCCGTTGGATTTGGGGTAAAATTCGCCGTAGAGAAGTTGATTAGGGTTGATAAAAGTTAATATGGGTTTATAAACGTCAGGTAATTGCTTGCCTGACGTTTATTTTTATAAAATTTGCGATACTTTTTATCAACCCTTATCAACTTTATCAACTAAAAAATGGCACTTATCAAATCCGTCCGAGGCTTCAACCCAGCATTTGGAAACGATTGCTTTCTCGCTGAGAATGCTACCATTATTGGCGATGTCATTATGGGCAACCAGTGCAGCGTTTGGTTTACCGCCGTTGTTAGAGGTGATGTAAACTTCATCAGAATGGGCAACAAAGTGAACGTGCAGGACGGCGCCATCATCCACGGAACCTACCAAAAAGCAGGCACGACCATTGGGAATAATGTGAGCATCGGACACCGGGCAATGGTGCACGGCTGTACCATCCACAACAATGTGCTGGTCGGCATGGGCGCCATCGTGATGGACAATGCAGTGGTCGGTGAAAACTGCCTGATAGCTGCCGGGGCGGTGGTTTTGGAAAATTCGGTGCTAGAACCCGGCCATATCTACGCTGGCGTGCCTGCCAAAAAGGTGAAGCCCGTTCCACCGGAAATCATGACAGGGACGATGGAACGCATCGCCAACAGCTATGTCATGTATGCTGGTTGGTTTAAGGAATAACAGATATTTGCTTTTTAAGAGATTATTTTTCTGCAAAAATCTAAAGATAAAGAATGCGCTATTTACTCTTACTTTCCACATTAATGCCATTATGGGGCAATGCTCAACTACTCATCAAAGGCGACCTGCACCCAAGAGACACTACCCAAATCCATAAGCTATACACCAAGCGGGGTGATATGTTGGAAGGCCGACTGTTGCTTATTGGGCTTGATTCGATTTCGTTTAGGTTAAACAACTCTCAAGAATTACTGAGGTATTCTTTTGATGCCTTGGATTCCATGCAAGTACTTCCACCAGCTCGCAAACAAAGGTCTCCAAAAAAACAGGTATATGTTGCAGAACGGTTATTCATTGCTCCAAGTGCATTTAGTTTGAAAAAATCAGAAAAAGAATACCGTAATATATTGCTATACTATAACACTTATCATGTTGGAATTACTGAGCATACAACACTGGGAATTGGTGTGCTTCCCGCTATATTGATAGATGCGGCTTGGGTGGATGTAAAACATACCTATGATATAAGTGACAAGCTACATATTGGAGTGGGGGCTTCAACGGCTATCGGTGTGATTGATGGCTCTGAAAAAACAGCTTCAATAGGTGGGTATGGCATTTTGACCTTGGGTACTCGTAACAATTTTGTAAGCGCATCCACCCTGCGAACAGCAGCTAGATATGCAGGAGATTTTGTGAGTAAACCCTGGAATTTCAGCGTTGGTGGCTCTTTTTGCCTGACCCCACGCTTGCGGATTTTCTATGAAATAGGTGGGCATATGAAATATTTTTTTGACAATGCCTTAGTCTTAGGTATTACACGACAAGGTGATAAGCGGGTAATGGATTTCGCAATAGTGGCATTTCCAAATAGGACTGGCTTAATTATTCCAACAGGATTTGCATTTACTAAACGTTTTTGAGAAAATAATATAAGTAGTCGAATTTTATTAAAATAACAATTCCGGAACACCTAGATTTTGCGAAGCGCTGATAAAACAAAAGGCGATGCTGATTTCTCAACACCGCCTCAGATTTTATTTGTCTTGAATCAATTCAACTTCTTCACCGCCTCCGCAATCCTTCCAATCGCCTTCCTGAGCGACTCCTCGCTGGCTGCATAAGAAATCCGAAAGCAATCCGGCGCACCGAACGAATCGCCGCCGACCGTGCCCACATGAGCATTCAGCAACAGAAACTCGCAGAAATCATCAGCAGTGCGGATGGTCACATTGCCGTCTGATTTGCCGAAATAATGGCTGATGTCCGGGAAAACATAGAAGGCTCCTTCTGGATTGTTGACTACAAAGCCGGGAATCTGGCTAGTCAGTTCCACCACGATATTGCGGCGGCGGAGAAATTCGTCCCGCATTTTCCAAGTTGGGGCAAGATCAGCTTCGAGCGCATACGCTGCCGCTTTTTGGCTGAAAGCATTGGCGCCGGATGTAAACTGTCCTTGGATTTTTGCGCAAGCAGCCGCCAAATATGCTGGGCCGCCCATGTAACCGAGCCGCCAGCCCGTCATGGCGAAGCCTTTTGCGAAGCCGTTCACCGTCACCGTGCGGTGCTTCACGCTCTCCACAGCACCAATGCTGGCGTGGCTTCCCGTGAAATTGATGTATTCGTAAATCTCGTCAGAAATGATGACAATCTGCTCGTGCGGTGCAATCACGGCGGCGATGGCTTCCAGTTCTTCTTTTCCGTAAACGGAACCCGTCGGATTGCAGGGCGAACTGAACAAAACGGCCTTCGTGCGGTCAGTGATGGCAGCAGCCACTTGCTCGGCGGTCACTTTGAAATCGCGCTCTACGCCAGCGCCCACTTCCACGGGCACGCCGCCGCACATCTTCACGATTTCGGCGTAGCTGACCCAGTATGGGGCGAAGAGAATCACCTCGTCGCCCTCGTCGAGCATGGCAAGGCAAAGATTGGCAATGGTCTGCTTGGCACCGTTTGACACCACGATTTGGTTCATTGCGAAATCCAAACCATTGTCCCGCTTGAATTTATTTATGATGGCTTGGCGCAGTTCCACGAGACCCGGCACTGGTGTGTACTTCGTGTAACCAGCGTCCAAGGCCTGTTTTGCTGCTTCCTTGATATGGTCTGGCGTGTCAAAGTCCGGCTCGCCAAGGCTGAGGTCAATCACGTCGTGGCCTTTGGATTTTAGGTCACGTGCCATCTGCGCCATTTTGATGGTGGCGCTCTCGTTCATCTCCAACACCAGCCGGGAAAGCGGCTGCACAGCAACGTCTGTCATGTTTGATATTTATTTAGTGAAACTTCGTAAAATGGCTCAAACGGAAGGGCAAGGTTTCGAGTTGCAAAACTATGCAAAAGCAATGATTTGTGCTTTTGAAAGCATTGATTTTACCAAACTGAAAAACACTATTTCTTAAACTCATTTAACGTGTTATCAACCAAATGTGCTATGGTGTAAAAATTTTGAGCCAGTTTCAACATCTCGGTTTTGTAACTTCCTTCATCAAAATTTATCCAACCCTCCAACAGCGTCAATGGCCCTAATTTCAAGTTTACATGTGGCCAGTCGTTTTCAAAATGCTTGAATTTGTCCCTGAAACTAGCTGCAAATTTCCGGCTTTCTATGGAGTAACCTTTCAATTTTCGCAATTTCAGTGCGTGGATGTTGTAGGCTATTCTTTGGGCTTTCAAATTTGAGTTGTCAATCCAAATGGCGAAGAAAATCCGGGTTTCGGCTGTTAGTGCATCTTCCAGCGGGTTTGACCACGCCTTTTTGTATAGTTTCAAAAAGACAGCATCTAGGTAAGTCCCCACTGCTACTTCAAGTTGCTTTTCAGCGAGAATATCGGGATTGAGCTGCTCGTTAATTTTTTGAAATTCTTCCAAATAGAAGTTTGTATCTATCATGTGATTTTGATTTTAAAATTCGCAACTAAGCACCTGTTCAATCAGCCGCTCCTCCAATTTCTTCGTGTCTTTTGAAAACTCACCCGTGATGCGGTTGGCAAGGATGGCATTGCAGGCTGTGGCCTTGTGGCCGAGCAGATTGGCAAGTCCGAGGATGGCAGCGGTCTCCATTTCAAAATTGGTGACATGCAACCCTCCGAAGCTGAACTGGCCTATTTTTTCAAAAAAACTTGATTGAAAAATACTGCCTAAACGCAAACGTCTGCCCTGGGGGGCATAAAAACCGGGGCATGTCAGTGTGATTCCCCGGTGCATATTTTTCCCGAAACGGCTCACCAGGCCCTGGTCTGCCTCAACACCAATGGGATTCAAATTGGTATTGAGGCTAGCTGTAAAAGCGGTAAACGCTTGCCGCAGCATTTCCTCTTTTGGTCTTGCCGGATAGTCGTAGTAGTGTAGCAGATTATCCAATCCGAGTGCCATAGAGGAGACCAAAAAACTGTCAACAGGAACCGTTTCAGATAGGCTTCCGCTGGTGCCGATGCGGATGATGTTGAGCGATGTGAGCTTCTCTTTGATGGTTCTTGTTGAAAAATCAATGTTCACAAGGGCATCCAACTCGTTCATCACAATGTCAATATTGTCCGGCCCAATGCCCGTGGAAATGACGGAAACCCGTTTTCCTCCCAATTCGCCCGTGTGCGTAACGAATTCCCGTTTCTGCACCTGGTGTTCTATTCGGTCGAAATGCTTTGAAACCTTTGGCACCCGGTCGGGGTCACCGACGAAAAATATAGTGTCAGCGATTTGTTCTGGCAGCAGGTGCAGGTGGTAAATGCTGCCGTCGGGGTGTAGGATGAGTTCGGAAAGTGCTAATGACATTGTGATTAGTGATTTGGTGATTAGTGACTGGAAGGGCGAAGGTAGTTTGTATTTTTTTCGCAAGAAAAACCAAAGCTAATGGCCGCTTCCAGCAATCTTCCCTAAACTTGCGGCTTCCCCAACCATTCACAATTCACCAGTCACCAAACTATGAAAAAAGTCTTCCTCCTCAACAATTGTGGAACATGTCAGCGAATCATGGGCGAGCTGTGCGAACTGCCAGGATTCGAGCGTCAGAACATCAAGGAGCAAAATATCCAGCCTGAAGTGCTGGATTGGCTGAAGGAAAAAACAGGCAGCTACGAGGCGCTTTTCAGCAAGCAAGCCATGAAGTATAAATCACTGGGACTTAAGGACAAGCACCTGACTGAGCAGGATTTCCGCAATAATATCTTAGAGGAATACACTTTTTTGAAAAGGCCCGTCATCATTGACGGAGAGGAATTCTGGGTGGGAAATGCACCCAAGACTGTGGCTGATGCCAAGGAGAAACTGAATAATTGAAAATTATCAACTATTCAAAACAGCGCATATAAATGGGCGGCAGCACAACGGTGTTACTCTGGTTGCCTTTTCGGTCCATGATATATATCGAGAAAGTGACAGGGTCGTAAGGGTATCCGGGGAAAGTTTCGGAGCAGCCATCGTAGAGTGGGTTGGGGAAGATACAGCAGCTGTTGTCAATGACCACGGAAATCTCGCCTTTGATACCATTGGAAGCTCCCAATTCTGGTACAAAAGGGATGCGGCCTCGTGTCACGTTGCTGTCCCGACCGTCAATAATGAAAATATCGCTGACAGTGTCTTTCCGGCCAATGTCGCCATCGCCATCTGTAAAGCTGAGTGTGATGAGGGTAGAATCTGAGGCGAAACCCCTCGGCATGGTATCCTTGGTCATGGATACGAATTGGATATTTGGAACGATGGGATACTCAGGTGGGTTGACGCAGCCAAAAGTGAGCACCAGCAAGAAAATACCACTGGAAAAAAGGAAAAAATTGAAATAGTTTGAAATTTTCATGCTGGTGCGATTTTTTGCGAAGCCAAATTAGGCTATTTTTTCTTCAGATGTAAGTTGTAACCAACGCCTAAGGAAATGCTTTGGTGATATTCTTTTAACGAAGAAGTCGTAATACCGTTTGCGTCAGTGAAAAATATTTTCTCAAATGGTAAAATGCTTTGCGAAAATAGTAGGCTAACAAAGGCATCTCCCCAGTAGTATTTAAGTCCTCCAGCAATTTGAACATCCCAATTTTCGGAATACAAATGACCTTTGACCGGTTTCTGCCATTCACCAATATACTTGTATTCGAGGGAATTCAGGTAAGCTACATTCCCACCAACGACAACGCCCAAAAATTTAATTGGTCGATATTCAAAAAACGGGTTTGCTTCAAAATACTGAAACTTTGCCGCTTCAGCGAGACGGTAGGCGCCTGCGTTATCCTCGTAACCCTTTGTGCTAAATTGAAGGCCCAAGCCTGCCGAAATTTCATCGTTGATATGGTAACTTGACTGGATACCCACTGTGTATCTTAACACACGGGAAGTACTGAATTCACTTTTATTTGTGCTTGCCTTTGAAAAATTTGCAGCCACTAATGGTGAGAATGATAGCTGCGAAAATGAGCGGATAGAGAAAAGTGAAAGCGTTAAAAAGAAAGCTAGTTTTTTCATAGAGAAATAATTTTTAGGTGAAAATTAGACTCTAAAACGATTGTCAAACCACCGAGTTTTGCAACCTAAACTATTTAACGACAAATGTCCTACGAGCAAGCAAGAGCTTCAATTTATGATAAACTCCAAGCCTTCAACGGCACTGGTTTCGATGCATTGGCCCTTGAAATTTTCCGATTCCAAGCTGCTCACAATCTTTTGTATGGACGCTATCTTTCTTTGTTAAATGTTGATGTTCAGGTAGTTAAAGCGGTTGAGCAAATCCCGTTTCTACCCATCCAATTCTTCAAAAACTACGAAGTAAAAACGGGTGATTGGAAACCCGAAACCACTTTCACAAGTAGTGGCACTACGGGCGAAACAACCAGTCGACACCACGTCCGTGACCTTGGTTTTTATAAAAAAAATACTGTCCATGGCTTTCGACCATTTTACGGCGACCCATCGGAATGGCTTGTTTTGGCGCTGCTACCCAGCTATTTGGAGCGGACGGGCAGCAGCCTCGTCGTCATGGCCGAGCATTTTATTCAACTTTCAAAGCATCCACAGAGTGGCTTTTTTTTGAATAATTTGGAGGAATTGGTGAATATCTTCGCCGTACCTCCAATCCTCCAATCCTCCAATCCACGTATCCTCCTACTAGGAGTCTCCTTTGCACTCCTTGATATTGCCGAGCACTACTCGCTTGATTTACAGCATGTTACCATCATGGAAACAGGCGGTATGAAAGGCCGCCGTCGGGAACTTACCCGTTTTGAACTCCACGACATCCTCAAAACTGCTTTAAACGTGCCTGCCATACACTCTGAATATGGCATGACTGAACTATTCTCGCAAGCCTATTCCGCTGGCGACGGGCTGTTCCGTCCCGCCCCGACCCTTCGGGCTTTCACCCGGGAAATCACTGACCCGCTCACCCTGCAAAAAACTAGCAAAACAGGTATCCTCAATCTGATTGACCTTGCCAACCTTGACACCTGCGCCTTCATCGCTACGGATGACCTGGGTCGGGTTTTCGAGGATGGCAGTTTCGAGGTGCTTGGGCGAGTGGACAATTCTGATGTGCGGGGGTGTAATCTGATGGTTGATAAGGGTTGATAGAATTTATAAAAAGTTGATAGTCAGGGATAATTGCCTTAGCTAAGTCTCATTGTGCGTCATGTTTGTCATCGCCAAAGGCGACCTGTCCACGCCTTGATTCACACCTAAATTGAACGCATTTTGTGCACACATGGCCTGTGGTGAAGACAAGCGACCACGACTTGGCGTGAAAAATTGAGCCTATCTATTACATTTGCAAGCATTCAAACACAGCAATATGTCGCAAAAGAAAAACAAGCCGAAAGCCGTTCAACAACCAAAACAGGTGAAAACCAACCAAGTCCGCCTCCTCCCTTGGGCGCTGGGTATCGCTGCTTTCAGTTTCTTGCTCTATCTCAACACCGTCAATTTTGATTATGTCCTAGACGACTTCTCCGTCATCAAGGAAAACTTCATCACCAAACGGGGCTTCGCCGGCATACCTGACCTGTGGAAATATCATAGCCGCCACGGCTATTGGAACAGTCCCGGCGAGCTCTACCGTCCCATTCCCATGACGATGTTCGCCATCGAATGGGCCATCGCCCCGGACAAGCCTGCGTTTAGCCATTTCATCAATATATTGCTGTACGCCCTAAGTGGGGCATTGCTTTTTGTTACGTTGGCCAAGTGGATGAAGGACTATAATCTACTTTTACCACTGCTCGGAACACTGTTTTTCATGGTACACCCGGTGCATGTGGAGGTGGTCGCCAATATCAAGAGCCGGGATGAAATCGTGATGTTCGGCTTCGCAACGCTGGCGCTTTTCTTTTTGCATAAATATTTGACTACCAATAAAATAGGGGCGATGATTGCCTCACTGGTAAGTTATACATTGGCGCTTTTTAGTAAAGAAAATGCCGTCACTTTTGTGGCCATCGTGCCACTGATGATGTATTTTTTCACCAAAAGCGATGGGAAAAAAATTGCGCTGACCACGCTTCCATACCTTGGCCCTGCCTTGTTGTTTATCCTAGTGCGCAAGGCTGTCATTGGCTCGTTGACCAACCCCGGCGAGACCTATTCCCTCGACAACATCCTTGTGGCTGCAGATGGTGGGGCATATTACGCAAACGCTTTTTTGTTGCTGGGCAAGTACCTCTGGTCGTTGTTCGTGCCGTACCCGCTGTGCAGCGATTTTGGTTTTAACCAGATTCCACTCACCACTTGGGCAGATTGGCGGGTACTCGTCTCACTGCTGGCTTGGCTTGGCTTGGGCGCTTTCGCTGTTTTTTCGCTTCGCAAACGCAGTCTCTGGGCTTTTGCCATCCTGTTCTTTTTTATCAATTTCAGCATTTTCACCAACCTCTTCATCACCATCGGCACCAGTTACGGCGACCGGCTGCTTTACTCGGCCTCACCTGGTTTTGCTTTGGCGCTCGCTTTGATTTTGATGAAAATATTCAAGGTGGATTGGAATGCAGATACAACAGTTACTACCAATATTTTAGGCAAAAACACGGCGATACTGGCTGTGGCAGGTGTCATTTTGTTGGTATTTTCCGCGCTCACTTTCAGCAGGAACATGGCTTGGAAGGACAGCTACACACTTTACGAAACCGACATTGAAACCTCGCCGAACAGTGCCAAGCTGAACTTTCATTACGGGCTCGAAATCGTTCAAAAAGGCCTGAAATCTACTGACCCCACAGAACAAAAAGCGTATTATGAGCGGGCCCGGAAACGATTTGAGCACGCTATCGAAGTGTTCCCCGGCTATCACGATGCCTACTCGCAACTTGGCCTCACTTACTATCGGGAAAAGAATTACGAAAAGGCCATGGAAAACTATAACCTTGCCTTGAAGTACAAGCCCAATTTTCCACTGGTGTACAGCAACATGGGCATTATTTTCTTCGAAAGTGGCCAACTCGATAAGGCCAAGGAGGTGTACGAAAAAGCCGTGCAGTACGACCCCCGGATGGTGGATGCGCTCCGCAACCTCGGTGCTGTGAATGCTATGCAGAAGAACTTCACTGAAGCCATCAAATGGTTTAAGCAGGGATTGGAATACGACCCAGATAATGCGACGTTGAATTTTTACATTGGTTCGGCCTACAAGGACAGTGGACAGCCGGAACTAGGGGCGCCATTTTTTGAGAAGGCGTATCGGCTGGACCCAAGTTTAAAAAAGTGATAATTTATAAAAACTCCTGTACCAACTTCTCCCATTCCTCTTCTAAACTCCTTGTAAACACAGGCTTTCCCGCCTGTCTGTACCAATAGCCAGCATTCCATTGGTCGCCTTCTTTTCGGTGGAGGTAGGCATGCAGCCATGAGCCGTCACGGGTGTGGATGTCTTGGGCGATATTATGTGCGGCTTCCCAGTTGCCCTGAGCATCGTACCAGAGGGCGGCAAGGAGGGGATTGTCGCTGGGTGGGTTTTGGAGAGGATTTGAAGGATTCTGCTGTCATATCTTTGATTTAAGACACAAAATAAGATTCCAGATTTAAGATTTTGTAGCCTGCCAAACAATTAACTTAATTCTGGAATCTTATACCTTGAATCAAAGCTCTTTAAGGTTTGAATTTGCTCAAAACAAACCACTAATATTCCCTTCCGCATCAATATCAATATTCTCCGCAGAGGGATGGTCGGGCAGGCCGGGCATCCGCATCATCTCGCCCGTAATGGGCACAACGAAATTGGCACCTGCCGCAATCTCAATCTCCCGGACGGTGATGGTAAAACCACTGGGGCGACCAATCAAAGCTGGGTTATCTGACAACGATTTTTGTGTTTTTGCGATGCAAACAGCAGCGCCATCCAGTCCTAATTTTGTGATGCGCTTTAGGTGAATTTTTGCATCTGCTGAATACTCCACATTGGCTGCACCGTAAACCTTCGTAGCAATGGTCTCAATTTTCTTTTCAATCGGCCACGCCCAATCATACAATGGCGTGAACTTGCTCGAAGAGCCTTCCGCCGCTTCTGCCACAGCATTGGCGAGGTCAATTGCACCTTCGCCTCCTTTCGCCCAAACTTCAGCGACCACAGCCTTGAAGCCCATTTTTTCACAGCGGTTTTTCACCAATGCGATTTCCTCGTCCGTGTCCGTCGTGAATTTGTTGATGGCCACGACGGCGGGAAGGCCGTAAAGGCGAGTGTTTTCCAAATGTTTTTCCAAGTTCACCAAGCCCTTTTCCACTGCCTCTGGGTTCGGTACAGTGAGCTGTTTCAGGTCACCTCCACCGTGGTATTTCAGCGCCCGGATGGTGGCCACGATGCACATGGCTTTAGGGGCAAGTCCAGCACTTTGGCACTTAATGTCCATGAATTTCTCAGCACCGAGGTCGGAGCCGAAGCCTGCTTCCGTCACCACCCAATCCGCAAGCGAGAGGCCAGTTTTGGTAGCAATGACGGTGTTTGTCCCCTGAGCGATGTTGGCGAATGGCCCGCCGTGGATGATGGCAGGATAGCCTTCCAATGTCTGCACGAGGTTTGGCTGTATGGCGTCTTTCAGCAGCGCCGCCATGGCACCGTGGGCCTTCAAATCACGGGCATAAATCGGCTGGCGATCCATCGTGTAGCCCACGAAGATATTGCCGAGGCGGCGCTTGAGGTCTTCGATGTCGTTGGAGAGGCAAAGGATGGCCATCACCTCCGAGGCCACGGCGATGTCGAAGCCCGTCTCACGGGGCATCCCGTTGCCAGTGCCACCGAGCCCGACGATGATTTTGCGGAGCGAACGGTCGTTCATGTCCATGACCCGCTTCCAGAAAATCTGCCGGGGGTCGAGGCCAAGGCTTACTTTTTTGCTTTGCAAATTATTGTCAATCAGCGCACTGAGCAGGTTGTGCGCTTTTTCAACCGCAGCAAGGTCACCTGTGAAGTGTAGGTTGATGTCCTCCATCGGCAGCACTTGGGAGTAGCCGCCGCCCGTAGCGCCGCCCTTGATGCCGAATACAGGGCCGAGCGAAGGTTCACGCAATACCACGCAGGTCTTGCGGCCTGTGCGGTTCAAACCTTGTGAAAGCCCAATGCTGACAGTGGTTTTCCCCTCACCCGCTGGAGTGGGGGAGATGGCCGTAACTAGGATAAGCTTGCTCTGCTTGATTTTTTCCTCGTTGATGAGGCCCAATGGCAGTTTTGCCTTGTATTTGCCGTAGAGGTTGAGGTCGTCGTGGGAAATGTTGAGTTGGTCGGCGATTTGCTGGATTGGCTTCAGCGTAATCGTCCTTGCGATGTCTAGGTCAGTCATAATTTGGTTGGTTGATTTTGTTTGAAATTTGGCTGTGGCGACAAGTTTTGCCCCGTCGGGGGGCTAATGTAGGGTGATTTTCATAAAATGAAAGAGAAGATTGGGTTAAATGTAACTTTCTAAGTTAAACCGATTAAGTAAGAAAAAACGCCATCTATGAAATTGATTTCTTTTCTTGTTTTGCTTCATTTTACCGTAATTCTGGCGGCCCAATCTTTCAATCTCGTGCTCAATCCTAGCTTTGAAAACTTTAAGCCTAAAAAAAGCTATCCAGCTTGCACTTACAGCACAGGCAATATGATGTTTAACAATACCTTGCAAAACTGGGGCACTTTTCCAGAGTGTACGCCCGACCTCGTGGTTTGGAATGATAGCTGTCATTTCCCAAAGCCACACTCTGGCGAGAAAGCGGTGGGTATCCTCACTTACTTGCCAGCTTATGACATGGGCAGAGGTATTGATTTTCATGAATTTATACAGGGAAAACTTTCAAAACCTCTTGAAAAAGGCAAGGAATACACTTTCGCTTTTTACATCCAGTTGGGAAAAGAAACGGGAGAACGGCATATTCGTAACTTAAATGCTAATGTGAATACTATTGAAGTGATACCGCTTGCTGCGGGTAGCCTAGGCATTTATTTTTCAGAGGTGGAGGAAAAATACATGACACTTGACGTGGCATTTCCGCAGCTAGTTTGGTACGACCCTATCGAAACAAAGCCGGGTGAGTGGCTGCTGCTGAGCAAGACTTTCAAGGCGGAGCGCCCCTACCAATATTTCACCATCGGGAATTTCACCAACGACAATAACACAGCTACCAATCTGCCCAACAACGATGAGGTCACGAAATACAACCTCGAAACCAAGAATTGGCAACTGAAAAAACGGCGGGTCGGCTACTACCTCCTCGACGATTTTTGGCTGGGTGAAGGGCCACCACCGGCACCTTCTCCGAGCATTGCCGAGGAATTGAAAAAATCAAAAACTTACACGTTCAGGAATGTCAATTTTGAATCCGGCAAAGCTGAATTGCTGCCCACCTCCATGCCTGAACTGGACGGACTACTCGGTTTTTTGAAAGAAAATAAGGAGGTGAAAGTGGAAATAGGTGGCCACACTGATGATGTCGGTGATGCTGCAGCGAACCAAATTTTATCAGAAAGCAGGGCGCAGTCCGTCGTTAGTTACTTGATTTCCAACGGGATAGAAGCAAAGAGGGTCGTAGCTAAAGGTTTCGGAGAATCCCAACCTGTCGCTCCCAACGAAACAGCGGAAGGCCGTTTGAAGAACCGCCGGGTAGAATGCAAGGTGCGCTGACCTCATCTCCCCACACAGCGGAACCCCGTATGCTCTAGCCCCGTGTCAGGGGAAGTTTTCATGCGGGCACTCGTCCGAAACCCAGAACAATAGCTGTCATTGCAAAGGAACGAACCACCTCGCACGACCCGTTTGGGGATGGTTGGTTCGGCGGGGTCGTAGCTCATTTCCGGGCCGAGTGGGTTGACCCCTGTGGCTTCTTTTTTTTGGTAAAAATCGGAGGCGTACCAGTCGCTGCACCACTCCCAGACGTTGCCAGCCATGTCGTACAAGCCGAGCGGATTGGGCGGAAAAGTCCCCACAGGAGCCAACCTCTCGAACCCATCGGCAGCCGTGTTTTGATTGGGAAAACGGCCTTGCCAGGTGTTCGCTTTGCGCTTTCCTTCTTCTATCGGCTCATCTCCCCAAGGGTAAATCGCAACAGAATTGCCACCTCGGGCGGCATACTCCCACTCGGCCTCAGTGGGTAGCCGCTTGCCCGCCCAACGGCAGTAGGCCATGGCGTCGTACCAGGAAATTTGTACTACAGGCTCGTTTTCATGCCCCTCGATGCTGCTGCCAGGGCCTTCTGGGTGACGCCAATTGGCACCGGGCATCCACTGCCACCATTGCGAAGCATCCACCAGCGATATTGGCTGGTCTGGCTGAACAAAAACCAACCCCGCTGGTACCAACAAGCTATCGGCTGGCTTCGGGGTGCCAGGTGGCAACTGCTTTTTCAATTCTTCCCAGTCCGGTGCTATTTCTGCCGTTGTCACGTATCGTGTTGCTTCCACAAAGCGGCGAAACTGCGCATTGGTCACTTCCTTGGCATCCATCCAAAAACCATCCACGCTGACTTCGTGCCGGGAATATTCGTCCGGCCTGCCAACTTGGTCCGGTGCACCCATTTGGAATATTCCACCTTCCACCCAAATCATGCCTTCCTTGGAAAAAGTGTCCGCCTGCGCAATGTTCTCCCAAGACATGTTTTCGGTAGCTCTGACGGGTAGGTTCTGCTCACAAGCGGCATCCTTGGAATTGCATCCAAGAAAAAGGATTCCCTCTAAGTAGCTGATTAGCAATAATTTGTGAAAGCTCATCATCGCATTCCATTTTTGAAATAACCGATACCCTTTCAATCACTCCTTCCTTCCTTCATCCATTCTCTCAATCCACCCTAGCTGCAGGCCGCACCCCGTTGCCCTCCGTTTTGGTCAAATCATCGCCCAGTATTAGGCGGTACTTGTCTGCGATGACCTGCAACTCGGCCACTTTTTCGGGGTATTTCTCCTGCACGTCCAGCGTTTCGCCGGGGTCGGTGCGCAGGTCGAATAGGGCGAGGCCTACTGCTGTGGAAGCGTATTTGCCGGGCCAACCGTCATTTCCGATGGCAGTGGCCACTTTGTAGGTCTGAGTGTTGCATGGGAAGGTCAGTTTCCACTGCCCTTTTCGGATCCCTTTCAAGTTGTTTCGGTCGTAGTAGTAGGCGAACTCGTCACGAGGCGGCTCCTCCGATGATTGCTCCAGCAAAGGCCAAATGTCCACGCCGTCAATCTGGTTGGAGGGTTGTTTTGCTCCGCAAAGCTTCGCAATGGTCGGTAGCAGATCCATGGCAGCCACCATGTTGTTGCAGATGGTGCCGGGGGCAATTTTGCCGGGCCAGCGCATGATGCACGGCACTTTCAGGCCGCCGTCAAAAGCAGTGCCCTTGCCTTCCCGCAGACCGCCAGTGTTGCCAGCGTGGTTGCCGAATGTGAGCCAAGGGCCGTTGTCGCTGGTGAAAACCAAGAAGGTGTTTTCGGCCAATCCGTTTTCTTCCAGCGTTTTCATCACTTCACCCACTGACCAGTCAACCTCCTGCATGACATCCCCAAACAGCCCCTCACCGCTTTTTCCCCGAAACGATTCACTGGCTGCGATGGGCACATGCACCATCGAATGGGCGAGGTAGAGGAAAAACGGCTTGGATTTGTTCTCCCGAATAAAACGGGTGGCTCGCTCCGTATAAATCTGGGTCAGTTCCGCCTGGTCATCCAGCGTTTTAAGGGTTCGGATGGTCGTGTTGCCCTCAATGAGCGGCAGCGGCGGGTACTTGCCCCGGTAGGTGCTCGTGTCGAGGGGAGTACCGTCGTAGTTGACGGGCCACATGTCGTTGGAGTAGGGGAGGCCGAGGTACTCGTCGAAGCCGTTTTGCAGGGGCAGGTAAGGCTGGCGACTGCCGAGGTGCCATTTTCCGACGATGCCCGTGTGGTAGCCTTGTGCTTTCAGCAGTTCGGCGAGGGTTTCCTCGTTGGGATTGAGGGCAGCCTTACTGGCATGGTTGAATGCCCCGCTGATGCCAATTCGGTTAGGGTAACAGCCTGTCATCAGTGCGGCACGGGAGGCGCTGCACACCGCTTGCGCAGCGTAATAATTGGTGAAACGCATTCCCTCAGCCGCTAGCTGGTTGATGTTGGGAGTGTGGTACGGGTATCCGCCGTAACACTCCACATCGCCGTAGCCCATGTCGTCCATGAAGATGATGACGACGTTGGGAGGAGGTGCTGCTGGCTTGGAAAAACAAAAAACCAATGACACTATCGGTAAAATCAATAACAGCTTGAAAAGTGTTTTTTTCATAAAACAGGTGTTGAGTCTGGGCTTCCCAATCCCTCGTTCCTCAGGCTTAGAAATCCCTTTGGTCAATCAAATTTTGGATTCACGAACTCCCAATCCTTCACGTGCGAATTGCGGTGTTCACGCTGTAAAATTGTTTCAAATTCTTGCACCAAATCTGGTTGCTGTGCCGCCAAATCAGTGGTTTCCGCAGGGTCATTTTCGAGGTCAAAAACCTCCCAAGCCGCATTTTTGTCCTTTTTCATGTTGCTTTTCACGCCCTTCCAATTTCCCATACGGATAGCGACCTGACCACTTCTTTCAGGAAATTCAAAATACAAAAACGGATGTTTTGCTTGCGCAACATGGCTTCCAAGCATGGTCGGCAGCATGGAAATACCGTCGTTAGGTGGTGATTCCAAATGCAGCAAATCGGCCAGCGTAGCCATTAGGTCGAACTGAACTGAGGGCAGGTCGGAGGTCTTACCCGCGGGCACTTTCCCCGGCCACCATGCGATGAACGGGATGCGGATGCCACCTTCCCAGAGGTCCATTTTACGGCCACGCAAACCACCTGTGCTGTTGAAGAACTCCGTGTCTACGCCCCCGACATCGAACGTAGCGCCGTTGTCGCTGGAGAACATCACGAGGGTGTTTCCTTCCAAGCCTAACTGCTTGACTGTCAGCATAATTTGTCCAACGATGGAGTCCATGTAGGTAATCATGGCGGCGTAGGTGGCCCGTGGCCGGAGGACGGGGCAATAACTCCGCTGGCCGAGGTAGGCTACCGAGTCCCAGCTTTCAGGATATTGGGCCAGCGCCGATTGTGGTACCTGAAGTGATACATGCGGGATGGTCAGCGGCAGGTAAAGAAAGAAGGGTTTGGCTTTGTTGTCTTGAATGAAATCGATTGCCTTTTCGCCGAGTTTGTCCGGTGCGAAGTCTTTTCTAATGAACTTTAGGAATGCCGCCGGGTCGTTTTCGCCTTCGGCAAATTTTTGGTGAACCAACAGGGGCGGATTGGCCAAGGTGTCCCAGTGGCCGTTTTCCCAGAGGTGGGTAGGGTAGTAGTTGTGCGCCTGTTTTTGACAGAGGTATCCGTAAAAATAGTCGAAGCCCTGTGCGTTGGGATTGCCCGTGGTGTTGGCCATACCGAGGCCCCATTTGCCGATGCATGCCGTTGCGTAGTCAGCTTTTTGAAGCATTTTGGGCAAGGTGGGAATGCCCTCCGGCAACGGCATTTGTCCACCTTCTTTTTCATCGGGAAAGCCGCCCAGTTCGTAGTTGCCACGAATATAGCTGTGCCCGCTGTGCTTACCAGTCAGCAGCATGCAGCGAGAGGGTGCACAGACCGGAGCGCTTGCGTAGTGCTGGGTGAATTTCATCCCCTCGGCAGCCATCTTGTCCAGGTTTGGCGTCTTGATTTTTTCCTGGCCGTAGCAGCCTAATTCACCATAGCCAAGGTCGTCGGCGTAGATGTAGATGATGTTGGGCTTTTGCTGCGCAAAAATTAGGCTGGCAAGTAGAAGGTGAATCAGCAGGAGTGTTTGCCGCATGTTCGATTTGCTTTGAATGAAAAATGACAACTTGTCAAAGCACGAAATAACCTAATTATGCCAATTTTTTACAAGAATTTGGGTTTTTCATTCCCATTGCGCAGTAAAAAAAAGCGGCAGTTCCCCGCCTTGGGACAACTGCCGCTGTGAAAATTAAGCTGTCATTTCAGCCGCTTGACTAATTTTTGCTAATAACCAGCTTTTGTTCGTGGCGCTCATTGCCCACTTTTACGCTGACGATGTAGATTCCATTGCTCACATTATCGAGGTCAATGCGTTCGTTGATGTGACGCACTTTGCCGTACTCATTGCGAAGCACTTGTTGACCAAGATTGTTGTAAATAATGAGCGTCACAGACTGGTCTTCGGCAAGTTCTGCCAATTTGAAAGTCACCTCCCTGCTAGCAGGGTTTGGAGACAGGTTGAACTCAATGCTTGCGCCTGCTTTTGGAAGGCCAGTTGGCAATGATTTTTCGACAATCTCGATACCAGCTGCTCCCGGGTTCGGGTCACATGCTGGCTGGGATGGCTGGCCTCCCCAGTTCCCATTGACGGATTGTAGTGCATTGAACAATGCAGTAGCGTAAACACCAGACTGACCCGGTGTGAAATTCAAGCTACCACCTAAGTATGCATTTACGAGATCGAGCAAGCCGCCCAAATTATAAGGGTAAACATGCTCGATGCCTTGTTTGTCAAACACATGCAACTGACAGTTTGGATTGCATTTCACAATGTTCTGGTCGATGTTCAAACATCCCAAGCTCTGGCTGCGGATGCCCTGCAACGATAGCCCGTTATACTCCATGTTGTAACGGATGTTCAGCATGAAAGCGATGGCACTGGTTGCCAAGCTGTTTTTCATGCCTCCAGGCCCTGCTGGATTGCAGCCCACACAGTTCATTTGCTGGCAAGCTGACAACGGAGATGGGCCACCAATGCCCGGCAACAAGTCGGCAACGCACTGTGCTTGTGTCAACGTCAGCGAATTGATGTTGCTACCGATGGTCAGTGGGCCATAATTGTTGAGCAAGGTTTGAATCACCTGAAGGTTAATGCCACTTTCGTAAGGGTCTTCGCTTTGAAGTCCCCAACCTGCTTGTGAGAAGGTATTGAGTGGTTGGCAAGCACCAGAGTAGGTCACGGAACACAGTTCAGGGAACTCGTTGCCGCATTGGTCAGCAATACGGAAGTAGAAGGTGCGGCCAAATGTGAAATTGCCATCACCATCAGGGTCTTCACAATCCCAGAGCGCCGACCAGCTGTCCAGTGTTACTACGAGGTCTTTGCCACTGCATAGGTCATAGAAGCCACCAGCATCCAGCAGTTCTTTTGCTTTCAAGGTGAAATCGTAAACACCTGGACATGGTACTTCCTCAATGCAGCTCAGGTTGGTGACATTTACACTAGCACCTCCAGTGGCAGTTCCACCACTACCACTTGGGCAAACGCCCACTGGTGGTTGGTCGTCATTGATATAATAGGTGAAAACCCAGGGGTGGCTGTGACCACTGCAATCCGTGTAAGTGTATGTGAATGTGCGGATTCCACTACAGCCAGTTGCATTTACTTCTTCGTAAACAACAGGGCCAGTAGCCACGATTTCTTGACCACAAATATCATAAATCGTCGGTGGAATTGGTGCCTGCGCATAGTCGAGACAGCCCACATAATCCGTTGCATCTGGATAAACATAAAAATCGGAAGTGTATTGGAAATTGAAGGTTTTGCTCCAAGTATGGGTATTGCCTTCGCAATCCATGTAAGTCCATGCGTAGGTACGGTACGCCTCACAACCTCCATCGCCAGTTTGGCTAGTGATGACTGGGCCAGTCGGATTGAGCAGATAGCCACAATTGTCATAAACAACAGGTGCAATTGGTTCGCTTGCATTGAACGGACACTCTACATCCACATTTTCACTTGGAGGAAGTATAAAGTCCTCATATTCAACTAAGTAGGTGAAGCTCCATTGCTTGGAATTGCCAGCACAATCTGTGTAGGTCCAAGTGTATACCCGGTGACCTTCACAGTCATTCTTCGGTGTGACATTTGTCAAAACTGGTGTAATCACTAGGCCGCAAGCATTGGTTACCACTGGTGGCGTCGGTAAAACATCGGTTTGGTCTGGACAAGCTACCGTTGCGCCACCATTTGCAGGAACTGCGAACGGTTGTGGAACGATGGTGTACACAAAGCTCCAAGTCGCTGTATTTCCTTCGCAATCCGTGTATGTCCAAGTAAAGGTGCGGGTTCCAGCACAGATAATTGGGTTCGGGTTGTTCGTCACGACTGGGCCAGTTGGGGTAATCACTTCACCGCAGTTGCTCAACACCGTAGGAGGGGTAGGCTGGGTGGCCTGACCTTCGCAAGAGACCGTTGCGGAACCACCTGCTGGCACCGTGAATGGGTTGCGCTCGATGGTGTAGGTGTAGGTCCAGGTAGCTGTATTTCCTTCGCAATCCGTGTAGGTGTAGGCATAGGCACGAGTACCCTCACAGCTCAATGGGTTCGGGTTGTTCGTAATCACTGGTGCGCCCGGTGTCAATACTTCTCCACAATTGCTCATGACCACTGGCAATGCTGGTGCAACTGCCAAAGCAGGGCAAGCCACTGTGGATGAACCATTGGCAGGCACTGTGAAAGGCTCCCGTTCGATGGTGTACACATAGCTCCAAGGGTGGGAGTTCCCTTCACAATCCGTATAAGTCCACTGATAAGTCCGAGTTCCTTCGCAAGAAAGCGGGTTCGGATTGTCCACGATTACTGGGCCAGTTGGAGTAATGGTTTCTCCACAATCGCTCATCACCGAGGGTGGTGCTGGTTGTGTAGCTTGCGCCAAACAGGCCACCGTAGCTGCACCATTGGCAGGAACGGTGAAGTCATTTCGTTCAACGGTGTAAACAAAATTCCAAGTAAGGGTATTGCCACCACTGGTGTAAGTCCAACTGTAAGTCCGAGTTCCTTCACAGGTTACCGGGTCAGGGTCGTTAGTGATGGTTGGCCCAACTGGTGCGACTGGGTTGCCGCACTCATCATTGACCGCTGGAGGAGTAGGTTGAGAAATTCCGGAAGGGCAGGCTACTGTGGCTGCACCATCAGCCGGTACCATGAAAGACCCATTGTCTATCATTCCATCGCAATCGTTGTCTAAGCCGTCGCACAGCTCAGGTGCACCTGGGAAGACAGTGATTTCAGTGTCGTCGCAGTCGGTGCTGTCGCTGACATATCCTCCACCGCAAACACCGCACATTTCGATACTAATGGCAGCGTCACCAAAGCCGTCTCCGTCAGCATCCAAATAGCAAGTTACCGTAGTGCCAACGGGGTCGCCAAAGGCAAGACCTCTCAAGTCGTCAGGATTGTTGCCCATTGGGCCGGACCAAATACCTGAAATCGTAACTTCTCTGAAATTGCTAGAGATATTGCTAGTCAGGAAAGTTCCGTTGTTAATGTAAACGGCCCCGAAAATTTCTCCTCCAACATTGCCGGTAAAAATTGGTGTAACTGTGTAGGGTGGGGTAGGAAGTACGCTTTCAAATACGACCGTTCCATTACCAGACCAGTGGTAGATGAGATTGTCGTCTGGATTGTAACAGATTATCTCGCCATCAGCACCATTTCCCAATGCTGTCAACAAAGTCTTGTTGGCATTGCTTGGGTCAATTTCATATAAGGTTTCAGGCACGTTTGCACCATCGCCCGTTACCCCAAATAATTGACCAGAAGGCGCAAAAGTGATAGAAGAGAAATTATCTCCCAAATTGCCAATTTGCGTGAGTTGATCTGTGGTTGGGTCGTAAGTACAAAGCACTCTTCCACTAACTCCAGATACTTTTACGATAGCATAAAATTGACCATTTATTGGGCTCCTCGTTAAGCCATTAATGCCATTCACGGTAAATCCAGTCAGCTTAGGGCTGAGTCTATCAATTATTGCAAAGCTTGCTGTATCTACTGTCCAAAGTGAATCTTGGAAAGCCGATGCACCATACAATTTTGTATAGCAGGACGTACAAACGCCACCTTCATCAATCGTAATATTACAGTTGTCGTCCACCCCGTTGCAGACTTCAGGTGCACCTGGGTGAATCGTTGCTTGAGTATCGTCGCAATCTGTGTTGTCGCTGACATAGCCGACCCCGCAAGTGCTGCAAAATGTTTGAGAATTGGTTGGGTCACCAAAATTGTCATTGTCAAAATCCCGGTAGCAGGTGATTTGATTAGGGGCATAGCAGATTTCAAGGCCCCAAGCGTTCAAGGAACCACCATCTTGGTTGGCCACATCTGCTACAGTCAATGTCCAAGTTCCAGCAAGATTTTCACCGTCAAAAGCTGATAGTGCAGCAAAGGGTTGGTAATTGCCATTGTCAACAGGTGGACAAGGGAAGTTTGGACTAGCAGCTTCGTCATCAAAATTGATGAGGATGTTGTCTTCGTCATTGCAAGGCCTGTTCATGAGCCGAACAGTCGTTCCATTAGGGCTAGTCAGGTCAATAACTAGGTCATCTACCCAAGTATGGGTAATGTTCAGGTTCTTAACGTTTACGTCACTGATGTTTCCACCACATCCAGAAATAGTCAAAGTAGAGGTGATGGTTGCAATAGTGGTAGGTATTGTCTTAGGCACATCTGTACTTGCAAATGTGTTGCAGACAATATTGGCGGTGGTGAAGGAAAATGGTGTAGAATAATTACCATTACCACATGCATTCACTGCTCTCGAACGCCAATAGTAGGTGGTTAAATTGGCCAACCCAACTGTTTGGTAGCTTGGGTTGGTCAACCCTGTTGCGCTATCAAATATATTGGTGAAGCCTGCGTCTGTTGCAACTTGCACTTCGTAAGTGTCGGCGCTGGCAACTGCATTCCATGTTAGTAAAGGGTTTATCAAGTTGACAGCCATGTTGGCTGGTGACAACAATGTAGGTGTTGCAGGAACGCCAGCTTGAATAATCAAAGTGGCATCGAATGTTACGCTATTAACGCCGCTTGTACCTGTAATTGTCAATGTGTAAGACCCTGGTGCTGCAGCACCAGTATTACCAATTGTCAAGACACTTGAACCACCTGCACCTGGCACTGGATTTACTGAAAAATTTACAGTTGTGCCAGCTGGATTTCCAGTGAGGCTGAGGGTGGTTGGGGTGCCAAAGGCACCAACGTTCACAGTGTATACTGCATTCGCCGGTACACAAACAGAAACAGTCTGCGGCACGGCCTCCAACGTACAAGTAGGAGGTAGGTCGAAAGCTTCCGTTCCATCGTTTTTGTTGTTTGTGCTACCCTGAAGGGCACTGAACCCTAATCCACGACGAGCAAATACTTCCCAGATGCGGCAGCGGTTGATACCGCCATAAAGTGCTTGATCGGCAGCGAGGATGGCATCACGTCCGTCAACAAACCCAGGACTACAAGGCTGGATGGCCATGCCTTCGTTTACCAAATGCATGGCAATATCAAAACCAGCAGCTTGGCCGTGGTCATCGATCATTGCCCAGGTGAGGTCCCAAATCATGGTTGCCCAAACATAGCCAACGCCGTGCGGCGCCACGGCAGTCTTAATGGTATTATAAGTTGATGGGTTGATGCCCATATCGGTCGAGTAAGGTGTAGGGCGGATACCTGGGCCGTTGATTGGTTGCCCAAACAGGTAATTGCCGATACCTCTTGAATCAGTGCCCATGTCGCCCGGCTCAAGGGTTATCATCAGTGCATACCAGTCACTCCATCCTTCTCCCATTTGCTCTTGGTTGCCAAGGCAACCAGAGTTGCTGGGGCCCCCTGTAAAGCGGTTGGAAATACCGTGTGCATATTCGTGGGTAATGACGCCATTGTCCAAATCACCATCCACATCTGGATTGGGATTCGTGCCAACGTACATTTGCATGCGTGGGTTATTCCCATCACTGGGGGTAGCGAAGTTAGCATTGTTGGTGCCGCTGCCGTCCTGAGCTTCTGCTTGCACGTAATCGCTGCCTAATCCACCATTACCGTAGTTGTTTTCTTGGAAATTGCCTGCCGCTTCGTCGAAGCCGTACGCATAGGCGAAGTCGTGGATATAGTTATTCCAATAAAACAAGTTGGTGACAGCTGCAGGCCGATAGGCACTTGGTGGCTGTGTCAAGTCGATTGGGAAATCGAAAATGAGGGTTGGGCCACCATCAGGGCTTGATCCTGGGTCAGGTACGTTGTTGGCATCTGTGTCGGTGTAGGCATGCACGTTATTACCTTGAGTGGTGGTAAATTCTGGGCCTGGAACCCCATTTGTATCATGCCATCCGAATGGGGAGGCAAGTGGGCTTGCAGGGTCAGAAACCAGTACACGGCCATCGCCAGGAGGCGCTGGAGTTCCATAATAGGGACTTTCGTAAGGCTGCGGGTACACTTTGTATTCATTACCAACCATCAGGCTGAATGGACGCTCTTCCTCCACGTTTGTTTTCAAAAAATCCAATCCCAAATCAAAAAAGGTTTGGTGGGGGTGGGTTGGTGTATGCTCGTGGTGACAAGTCTCAGCAGATGGGCCGAAGTCACAGGACACTACGTAATTGTTCTTGTCCAATAGTTCACCTGTTTCGGCATCCATTCTTGCCTGCCACCAGTTTTGGTGGTCAGCCGTATAAATTTCCACTTGCCATGCTAGGCGTACTTGTTCTTTTTGGTTATCAACTGGTTGGTAAACAAGCTGAACTTTGATATCATTGGCAGCCACCATTCCTCTGTCGAAAACTGTTTCACGTAATGGGCCATTGCTTGTAGATGTTTGAACCAAGAACCCTTTTTCAGCAATACCTAAAACTGACATCGCAGCGTGAAGCGCTTGTTCAGGAGTCAATTTAGGCTGATGTGCAGCCAATCTTTTCTCATTCCGGAGCGGAACAAAACGACTGTTATAGGTCATCAGTTCATCCCCTTTCGTGATGTGGGCACTCAGAATGGCCCCATACACTGGGATGTCACCAATGTACTGCTGAAAATAAACGTGAGTAAGTCCACTTTTTTTGCTGTAAGTTTCAGAAGAAACCCTCATTGCGGAGAGGTCAGCTTCATCGGGTCTTTGGTCGGCTGATTTGGTTTTCAATAATGACTTTGCGAGTTCCGCCTTTGTGCTGATTTGAGCACTGAGTGGTAAGACCAAGCAAAGCATCAAGAACATCAAAAAATGCCGAGACATTTTTGTAAATGATTTTGATACCATAGGTGCTTTTTTGAATAGATAATAGAAGATTAGTTATGAATTGAACAGCAAGTACTCAAGTAAATGCTGTACCCTTTTCCAGGGGTTAGCTGGAAAAGGATGTCTTGAAGTAAACTCGATTATGGGAGGAAAAAGCTAGTGTTTGTATTGTTTAATAAGTGTTTCCAGGATGAAACCTTATTCTCTTCATTTGAATACAAAATTATTGCCGCAAGGTACAACAACTGTGCTAATTGCCAATTCACACGACCAATTAAAATTTATAATTGACATGTTGAATGTGAAAGAAGCCTATTCAAGCTTCACTTGTTGGCGGAATTTAAGACCAAATAGATTGGCTTTCTTGCCAATTTATACCATAATACCTATGGGTTTTCATCTAAATTTTGTAAGAAGTTTACGACCTTTCGTTTTACGAAATCTTGTTTCGATAAACTTGGATTGAAACGTTTTTTTTGTCCTACATTGCCCCATTTTTAAGAACCTACTTATGAAATTTCAAAGATTTATAAGATAATTGGCGAATTGTTTTTCAAATCTTCATTTACAAGGCTTTAGCTTCGCAAAACAACTTTAAACACAGGTCGAAATTTGGGACAAACACGAATCCCAACTCATAGTTGCCAGCGATAGTTTTGTCAAAAAATTAGTGGTAAACATGAATCATCGCAAGATTTTTTTCTGGTCCATCACGGTGGCGTTGGCGGGTTTTCTATTTGGATTTGACACAGTGGTCATCTCAGGAGCCGACCTTTCTTTGCAGGCATTGTGGTCCCATGGTGATCTTTTTCATGGACTGGTCGTCATGGCCTCTGCCCTTTGGGGTACCGTTGTAGGGGCAATATTTGGCGGGATTCCAACTGATAGATTGGGCCGAAAGAAAACGCTTTTTTGGATAGGTGTTTTTTACTTCGTGTCGGCTGTTGGCTCTGCTTTGGCAGGCGATCCTTGGATTTTTGCTATTTTTAGATTCATTGGAGGATTAGGTGTAGGGGCTTCCACTATTGCTGCGCCAGCATATATTTCTGAAATTGCTCCTGCCCAAAACCGTGGTAAGCTTGTTGCACTCTATCAATTCAATATCGTGTTTGGAATTCTTGTAGCATTCCTTTCCAATTTTTTGCTGAAAGATGTAGGCGATAATGCTTGGCGTTGGATGATTGGTGTGGAGGCTTTCCCAGCTTTTATTTACATGCTGATGGTCTTGACAGTACCTGAAAGCCCAAGGTGGCTGTTGGTTAAAAAGCACGACAAAACTGCCGCTGCTAAAACACTGAAATTTATAGACCCAACAGCAGATACGGAATTGGAAATGAAACGTATGCTGGCTGACCACGAAATTGTGGATAAATCAGAGACGATTTTCAGTGACAAGTACCGTTTTCCATTGATTCTTGCCTTTCTAGTGGCTTTTTTCAACCAGTTTTCTGGTATCAATGCTTTTCTATATTATGCACCTCGCATTTTTGAAATTGCTGGTTTAGAAAAAAGTTCGGCTCTCCTCAGCAGTGTTGGTATTGGTGTGACTAACCTGATTTTTACCCTTCTTGGCCTTACTTTGATTGACAAATTTGGCCGCCGCCAGCTCATGTTCATTGGGTCTATTGGCTACATAATTTCTCTATCACTTGTAGCGCTGGCTTTTGCGATGGGGATAAAAGGAATGGCCGTACCAATCTTCCTTTTCCTATTTATCGCATCGCATGCAGTGGGGCAGGGTGCCGTAATTTGGGTCTTCATTTCCGAGATTTTCCCGACACACCTTAGAGCAAGTGGCCAGGCGTTTGGAAGCTCTGTCCATTGGGTGCTAGCAGCGGCGATTCCGTCATTTGTTCCCGTGCTTTTTACTTCAATTGGCGCTGCCCCCGTGTTTGGGATTTTTGCCTTTATGATGGTACTCCAGTTGATATGGACTTGGCGCATGATGCCAGAAACCAAAGGGGTCTCTCTGGAGGATTTGGAAAAACAACTGGCCATAAAGCGATAAATCATGTCAAAACCCACCATCATCTGCCTCGGCGAAGTCCTCTGGGATTTGCTGCCATCCGGCAAAATTGCTGGCGGAGCACCCATGAACGTTGCTTTTCATGCTAACCAGTTTGGCCTACATTCCAAAATGATCAGCCGTGTTGGCCAAGACGGATTGGGCGAGGAACTACTTGGTTTTTTGAATCAAAAGGGAGTTTCCACCGAACTCGTTCAGACGGATGGTAGCTTCCCAACCGGCATCGTGAATGTCATTTTAGATGAAAAAGGCTCACCTAGCTACGAAATAGTGCAACCAGCCGCCTGGGATTATATTCAATCCAATTCTAAAATGCAGAATGCCGTGGAACAAGCTGATGTACTCGTTTTTGGCAGTCTCGCTTGCCGAAACGGCATCACCAAAAATACACTTCTAGAACTCTTGAAAGTTGCCAAATTGCGGGTGCTTGACGTGAACCTCCGGCAGCCATATTACTCAAATAGCCTCTTGGAGGATTTGCTCATCCAAGCCGACATCGTGAAAATGAACGACGAGGAACTCGAACTCATCAGTGGCTACTGGATTGACCTTTATGACCCGAAGGAGCAGATGGTTTTTTTGAGTAAAAAATTTGGTCTGCAAAAGCTGATCGTAACTTGTGGCAGCAACGGTGCTGCTTGCCTTGACGAGTCTGGTTACCATGAACAATCTGGATTTCCTGTAACTGTGAAAGATACAATCGGAAGTGGGGATTCATTTTTAGCAGCCTTCCTCAGTAAGATGTTGACAGGAGAAAATGCCGCAGATTGCCTACGTTTTGCTTGCGCAATTGGGGCATTGGTAGCAACCAAGCAAGGCGGTACCCCTGTGCTTGAAGCAGCGGAAATTGAAGCTATTTTAAGAAGTAAAACATTGACAACTAATTAGTTATGAAGTTTTTTCAAAAATCGAAAAGCTATCTCCTTTTTGTATTTATCGGTTTTTTGTTTGCCGCTTGTGGCGGCAATGAGCCAAAACAATCTGCCGGAACCCAACAACCAACGAAGGTAGTGCCTAACTACCACGAACAGCACCGCCCGCAGTTTCATTATTCTCCACCTACCAAATGGACGAACGACCCAAATGGCATGGTTTATTTCGATGGGGAATACCATTTGTTTTACCAACATTACCCTGATTCGACGGTCTGGGGTCCAATGCATTGGGGACATGCTGTCAGCAAAGATTTGGTCCATTGGGAGAACCTCCCCATTGCACTTTACCCTGATTCGCTTGGCTATATTTTCTCTGGCTCAGCAGTGGTGGATTGGAAGAACACGACTGGTTTCGGCAAGGACGGTCAGCCTCCGCTCGTTGCCATGTTTACCTATCATTACATGCCCGGCGAGAAGGCCGGAAAGAGCGATTACCAATCACAGGCCATTGCCTACAGCACAGACAGGGGGCGAACTTGGACCAAATATGAGGGCAATCCAGTCATCCCAAACCCGGGTAATGTAAAGGACATCAGGGACCCTAAAGTTATTTGGGACGACGCTCGGAACCAATGGGTCGTTGCTTTGGCGGTAGGTCAGCATATCGAATTTTGGAACTCAAAAGATATGAAATCATGGTCGAAATTGAGCGAATTCGGTGATGGATTAGGGGCTCATGGAGGGGTATGGGAATGCCCAGACCTATTCCCGATAACGGTGGAAGGGACTAAGGAGAAAATGTGGGTGCTCATCGTCAACCTCAATCCAGGTCAGCCAAATGGTGGCTCAGGCACCCAGTATTTCATTGGAAAATTTGATGGAAAAAACTTCAACCTAGATCCCGGTTTTGCGAAGAAAGTTCAAGGAGGCAATGCAGTCTGGCTTGATGGTGGCAAGGACAATTACGCTGGCGTAACTTGGTCAGATGCGCCAGATGGTCGCCGACTGTTTCTTGGCTGGATGAGTAATTGGGAGTATTCACAAGCTGTACCTACGGTACTTTGGCGAAATGCAATGACCATACCTTGGTCACTTTCACTTCACAAAACGCAAGGAGAGTATCATCTTTTTGGAGAGCCAGTGCAGGAGCTTCAAGCGCTACGAGGTACGCATGTTGATTTGTCCAAATCAAATATTAGAGGTGGCCTTGACCTGACCGGTCAGCTTGATATTTCGACAACCTTGTCTGAAATTGAGCTTGAGTTTGCCAAGCCAGACGATTATAAAGGCAGCTTTGGCGTGATGGTATCTAACAAGAAAGGAGAAAGCTATCGCATTGGTTACAATGCTACCACGAACCAATTTTTCAGTGACCGCTTAAAGGCTGGCGACTCCTCTTTTTCTGCTGAATTTGCGAAGCAACAAAGCACCATAAACCGTTTTTCAAATGCCAAAACGGTAAAACTGCATGTATTTCTGGATGTGGCAAGCGCAGAACTTTTTGCTGACAATGGAGCCAATATGATGACTGAAACATTTTTCCCCTCAGAGGACTATACCCAATTGAAAATATTTTCGGATGGTGGCAATCCTGAATTGCTGGAAGGGAAAATTTACCAACTGATGGGAATATGGAAATAGCATGATTTCCTAAAAAAACGGCCCTGCAAATCATTGATTTGCAGGGCTTTTTAGTCGGGGTGACAGGATTTGAACCTGCGACCACACGCCCCCCAGACTTAAAATTTGACCATATTGTTTCTTGTTTTTATTTTCTTTTGCTTTCTAACTATAAGAAAATCAATGAGTTATTTTTGATTTGCATATTTTTGGTTATTTTTGTTTTCGGTTGTTTCGTCATTCTGCTTACTTTTTGCTTACTTTTTTTCAGGCCGAAAACATCAAACACCATGTTGCAAACCACGTACAAAATCATGCTTTTCAAAAACCGGAAGCTCAAAAATGGGGCGTTCCCGGTCGTCCTCCAGGTCATGTTTTTGCGGAAGCCCAAACGGTTTACGTTGGGCAAAAACCTTTGGTGCTTCGAGAATGACTGGAACGAAGCTGCGGGCGCTTTCAAAAAATCGGCTGAGAACTACCGAGAGAAAAACGCCATCCTCGACAAGGTAAAGCACAAGGTGAACGAAATCCTGTTCGAATTTGAACGGGACAAGCAGCCTTTTTCTTTCGAGGCTTTTGAGGACAAATTGACGGGCAATGAAAAGAAACAGGTGTACTCCTCTTTCGATAAATTCCTGGCTGCATTGGTGGAAGAGATGCGGGCACAATCGAAGCTGGGCAATGCCAAGATTTACCATGATTTTGGGGTGGCGCTGAACAACTACCGCTCTACCTCCAAAATAGTGTTTTCTGACATCAATTACAATTTCCTAAAAGGATTCGAAACGCACTTCTACAAACGGGGCTGCACAGGCGGCGGCATCCACCACTACATGCGGACGCTGCGGGCGATTTTCAATGAGGCTATCCGGCGAGGGTTGGTGTCCAAAGACTTGTACCCGTTCAAGAGCCAACTCAACCCAAATGGCTATTCGCTGATGAACCTGAAATCCGAGGCTGCGCCACGGGCGGTATCGTTGGAAGACATCGAGCGCATCAAGCAGTTCGACATTAAAAGTTACCCTCAACTCAACCTACCCTGGAAGGTGTTCCTATTTTCCTACTACGCCTTCGGGTTGAATTTTGCAGACCTGGTTGTTTTGAAAAAAACAAATATCCAAAACGGGCGCATTGTGTACCGAAGGGCAAAAACTGGCAAGGAATACTCCGTCGCCATCACGGAGCCAATGCAAGCGATTTTGAATGAGTTTGCCAGAAAAGAAAGCCTATACCTGTTCCCATTCCTCACCGAAACAATCCACCAAACCCCCTTGCAGATAATGAATCGCAAGCACAAGGTCATGCGGCAAATCAATGATGGGTTGAAAGTGATTTCCGACCTGCTCGACCTGCCCGCATCACTGACTACTTATGTTGCCCGCCACACTTTTGCAACGACCTTGAAGGACAAAGGCGTAAACGTCGCCATTATTTCCGAATGCTTGGGACACTCCGACCTGAGCACTACTCAAGCCTACCTGAAAAAATTCGAGCAGTCGAAATTGGATGAAGTAGCGTTGCTGCTCTGATTGCCTTGCCCATTATGTAGCGACCTGTGCCATTATGGATTTGCCCGTCCGGCAAGCCCGCCCGTAGCTTTGCGGTAATTTTTTTCACTATCAAAAATGTAAAGCTATGGCAAGACAAAAAGGACTAATCAAGTACGTCGGGACGATTGGCGACGTGCGGCATTTCAAAATCAAAGGCGAAAAAGGCTACTTCGCCGGGCTGGTCGGTGGACCGACGGCAGAGCAGGTGAAGACGGGCGACGAGTTCAAGCGCACAAGGGAGAACATGGCAGAGTTTGCCGGATGCGCCAAGGTCGGCAAGGCAATTCGCACTGCGTTCAGCCCGCTGAAGCACATGTTCAGTAGGCGGCTCACGGGGACGCTCACCGCCATCGTCAAGCGCATCAACCTGGAGGACGGTTCGGAAGTCCGTGGTCAACGGGCGATTCTCCTCACCCAAGTTCCGCAACACCTCGAAGGGCTGGACTTCGACCCGGCGCTCTCGCTGACTTCGGTGCTGCGAAGCCCGTTCGACGTGGTGGAGGCAGCCGGTCGCAAAGGCTCGACGCTGGTCGTACCGAAATTCAACCCGCAAAATTCTCTGAAAGTGCCAAGTGGCGCTTCCCATTTCCGGTTGGTAAACGCTGTGGCAGCGATTTCGGATTTTGCGTTAAGTGCGGAGACTGGGAGTTACGAACCAAAGGAAGCCGACCAGAACGGGGTCACTGGCACCGCCTTTACCAACTACCTCGACGTGATGAAGGAAACCGACGAAATCAACCTCGAAGCGACCTTCCTCAACGGCATGGAGCCGAAGCCAGAGGTGGCAGTACTGAACGCTGTGGGCGTCGAGTTCTACCAGAAGGTCGGCGACAACTTCTACATGTTTGCTTCCGGCAATGCAATGCAGTTGGTGGACGTGTTCTGATTTCCCTGCCCGATTGGGTACGGTTTGCACAATGGTTTAATCCGGGGCATGTGGCGACGAAGCCCATGCCCTTTTTCACCCAAATCAAAATTCATCTGCTTATGAAAACTGAAAAGAAGTCCGCCCTAGAGCGGCTTGGCGCCCCGACGCCAAAATTTTTCCAGACCATCCGAAACTGGGGGCTTGTCCTCGGTGCGATTGGCGGCACGTTGGTAGCTGCGCCCGTTTCCCTGCCTGCGTGGTTGCTGGCGGCGGCAAAAGCCCTGGTCGTTGCTGGGACGGTGGCGGCGGGCGTGAGCCAAGCTGCGGTGAAGGGAGACGAGTGAGGAGCGTTTTTGGATATGTTCATGGGATTATTTGAAGCCTGGGCGATGAGCCTAGGCTTTTTTGTTGCCTTACTTTTGAAAAGTGCAATCATATAAGGCTCAAATTGGCAACAAATAAGGCTTATTTATGCCTATTCTCTCAAGATGTCGAACAATTCCTGGTGGATGAACAGCGTCTCTTTCCAAACCTGTTTGATGTCCAAAATCCCTGCTGCCGAAAGCTCATTGAGATAGCGGGAGGCGGTGGGGCGGGAAACGCCAAGCTGCTCCATCACGATTTCGATGCGGCAATACGGCTGCACAAAAAGCAACTCTAAAAACTCCTTGCTGTAAACTTTCGGTTTTTCTTGTTTGACCCGCTCCAAAGTTTGATAGAAAAGGTCATTGATTTGGCGGATTTTGTGAATGGTTTCCCGTGCAGTGACCTCTACGGCTTTGGTCATGTACAGCACCCAATCCTCCCAATTTTCATGGGTTCGCACCTCCTGCAAAAGCCTGTAATAATCTGCTTTGTGGTCAATGATGTACTTGCTCAGAAATAGGACGGGTTTGTCCAGCAAGCCTTTCATGATGAGGAAAAGGACGTTCAGGATGCGCCCCGTTCGACCGTTGCCGTCGTAAAACGGGTGGATGCTCTCGAACTGGTAGTGCTGTATCGCCAATTGGATAAAAGGTGAGAGGTCGTCGTCGCTGTGCAGGTAATCTTCGAGGTTTTTCATCAAACGGAGAATGGTATCATGGTCGTCGGGGGGCGTGTAAATAGTCGTTCCAGTGGCGGCATTTTTCAATGCCGTGCCCGGCAAGCGGCGTATGCCTGCGCTGTTTTCTTCCAGCACCTGCTGGATTTGGACAATGGCATTGGTACTCAAAAAGCCCCGCTCCGTCAAGAAGCCGAAACCCGCCAACAATGCCTCCCTGTACCGAAGCACTTCCTTCGTGGAGGGGTCTGCCTCCAAGCCTTTGATGGAAAGTGCCTGATACAGTCTGTCCTGGGTCGTGATGATGTTCTCGATTTCAGAACTGGCAGTCGCCTCTTTCAAAACCACAGCATTCAGCAAAATGGAAGGATTGGGCAGCGTATTCGCCAAGCCCTTCAGTTCACCAACAGCGGCGGCAGTCCTGGAGACCTGCCGAAGCACCTGCATTGTTTCGAGTTGCTGCCTCGGTGGGGGCAACAAGGGAAGGTTGTTGAATGGAATTTCTGATTTTGTCATGCTCAAAGATAGGCATATAATGGCATGTCATGTAAAGAAAGTCTAAAAAATTTTACATGATAACAGCCTCGTAGAAAGCTGTTTTACATGACGAAGCGGGACGCACAAGCACATTTTTCAAACGGGTGGGATAACCAAGTCGTGGAAAACGGTTGCATTGGCAAAGGTCGAGCAGAAAAGCAGGGGCAGCGGGGAAGTGAAACGGAACCATGTGCAGTGGAACGGCGGCGCTGCGCCTGCTGCGAGGCGGCTGCGGCTGCCTGGGCTGCAAGGCAGGGAGGCTGGCAGGACTGGCTGCGGCAGCCGCTTGGGTTGCGTTGGGTCTCCGTTTTCCATACCGATGCACTGGGCGGGGTTTCTTTGGCGGATAGAGCGGGTTGGCTAAAAGCAGTGGCAGCGTCGCCGGAGGCACGGAGGTGACGCCGCTACTGCTGCGGGGACAGCACCGCTGCCGGGGCGATGGTCGGCGTGTTTGCCCAAAAAGGCTGCGGGGCTGTCATGGTCGGGCGTTGGCAAGTTTCCGGGTGGGACAAACTGGTGCGTGGCAATCGGATTGGGCTGGCTGCGGGTTGCCAAAAGGCAGGGGCAGCGCCAAAATGAAACGGAACTATGTGCAGTGAAAACGGCGGCGCTGTGCCTGCTGCGGGGGCGCTGCGGCTGCCTGTGCTGCAAGGCTGGGAGGGAAACGAACTGGCTTGCAGAACTGGCTGCGGCAGCGACTTGGAGGTTGTGCGTTTGGTGCTCTCCGATTGCCACACCGCTGCGCTGGGTGGGAAGCAGGCCCTCTGCGAGGATGATAAAATGCACGGATGGCAGCAAGGAAACTGGCTGCCTTCCCTGTGTTTTGGCTCATGCGGCTTGCCGCATTTCTTCGGCGATTTCCACCTCATTTGCCTCGACTTTGAGGAGGAAATTGGCGGCTTTCTCTGCGGCGCTGGCGGCGGTCATCAGGAGACGGGCGTCACCTTTCAGGACACCTATCCAGCTTTGCAGATAGGCGGCGGTGTTCTCCACCAAGTCCTCGACGACGATGCCACAATGGGCGGCGAGGAACGAGGCGGACATCTCGGCGACGAGTTCTTCCCGGCTGTACTTTTCTGAACCGAACGAGTTTTTGATTTCCCGGCTCAGGCGGGAGCTATGACCCGTCCAGTGGCTCAACTCGTGGAAATAGGTGTGGTAATATTTCTCCGGGCTTTCAAACTCGGAGAGGTCGGGCATGAACAGTTTGTCGAACAGGGGCGAGTAGGCGGGTTCTCCGTTGGTGACCTCGTGCGGGTTGGTTGACAGGATGGCTTCACATTCACCAATTCTGGCTGGGATGGCTGCGGGCTTGTCCTCCATGAACATTTCGGCGGTGAAACCCTCGATGTCGAGGACGTTGAAAACCCGGTACTCGGAGACAAAAGGCACGACTTTTTCAGCCTCCCGCCTTGTCTCCACCCTCTTGCCGTCGGAGTCGAAAAACAGCATTTTCCAGAAATAGATAGGAAGGGATTTTGCACCTTTTTGAACCCGATGCCCGGCATCGCCGATTTGCTTGAAAGTGGCAAAACGTGGCACCTCGAAGCCGTCCAACATGAAACGGTTGATGCCCCGGTAAACATGGCCCGTGAAATGGTTGCGGGCTGCGCCCATCGTGATTTGGTTCCAGGTGCGACGCCACGGCACTACGCCTTTTTCAAGCTGCGAAACGATGCGGGCGGTCATTTCTTCAAATTTATCGCTTTTCATGGTTCGTTGATTTTTGACAAAGCAGCCTCACCCCTCTTTAGGTTGGAAGGCTACATATCGTTTTGAAAAATGGATGTTGGAAAAGCCCCCGACCTTTCAGCCGGGGGCGCAGGTGGACAAATGACAGCTTATTTTCAGGCTGCCTTTCTTTCCTCCTTTGGTGTGAACTCAGTCAGCAGGGCGGTTTGCCGTTCCTTTTCGGCTTCGATTTCCGCCCTCGTTGGGTCAAGGTGGGTGCTGTAATTCTCGGCAAAAAGCGTCTTGGCGTCCATCGTATCGGAGCGGTAGATGTGGAAATGGGTGGCTTCGATGTCCCGGATGAGGTGGCGGTGCTTCTCCAAGTCCTTTTTCGGGAGCGGCGTGAAATCGAAGAAGGCCATGTAGTATGCAGCACCTTCCTTGTTGGTCTTCTTTTCCAGCTTCACCGTCCAAAGCACCTCGCACAAGCCCCTTTTTTCGTAGAACAGGTCACGGGCTGACTCGCTCAGGTTCTGGACGCTGAACCCGTGGAACATGAACACGCCGACGTGTCCCTCCTCGTTCACAAAGTACACCTCGCACCATTTCTTGACGGGCTGCCCGAAAAGCCCCTCCTCCAAGCAGCGGAAGGCAACGGGGATGACCTTGAACGTCTCGCCGGGCTTGGTGACCTGTTGCCTTCCTTCGAGGTTCAGGACGCCTTTTCCGAGGTCGAGGCGGTAGGAACGGGGATTGCCGGGCATGTAGCGGGTTTCGAGGGTTTCAAGTTTCTTGATGTCTGAAATCGGGAGCAGATTTTTCATAGTAAAATAAAATTAAATTGTTTTAAAAAAGTGTGCAGTGTTAGACCGGGATGCTGCACCCCCTGCCCAACCTGTTGCCGCACAGGGAGGGAAAAGCGGTTTCTCTTTCAGATTTATCCCCAACGGGAAAGGCTGTTTCTCAAAGGAATTTCTACCGAAAACTATCCCGATAGCTATCGGGAGCACTAACTGCGCAGTAGGAAAAAAGCTAAAACGGGAGCATCAAGCCCTCCAATTCCTCGGCGACCTGGGCAGCGGAAGCCCAATGCGACGCCTGAACGGAGTAATGACCATTGCCGAAGGAAAAGATGAAGCGGACGAACTTCAAGCCCCATTCCTTCACAGCACCGGGGCAATCAATCTCGGCGAAGAAATAAGGCGGCGGCAAATAGACATGGAAATTCTTGTAAACTGGCTCGATGTCAAAAGGGAACTCGATGGAAGGCGGCGGCTCCATCTGCCGCTCGGCGGAGGCTATACGGGCAGTCTCAACGCTCTGTGCGAGGTAAGTTGTACTTGTCATTTTGTCATTTATTTTGTGATTAACAATACCTAAAGATAAACAGAATGTTTGAATTAAACAACTGATTGTCAAGTATTTAGAAACATTTTTTTATCTTCAAATTATAAAAAAATACGAGTATTAAAAGCGGGCAGGAACCACCAACCGCCGCCCAAAGCCGACCAACAGCCCCACCCCGAAGGAGGGACGACGCCAACGGGAAGGAACACCAGCACAGGAACACCGAACCCAGCGGCAAGGATGCACTCCGACCAAGAACCAGAACCACAAGAAACCCAGGAACGGCGGGGAGCTACCCCAGCCGGGCAAGCCGCACCCGGAAAGCATACCCAAAGCGGGGCTGGCGAAGCCGCCAAAGCCCGAACCAAGGCAGCGGCACGGGCTGCAAAGGCACGGCTGCCCAAGCCACAAAAAGCGGGAGCAGCGGCGCTAAAGAACTGGCAACCGGGGAAAGCGGCAGCCACCAGCGAAGGCGCACCAGCACCACAGGAAGTGAACACCGAGGAAGCCGGAACGCCAGCACCCCGCAGCGAAGCGACAAAAGCAGCAGCGGCGGCACCAGAACAAGGGAAAGGGCGGCGACTGCCACCCACCCCAAAGGAGGAAAAAGAAGAAAGCGCCAACGATGGGCGGGATACTGGATGTGGTGTCATTTATTTTGATTAACTCCTACAAGATACGATAACCAAATGACATAAACAACTGAAAATCAAATGATTGTAAAAATATTTTTAAAAACAAACTGACCTGAAAGCAATGAAACCAAGCAAAACGAAAGCCCGGCGAACCGCCGCAAAAGCCCCCCTAAATGCCAAATCAAAGCAAACCACAGATACCGATGAACGTCACGTTGCGGAGCTTCACAAAACTGCAAATTCAGCTTTGATATGCAGAGCGGTAGCGGAGCTTGGTGATGCGCAAGTGGGCTGAACGGCGCACATTAAAGCCCCGTGCGTTGGGGCGGGGATGCGATAACATGGGCAGAGCGAAGCGGAGCCTCCTTGAACTGCAATACAACTTTCATCGCCAGAACGGAATGGCGGCTAAACCATAAAGCTGCGGCGGGGAATTGCGGAACGAAGCTGCGCCCGCCCCCTGCGGAGGCGCAAGCGAAATGCAGCACGATATTGTTGCCAGAATGGAATGGAGGCTTTGCTGAAAAGGGAGCGGGCAGAGCGACCGGAAAATGCCGTTTTTAGTGGGTTGGAACGATGGTTTTTGCCTATCTTTGGAACGTCATTTATTTGATTAACAATGTTATTCAAATCAGGGCTGTTCCTTTTGGGGCGGCCTTTTTTAGTGGTCGTTGGGTGAGCTACGATTTTGCACGATGTCAATCACCTTCCACTTGAATCCCAAATTTGATAAATATTGACCGAACGAAGGGCTTTAGTTCATTGGATTACCTTTGTTTTGCAATCCGTTTACTCAACAACTAAAATCGCTTGTCATGAAAAAATGCCTGACGCTGTTTTTGTTCAGTCTGCCATTTTTGTGTTTTTCACAAACCATTGATTCTACTATCGTGAGGCAAGTGGACAGCTTTTTAACAATAAGCACTCAACTCTGGCGTGCGGGAAAACTAACCGATGCCGAACCGATAGCCTTGCAGGCAAGGGAAATTGCCGCTCAGAAATTAGGTTCTGAAAATACAACCTATGCAAATTGTTTGCACCATCTTGCAAGAGTTTATCTTCAACTTGGGGATTTGAAAGAAAGCATTACCGCAGGTGAAGGAGCATTGCGTATCCGTGGGAAATTATTAGGAAAGAGCCATCCTGATTATGCCAAAACTTTGAACAACTTATGCGTTGCATACAAGGAAGCGGGAGTTTTCGATAAGGCAGAAGCGGGTTTTAAGGAATCCCTGCACTTAAAAGAACTCGCAACTGGCAAGGAGGATATATCCTATTCCACTGCCTTATATGGTTTGGCAAATGTTTATATGGTAATGGGTAAACAAGAAGAGGCAATTCCATATATTCTGGAATGTCTGGATATTCGAGAAAAACTGTTAGGTACTAATGCGAAAGAATATCTCAACGCAAGACAGACGTTGGCAGCAATCTATTTGTCACTAAAATGGTATGATGATGCTGAGCCGATATTTTTGGAGCTAAAGACGGCATATAAGGAAAAGGAACAAGAACAATACACAGGTGCCTTGCTCAACCTTGCCACGCTCTATCGTGAATCAGGCAGGTTTGAAGAAGCATTAGCGTTAGACAATGAATTGCTCAAAACTGCTGAATCAACAGAAAGTCCAGCGTTATTAGCGAATATTCACAACAACCTTAGCATAGACTATATTTCAATTGGGCAGTCGGAAAAGGCCTTGCTCCATGCTCTGGCCTCAAACCAATTCCCCAAAAAATGGGAAGGATGGGAACTGTCGCCGGAATATGCCAGAAACCTGGGAAACCTTGGCGGCATATACGGCGAACTAAAGCAATATGACAAGGCGATAAATTATATGCAAGAAGCAAAAAGTACTTATGAAAAGATTTACGGTAAAAACAACCCAAATACCATTAATTTATTGAACGACCTCGCCTTTACCTTAGTGGATTTAAAACGCTATGATGAAGCGGAAAAATTATATAAGGAAGCCATCCAAGCATCAGCAGGAAAGATGGAACTTATCCATACAACCTTATTAAATCTTGGTTTTTTACAAATTCTAATGCAGCAATATCCAGAAGCAAAAAAGAATTTTCTTACCGTTCTCGATTTTCGGGGAAAATATTTCGGGAAAGAGAATATTCTATATGAATGGGCGCTGTTTGGATTACATGAATTATATCTTGCTAAAGGAGAAATGGAAAAGGCAGCTCCTTATGCCTTACAAGCCAACACATTACGCAAGCAGGTTTTTCTTCGGAACGCAAACTATCTCAATAGCGAGGAAATGGCTGCCATGTTAAATACCCATATTGACAAAGAGAATGCTTTAGTGACCACCGCATGGTTGGGAAGAAACGAAGAAACAATTGCAGCCGTTTATGACAATGCCCTGTATTATAAGGGCCTTTCCCTTGAAAGAAACTTGTTGCTAAGAAAGATTTTGATGGAAGGAAATACATCCGAACACGATACATACCTTGAATGGACAAGCTTACAGCGTAAACTTTCTTTAGAGTATTCCAAGCCATTGGCAGCCCAAAAAACAGATTCACTCGAAAGCAGCGCAAACGAGGTAGAAAAAAAGCTTATCCGAACAGTGGCAGGCTTCGGCAAGACATTAGAGTCCACAGATTGGCATCAGGTTCAATCTGCCCTCAAGCCAAATGAAGTGGCAATTGAGTTTTATCATTTTGAAGTTACCCGTTCCACAAAAACCGACTCAGTTATGTATGCTGCACTCGTACTTCGAAATGACAATGAGTCTCCTCATTTCATCCCACTGTTTGAAGAAAAGCAACTTATAGCGTTGCTAAATGCGGACGGTAATGAGGAGCAGTCCAATTGGAGCGAACTTTATACAAACGATACATTGTACAACCTTATCTGGCAGCCGCTCGAAGTCTATTTGAAAAACACTTCCAAAGTATGGTATTCACCCGACGGTTTGCTGCACCGTATATCCTTCTCCTCCGTGCCGACCCCTTTCAGAAAACGGTTGGCTGACCAGTACCAATTAGTCCGCCTTGGAAGTACACGACAGTTGGCCCTTCCTAAAGTAGCAGACAATACAGGAAATTTGACCGATGCCGTTTTCGGTGGCATAATTTACGACGTGGACACGGCTGCCATGGAGCATTCCATATTACTGGAGAATAACCTCACATTCAGGGGGAATTCGACTTCGCCACTGGAAGACTGGCCATACTTGCCAGGTACGGAACGGGAAGCAAAAGAGGTGAACAGGCTGTTGACACTTGGTTCGTACCAGTCTAATTTAAAAATGGGTGCTGAAGCATCTGAAACGGCTTTCAAAAGGTTGGGCAGCCAGCGACCTTCGCCAAAAATCCTGCATATAGCAACGCATGGTTACTTCTCCCCTGAACCATCTGAGGCAAATGACCAAGTATTGGGAGAGCATACGACCTCCTTCGTTAGCAGCGAAAAACCATTGATTCGTTCAGGGTTGATTTTAGCTGGGGCTAATTACGTCTGGAAAGGCAACCCGCCCCTGTCCGGCAAGGAAGATGGTATCCTGACAGCGTATGAAATCAGTCAACTCGACCTCGCCGAAACGGAACTTGTCGTACTCTCTGCCTGTGATTCAGGTCTCGGTGATATCGAAGGCAGCGAAGGCGTATTTGGCTTGCAACGTGCATTTAAAATGGCAGGTGTGAAATACATCATCATGAGCCTTTGGCAAGCGCCCGACCAAGCGACAAGCGACCTGATGGGGCTTTTTTACACTTATTTTCTAAAGGATAAAATGACGATACCCGACGCTTTTAACAAGGCCCAAAAAGCGATAGCAATTAAAAATGAGGATCCGCTTTATTGGGCCGGATTCGTCTTGGTGGAATGACAACCTAATTTTGGACTCCAATAGTTTACAACTTGATTTTCTCAACCATTTCATGTGCTGGGTGAAATGGTTCCTTCTGGATTTTGTTCAGCAGCGACTTGTAGGATGCAGTCTGTGACTTGCCCGCCGCCAGCCACGAAAGCAACAAGTAGCCTTCCAACCGTTCGCCAGCATCCCCGCTCGCTTTGATTACTTCCTGGAAAATGACAGCCGCTTTTTCATAATAGCCCAATTTGAAATTGCCATGGGCGGCTATTTCACGGGCTTGCAGGTAGCCCGCATCCCCTTTATTGAAATCACTTGCCAACTTTAAAGCTTGCTCGAATTGGCCATCGTCAAAGGATTTGGCGGCAGGAAAAACAGGGTCATTTTTAGGCAAAGGCTGACTGCCACGCATATTTGCAAAAGTGACTGGTTCGGACTCATAGACCGATTTTGCAAGCGCAATATATTTTTCCGAGTGGCTGGGTACAGGTGTTGTCACTTCTTTTTTGGGAGTTATAACAGGAATGGGATTCAATGAAAGGCTGTCAATTTCAGGCGTCTGAAGCTCCTTCTGCAAATGGGTACTGTCGCTTGGGACTCCCTGCTGCCCTTGCTCAATTTCTTTTTTTCCAGAAGGTAAAAACACCCAAAATAGGACGATGCTTGCCAATCCAATCAAGACGAAAACTAACCAAAACCGATTATTATTCAGATTGGCCAAATTGCCAATTGGTTTGGTGGGCGGTTCTTTTTTGATGCGACTCAACATTCCTTGGAAGGCCATGAATTCAACTGCGTTTTGAGCGGCTCGGCTGGCATCAAATTCAGCTTGAAGGTCTTCATTGGAAAGCAAGTCTGCCTCGAACCGCTGGCGTTCGTCAGTGCTCATGCTGCCTTCCAAGTAGGCGTCTATCCTTTCCGAATACTTAAACTCGCTCATAATCCGTCCTTGAACCATTTTGCAGTTTTGGGATGGTCTTTCATCCAATCCCTCAACGCCTTTAGGCAGTTTTTCTTTTTGTTCTTGGCAGCCATTTCGTCCTTCAATCCCGTTAGTTCTGCTATCTCTTTCATGGAATACCCGCATGCCCAGTATTCCAGCACGGATTGGCATTTTTCTTTCATTGTAGAAAAAGGTTTTTCCAACAGGGCGGTTTTTTCTTTCCACAAGAGCATATCCTCCTCAGTAGGCCCTTCTTCGGTAGCAATTGTCAGGCCTGCAATTGCTACCGAACACCGCAGCTGCTTTGAATACTTGTTGAGACCAATATGATTCACGATGCTACCAAAAAAAGTCTTCAAAGTGCTGCGCTCCTCAAACTCACCCTTCTTCACTTTTTGGAACAAAATCCAAAGTCCCTCCTGCAACAAATCTTCCACATCCTGTGCATTTCCGCTAAAACTGCGGGCTGCAAATTCCGCCAACCGCCGGTATTCCTTATTAGAATAAAGCTGGCGCAACGCTTCCTCCTGTGCTCGGCCACCTGCCCTGATTGCCTGGATAATTTCCTTGTCTGTTAAAGGCTTCATGCTTTGGTTTGACACAACGAGAGAAGGAGTAATAAAAAAGTTTAAAAAAAATCCCGCCTTGCTTACTCCTTTTCGTGGTTCGCAAAACTAACAGGAAAAGAATATTCAAAGAAAGCCCTTTTACATCCCTTGCCGCCAGGATAATGAACTGGAGAAGGAGGCCAAAAAGCCAGGACAGCTAAAAACCAGCTTTCATTCAATCCCACAACAATGAAAAACCTGCACGGCAACATGGCGACATGATGACCGCAGGCCATTTCTATTTTTTTATTATCAAAACTATTTGTGCTATGAAATTATGTAATTTTCTTTTCGTAAGGTTTTTGCCACTGGCCCTCGGTTTTCAGGGCTATACAGCAAGCATGGATTGTAATTGCCCCGCCGTGACCAACGTGCAAAAAACAGGGAAAACTGCTGATTCTTTTTCTTTTTCCTGGAACATTTCATCCACGGCAACCCAATCCAAAGTCTGGTATTCTCGTCGGGAAGATAGTTTTACCAGCAGTGGCGATTTTACCGCCACCACTTCGCATACCTTCGGGGCCCTACCAGCAGGTACCTACACTTTTTACGTTGCGGCTGTATGCGGAGCAGAACTTAGCGACTTTGTTGGGGTTGAAGACGTGATAGAGGATTGAAAAAGACCAAGAGGCTGTTTAAATTCTGGCATTCGGCGAAAATTGCCACTTTCCCGATGATATTTCGTTGAAAAATTGGTCACGTAGTACCCCTATGCTCCCAATTTTCCGTCTCATCTCATCAAAAAATTGGCTAATTTTTACTCGAACCCCAAAATTAAAGCAACCTCTAATGGGGAGCCACCCTGCTCCCCATTATTTTTCAAGTTCGTTTGCCCTTTCCATTAGCCAACTTTTCAGGGCAACTTCTTTGGAGCCCTCAAGCTCTTTTTGAAAGGACGATAAAGTTGGATTACTTGTCTGATTTGACATTTTTAGCTTTGTCAGCACTTTAAAAAACTTAATGAAGCTGAGGTATGCCTGGATTCTGTTACTTGCTAAGCTATTATTCCTTAAAATATAACTCTGAAAATTCTTCGTATAACTCAATAACGTTGGAAGGATATCTGGCCCAATGGACAGGCTGTCGTACATGGCACGCAATTGCAGTATGCGCATCCGAAATTCAATTAAATCAGGGATATGATTGATCTTGGCTAAATGATCTAGGGCAACTGCAAAATCTTTAAAATCGTTGTATTGCCTGCCCCGGTGGTAGTGAAGGTGGGCCAAACAGAATAGTTCTATGTTTTCCCGTTCCGAATCCTCAAGGTTTACTTTGTACTGCTCGACGAAAGCCCTTGCCCATTCATATTCCCCAGCCAGCGTGGCGGCTTGAGCTATATTGATAAATCGGATCACGTTCCTGGCTTCTTTATCGTAAAATAAGCCTTTGGTGATGCCTATTTGATAAAGCCCGTGCAGCATTTTACTGGTGGTCTTGTCGCTGCCCCTATTCGATAAAGAGATGGCTTTGTTGAGCAGCATTTTCCAAGCTATGCCGAACTCAAATTTGCCCATTAGCGGTTCACAACTTTCCAGGGCAGATTTCAAATCTTCCAAGGATTGTTCATTTGAACTCAACAATTGTTGGTACAGTTCGACCAAGCGATTATCTGGTGCGAACTGCAAAGCAGCTTTATTCAATGCTTCTGGCAAAAAACAAGGCTGCCAATCCTCATTTATTATTTTTTTTCTGGCGTTCATTTCTGCGGCATAGCACAGCAAGGACAAGCTGAAATACTTTTCAAAATGGTCAATGGCAGAAAACGGGGTTTGGTTGTTCTCGAAGGATTCAGTCTCCGGGTGGAAATAAAGCGAATGTTGGAGCCAAGCCATTTCCCTGAAATAATCCAGACTCCGGTTATCCGCTTTTTCCAATAGTGCTGTTTGCGCCTCGATTTCTTTTTTGAAAAGGGAATATGCGTTTCGGTTGCCCAATGCCCCAACCAGCAATCGGCTTTGTATTGCCTGTTCTTCTTGGAGGGAATGATGGGCGAGGAACGACTCCAACAATTGGGTCAATTTGTGGCGGAGGTTGCGCAGTTTTTTCTCATCGTATTGATACTGCTTGGGAAACAGGTGCTTGAAGACAGCCTCATTTTTTAGCAGGTCGTCGTTCATCGTCGGGTGGAATTTCCGCAGGTGGTCGAAATACCGTCCCATCAGCGGGTCGGTATTATGGAAAGGCGAGGCCAGGAATTTCTTGGCAGCCTTCAGGTCCTCACTGGTGAGCGCTGATAGTAGCTGGTAGAGTTTGATTTTTTCCATTGGTAAAAAAGGTTGTTGATTTGGTTTGAGGGGTATTGTAGTCAAAATCAATGCCTTGTATTCCTAGTGATATTGATTTTTCGAAAGGACAAGGTAAGCAGTCGCTTAGAAGTCTAATCTATTGACTTCCAATTATTTAGAAATTGTTTTTTCAAGTTTCCAACTTTGTTTTCAAATGGCAATCCCGTATAGCTTAGCACGGCTATTTTGACTTACTGCTCTAAATTAGCCTTTGCGAACAAAATCGCAACCCTAAAAAACCTTTCTTCCTTCGTTTTAACTCGTGTGTCCCGAACTGCATTTGGACATAAACCTTGAAAAGCAACTAGGCGCTCCACCTCAATTTGGCCTTAACCAGGAATCTGCCATCAACAAGCATTATTTTTTCACAAAACAATCACTAACAATGAAAAATTTAGCTTACCTCTTCGTGTTCATCAGTATCTGGCTGCTTCAAAGCTGCCAAAAGGACGACCAGCAAGTATCCGTTCAGCCGGAACAAAAAGCCAGCGAGCAGCGCTATGAGGGCCCAATTGATTTGAGTACAGTCACCTCCCGCAGCAGTTGTCCTTGGACGGTCATTCCCGCTGGCTCCACGGATGCCCTAGCTGCCGCCATTGCCAGCACCTGTGACGATGGGGTGATTTACCTCAAAGCGGGATTGCACACCGAAAACAGTTCCGTGACTGTGGGTAAAGCTGTGAAAATCATTGGCGAGGCGGGGGCGGTCTTGAAAATCAAATCGGACTTGTCTATTGGCGACGCAACTACGGGTGCCGTACCACTCCACCCAGCTTTGCACATTTTAAATGCGCCGGGTACCCTTATCCAGGATTTGGACATCCAACCAATTGGCTCGGATGGCGGAAACGCCCTACTCATTGAAAACTCCGACGGCTCTGGCGTGATGCGAAACAAGTTCACAGGCTTTCAAATGTCCATTGTTATCGAAAAATCCAACCGCATGACAATTATGTTCAACACGGTAGTCACTTCCGGCCTTTGGCAGACCGGGCAAGTGGCCGACGCTTATGGCATCACGGTGATGAACGGTACAAGTGCATATTTGAGCGACAATGAGGTGAGCAATTCCCTGTTCGGCATCTGGGCCTGCGACAAATGGGGCACTGCTGAAAGGAACCTTGCCCACGGCAACTACATCGGCATCATCCTCTGCAAAGTGCCGTCGGCCATCCAATTGCCCAGCGGTGAAATTACCGGCTCCATCAACCCCGCCACTGGCTGGAAAACCCGCAACAATAAGTCAATAGACAACTTCAATGTGGGCTATCTTGCCATAGATGGCGCTAACCATAACCTTATTGAGAACAACGAGGCTTCTGGCAACGCAGCTTATGATATGGAACTGACGACCGATACCTATCGCTTTGGCTTTCTGACGCCGATGGCCCACGATAATACGGTGGTTGCCGGGACTTATCCGAATATTACGATTAAGAATTGTGGTGATAATAACAGCGTGACTGGTGGCGTGCTGGTGGATATGGCTGCAGACCCTTGTAATTGATGGTAGCAACTCATTTTGCGCTTCATCCTTGAAAATTCATAGACCGAGTTTCGGATTTTCAAGGATAAAGCTAAAAACTACAACTTAATATAACTGAACAATTTGATGCCCTGAAGGACAGCGATTCAATAGACCAACATCAAATGCCGGAACAGCAAAAAGTTAAGCCAATACAAGTACAAGATTTGGTCGCCTTTTCCACATTGGACAGCTATACGGTGGTCAATTTGCAGGACATCGTATGTTGCCTTGCGGAAAAGGGCTACACCCGACTTTACTTTCAAGACCGTGAGGGGTTGCTGATTTCAAAGGGCTTGGGACAGCTGGAAGAATTTCTGCCGAAAGCGCATTTCATCCGTGTCCACAAAAATGCGATGGTCAGCTTGCGGCACGTGCAGAAGGTGCTAAAAGGTGAAAACAAGGGGCTACTCCTATCCAATGGGATGGAAGTGGCCATCGCCGACCGGCGGCGACGGGATTTGTTGGGACGGCTGCTGATTTTTTGAGATGACGATTATCAGGCAGGATGCCACGATGGTGGTTATTTTTAGAGCATCAGTAAAATGCTTGCTCGGAATTGGAAACAAGTTAATTAGCTTTGACTGCTACTTTTTGATTCGCTCGCTCTCTCACACTTCGCTTCAATAGTCTCATTCCTTTTCCAGTAAGCTGATCTATTAAATCTTAAATACATAGGTTTATGATGAACAACCACTATCTGGCATTTCCGTGCCGGACATCTCATCTCGTATCCCTCATCTTGGGGTTGGTTTTTTGGTCGCAACAGGCGATCGGCCAGAACAACCTCATCGTAACTGGAGCACAAACGATTGCAGGCAGCGCCACTTACGATAACGTGACTGTCCAATCCGGCGGCGTGCTGACAGTAGATGGCGTGCTGACGGTGAACCAAGATATGACCATTGAAGGTGGTGGAAATGTCACACACTCGCCAAGGTTTGAGGCTGGCCTTCAATTAAATGTATCCGGCAATTTGACAATTCAAAGTACCGGAGCTATTAATGTGGATGAAAAAGGATTGAAAGGTGGACTAAACGGTTCTGCATTTAATCAAAGCGGGGAAGCCTATAATGATAATGGACAAATTATTTCCGGGTCTCAAAAGGGGGATAATGTTAACAACCCTGGATGGGGGGCAGCGGGTGGGAGCTATGGTGGAAGAGGTGCCTTCGGGAGGATAGGAAGTAATTTACCGGATATTGCCTCCAATGCTGAATATGGTACAATTGAAAATCCTAACAGGTTAGGAGCAGGTGGAGGAGCAACACTTTGCGGAGGGTGCGATAAACCTGGAGGCAATGGCGGAGGCTTAATTAAAATTACTGCTACGAATGTAATTATAGAAGGAACCATCTCATCCAATGGGGCATCATCAAACGGTGGTTCGGGTTCGGGTGGAGGAATTAAGATTGCCTCAAATACAATCTCAGGAAGTGGAACTATTCAAGCTAAAGGAGGCAATAACTCACTTGTTAGTTTTTATCCCACAGGGGCAGGGGGCGGGGGAAGGATAGCTATTTTCTATTCATCAATGAGTTTTCCAATCAATAATATATCTGCTTCAGGAGGGAATAACAATAACTATAGTCATCTTCGGGCAAATGCTGGAACTATCCTTTTGCAAGATAGCAACCAACCATACGGGCGAACAATAATGGATAACAAAGGTATTGTCAGCCAATTCGAAACAGCCTTAAAAACAAATTTGGAGTTTCTTGAGGAATTATCACTTGTTGGAGATATTAAGGTGAATTACATAAACTCGGGGATACCAGGTTTAACTATCACAGAGCCTATTGTATTACAGAACAAATCTAAGTTACGCATTGGTGCCGGGACTGCTTTTTCAATTTCCAATCCATCAGGCTTTGATTTTGTTTTGAGCGGAGGTGCCATTTTGGACTTGGATTCTTCAAGCATTGTGTCAGCTAACGCCATGTCAATTGACAACGCCAATGCTAATTTAGGGACAAACTTTACTTTCCCGCAACCCAATGATTTTTATTTGGCAGGCAATGGCACAGTCAAAGTTTTCGGCAATTCCATTTTCTCCATCCCTTCCTTTAACCCTTCCAATTTTAATAGCGGAACCTTCCATTTAACAGATGGAAGCACCCTGGAGCTTGCTTCCACTTCCATTGTAGTAGGTAATGGCCTCACCTGGGTAAAGGACGGAAAAGTGAATAGTAATGATGAAATTACAGACTTGACCATTCAATCCGGCGGCATAGTCACCCATTCCGTGAGATATTTACCCGGCTTGTCGTTGAATGTCACAGGCATATTGGATATACAATCCGGCGGGCAAATAAATACTAATGCAAAAGGCCTGAAAGGCGGTGGCGGTAACGGTTCCATTTTCGGACTCTTTGGTGAGGCCTTTGATGAAAATGGTACAATCATAGCTGGTTCAGGCAAAACCAATCCGGCATATTATGACCAAAATCCTGGTGGAAGTTATGGCGGAATCGGAGGGAGGCAACCAAACCGTCCCGGCGGGGAACCCAATAAATGCTATGGAACAATAGAAGACCCTGTTTATTTGGGTGCAGGTGGGGCTGGCAATTCGGCTGATGCAACAACTTTTGGCGGAAATGGGGGAGGAAGAATTACCATCATTGCCAATTCATTAGTCATAAATGGTGCCATTACAGCCAACGGAGAAGATGGCAGATGGTGTGCCTGTAACTGTTGCCCCAATTATGGCGGAGGGGCAGGTGGCAGTGGTGGAAGCGTCAAAGTCATTGCCAATACAATTTCAGGCACCGGCAACATTGAATCAAAAGGGGGAAAAGTTATACATTTTTACGACCCCAGTGGCGGAGGCGGTGGAAGAATTGCCTTATTTTATGATAATTTTTCACTCCCAACAAGCAACATCATCGCCAGTGGTGGCAAATGTTTTACCGCTTCCAACCTGTTGGAAAGGGCAGAACAAAATGGAAGTGCGGGAACTATTTATTTAAAAGACAATACCAATCCAAAACCACAGATTATCATTGACAACCAAAATATAAATTCCACGAATTTCACGCCCTTCCTATCCAATTCCAACACAACTCCCGACTTATTCCTGAAAGAAAAAGGAAATTTCATTATTGAGGATGGAAAAATCCTGAAACTGGATAGCTTGAACGCTTCTGTCTTCCAGACGGGCACTTCCCTTTGGATTGCAGAAGGCGGGAGAATTGATTTAACCTCAGCCGATATTGTAATCGGAAATGGCACACTCATAAAAGATGGCAAATTAGGAACTCAGGACAATCCCCAAAATGTAACTGTCGAAGCAGGGGGAGTTATTACTCATTCCCTGAGAAACCTAAAAGGGTTAACCCTTAAAACTGCCCAAAAAATTGAAATCAAATCAGGTGGTGCCATTGATGTAAGTGACAAGGGTTTACTTGGAGGGATAGGTAATTCCGGGCAAAAATCGGGAGAAACTTTTTCACCAAACGGTAATATTTTTAGATTTGGAGGAGCCACTTCATTTGCGGCATGTGGTGGAAGTTTTGGTGGCTTAGGTGGACCTGGCGGCAGCGGTGGACCATTGCAACCAATATATGGAGATAAATATTTTCCCGATTTTTTGGGTTCCGGCGGAGGTGGAACCGGAAGCATTGGTTACAATGGTGGCAATGGTGGCGGAAGGATTTTACTTAATACACCTGAACTCTTAGTTAATGGTTCTATAAAGGCAAATGGAGGCTCTACAACAAATCCAGGAACTGGAGGCGGTTCCGGTGGTTCAATTTTAGCCTACTCCGGCGAAATTTCAGGAAGTGGTAATATTCAAGCCAATGGTGGAGCAGGGGTTTCAAATTTTACCTCCGACGGTGGCAATGGTGGCGGTGGTCGTGTTGCAATCTACACCCACACGCCAACTTTCCCCATTGCAAATATCAAAGCGGATATAACGCCCGGCGGGTTGGTTCCCGCTCAAAAAGGCACAGTTGTCTATTCCTCCTGTTCTTTTGAAAACAATGCAGGAGTTGACTCCATACTTTTCCCACAGGCTGCTGTTTATCCTCGTGATACCACTTTCTCGCCCCAGGTAATTGTTCGCAACTACAGCCCCACTCCTTTGGTATTCCCAGTCAGGTTCCAAATTGGTAATATTTACACAGATGAGTCCTATGTAAGCCTTGCTTCTGGCCAAAAAGATACCGTTCAATTTACGCCATACACAGTAGCCATCGGTGGTGCTGTTTCGGCTACAGGTTCCATCATAAAACCGGAAGATGACTGTGACTCCAATGACGTGAAAACCGTGAATTTGGGTTTTGTACAGGCGGATGAACCAGTGGTCATTAGCGTTTCACCTGCTTCCGGTGGTAATTCAGGGGTCACCACAGTCACCATTCACGGCCAAAATTTTCAGGAAGGGGTGCGGGCCTGGATTGAAAAAAACGGCATTGTCAATTTCGCACAGGCCATTGAATACCGAAACTCCACTACCTTTTTTGCCAGCTTTCATTTATCAGGCCTGGATACCGGAATGTACGACGTGAAAGTGATAAATCCCGACCTCATGCAGGGGGCACTTCCCACAGCTTTCAGGGTCAACCCCGGGCCGATTGGATGGGGCGGCACCACCTCTTCCGACTGCCTGTCTGCCAGCTTCGACCCCGGTCAATTACTGGATGTGGAACTCCTGCAACCCAGCGCCATGCGTTATCAAAGTATTTATGCCCTCTACATTGAGTATCAAAACAATAGCAATATTGACATCCCCTTACCGACGGGTACTTTGAAAAGTATGCTCGGGGCTGCGGTATCATTTACAGTAGATGGTTTGATGGAGGATAAAACTGAATTACCCCTGGAATTGAAAGAACAACCAGATGGCCCCTCCACCATCCTGCGGGCAGGTGCCGGTGGCCGGATTACATTTTACACCAGGGCTAAATTGGGAGAAGGAGCACAGTATCAGGTTTTCTACTAATTGTGAACTAACCCCCTGACCCCCTAAAGCGGGAACCTCAAATGCCAAAAACTGCTAATTAGTAAATTAAAAACAATTTCAGCCAGTAACCTCCATACTTCCCCCTTTAGGGGGGCAGGGGGTAAAATCACGAACTATGAAAATCAACTTTTCAACCCTTGTTTTCAGCCTGTTTTCCCTTTTGGTTAGCGCCCAAAACAACACCCGCCCCAATGTTTATTTACCCGCTGCTACAGGTATGCAGGTCAACAGCTACACGGGCAGTTTATATTATGAACGCCATGATTTGTTTGTACCCGGCAGAGGCTTAGATATTGACTTCACTTTCTACTACAACACTTCCATTGATACCACGGACTGGGGATACGGCTACGGATGGACGCACCCCTATAATATGAATTATACCATCCAGGCGGATACCTTCAAGTTGGTGAAAAGCGATGGAAGGAAGGACTATTTCATCAAAAATGGCAGCGTATATACCCCTCTCACGGGTATTTTCGATGTGCTGACAGAATACCAGCCCGGCAAGTTTTTGCTTCGGTCCAAATCCGGCATGAAGTACTATTTCGACGATGCGGCCAATCATAAGCTTACAAAAATGGAAGACCGCAATGGCAATGCTATCACACCTACTTGGACAGGTAATCTGATGACATTGCTCACAGATGCTGCCGGTCGGCAGATTACGCTCACTTATCAGAACAATCACCTCGCTACCCTTACCGATGCGCTCGACTCACCTACCCGAACCTGGACTTATACCTACGACAGCGATGGCAACCTTTCGAGTGTCACCAACCCGCTCAATGGCACTGTACTTTACGCCTATGACGTACATGCAATGACCCGGATGACGGATGAAAACACCAATGAAACCACGATAGAATATGTCTCGCCTGGCGGTGCTGTGAAAACCATCGGAACCTGCCTTTCCAGGCATACCTTCACGTTTGACATTATCAATGGCAAATCCACAGTGAGTGAAATCGTCAACGATGCTATTCAAACCACCACCTACGAGTTCGATGCACAGGGCAGGAACATTGCCCGAAAGGGCAATTGCTGCGGCTTCGAGACCACTTTCCAGTACGACAACAGCAACAACATTACCCAAAGCACCAACGCCAATGGTAATACCAACACCAATACCTTCGATGGCAACGGCAACGCTACACAACTCAACGACCCCGCTGGCTGCAACATTCAGATGCAGTACGAGCCGAACTTCAATCAGAATACCAGCTTCAAGGACAAAAACGGCAATACGACCTCCTTCACCTACGACAGCAAGGGCAACCTCACGGCAGTCGCCCGCCCGCTCGGCGTATCGGAGAGCTACGCCTATGATGCCTTCGGCAACCAGACGAGCCATACCGATGCACGGGGCAATGCCACTACCTATGTTTACAACGCCAACGGATATTTGACCAAAATCAACCACCCAGTGGGCAGCTTCACCACGCAGTTCAGCTACGACAACCGAGGCAACAAGCTCACGCAGACCGATGCCAACGGGCATGTCACCCATTTCAAATTCGACGCCCTCAACCGCCTGACCGAAACCGAAGACCCGCTCGGCAACAAAACCACCTACGCCTACGACGCCCGTGGCAACAAGACCAAGGAAACTAACGCCCTCGGCAACGCCACCGACTACAAATACGACCCGCTCGACCGCCTCATCGAAGTGAAAGCGCCTCTGAACGTGGTGACCAAATACGCCTACGACAGCCGGGGCAACCTCCTCGCCGAGACCGACCCCCGTGGCAGCACCACGACCTACATCTACGACAGCCGCAATTTTCTCGCTTCGCAAAAAGACCCGCTCGGTCACGAAACCACTTACGCCTATGACGGCCTCGGCAACCAAACCCTCGTAACCGACCCGAACGGCAACTCGACCCAATACAATTACGACCAACTGAACCGCCTCACAAAAACCACCGACGCCCTCGGCTTCGAGACGAACTACGAATACGACTGCAACGGCAACCCCAAAAAAGTGACCGATGCCAACGGCAATGCCACTTCCTACGCTTACGATGCCCTGAACCGCCAGGTGAGCATGACCGATGCCCTGAATTTCACCACCAACTTCGAGTTTGACAAAAACAACAACCTGACGAAAATCACCGACGCCAAGGGCAACCCCACGAGCTACGAATACGACGCCCTGAACCGCAAGACCAAAGAAACCTTCGCCGACAACACCACCAAAATCTTCACCTACGACGGCGCCGGCAATGTGGGCAGCCGCAAGGACAACGCCGGGAATATGACCTTCTACACCTATGATGAAAACAACCGCCTCACCCTGCGGGACTACCCCGATGCCAACGACGACCACTTCAACTACGACGCCCTCGGCAGAATGACCGAAGCCACCAACCAGAACGCCGTCGTCACCTTTACCTACGATGCCCTGAACCGCATCCTCGGTGAGACGCTGAACGGCAAGACCACCGGCTACGCCTACAATACCGCCACCGGCAAGCGCACCCTGATTTACCCCAGCGGCAGGGTCATCGAGGAATATTACGATGCCCGCAACCAACTGGGGAGTATCAAGGAAAGCAACGAAACCATTGCCTCCTTCGCCTATGACCCCGCCGGGCGCATGACGACCCGCAGCTACGGCAACGGCACCGTGACCGCCTACTCCTACGATGCCAACAACCGGGTGACGGACATCGTAGCCAACCCCAACGAGTTTATCAACTTCCACTACGCTTACGACAATGTGGGCAACGAACTATATGAGGAGAAAAAGCACCACCCGACCCACTCGGAGGAGTACGGCTACGATGCGAAGTACCAGTTGACTTCTTTTAAAGTGGGGACACTGGCGGGCGGTGCGGTGCCTGCTCCGGCGACGCAGACGGCTTATAATTATGATGGGCTGGGGAATAGGGTGACGGTGGTGAAGGATGGGGGGGTGACTACTTATCAGGTGAACGAGATGAATGAATATCTACAAGAAAACGGAATGTCAAGCAGAACATATCAATATGATGAAAATGGGAATTTAATTTCAGATGGAATTTGGCAGTATTCTTATACATCAGAGAATCGCCTACTTATAGCTTCAAGACCTAACATATCAATTAACAATAAATACGATGCACTTTACCGAAAAATAATGACACAAAACGACTCAATAATAGAAAGCTATTACTATAAAGAAATGGAAGTTGTAGAAGAAAGAAATGATTTTTTATTAGAAAATAATACATATATTTTTGGAGGAAACATAGATGCTATCCTTTCCCAATCTAACAAGATTGGTACTTTTTTTTATTACGATAATCAAATAAAAAATACTTCAGCCATAACAAATCAACAAGCTGATATTGCCGAGAGATACGAATATGACAGTTTTGGAAAACCAACCTTTTATTCACCAGATTTCACGCAAAGAAATAATTCAACAATAAACAATAAATACCTCTTCACGGGAAGAGAATTGGAAAATAATACTTCTCTTTATTATTATAGAAATAGGCATTATTCATTTAATTTAGGTTCTTTTCAAAGTCGAGACTTTTTGGATTACTTCGATAACACTAACTTGTATGCATACGTCGGAAATAACCCCGTTACACATTCCGACCCATTGGGTTTGTGTAAAGATTGTCTAACCCCTTTGAAACAATGCAATGAAAAGGCTAACAAGGATGCAGTCTACGAGCGAAAAGAAGTAAAAGAAATATTTGATAAGGGTAAAAAAATATTGGAGGAAAAATATGAAAAAGCAATTGAAAGCTGCCACTCTGTATATTTGTGTGAATCTGCAGTTGACTTTGCTAATGACTATGCTGAAGAAAAGCTCAGCATAGTATATAAATTAAGTTTGGCTGCAGTTTTTACAAGATTTCTTTTTCGAGTTCAAGCTTGCTTTTTGCAATATGACCAATGTCAAAGAGAAAATTCAAGAAATCCTTGTTGTAAGCAAGCACCATTACCCAATGTCATTCCTGGTAGAGGTGATATTTATTAATAATAAGAACCGGAACCGATGACACAAGTTGGTTCAAGTAAAAGACTATCTACCATCGTTCTGCGAGAAACAACGAAATTTATAACTGGCTGAAAAAGAGCTATTTGTGATTTACGTTGTTAGAAGTCTTAGCACCAGTTTGAACAAGAGTTGAGCGCTGCGACTCTTGCGACCACACCTCTTAAAACCGCCAAATCCTAAACAAGCACTGTCATGAAAAAAATACTACTCATAACATCTTTGACATTTTGGCTCGCCTCCTACCCACCAAAACCACCAAAGCATAAACAAACACTGACATGAAAAAAATACTACTCATAACATCTTTGGCATTCTGTTTTGCCTGTTCTGCATTCAGCCAAGAGCAATGCGGCCCTCCCGATTGTCCGGATTGCATGGAAAATAAATTTGTCTGCGATACCATGCCAAATGGGGATATACTTTGTCATTGGAAATGCGTTTCTAAAGTACCAGCTTCTTGTAAATGCCAGCCCCGGTGTGGTTGTCCTGGCCAAAAACCATGTAATCCTGACATCCCCCTCTACGGCTCTCAAGACCCCAACGACATCATCCCACCCGATGCCGTAGGGCCGGAAGGCTGGATACGCAAAGACCAGTTGCTGCCCTTTGTGGTACATTTTGAGAACCTTTCCACCGCCACCGCCCCGGCAGCCAGGGTGGAGGTCACGTTGCAGTTTGGCAGCACGGAAGATTTGACCGCTTTTGAACTGGGGGATTTTGGTTTCGGGCCGGTGTACCAAACCATGCAGCAGGGCTTGCAGCAGTACAGCAAGCTGTTGCATACAGGTGCGCAGGTAGGCGTTAATGTGCAGGTGGATATGCAGTTGCTGCCTGCCTTGAAACAGGTGAGCTATGTGTTTCAATCCATAGATACCCTCACCGGGCAGCCCACCAATGACCCCATGGCAGGCTTTCTGCCTCCCAACGATGCCAATACCGGGAGCGGGCAGGCATTTATGAATTTCACCATCCGCCCCAAGCCCAGTTCCCATACCTTTGAAACCATCGAGCCTACCGTCAGCATAGTCTTCGATGGCCAAGACCCCATCCCCACGCCTATGGTTTTGCTCACCGTGGATGCTGATGCACCCATCAGCACCGTTTCCCCAACCGTCACTGCACCGGATGCCCATCACTTGCTCCTTCATTGGTCTGGAACGGACATCGGCTCCGGCCTGAAAAACTACACCCTGTTCACCAGCGAAGATGGAGGCGATTACAAGCCCTGGCTCGTGGAAGTGGATACGACGGCAGGCCTTTTACCTGCCACCCTCGGCAAGACCTACCGCATTCTCATCATCGCCCGTGACAGCGTCAACAACGTGGAGGACAAGCCGCCCTTCGATTTGGAAATCACCTTCACGCCGGATTTGATACAGGGCGGCTCACAGCTTGCAGCCAAAGTCCTGCTCCTCGGCAATTACGACGCCAGCAGCGGCCTGATGAAAGACGACCTTCGACAACTGAGCCTCATCCCGCTCGTTCAGCCCTATACATCCACGCTTGGCTATGCGCATACAGGTACAGAAAGCGTGGCTTTGAGCGTCTTTGCCACCACTGGTAACGATGCCATCGTGGATTGGATATTGGTGGAGCTGCGGGATAAAGCCCACTCAGGGCAAACGCTTTACAGCCGTGCCGCCCTTCTCCAGCGGGACGGCGACATCGTAGATACAGACGGTTTTTCGCCGCTCACTTTTCCTGGTGCCCCGGCTGAAGATTACTATGTCGTGATACGTCACCGAAATCACATCGGCGTTGGCACGAAGGTGCCTGTCGCCATTGGCTCTGTGCCGTTGGTTTTGGACTTTACGGATGGTTCGGTCGCTACTTTTGGAACGGATGCCCAAGCTAATATTGGCGGCAAACTGCTATTGTGGTCCGGCGATGCCAACGGGGATGGTAAAGTGGTATATGCCGGAAGCGGAACCGATGTGAATGCGGTGTCAGCGAAGGTGTTTACCAACCCGGCGAATACGGCTTTTTCGCCAACTTTCCCCATGCAAGGATATTTTCGGGAAGATGTGAACTTGGATGGTTCGGTAAAGTATGCGGGGGCGGGGACGGATGTGAATTGGATTTCATTGCCAGTGTTTTCAGCACCAGCAAACCTGATTGCTTTGTCGCCGACGTTTGTGCTGATGGTGACGTTGCCGTGAAATAGTAGGATAAATAATAGATTCATGCCCCTTGATTTTTAACATAAAAAACAACACTATGTCCAGATTCATTACCTTCATCTTTGTCCTTTTTCTTTTCGGAAATACCGCTTTTGCGACAATAGACATTTCCTTGAGCAATCCAGTTTCCCAGACATTATTGGTCAGTTACAAAGCCAGTTCTGATTACGCTGCCCCACCTTTCAATATTTGGAACAGCCAGGTGTTCACCATTCGGTGGGGTACTGATTTGGGCAATGGGGTCATCACTGGAATACAGAACCAGTCTGCTTTCCAATTTGCACTGGACGGAACGGCACTGGATGGCGGCGATGGGTTCTTTTACCAAAAGTTCACGGCTGCTGCGACGAACGTGAATCAGAATATAATGGCTAATACGCCTCTGCCTGTCTTGACCATTTCGCTTTTCAACGGAAACATTTGCGGTGGGGACTTTGAACTGGTGACTGGTACGCCATTCGTCAACTCCATTTTTGGCACAGCCAGTATCAACAATGTGCTGGGAGAGCAGTTCAATGATTTTGACCCGGCATTGGTGGAAAACGTGCTGTTGAATCCAACATCTACCCTTGAAACCTGGTATTCCGACACGGACAACGACGGGAAAGGAGACCCAAGCGTTTCGGTGCTGGACTGCGAACAACCAACTGGTTATGTTGCTGACCAGAGCGACTGTGACGACAGCAACCCGAACCTGCCAACCACGCCCGGCACCACTTGCGATGATGGCAATCCAAACACCGTCAATGACGTGATTTTGGCGAACGGCTGCGATTGTGCTGGAACGTTGGTGGATTGCCCGGCACTTGGGCTAAACATTGGCGACCCTTGCAACGATGGTGATGCATGCACCGGAAACGACTTGGTGCAATCAGATTGCACTTGTGCTGGTACTTTTCAGGATGCAGACAACGACGGTACCTGCGATGCCAATGACCTCTGTCCCGGCGGCCCCGAACCCGGCTCGCCCTGCAATGACACTGACCCGACGACCGTCAACGACCAAATAAATTCCAACTGCCAATGTGTAGGAACGCCGACCAACTGCACGGGCATCGGCGATGCGGATGGTGACGGAGTTTGCACAAACATGGACTGCGATGACAATGACCCGCAAGCGACAAGTGCCATCGGGTCGCCTTGCAACGACGGAGACCCTTGTACCATCAATGACCAAATCCAGCCAGGATGTGGCTGTGCCGGGACATTCCAGGACAGCGACAACGATGGGATTTGCGATACTGATGATATTTGTCCCAATGGCCCAAACCCTGGCACCTCCTGTGATGACGGCGACCCGAACACGACCGGAGAAACCATTCAACCCGATTGCAATTGCGGCGGCGGAACGCCAATTTACAATTGCCCGGCTTTGCAGGCCAACTTTGGCGATACCTGTGATGATGGCGACCCAAACACAACAGGAGAAACTATTCAGAACGATTGTACCTGCGGCGGTGGCACCAGCGGGCCTAACTGCCCGATCCTCAACTTAAATATCGGCGACCAATGCGATGACAACGACAACTGCACCACCAACGATGTAGTGCAAAGCGACTGCACCTGCGCAGGTACCTTTGAGGACAGCGACAACGATGGCACTTGCGACTACAACGATACTTGCCCAGGGCCCGAACCCGGCACGCCCTGCAACGATGGCAACCCCAATACCGTCAATGATATGATTAACAGCAACTGCCAATGTGTTGGAGTTGTGCCCTCCGGCGGTATTACATTGACTTGCCCTCCCGACATTGAAGTAATAGTGCCAACTGGCACAGCAGGCACCAACTTGAATTTCACTGTCCCGCTGGCTAGTTCCTCCTGCAATGGCGGGGTGGGATGCATCCCTACTGCTATTCCAGGTTTTACGTTGATGGGCGAGTTTGGCGGAAGCTTGTACTATCTTTCTACGAATTCAAAGCAGTGGGATAATGCACGGTTGGATTGCATTGCGAAAGGAGGGCAGCTGGCAACAATAAAGTCAGCAGCAGAAAACCAGTATATCGCTGACCATTTAGGATATGGCAACGCTGCCTATATTGGTTTATCAGACAAAGACAGTGAGGGCATTTTCAAATGGGTGGATGGAACCAATTTGGTTTATTCTAATTGGAATGCAGGTGAACCAAACAATGGTAATGGTTTCCCGGAAAACTATACTGTGATGGAGGGGTGGACGCTCGGTAAATGGGCAGATTACAATATCTGGGTATCAAAACCATATATTTTGGAAATCACTTGTAATCCAAGCGGTGGAACTGGTAATGGATTGATTGGAACGCAAACAAGTGGTCCCTCGTCAGGAGGTTTCTTCTCAGTTGGTCAGCATGAAGTTGCATATTCCTATACTGACAATTGTGGCAACCAATCCACGTGTTCGTTCAATGTAAATGTGATAGAAGAAAGCCAACCTTCCGGCTGTGCCCAACTCATCAACCTTTCCCTGAACGGACTGGCTTCGCAATCAAGCGACCGTTTCAATGCCGTCGCAAGCAGAGCAAAAGATGGAAATACCAGTGGAAATTTTTGGTTGGATTATTCCATTTCGCATACTGAATGGGAGGACAATGCCTGGTGGCAAATTGATTTAGGTAAAAAATATGACCTCAAATATGTCAACATCTGGAATCGGACAGACTGTTGTCAACAATACCTGAGTAACTTCTATGTATTGGTATCAGATGTGCCATTTACTTCAACCAATCTTACTAGCACTTTAACTCAACCAGGGGTTTCATCCTATTATCAGGGCGGTCAGGTAGGTATTCCAACTACAATTTCCCTTGAGCACTCAGGACGTTATGTCAGGGTACAACTGGTTGGCCAAGCGTTTCTGGCTATGGCAGAGGTACAGATATTTGGATGCTTAGGCAATAATTTTTCTGGAGGGAATGGTTCCAATAACTTGATTTATTTTGGCGCAAATGGCAACGCCAATATGAATGTGGACATCCAATGGCTCAACCGTTCACAAAATGGTGTTCATGATTACATTATCGAACGTTCTGCCGACGGGGTGAGCTTCGAGCCAATTATCTCTACGGTCGAGATTGACCCTGCCATGGATAATAAACTCTATCGAGACATAGACAGGAATCCATTTGAAGGAGCAAATATTTACCGTCTTAAAATCAATTACCAAGATGGAAGCTTTGAGTACTCTAACAGGGATACCGTCTTGTTCCAACCTGATTCAGATTTCATCATTTTCCCAAATCCAGCTAGTGATGAAGTAAGGCTTTATATGAAGCGTTTTTTAGGTAAAGAAGTTGATGTCATCATCGCCAACACCTTGGGGGAAGTGATTTACACAGAACATTTTGCCGAAGTAAAGGATAAGATACTTCCAATCCGGTTGGATAGAAGCAAGTTTGTGGATGGCATCTATTCCGTGTCGGTCGTTCGATTGGGAAGGGCGCAATCGAAAAGACTGGTGGTGGCGAGGTTTTGACGAAATGGTTCATCATTCTATCACTCCTGTCAAGCCATTCTTCAGGATGTGAAGTTCACCCTGAGAAAATGAGAAAGTTGAGAAAACCGAGAAATTCTCAACTTTCTCAAAATTCTCATTTTCTCACCGCTTGGAATAAACGCCATGCTGGGCGCAGTCAAAATAACTGCCAGTAAAGGTTTCCAGCATCCTGTCCACAGTAGCCCGGCTCACTCCGTAGCGTTCTCCCACCTCCACGGCATCTTTTCTGCGAAATTCAGGCGGCAGATTTTCAATGAACAGCCGCTTGTTGTTGGGCAGGTTGTTGAAGGCTGCCGTTCCGGTCTTGGGCAGCTTTTCGAGCAAAAAAAGGGTGTGCTGGATGAATACGTTTGCCAACTTTTGAACGGTTTCGTAATCGGTTTCCGAACAATAAATAACGGTAGTGGTGTCTCGCCGCTCGAACTTTCGGAGCGCCGAAAAGGTCATCGCCATGCGGAAAAAGATGACGCCCATACGGAAAACGGAAGCCAGTGCATCGTCACCGTTGAGCAAGAAGGTTTCTTTCAACAACCGTTGGAAGGTTTCGAAATGGTGCGTCCACTGGGTGCGGGAGAAGTGAAACTCGGTCGGGTGGGCGGCAAGGAAGTTGTACATTTCGACGACCTCTTGGGATTTCTCCCGAAAGTATTCCGTCAGGTTGACGCTTCCCTGTTGCGGCGACACGTCCCGCCAATGCGGTTTCACGGCGAAGATGTAGAACAGGAAACGGGAAAACAAACCGTCTTCGCTCGAAGGAATTAGTCGCAGGACCTGGTTCGGTGTGCCGGACAGGGCAATGGAGAGCCGGGGCGACTCCAGTTCCATGAACTCGACGACGGACTTGCGGGAATTGGCATCGTCCTCGTGGCTGAAGCATTTTCGCATCAAGTCGGAGTATTTGCCCCAGTCTTGCTGTAAAACATTTCCAAGGGTATCGGCTTCCGTTTCGCAGAGGATGCCGGAGCCGCCGTTGTCGGCGAGGTGCTGACGGAACATGGCGGCACTGGTGTTGGCGGGGATGAAAAGGAGTTTTACAGGTGGTTTTACAGGCTCGTTTTCTTCCGTAGCTTCAAAAAGCGCCGCTGTTTTTTTGCTCTTCAGCAATCGGCTTTGGCGGCGGTTGTACTCGATGAGGTCTTTTTTGTACTTGTCGAAGGCGGTTTTGCTCTGCTCTTTGAGCGATTTGTGAAGCCCGTTGCCGAGGTGCTTGGCGAAAGTCATCACGGACTTGCTGCTGGCGGGCGGTGCAAGTATGAAGGAATAGAGGTTCGGGTAAAATTCCCGGCGGTCGTAAACGCCCTTCGTGGCGGGGATGCAGCCGGAAAGGATGGAAATGGCGGCGGTGAGGAACACGTCCCGCTCTCGTGTGTCTTCCAGCAGGGCGCAAGGCTCAAGGAGCAAGGCGGGCAGGTCGGGGAAAATCTCGTCCGGGAAGATGGGGGTGTTGTGGAGTTGGGTGTAAAATTCCTCGGTGGAAGTTCCCTTCTGGGATGATGCACCATGCTCGACAGCATGGTGCTTATAGGCGCTGGCGACGCTGGCAATAACTTCCCGGCGAGGGAGGTCGGAGAAGTTTTCCAAAGCAAAATCGAGAGTGTCAGCCTCGGCGACACCGGAGCGGTTGGCGTTGTTGGCAAACAGGTAGAGGAAGTTGTTTCGGTTGCCTTCGGCGTAATCGGAGTGGTTTTGCGTCTCAGCAAATATCCCTTGCAGCTCAACGTGCGATGAGGATGGATTTTTTCTGGCTGCGGGTTGTCCATTTGCAGCAGTTGTTCTCCTTTCGGCAGGTGTTGAAACGGAAGTATCAGCTTCAATGATTAGGACAGGAAAAACTTCCTTGCCGAAGTCGAACCAAGCTTCCGGGTCGTGGGAGAGGAAGCAAAGGCGAGTGATGTCCTTGCCGGAACGGTCAAGCCCCCCTCCGGCTCCCCCCATGTGGGGGGAGAGTAGTTCGGTGTAGTATTTGGCAACTTGCCGAAAAGCAGCTTCATGGTGTTCCTTGGCGCTGTCCACCCGGGCGATGAGCTTGTAGCCGCAGCCGCTTGGCGAGGTGAACCCGGCGGAGGCGAAGCGGTCTTGCCGGGCTTCCTTTTTTATACCTTCCAACTGACTTTTTTCCAGCTTGTCAAAATCGAGGATGACCAACTGCGTGTATTCGACGAGGTGTTCGAGGGTGCGACCGCCGTTGAAGTTACCGGAAGGCGTAAAAGCGGGCAACAGCTTCTTGAGCTTGTCGGCTTTTGGCTTGTTGCTCCGTTGGAGCGCAAGGCGGATTTGGGCAACCTCGGCCTTGAAGTGGTTGCCCTTAATCGCCTCGATGATTTGCTCCAGGCTGCGGTGCCCGGCGACCTTGGTGAAATGGTAAAAAAGTGTGAGTTGTTGCATGGCTGGTCGTTGGTCAATGGGGTCAAACAAAAAGAGCGGCTACCGATGTAGCTGGAAGCACGGCAGCGTTGGGAGCGGGAGGCGGGGAAACGGGCTTGGGCTGCAAGGGAAACGGCACGGCGTCGGCGTTGATAAACGTGTCGGGGTCGGAGGAATAGTAACAACCGTCCGTGACCCGAAACCCAGCAGAAGTGAGCGAAAGTCCAACCGTTTCGGCGAAGTATTGATAGACTCGGTTGAATGTCCTTTGGTGCTGGTGTGCCTCCGTTTCAACAGGCACGAAAAGCACCAAAGCGTTGCCTGCAATGTGACTGAAACAAGCATAGGCATATTGTTCAGCGATGATTGTTTTCCGTGCCTCTGCCAATTCGCCTTCTCGCATTGGGCGGGTTTCCAGCATCACGAGGCGGGTGTACTGCATCAGGTTGTCCTTGTGGCGGATGGTGTGAAATTGTCCGGCGGGCGTGAAGTATTGCAGGTGCAGCAGCAGTTGGTCTGCCCAATCGTCCTTGCCGTCCCAAAGGAGTTGGCGGTAATTTTCGACGATTTCCCGTTCCGTTCCGTGAAGGATGTGGTTGAGAACGGTCAGGAGCGGGCGGTTGGAGGTCAGTTGGTTGTTGCGGAAAATGGATACAGTGGTCATGGCAAGATTAGTTTTGAATTATGAGTTAATGAGATTTGAGTTGTACTCTCCATTTAGCTACCTTCTCCGTCGCCTTAGCAGGTACCGGATTTCGCTGTGCTGGTAGTAGATTTTCTTCCCGATTTTGGTGAAAGGCAACATGCCTTTGTCTCGCCAGGCTGCGGCGGTGTTCTTACTGATTTTGAGCAGCCGGATGATGTCGCTGTTGTCAAGCAACTCGTTGTGCTGGTCGCCTGCATCCAGCAGTTGTCGGAGGGCATCGAGGCGCTGGATGATTTGTTTGAACTGCTCGTCGGACATGCGATGAAAAATGAAATGGTGTGAAAAGTGAAAGCAAAAGTAGGCGGAGGGAAAAACGCAGGGTAGTTGCACCAGATGGTGCAACCGTACTTCAAATGACTGATTTACAATGGGTTGCGAAAATTATTTTCCCCGGTCTTTCTTCGCTTTCTGCATCAGGTGGACGAAATGCTCGTAGCAGTTTTCCATCGCCTTGGAGGTGGGCGAGTCGAAATGATTCTTAATGCTGCGCCAACTGATATCCTCCGACTGCTTGGTCTGGAAATGGGCGGCGAGGAACTTACAGACCTCGGTTTTGAACTGCCGGGGAATGAGGTCGAGGTCGTACATTGCCCGAAAAAAATACGCAAGCTCGGCGACGGTAAAGTTGATTTTTATTTTTGGTAAAACAGCCTCCTCATTCATCGAGGATGGCTGCATTGAAACAGTGGAAAAGAGCGTTTCCAATTGCCGCAGCTTCTCGATTTCGAGGTCAATTTGGATGTCGAATGGGATGAGGTTGGAAGCTGTGAAGCCGGGCTTGTTTTGTAGATAGCTGGTTTTGGCTTCCAGCAGGTAAGTGAGCTTTTCGGCAAAGTCGGGCAGGTGCTTTAACTTCTCCTTCACCTCTTGGATGTTGTAGCGGAGGTTGTAAAACTCGGCAATCGAGCCTTCCAATTCCTTTGAGACACCTTGCCAGATGCATCGTCGGGCACGCTCAATAGCACCAAGGGCAAACTGCGTGGCGGTCTGTTGGCCCATTTTGGAAAGCAGCGCCTCATTGAGCATCAGCAACAACTCAAAGCGTTGGAGCCAGACAAAAGGCTTTTGCACTTGGTCACATTGCCGGATAAGGAAAGCGTCCCACAGGTGGTGGGGCAACTTGGTTGCTTTTTGGAGCAGCGCCCAGCAATAGTTTCTCATCGAAAACTGCCCTTCCACTGTAAAGTCGGGGAGGCAGTCAAGCCCTTCTGCGGTAATTTCAATGTCCGTGGGTTTGGTTTGCGTGAAATCGGCAAACGGGTGCTCCGAAAAGTCAACCTTCGTCAACTCGTTTAAATGAAGTCCCATAGTAATCTTGAAAGGTAACGTGTTCGCCCAATGTGTGTTGACCACCAATTGTATGTTTTAATGGTTGAAACCGGAGCAAGGTAAGGTAGGCTCAAAATAAAAACAAATTGTTTTAATTTATTTAAACAAAATGTTGATAATTAATTTCGCTTTTTGAAAATTGGCAAGTTGGCAGCAATAGCTTCGATGTCTTCCGTTGAAGGCAACCGCTTGCGCTGAAGCCACTGGTCGAGTTCTGCGCGATTGAAGTAGAGCTTCTTTCCGTTGGGGCAATAATGCGGGATATGGCGGGTGCTGGTGAGCTTGTAGAGGTGGCTCTCGCTCAGTTCGAGGTAGAGGCAGGCTTCCTTGAAGTTGAGGACTTCCTTTTGGAGCAGGGATTGCGACAGGAGGAGTTCTTCGATTCGAGAGAGTTTGTCGAGGATGTCGGATTGGTGGTTCATGCCTTTTGTGCTTTTGAGAAGCAAAGGAAGGCATCTGAAAAATCAATGGGTAGTTGCACCACCTGGTGCAACCCTGTGGGAAAGGCTTACCTGTTACTGGTTTCCGAGAAAAAAATATTCGTGAGAAAGTCGAGAGGGAAGAAAGGAATTCAGAGAGAGATTAGCAAAAGAGAGGAAGGCTTTCACTTTTTTTGCCCTCCACTCGTCTGCTTACTTTTTGCTTACTTTTTGCTTACTTTTTAAAATACAAAGAGTTACGACCATGCATAACTCCTTGATAATCAGTGTCGGGGTGACAGGATTTGAACCTGCGACCACACGCCCCCCAGACGTGTACGCTACCGGGCTGCGCTACACCCCGTTTTTAAAATTTGCAGTTCGACAGTGGGCAGTTCGCCGCCAAGCATGAAATTGTACGAACCGGACTGCCAATTGCCCACTGTCGAACTGCAAACTCAAAAGTGGGTAGTACTGGATTCGAACCAGTGACCTCTGCTCTGTCAAAGCAGCGCTCTAAACCAACTGAGCTAACCACCCTTTTTTCTGAAAATGCCTTTCTTCAAAGGCGGGTGCAAAAATAGAAATTTTTGTTTGTTGGGCAAGCTGCCCAAATCATTGAAATGAAAAAATAGCAATGCAGGAATAGTTGTCACACCTGCTTGTGCTGTTCCAGCAATTCCTTGACGAGCAGTACATTCTTTTTGACATTGAACCTTTCGCTCGCAATACGGTGCGAGGCTTCTCTCATTGCAAGCTGGTTGGGGGCAATAATCGCTTTTTGCATGGCTTTAGCTAGGGCAGTGGAGTCATTTGGCGGGATAAGCCACCCGTTTACACCGTCCTCAACGCCTTCAGGAATGCCGCTGATGGTAGTGCTGATAATGGGCAGTCCGCAGTCCATTGCTTCAAGACATACATTGGGCAGGCCATCAACATCACCATTTTTTGCGATGACACACGGTGCAGCCAAAACATCGCCGCTGCGGTACATATTCGACATTTCGTTGGGGGCAATGAAGCCGGGAAAAGTGACTTCGTTTTCCAAGCCAGCCGCTTGTATTTGTGCCTTCAGTTCGGCTTCCAATGGCCCCTTACCAATAATTTTACAATGAAAATCATAGCCTAGTGTTTTCAACTCAGCACAAGCCTCCACCAAATATTTGAACCCCTTTTTCTCTACCAAACGACCTACTGCTATGAAAGTAAATTTGTCATGAGCAATTGGTGGTGGCATGGTTTCCGAGGTAGGTATTCCGTAGTACTTGGTTACCATCCGTTCGGCGTGTTCGGGTACTAGCTTGGCCATGAAATTTTCATTGAATTTCGTTGTACCGTTCACGTAGGTCGCATTACGAAGCTTGCCTACCAACCCGCTGTTGTCCACATAAATGTCCATGGCATAGGCTGTTGCGCCGAATGGAATCCCAGTGAATTTAGAAAGGTAGAGTGCAGTTTCGCCAGCTGCTGTCAGGAAGTGGGCATGGATGAGGTTGAAACTGTTTTGCTCCACAAATTTCACCAAACCTGCTGCTCGAAACAGGCAGATTATTCCTCGGAAAAACTTGCTTGGCTTGTGTTTTAGTGAAAAAAAAGTTGCCCAGACTTTAAGGTAAATCTTGGGTCGGCTCAGTGCCAGTAGCAGGTGTCGCCATAAATAATCTGGAGTAAATGGGACATTCCTGATGCGTAGGTATTTGCTCCGCAATTTGGCTTCCTGCTCCGAGAGGTCGTTACGTTCAGCCATGTCCCGGGCCGCAATGGTCATGTCAACACCCAGTTCGTTCAGTTCCGTCAGCTCACGGGTGATAAAATTCTGCGACCACTCGTAAAGGCGGTTGACGATGAAGAGCACCTTGAGTGGTGCATTTTTTTCCACTTGCATTTTACAATGATTGCTTTGGGTGCTGCGCAATTTTATCCTATACTAACCACATTAGTTTTTCACGGTATCCGTTACCATCGGCTTTCGGGGAATGGGTGCGTCACGTTGTGCTGTATGCCAAACAAAAGCTGCAATTATGGTAGATGCCTGTTTTAAGTCATCAGCGACGAGGTGGTCATAATTGTCCATGTTGGAGTGGTGTGTGCGGCTCCAATAAGCCAGTCCATCTTGGATGAATTGAAAACCTGGCACACCCACGGCGTCAAAAGAAAGGTGATCAGTTCCACCTGTGTTTTGAAGGGTGAGTGTTGTGGCCCCTAAGTCCTTGAAGGGGTCGAGCCAAGCCCGGAAAATGGACGAAACCTCACCGTTCCCCTGCAAATAGACACCCCGAATTTTGCCCGTTCCATTGTCAAGATTGTAATAGGCAGATATCTTTTCGTAGTCTTTCCCTTTGACCAAATTGTCATTGTCATCCGTATAACCTACTTCCTTTTTGACATACGACCTTGAACCAAGTAGTCCTTGCTCCTCACCGGTCCAGAGTGCGATGCGAAGCGTCCTTCGTGGTTGGATGCCAGATTCCTTGATGGTTTCCATGAGGATTCGGGCAGTTTCAAGCATGACTGCGCTGCCAGCGCCATTGTCAGTAGCGCCAGTGCCTGTGTGCCAGGAGTCAAAGTGTGCTCCAAACATCACGATTTCGTCCTTCAGGTCAGTACCAGGTATTTCTGCAATGATATTGTGCTCCATGCCGTCCTTATTGGTGTATTCAGCTTGGATTTCCATGCTCAATGTGATTGGAATTCCTTGTGCCAGCATCCTGAAAATGCGGTTGTAGTGTTCCACGGACATAGTGACTTGCGGTAAAACTTCAGCACCTTCGTCACGGGATTGTCCTTCCTTGGCGCTAGCTTGGCTTACAAACACGGTTCCAAGGTCGCCTTTGAAGCTGCGGTCAATTGTGGCAAGTGGTTTTTCTTCGTAAAGCATTGCTCGAAGGGCTTGCACAAACTCCCTACCACTGGAAAAATTGCGGTTGCCACGCCTTCCTCTTGGGGTAGGAGCGGGCGAGTTAGCCATATCCAACAGCTCTTCTGGGGTAAGTCGCTTGGCGAGGGGGGCTTCCCATTCCTTCACTTCCCTCAATGTGTCGATCATCACGAATTTCCCCTTCAGTTTCCCTTTGAATTTCTCCAAATCTTCGATGGTACTGGCGTTGAGGTAAACGACCTCCCCTTTCACCAAACCTTTGGTGGAAGGCGACCATGCCTTGGGGTAGGCAATAATTGGCCAGTAGCTGGGTGCTTCGCAACTCATCTGAAAATGTTTCAACTCCCAACCCCTGCCAAAAGGGCCCCATTCGTCGAGATGCACGTTTTGGTATCCCCAATCTTTCAGTTGTTTTTGTGCCCAAGCCGTTGCTTTGTCCAACATTGGCGAGCCTGTGAGCCTAGGACCGTAAACGTCCGTAATCATCTCGGCAGTTTCCATGACTTTGCTCTGGTCAAGGCCATGTTTTTTGATGATGGCAATGATGGAGTCATTAACTGGCTCCTGCGCATGGCTGGCTGAAAAAATGCAGAAAATCAGTAGCAAAACAAGGTAGGTCTGTTTTTTCATGACTTGTTCTTTTGTTGGTGAAACGAAGTTTTGTGAGGGAAAATCGAATGGTTGGACGGAATCGCTAAGTCGTTGCAATGCAGCAAGAAACGCAGAATTTTGTATAAAAAAGTAAAAAAAAGTGACACTGCAGTTGGGTAGTGTCACTTTTCACGGCTAAAACTAGTACTTAAAAATTCAGGTTCTTGGTGAGGTAACCCATTTTCAGGGAGTCCCGGGTTTTGTCTTGGATGCCGATTCCGTTGCGGCGGTACTTGTTGACGGAGTCGAAAATGCCTTTTCCTTCGCTCAAATTTGAGTAAGTCGGAATTTCGCCAGAAGCCGTAATGCCCGAATTCGCCAGACTGACGTTCACGTATTTTTCAAGATAACCACCTCCAGCGATAATTTCTACGTCAATACCCAAGAAGACCCGCTTTAAGTTGGCGTCCACTGGGATGTTGTTTTTCATCAGTTCGTAGAATTCGCTACCAAATTTTTCTACTTGGAAGGCGTTGCTGTTGCTTTCCCGGCGTAGCCCTCTTGCCCAAGGCCAAACGATTGTTTTCTCAACTATTTGACTAGGGTCTGTTTTCAGGTACTCAGCATAGCGGACGTACAAAGTTACATCGAATATATAGGCAGAATCGGCAGCAGACCAAGCTACGTCGGTTTTGCTCACAGCATTGCTGGTGAACCCAAAACCACTGGTTTGTGGGGGAGGGTTATTGAGTTTTATGGGTGAAAGTATGACTGCTTGACTAGTCACTTCGGGCAAACCACCCCCACGGTCTATCCTAAGCTGGATGTGTTCACCCGCTTTCAGCCGTATCTCATTGGAATCTATTCGGTACAGCCAGTTTGGCTCTGTGGCAAAAACACCGTCTTCCCGTGGGAAGCCCCATTTGTTGCCATCCACTTTTTGTAGTGTAAACACCTCGCCGTTGCTAGTCCTTACCAGTTGGACAATTGCGTCATTGTAATAGATGGAATCAGGGATTTTGGCGAGTTCGAGGGCATCCTTTTTAGGGTCAAGGTAAGCCTTTTCAACCCGGATATAATGGGCCGTGTCACTGATGTCGAGTAGGCCGTATGTTATCGGAATATCCTTCCACTTGGCATTTACATCAAAATCGTTGGAGCAGGAAAAAATGAAAACCGAGCCAAGTAGCAAGGTGAAAATCAAAGCTTGTTTCATCTAAAAAATAAATTTTGGCTGCAAAAGTAGTTTATTTAGCGGAAAGGGCAATTGACTTTGAAAGTGCTGTCGGCTGGGTTGCAGGCTTTTATTTTATCGGTTTAACCATTTTTTACAATCCAGAATTCGATACTTGTCACCTGCTTTTATGAAAAAGGATTCATCAAGATGATTGAGTGCAAAATTGCGCCCTGGGTTTCCCTCCAATTGCTTTTCAAGGTACTTATCAAAAGGTTTAAAGTTCCACATGCTCTTGCCGTGCTCAGAAAACCCAGTTTCAATAATTAAGTAGGCTACATCATATTTGCGTACGAAATCTTCGACTACTCCAACATCTTTTGCTGTCAAGGCTGTTAAATAATCGAAGTAGCGGGCTGACATCAGTTCCCAATATTTTTTGAAATAAATGGCATGAAATCCTTCGTAACTAAAAAGCACACTGCGTTTACAATGCATGGGTATCATGTCGCAAATGAAGATTGGGCCAGCAATGAGTCCATTGTCGGCTGGAAGTTCCTCTACCTTGCTGAATATTTGGGCATAGCCTTCGTAATTTTGCTGTGCGTTGTTTCTCGCTTGGTGAACCCAAAACCTAGGTATGATAAGCACTGCAATCAGCAGTGATCCGGGAAGCCATTTTTGAAAAAAGCTGGTATAAATGCTGAGAAGCCGCACTAATAAAAAAGTAAAAAAAACGGGGTACATGTAAGTCAAGTATCGGGTAGGCAGGAACAACAACGGCAACAGCCACCTGGCCATCATCATCAGCCCAATTCCCACGACTGGTAGATACAAAATGGTTAAATCCAATTGTCGATGACTTGAATCCTGTTGCATTTGCCCCCATAGAATAAACAGGCAAACGATGATAATAGGCAACATATATTGCATCTCTTGAAGCCCATTTGATAAGACCTCTGGTAACTTACGAACCTCACCATTGAAATCAACTCTGCCAAGATTGGAACCAAACATAGGTAACGTTAAAAGTTCATGAGAACTGAACATGTTGCCAATATTTGGGTCGGCTTTTATTTGAGTAGATTTCAATACTGGAATCGCAATGCTGACAAGTAGACAGATGGCCACCATCGACATTTTCTTCCAATTAGTAATGATTGCCTGCCGCAAATTATTCCTGTGAAGGAGGGCAAGTCGTGTTCCTTCCAGGGCCACTAACCCCAATTCGATGAGCAAAGAGATGGGGTAGAACAAGGAAGTTATTACCAACGAAATTGCTGTTCCTCGCCATTTATTTTGAGTGAAAAAATAAAGGAACATTAGCAGAAGTGGAAACCCGAAAGCTCGGCCATTGAATCCGACCATCCGCTCAAAAGTGAGGAACCCAACGAGAATGGCAGCGGCTATCCCGAGGAAGTTGCCAAACCTTTTTTTGAAGATGAAAAAGGTAAAAAAACAAGTAACTAGAAGGGAGGTAAGCGGCATGTATTTCGCAAAAGAAATAGGCGTCATAACCAACATTGCCACCCTGCTAACGGCCCAATAACCCCACTGTTGTAGCTGTTCAGCAGCCGCATTCATTTTATCATTTAGGGCAAAATGATTGTCTGGCCGCCATTTCCACATCCAAGCGACGTGCTGGGCATTGTCATCGTTGTGCCAGTACTCGCCAGTGAGCATGTCCCATTCAAAAAATGTGAACCAAGTGACGCAGAAAAGGCCCACAAAAGCAATGGCAAAAAAATTGGCGTATCGGTTACGTGCTTTTTGGTCTAGGTTCATCTGAATGTCCTATAATTGCAAGGAAAGTTTCCATATGTCGATTTAAAGCCAATTTTTTCAGGTGCAATAAATTGAATTTCAGATAATTACAGCTTGGAAAATTGACTGGATTTACTTTCCAAATCCTTGATGAAGCTCTCAATTCCAAATAAATTGAGGCCGAGCAAGGCAAATAAACTGAATTACAGATGAACAGACCCACTTTATTTATTTGCTGCTTCGCAATTCTCTCCCTTCTCTCCTGCAAGCTTTCAGCCCAGACTGGCAATATCTACGATGATAACCCTGAGCAACGCCTACCGATTGGGATGGAAAAATCAAAATACCGCCACATTGCAGCCACAGGAGGCAAGGTTGATAAGGTCCGTGTGGAACCGCCATTTTGGTTCACTGGCATGGCCCACCCGGAATTGGAAGTGCTTATTTATGACCAAAATATCAAGGATTACGAAGTGAGCCTGGCAAACAATGCGGGTGTGAAATTGGTGGAAGTTCATCAAGTAGAGAACCCGAATTACCTCTTCGTTGACCTTAAAATCGGCCCAGGTGCAAAGCCCGGCAAGTTCAACATCGTCTTGAAAAAAGGCACGGACACCAAAAACTATGCTTACGAACTTAGGGCACGGACGCTAAGCCTTAAGGTCTCAAGCCCAGAGGCCCTCAACAGCAGCGACTTCATCTACCTCCTCATGCCGGATCGTTTTTCCAATGGAGACCCTAGTAACGACAGCTATTCTGACATGGCTCAAGTAGGTGTCAACCGGGACAAAATGTACTTTCGCCACGGTGGCGACTTGCAGGGTGTCATCAACCATTTGGACTATTTCACCGAGCTCGGCGTGACCGCACTTTGGCTGAACCCAGTCATGGAAAATGACCAGCCCTATGAGAGTTATCACGGTTATGCAGTCACTGATTTTTACAATATCGATAAGCGATTTGGGTCAAATGAACTGTATAAAAAGTTTGTGGAAGATTGCCATGCTAAGGGCATCAAGGTCATCATGGACATTATCTTCAACCACTGCGGTGACCAGCACTGGTTCATCAAAGACCTTCCTTCAGAAGATTGGATTCATCAATGGTCTGAGCTGACCAAGCCAGTGTACCGAGGCTCCATCAATACCGACCCCTACAAGTCGGAATGGGACCAGCAGCACGTCAGCAACGGTTGGTTCGACAATCACATGCCTGACCTTAATCAACAAAATCCCCGACTGGCGAATTACCTCATCCAAAATACCATCTGGTGGGCGGCTTACACTGGACAGGACGCTTACCGCATTGATACCTATTATTATCCCAATCAGAAATTTACAGCTACATGGGCAAAGCGCATGGAGGAGGAGTTCCCCGGCATTGGCATGTTCGGAGAGGTTTGGGTAGAAAATGTTTCCACCTTGGCTTACTACACCAAAAACAATGGCCTCAGTAAGGATTTTAACTATAATCTGCCGCAGGTGAAGGACTTTCCACTAAGTTTTGCACTCACAGATGCGCTGACGCAAAAAAATGAATGGCTCACAGGTGCTATCCGCTTGTACATGACGCTTTCACAGGATTTTCTGTATGAAAATCCATTCCGAAACGTCCTTTTCCTTGATAACCACGACCTCAGCCGCTTCTATTCAACGGTGGGTGAAGATGTTGACAAGCTAAAGGCCGGGTTTACTTTCATCATGACCACCCGGGGTATCCCATCCTTGTACTACGGCACGGAAATTTTGCTCACCGGTTACACAAACCCCGATGGCAAGGTGCGCCAAGACTTCCCTGGTGGCTGGCCCGGCGATACTGTCAACAAGTTTACTGCGGCTGGCCGCTCGCCAAAGGAAAATGATGCCTTTAATTATTTCAAAAAACTGGCGAACTATCGCAAAGCAAACCCCGTATTGCAGACTGGAAAATTGACGCAGTTTGTGCCAGAAGATGGCGTGTATGTTTACTTCCGCCACAACGTAGACAAAACCGTCATGTGCATCATGAACTGCAACGACCAGCCCAAATCTGTATCGACAGAACATTTCGAAGAACGTATGTTCGGTTTTACAAAGGCTAAAAACATTATTACCGATGAGGTTTTGAGCAATTTGGAGAATGTACAAGTTGGCCGATACACGACCTTGGTGCTGGAATTGCAGTAATAGCTCCGCAAGGTTTATCAAACATAATTTTAAATGGAATCAAACATCAATTTGGAAGAGAAACAAGAAAACAAGAAACGGGGATTTGCATGGTGGTGGTTGCTCATCCCTGTTTTGGCAATTGGCATGCGGTGGTTTCTGTCTCAAACTAAAAAAACAGCCCCACCAATCGAAACTGCTGCTGCTGAAATCAAGCTTTGCAGCATGGCCCAAATGTCTGTGACTGGTCATTGCTGTTTGCAAGAATTGCAACAACTTTCAATGTTCAACGATGGAGCAGCATTGAACGTAACTGTAAAATTAGCAGGTCAAAATAGTACTGGTGCAGATTTAAGCGCAGTGGTTTTATGGCCTTCTGGCGAAGTTTTCCCCACCAATACGCTACATCTTGCTTTGGATACGGCTGTGGAGAATGACTGCTACTGGTCAGCTATCACGCCATTGCACGGCATCAAATGGACAGTTGGCAAATACCGGGTTCAAGTTAAAATGGGGGATAAAGTGATCGGTGAAAAATCATTTGAAATCGTGCAGTAGGCATTTGTATTGGCCCCAAAGATGAATTCATCCATTCAAATTTTCTGTTGATGAAATTAAAAAACAAGTCGCAAATTACAGCTTGGCTAGAGGCTGGCGAACTGAGTTTGGTGCTTGATGAGTTGAAGCAACAATTGAAGGTGAGCCGTTCCGGCAAAGAGTTTTTGCGAACGGCCACCAATATTTCGGCACAGTTGGAAAAGGTGAAAACGGATAAACTGAAAGGCGTTATCACCTACGAGCAGGAAAACATTGCGATGAACAAGCTCCTGGACAAGGTGCAGATATTTATTGAAAGGATTGAAGCGGGGAAAGAGAAGTCGGCAGAGGCTCAACCAAAAACGGAGAACAAAATAGCAAACAGCCCTGTCGAAGAAAATACAAACTCGACTGCTTGGTGGCGTTGGTTGGTGATTCCTTTGGTGGCTTTTGCTGCGTGGTGGTTTTTCATTCGGGAGGCACCCATTCAATCAAAAATCCGCATTTGTACTGCTGATGCGCTAGGCACGTTAAATTGGTGCGAGAACGATATGTCCAGAATGGTCTTATCCGAAACCTTAAAAAAGATAATGGTTACGGCCATTTTTGAAGGAGAAGATGACCCGGATCCGGCGGTAACAGGCATTTTGTTGGACAAGAACGGAAACGTATTTCCAACTCAACCCATTCAGTTGACTTTTAAGGAGGGGGGAGTAGGCTATTCGGGTGAAATAAGTCCGTACAGTGGGGTCTGGTGGGATGCAGGCGAATACACCCTTCAACTGCAATTCAATAAAAAACCAGCTGGTGAAAAGGTATTTGAATTATTCGGGCTTTAGAGACTTGATTTTAGTTTGGGTTGGTTGCCACCTGCTCGATTCAAATACCGTGAATAACTAGGTCATTCCTTCAGTTGGACTTCCATTCAAATGCCGTCTCCTTCAAATTTTTGAAAACAGAAACAACCATGCGGGCACTTATTTTTTTTCTCATTGTTCCTTTCATTTTTTCTGCTTGCGCAAAACAAGAACCTGCCAATTCGGGTGGGGAAAATCCAAAGCAACTGACCGATGATGCTTTGTTCAAACTCGTTCAGCAAAACACCTTCGAATATTTTTGGAGTGGTGCAGAACCAAATTCTGGTTTGGCCTGTGAGCGAATCCACTTGGATGGGATTTACCCGGACAACGATCAACATGTCGTCACGACAGGGGGCTCAGGCTTCGGGCTGATGGCCATTTTGGTCGGCATTGAGCGTGGCTTCATCACTCGGCAAGAAGGATTTGAACGCTTTCGTCACATTGCCGATTGGCTTGAAAAAGCTGACCGTTTCAATGGTGCCTGGCCCCATTGGCTGGATGGGAGGACTGGCAAAACCGTGCCTTTTGGAAAGTTTGACAATGGTGGCGATTTGGTTGAAACAAGTTTTTTGGTGCAAGGTCTGCTCTGTGTCCGCCAATATTTTAAGGATGGAAATGCGGAGGAAAAAGCCCTTTCCGAAAAAATTGACCAGCTGTGGAGGGCCGTAGAATGGGATTGGTACCGAGGCCCGGACCAGGAAAACATTCTTTTTTGGCACTGGTCGCCAGAATATGGCTGGAAAATGAATTTTCGGATAACCGGTTACAACGAGTGCCTAATTACCTATGTCCTAGCTGCATGCTCCCCAACGCACGGCGTACCCGCTGAATGCTACCATGAAGGTTGGGCAAAAAATGGTGCCATCACTGGTGGCCCCACCAAATATGGCAAGACGCTTGCCCTTCAGCACAACGGTTCACCTGAATATGGCGGGCCGCTGTTTTGGTCGCATTACTCCTACCTCGGTCTTGACCCCCGAAAACTGAAAGACCGCTACGCAGATTATTGGGAACACAACCGGAATCATGTGATGATTGACTACGACTACTGCGTTGAAAATCCGAAACATTACCCAGGTTACGGCCCTGATTGTTGGGGGCTTACTGCCAGTTATTCTATCCGGTTTTATGCAGCACACCGTCCGGAGGAAGATTACGGAGTGATCTCCCCAACGGCTGCGCTTTCTTCCTTTCCCTATTCTCCAAAGGAAAGCATGGCAGCCATGCGCCATTTTTATGATGACCTCGGAACTCGGCTTTTTGGAAAATACGGTTTTTACGATGCTTTTGACCAACAAGTGGACTGGTTCCCGCAGCGGTACCTCGCCATCGACCAAGGCCCGATTGTAGTGATGATGGAAAATGAGCGGACAGGATTGCTCTGGCGCTTGTTCATGTCTTGTCCAGAGGTACAGAATGGCCTCAATAAACTTGGATTTACTTACGAGTAGAAAAAAAGAAGCCGCAACGAATTCATTCGCTACGGCTTTTAAGTGCCCGGGACGGGACTTGAACCCGTACTGCCGCATGGCAACAGGATTTTAAGTCCTGCGTGTCTACCATTCCACCACCCGGGCAGGGTGATTAAAACGCAAATGTAAAAAAAAAGCCCTCAATAAATTGAAGGCTTTGGAGCGGAAAACGAGACTCGAACTCGCGACCCCGACCTTGGCAAGGTCGTGCTCTACCAACTGAGCTACTTCCGCTTATTTTTATGCTTTTCTTCTAAAGCGGTGCAAATATAAGACGGCCAAGTTCAAATTGTCAAACCTCTTTTGATAAAAATTTAAACTTTGTTGATTTTAACTTAACAGCTAGTAGTTAAGTTCCTGATTGTCAATGTCTTTTAAAGGTCAATCTTTTTATCGTAGCTGAAAAAATATTCTTCCCCAAGGCTTACCAGCACAAATCCAGCTCCCCGTTTTTTGCAGGTTTCTTCAATTAAATTAGAAGCCTTCCGAGTGTTTTCCTCATCCAGGTGGCTGAAAGGCTCATCGAGCAGCAACAAATCAAATGGCTGACAAAGGGAGCGGAGAATTGCGATGCGTTGGCGCTGGCCATAGGATAGGGTAGCGGCGGTTTGTTGTAGGTAGGCTGCCATGCCTAGTTCTTCGGCCCAGTCCATCATTTCTTCTTTTGAAATACAGTCGGTTTGGCCGTTTTTCAATTCAATGTTTTCCAGCCCAGTCAACTGTGGGAACAGTCGCAAATCTTGAAAAACAATGGAAAGCTGACGCTGCCGACACGCTGCCCATTCATTTGCACCAAGTTCTCGAATATCATTGCCTTCTAGGCTAACTAAGCCGTCGTAATCGCTACGAATGCCATAAATAATATGCAACAGCGTGGATTTACCTTTCCCAGAAGCAGCGTTCACAAGGTATTTTTTCCCTTTTTCAAAAAGGCAATGCGTGGAATAAACGCCCGAATCCGAACTGATACCCCCTGGCATTTCCTTGAGTGGAATGGGCTGAATATTTTTTAGCTCAATCATATTTTGGAAAACTTGGTGGAACTACTTGGGTTGGGAATCGCTTGCGGCATGCATCGGTAAGTACAGTCGCTTTGATGCCCAACACATTGGCATCTTCCGCAGAATGTTGAACTTCCGATTCAAGTGGCATGCCTGCGATATGCAATTCTTCCACATTTTGTGATGCAAGGAATGCAGCCAGCCCAGTCTCTAGCTTTTTACCAAAATCATAAAAAGCACTGTACGGGGGCGTTAAGCTGTCATTGCCCATTAGCGCTGTAAACTCAATTTTATCGGTATGGAGCCCTGGAATGAATTCTGCGCCAAAACTATCTTTTACACAAAAAAGGTAGTGCATCGCAATGTCTTCCCCTTGAAAGCTGATGACTTGACCTGGTTTTCGCCAGAGATGATTGGCGGCAAACATCACGTGGTCAGCAGGTAAACAAAAGTTCGCAGCCACCACGAGGTCATATTTTGGCATGATTTGGTTCAAAACCGACACCAACGATTGGCTGTCGGGCACTTCTGCTGGACCTCCTGGTAGCAGGTCCACCTGCATTCCGACGATGAGCAGTGCCTGCATCAGTAACCAATTTTATTGGCGGGTTTCGCAACTTCTTTTCGCAATGCTGCCATCCTGATGGCAGTAAATGCAGCTTCCACCCCTTTGTTTCCATGCTTGCCACCAGCCCTGTCGAGTGCCTGCTGTTGGTCGTTAGTTGTCACTACGCCAAAAATACATGGAATGCCACTGGCAATGCTTAGGTTGGTCAAGCCTGTAGCTACAGCATGGTTGATGTACTCATCGTGTTGGGTTTCACCTTTGATTACACAGCCGAGGCAAATGATGGCATCGAAGCGTTTTGCGCCAGCTAATATTTTTGCACCCACGGGTAACTCGAATGAGCCGGGAACCTGCACTGTGCGTACATCTTCTTCACTGACGCCGTGCTTCAATAAGGTTGCAAGGCAGCCTTTGTGAAGGGCGTGCGTGATTTCAGCGTTCCAATCAGACACTACAATGCCAAAACTCATACCCTCTGTTGAAGGCATGTTATTTTCATCGTAAACAGATAAATTCTTGTTTGCACTAGCCATAAAAATGTGTTTAGACTCCCTTCGGAAGGGATAAAACGAGCAACAAAAAAAGGCAAGATTCGGTTGAAATCTTGCCTTTTTATTGAAAAATTAGCTGTTCAGCCTTTTAGTTCAGGCTGGAAATGTACTTGTCCGCATCACGAGCTTCGTTTGACTGCGGGTAGGTATTTTTGATTTTTTCCCAAGCTTCCTTTGCTGCTGCTGAATCACCTTGTTTTTGGCTCAACAAGGCGACTTTTTTAAGGTAGTATGGTGTGATAATGCCGTTGTCGTCAGCACCAGCCGCTTTTTTATAGAGGCCGAGGGCTTTTGCAAGGTCGCCTTTTTCAGCATGTGCATCGCCAAGTGTGCCGTATTTCATAGCAGGAAGCAGTTTGCCGCATGGGCTGAAATCTTCGAGGTAGGAAATAGCTGCATCGAATTGGCCAAGGTTGAGGCTGCTTACACCTGCGTAGTAAAGTGCTGCATTGCCGGCATCTGTGCCACCATATTTCTTAACAATGTCGGCAAAGCCAGGAAAGCCCCCGCCAGGATTGGCAAGCGCCAATGCGAAGGAATCCCGCTGAAACTGGTATTCTGCTTGTGCCATTTGCTCAACAGCCTCCTTTTGGCGAGGCTTGAGGTAGGCGAATTTGTAGGCTAACCAACCACCAACAATCAGCAACAAGCTGCCGCCAATGATGAGGATTTGCTTCTGGTATTTTTCGAAAAAATCTTCTGCTTGTCCGCTAACTTCAGAGATGTCAATCAATACGTCGTCTTGCTTAGCTGTCTTTTTGCGTTGTGCCATTTTAAATTAAATCTGATGTTTAATGGTTGAAAAACCTGATTTGAGCCTTGGGTTTACGCTAAAAATCGGAGAAGGTTTTTCAAAAGTGGCGCAAAAATAAAGAAACTTTGAATTTGGCGCAGAAAAAATCAACTTACTGGCTGTTTAAGACTCGAATTATCAAGGTTAGTTGTTGTTTCCAAACTAGCCCTTAAACAAAAAAGCCGCTGACATTGTCAGCGGCTTTTTTGTTTAATCTTTCATGAAAGGATAGTCTGGCTCAGCATAGTTATCCGTGTAAAGTTCGGATGCATCAGGGTATGGGGATGAATCGGCAAAAGCTTCTGCCTCGTCAATTTCAACCTTTATCCGTTCTTTGATGGCTTCTATTTCTGCCTCTGTTGCATAGCCGAATTTGATGATTTTTTCTTCAGTAATATTGATAGGGTCAATATCCTGATAGCTTTTCAGCTCCTCACGGGTGCGGTAACTACCTGGGTCAGAAACTGAGTGGCCTTTATAACGGTAGGTCTTGATTTCAAGATAGTATGGACCGGCTCCACTGCGGATATGCGCCGCTGCCTTGGCAATAGCCTCATGTACTGACTCTGGCGTCATGCCATCCACTTGTTCGCTCGGCATATCAAAGCCAAGGCCGAGTTTGTAGAGGTCAGAAACGTTGCTGGTGCGTTCCACGGAAGTTCCCATGGCATAGTGGTTGTTTTCACAAATGAAAAGCACTGGCAATTTCCAGGTCATGGCCATGTTGAACGCCTCGTGAAGTGCGCCTTGGCGAGCTGCACCGTCACCAAACATGGTTACACATAAATTGTCGGTGTCACGGTATTTTTCGGCGAAGGCGATACCTGCACCGATAGGAATTTGAGCACCAACGATACCATTGCCACCAAAGTACTTGAACTCGCTTGACATAAAGTGCATTGAACCACCCTTGCCTTTGTTCACGCCTGTAGCTTTTCCATAAAGTTCTGCCATTGCTGCTTTAGTCGAAACGCCCCGACCAATGGCAATTCCGTGCTGGCGGTAGGCAGTTACTATGCCGTCTCCTGGCTGCAAGGCGGATTCTAAGCCAGCAGCGATGGATTCCTGCCCAATATAAACATGGAGAAAACCTCTGATTTTTTGTTGGCTGTATGCCAAAAGGCAACGCTCTTCGAAGCGACGAATGCGGAGCATCATTTCGTACCAAAATAGGTATTGTTCCTTGGTATATGCGGCTTTTTTTTGTGCGGCCTTCTTTGCAGGCGCTTTCTTTGCAGGTGTTGTTTTTTCCAAAACCATATTTTGAGCAATAAAAGTTAAAGTAATAAGCTAAAAGCGGGGCAAGATTTTATGGATAGCCAAATATTGGAATCAAAATTCTAAAGTCACCTTCAATTTTGCCTAAAATCCCAAGACTTTCTGAAAACACTTGCCATGCTATGCGGTTGCAAAAAACCGATATTTTCCTCAGAAAAAAAAATTGTAGACAAATCCTAGTCAGTTTATAGCCTGCCCGATCTATCAATAAAATTCGAACCAGCCTGTTGTGTTCCGAAAAGTAGCACATCCTGAACGTTGACATGTGGTGGTCGGGTTGCCATGAAGTAAATTACTTCGGCCACATCGCTTGCCCGTAGTGGCTGGAAATTTTCGTAAACCTTGGCAGCTCGCTCGGTATTACCATCAAACCTAACACTGGCAAACTCAGTCTCTTCCACGTGACCTGGTGCTACTTGGCTAACCCGAATATTGTGCGTGTAAAGGTCAAGCCGCATGGATTTTGTGAGCGCATCTACTGCAAATTTGGTGGCACAGTAAACATTGCCGCCGGGATAAACCTCCTTGCCAGCACTAGAAGCTACATTAATAATATGTCCACTCCGGCGTTTTACCATGTTTGGGGCAATGGCTCGTGTCAAGTATAACAAGCCTTTAATATTCGTATCAATCATGGTTTCCCATTGCTCAATATCACCCTCATGAATAGGGGAAAGCCCACGTGATAGCCCAGCGTTGTTGATGAGAATGTCAATATTTCGCCATTCCTCCGGTAAGTTTTCAATAGCTGATTTTACAGCATCTAGATTGCGAACATCGAAAGCCAACGTGAGCAGGTCATTATGATATTTTTCCTTGAAATGAGTGGACATATCCTCCAATCGTTCAGCTCTGCGACCCGTAGCGATGACCCTGTAGCCATTCTTTGCAAATAATTCGGCAGTTGCCCTGCCAATACCTGAAGTGGCACCTGTAATTAGTACTGTTTTGACAGCTATCTTCGACTTATCATTTGAAAGTGGCAGTACAAATTTGTCTTCCTCGGTTTCATCTTCTTGATCAAGGATGTCCTCCAGTGTGGCTGTGAATTTTTTGGGCCCTGGTTCAACAGGTAATTTTGCTACTGCAACAGGTGTAGAAGGAGGTGGCAGTACAATTTCAGTTTCAGGCTCTGCTTCCAACAAGTCCTCCAGCGTTGGTGATTCTGCTTCGTGTTCAGAAAGTGGAAGAATAGCTGCTTCAACTGCATCGGCAATGTGTTCCGCAACAGGCTCGTTTCCACCCGTCTTATTTAATTCATCGTCGGCCACAAAATTTTCCAATGTGTCTTCAATGTCTGGAGAGATAACTTCTTCCTGTTTCTCAGCAATTCCAGTAGCTACGGAGATATTACTTATTGCTTCCTCAACATTTTCGGAAAAGTCCAGAGGGGTCTCAGGTTCTGGCTTTTGCGCTGATGCATCGTTCATCTCAACAATGCTTTCTTTCTCTACGACTTCTTCATCTTCAACTGATTCTGCATGCTCCTCAGTTTGCAAAGCTGTTAAAAATGCCGCATCGTTCTCTGCCGTTTTCAGCTCTGGATTCAAATCAACCGCCTTTTGGTAGTATTCAATGGCCAGACTTGGGTCTCCATATTGGTAATGGAGCAGCGCAAGGTCGTAATTGGCAAATGCGTGCTTTGGGTTGTACTTCAGCGCAAGGTTGAAATGCTTAATAGCGGCAGGTTGGTCGTCTGCAAATTCATTGTAAAGTGTCGCTAAAATGTATTGCGAGTCTGCATTTTTTGGGTTGAACTCGACCGATTTTTTGAAAAACTCAAGTGCCAAATTCTCCTGACCTTCAAAATGCTGCAAAGTCAACATCCCCAATTTATAATATACCTCAGGGAAATCAGGCTGAATGGCGGCAACTGTCTCAAAATTGTGCTTGGCTTCCTCAAATTCGCCTTGGTTTTCAGATAATTCTCCTAGCAAAAACAGGGCATCTGTATGTTCCATGTCGTTGGCGAGAATAACTTCCAATTGACCTTTTGCATTGGCAAAGTCTTTTCCGTACCGAGCGAGGGCGTACGCATAGTAGTAGCGCATCGTGTTGTCAGATGCGTTTAGTTGCACTGTTTGCCGTAGGAAATCTAAGCCCTGGGCTTTTTGGCCCTCGTCAAAGAGTAGGACGGCGTGTTCAAGCACCTCTTCTGGTGTAGAATGACCATTTCCATCAGCTCGTAGCACTAAGCCTTCTTCCTCATCGGAAACCAGTTCCAAGGAGACTTCATCCCCTTCATAAACAGGTACTTCGCTTGTTTTTTCTGTTGTGGGTTCCTCTTCGTCAAACAGGGAGTCAAGGTCGAAATCTTCAGGATGGTCGGGGTCTTCACCTAAAAACTTATAATCCTCACCACCATCTTCTTCCCCCAATACTTCCTTCAAAATGGAGGAAATTTCCACGCCTTCCTCGTCGTCCTGTTTGGACTTCTGGTTTGAGTTGCTGTGCTCTTCCTTTTGTTCAAGGCGGTTGAGTAAATCCATACCAGGTATGTCATTCAAGTCAACTGTGAGTTCGTCTGATTTGGGCAGGTTCTTCTTCTGACCAATGTCTGAATTTTCAGCCATCAGTTCATCGCCAGAATCCTGTATTATTTCTGCAAGTGTTCGTTGCCGTGGGGTTTCCTCATCGTCTTGTGACTTTGGTGATTCCGGCGCATTTTCAATATCGGGTATCGATGCAACTACAGTGGTTTCTTGAGTAGCTTCAGGTTGTTGCGGCATATCAGCAACGGGTTCGTCGTCAATAGCGACTTCATCAGTGAACTGGCGAAAAGCCTTGTAATTTCCTGCCTTGAAATCAGCGAGACTGTACCAGCGCAAGTTGCGTAGGTAACGCAAGAATTCACCAATTTCACCCGACACGGTTTTCGTGATTTCAATTTTTGCCTCCAGTTGAGCATCGTCTTCATGCCCCCTTTTTTCTTTGCGTAGCAACAAATATTGGTCTTGCCAATGATTCATGTACTGGATGATATTGCTGACCCGCTCAAAGGAAGTTGGCACCGTCTCCCAACCTGGCCCATCCTGCCGCTTTTGAACGCCATCGGCTACGATGGGCACGAGTTGGCCGTTGTCGGCCCAGTGTTGTAGCGCTTCCATGGCGCCGTTCATGCACTGTTCAGACTTGAGAAAATTGTCTGTGACCAACAGCAACACTGCACCGCTAGGAGAGGTAATGGATTGGCGTAATGGGGTATTGGTTCCAGCATTAAGGCTTTTACCGTCCACTATGTATCCCAATTTGGCGAGTTCTTCCCGGATTTCCGTTGCAACCTGTTGGTTGTCAGGGTGATATGCAATAAGGTGTTGCTTGTTTTGAGACATATTTTCGTGGATTCAAAGATTTGAGCGTTTGAAGGTTTGAGATTGGGCGCAGCCTCAAATACTCAAACTAATTTTTCCTCAAATACTCAGAATTGTGATACAAACTTATTAAAGTTTTCTTTAAATGAAGCGTATTCGCTAGTAGCAGGACCGCTAAAACCGGTATGAATTTTCACGACCTGGTTGTTTTTGTCTAAAAAAAGGAGGGTAGGGTAGGCAAAAACTTCCTTTAGCATTGGCAAAGCTTTAGCTGCTTCAGCTTTTTTGTTAGTTCCAGCGTACACTACTTCGTAGGGCATCTGGAAACGGTCCTTGTAAATGCGGATGGCTTTGTCAGCGCTAGTTTTATCAGCATGCTTCTCGAAAGCCAGTGCAATCACTGCCAAGTTTTGCGGGTTCTGTTCCTTCAAAAAGTTGACCAAAAAAGCCGTCTCGTCCCGGCAGTTTGGGCACCAAGTCCCCATGATTTGGATAATTTTTGCTTTGCCTTCGTATTCAGGATTGTCAAGCGAGATGGTTTTGCCGTCGGGGTTTACGAAGGAAAAAGCCAGTTTGTCGTAGCCGGGATTGAGGAATGACAGCGAATCTGGGTCAGCCAGTTTGAAGTTTGGGTCACGTTTCCCAGTCCAAGTAGTGCGATAATGTTTCCCAGAAAAAAATGCGCCCGTGAGGGTACTATCGGCCAATATTTTTCCCTGAAAAAGAAAAGCATGGGCGCCGTCAAAACAGGAAAGGTAGAATTTATCAGCCTGCACCGTACCTTCCAGGAAGCGGTAGTCGCCAGTTTCCGTCATGAAAGTTCCTATCAGACGATTGCCATCCTGTTTGAATTCCCCGATGGCAGGAAAAGGTTCTTCTGCCTCTGGCCAAGATTCTAAGCCAAAATTACAGGCCCATTTTCCCGACAAATCCATCGCTGGTTGCTTGCGTAATGCAGTGAAACGCCAGTCATGGCCTTGCTTCGCAATGAAAGGGATGGCGTAGTTTTCCCTCGTCGTCACCATCCAATTGCCTTCGATGGTATTGCCCGCAAAAGCCCCGGTGATATAGGATTCGTACATCGGGAAATTGATGCGGATTGTATCCTGCGAGCGCTTTTTGCTCCTCCCGAATTGAATGTCAGAAGCTGGCACGACGATTCGTTCGTCGCCATTGATAACTTCAATGTGAAAACTGGTATCGTTGTCGTACACCACGTCAAAATTGAACGGCAGTTCGTTTTCGTTCACATCGGCAAACTTCATATTCACTTTCTCAGGCAGCGGCTGTCCTTTTGGATTGGGGGAAATGAACTCAGGTGTGAGTTTCAGCGCTGCCCGCCAAGGGCCGGGGGGGAGTTTGGTGAAGCTGCCTTCCATGATAAGGCAACTGTGGAGGACAAAAACAAAAAAAGAAAACAGCGTAATGGAAAGGGTGAGTTTATGTTTCATTGTAATATGTAGTCAATTTTAGTGGTCAAAATTAGCTACAATTTTAGAGACCAACTGTCCGTTGGTCTCATCAGATGAAATTTTTTGAGGATAAAATCTGACTACTCACCTTTCCCCTTATCCCCTACAAACTGCTGCTCCTTATATTTAAACAGCACATTGAAAGTTGTCAAACTGCCATAGATGCGGGTGATATACTGTTGCAATTCCACCTTCTCTGCGTCGGTGAGTTTGCTGGCATTGATTTTCTGCTCCATGACCCGCAGGCGGTCACGCACCATCACGATTTTATGGAAAAACTGCTCGATGGGCACGTCCTTTGGCGTCAGGCCGGGGTCTTTCGGCTTGAGGGTCATCGTGCCGCCGTCCCAGCGGTCGCCGATTTCCACCACCTCGCTGATGTCCGACCAGTGCTTGAGCACTTTCATCAACGATTTTTCCGCTTCGCTAAATGAAACCCCAGCTTCAGCGGGAATCGCCTCGGTCACCGTCCATTTGTCGTAGTCCTTGCCGACCATCTTGATGCCGTAAAGCATAAAGCAGCACTCGTAAGCCGCCCCGTGTAGGCGAATGATGGCCCCGTCACCGTAGGCGGGATGTTTTACCCTCGAACCGATGCCGAGGAAGGAATTTGTATCTGACATTTAATGATTGTTTTATTGTTAGATTGTTGAATTGTTTTTTGATACATGCAGCGAAATTGAGCGTTCGACCATTAACCCCACAACAATACAGCAATAAAACAATTCAACGATTAACTTTTCATCTTACGGAAGAACACCTCGAAGGTTTAGCTAAAGCAAGGGACAGATTTCCACAAAATCATCAAGTATGGAGAACGCTCAATGCGCAGCACTGGTAGCAGTACCAGCAGCTCGCTTATTCAACGTGCTGGGCTATTCGCCCATCGAACGGACGCTATTGGCGTTGCAAAAAACGGGGGTAAAAACCACATGGTTGCTCAGTTACGAGCCTGCGGCTTTGCGAAAACACTTGTCCAAAAACTTGCGGAGAATGGACTTGCATTTTTTTCTTCCTTCAGAAATGGAGGCTGCAAAACAGCAGTTGCTGACGCAAAATCCTACCGCCATTTTCAACTTCCAACAGCCACTTGTCGTGGACATTTCCGTGCTGGAAGACATGCTGAAAATGGCCAGAACACATCCCGTAATTTCCGCAGCCTCCGGCGAAATCACGCTAGTTACAACGTCGGGGAGGTTTCAAACCTCCCCGACGTTAACCGAAATCGAAATCGGCCAACGCAGTTGCCACCCCGTAAGCAACGATGCCGAGCTTCGAGAAGTCAAAAAGCGCTTGATGCGCAACCTTACCAAACCTGCCGACGGCTGGGTTTCCCGCCACCTCAACCGACGGTTTTCGAAGCAGGTCAGCAGCCTGTTGGCCTACACGCCCATCACCCCGACCATGTTCACGGCGATGAATGGCTTGGTGGCCTTCGCCCCTGTTTATTTCATTTACCAAGGTGGCTACCGCAACTGGCTCATTGGTGCTGCCATTTACCAACTTGCCTCTATACTTGATGGCGTGGACGGGGAACTAGCCCGCCTGAAAATGCAGCATTCCAAGTTCGGCCAGTGGCTGGATACGTTTATCGACTTCATCTCTGGCGTTGCAATTTTGCTGGCCTTGGCGCTCGGTGTACAGAGTACCGACCCCATTTCCATGCTGCCCGTTGCAGGTTACTTGGCTGTACTGGCAGGGGTTTTGAGCATCATCAGCTTGTCGTTTTACGTTGTGCGGACGGGTTTCGGCGGTAATTTCCGCATCAACTACAGCTTCTACGACAGCGACAGCCGCTGGGCGAGGTTTATGCTTTCGGTAAAATTCCTCGGCCAGCGGGACTTCTACATCTTTTTTTCCCTGCTGCTGGCTATCGTCGGGCTGCTACCTTGGGCGCTTGTTTATTTCGCTGTCATGGCTGCCCTGATTTTTATCCTCTCGCTACAATCACATTTTTTGGTAAAAACAGCCTGAAAACTACCGTTGGCGCAGCCAGAAAAGCTCAACTTTGCGCCCCAAAACCTGAACCCCAAAACCAGCAACCTTTTTATGCAATACGACGCAATCATCATCGGAAGTGGCTTCGGCGGTTCAATGGCCGCCCGCAAACTCGTCGCCGCAGGCATGAAAGTCCTCATGCTGGAACGGGGCGACTGGGTACAGCGTGGCCCTGAAAACTGGGGGCTACGTGGCTCGCTCGACCTTTCCGTCCACAACGACAAATCCACCCCGCTGAACGTCGCCAAGGGTGGCAATAAAAAAGTGATGGGGCTTTACACGGCTGTCGGTGGGCCTTCTGCATTTTACGGTGGGGTTTCCTTCCGCTTTCGGGAAGCCGATTTTGAAAAAAACGAGGAGATAGAAGGCAAAAACGCCACGGGTTGGCCCATCAGCTACGCCGATTTGGAGCCGTACTACACCGAGGCCGAGCAGATTTTGCAGATTTCTGGCGAGGCGGGCATTGACCCGACGGAGCCAAAACGAAGCGCCGAATTCCCGCAAGGGCCTGCGCCGTTGGCGGATATTTCGAAGAAAGTAAAATCCAGTGCAGAGAGGCTGGGGTTGCACCCATTTCAACTTCCGCTGGCGATTAATTACGAAGACACCAGCCGCAAAACTTGCATTTCATGTACGACCTGCGACACGTTTGCTTGCGCAATTGGTGCGAAAAATGACCTTTCGACGCTCGTCATTCCAAAGCTGCAAGCGGACGGTATGGAATTGCTTTCGCAAATGATCGTTACCCGTTTGATAGCGGAGAATGGACAAATCACTGGGGTAGAGGCAGTCTCGAAAACTACGGGCGAGCGACAAGTTTTCAAAGCGAAATATGTGGTCTTGGCTGCGGGAGCGCTTGGTTCGCCACATTTGCTGTTGGCTTCTAGTTTGGAAAAATTGAACCCCGGCGGGCAGGTTATTGGCCGCTACCTGATGCGCCATGTAAACGCCATCATCTTCGGCATCTTCCCCGGTGCGGCGGACAAGGAGCGGCGGTTCCACAAACAATTGGCCATCCTTGACTACTATTTTGGCGACAAAAAAATTGCCCCCAGTTTCGGCAAACTAGGCAGTCTCCAGCAAATGCCCACGCCGCCGATGGGCCTCGTCCAGAACGAAGTTCCTGGCCCGCTTGGCGTACTGCTCAGTCAAGGGGTGCGTCTGCTCACGGGACTGCTGGCCATCGTCGAAGACCAGCCGCAGTTTTCCAATTCATTGACAATCAATCCGTTGGTGAAGGATGGATTCGGGTTGCCACAGCCCATCATTTCTCATGAATACTCCCAACGGGACGAAGCAGCACTCAAGATTTTGACCAAACAAGGCAAAAAAATCATGTACGGCGCAGGTGCCATTGCCCACTACATCCACCAAATCCGCACCTTCTCCCATGCCGTCGGTACGGTGCGCATGGGTAGCGAGGCAGCCACTTCTGCACTCGATGAAAACTGCGAGTTCCGGGGTGTGAAAAACCTGTTCGTGACGGACGGCAGCGTGATGCCGACCTCTGCGGCGCTGAACCCGAGTTTGACGATTGCGGCGAATGCGTTGCGGGTAGGGGAGTGGATTGTGGGGATGTAGGATTGAAAAGCCCGAGGAACGAGGGATTTTTAAGCCATGGTACCTTAATTAGGCTAGTATTGGCTTAGCAATCCCTCTTGCGTAGGGCTTACTAAGCCTTCCGACGACCTTAAGATATTATGACATTCAAAAAAATACCTTCCACCCAACCCATCCGTTTAGCTTTCCTCGGCTGCGGCAACATCACCGCCAAGCACGGCAAGTTGCTGCAAAAATTCAGCGACGTGCAGTGCTACTACGCCAGTCGGAGCGAGGCCAAGGCCTTGGAGTTTACCCAAAAACTCAAGGGCAGCGGCCATTTTGGTTCCTACCAGTCCGCTATTTCGTCGCTGAAAATTGACGTGATTTTCATCGCCACACCCCCCGCCGACCACCTCGAACTGGCGCTGGCAGCCGTGCGGGCAGGCAAGCATGTCATCCTCGAAAAGCCGCCGTTTTTCAAATCCTCTGACTTCGATTTGGTGGACGCCGAGCGGCAGAAAACGGGCGTGCAGGTGATGGTCGCCGAAAATTATTTCTACAAACCCCTGCTTCGAAAACTCCGCCAAGTGCTGGCCGAACAACCCATCGGCCACCTGAAATTCATGATTTTCAACGCCACCAAAACCCAAAAAACGGACGACTGGCGGGACGACCAAGCCCTCACAGGTGGCGGTGCGCTCTTCGAGGGGGGTATCCACTGGGTCAATTTCGTCAGCAACTTAGGGCTTGATATTCAATCGGTTACGGGGTTTTTACCCAAAAAGGAAAAGCCCAACGGGCTGGAGCGCAGCTCGCAAATGGTGGTGAAATACAAAGATGGCCCCATCGCCACGCTGCTGTATTCCTGGGAAGTGAATACGATTTTCGGAGGCCTGCGCCTCTGCCGGATTTACGGCACGGCCGGGTCCATAACTTTTGAGTCGAATGGGTTGTTCATGCTCATCCGTGGCAAGCGGTGGCGGTTCCTCTTCCCCGGTTTTGCGGACATACTCGGCAAGCAGGCCATGTTCCGGGATTTTTTTGCGGCGCTGCGCAACGGAGAGGAGCCTGCTTTCCATTATACACTGGCAAAAAGGGACGTGGCGATGATAGAAGAAGCTTATCGCACGGCAGGTGCTTGAATTCTAAGTGACTTGGCTACCTTTGCGGACTTTTTTGGTTTCAGGTTTATGGTTTCAGGTTTCAGGTCTAGGGTTTCAGGGGGTGCCTGATAAACTCCTAGTCCCTCCCTGAAACCAAAAACCTGAAACCCGAAACCAACCATAACGACAAACTGACTATGGAAATACTCTTAGTTTTTCTTACCGGCCTCACCGCCGGATTGCACACTTCCACTTGGGGCATGTATAAGGATACCCCTTACGAAGGCTTCACCTGGCTCCGGTATTTTCGGAGTACCATCGTGGCCATTTTGCTGGCATTTTTCCTTTGGAAACTCATCGGACTTGACCTCAGCACAGCGGCGGGCGTTTACCTGCTTTGGGGCAGCGTTTACACCTCTGAACGTGCGATCATCGAGATTTGGAAGACGTTTTTGCGCACTTCCGACCAGACCAAATTCTTCATCCCGATGCAGTTGCACGTCTTCGGGCGCATCGTGGAAAGCAAGCGTGACCGCTACATCGCTGCCTTTTTCTATGTGGGTGGCATCGTGTTGGTGAGTTGGGGATTGGTCACACTTTGGCACATGTACCAAGCGGGCAACTTGCCGCTGAACCCCTACCTCATCCTCGCATTCCTGAGCGTCGGCGGCTGGATTTCGGCCTTCGGCGGCGCATGGAAGGACGCCCCGATTGAGGGTTTCGAGTGGTTTAAATTCTTCCGCAGTCCTGCCGTGGCCTACTCTTGGGGCTGGGTGGCAGCGAACCTGACCGACAATTTCGTGGCGATTGCCTTGTGTAGCCTCGGCTTTACCATCGCCAGCATCGAGACTTACAAAACCTTCTTTTTTCCCAGTCGGCCCCGTGGGAAATTCCAAGGGATGCCCGTAAAATTCCCCGAAATGGAGCAGCGGCGCAAGCCATTCGTGGCGGTGTTCATCGCCTGTTGGTTGTTCGTCATCATTGCAGGAATCATGGCTTTCATGGCTCCGCACCAGGGATTGGTTTGATGCCAACAACGTCGGGGAGGTTCATCCCGATAGCTATCGGGACGCCGACGTTTGTGCTTTCTAATAAAATTTTTTCATGGAAAATAAGGTAACAGCCTTCCTTTTCGTCCCGGACCAAGCAGTAGCTCAGACCGTGGTTTATGGCCTGACCGTGCTGGAACGCAGCCTCCACGCATTGGAGCGGGGTGGGGTGGAGCAGGTGTTTTTGCCCGCAGCGGCGCAGGTTTTTTTGGGTAAAAAATCAGACTGGAAACTGGACATCCAATACTCGGATGATTTTCAAAATGCTTTTCCAACAGTGGAAAATGGGGCGATTGTGATGACGGAGCCACTGGTCATTGACCCCAAATGTGTACAGCAAATACTGGCAGAAAGTGGGCAATCCACGACCATTTTGACCACCAGTTCAGGGGAAATTGGTTGGTATCCCAAAAGTGCCCTGACGGCAATCGCCAAGGAACAGTGGCCAAATCTTGAGCAAGCGCTGACGCTGGCCAAGCAGCAGGTATTGCAAACAAAAATACTTGATTTTCAAGGACTTATCTGCGTAACGGTTCACAACAACCAAGAGAAAAAAACCGTCAAAAAAGCCCTCATCCGAAGCCTGACCAAGCCCACCGATGGCTGGGTTTCCCGAAACCTGAACCGTCCGATTTCCACAAGTTTCAGCCGGGTGCTGGCACATACCAGCATCACGCCAAACCAGTTCACCATCGTGACGGGATTGATTGGACTTTCCACGGCTTGGTTTTTGGCAAAAGGCGGCTACTGGAACTACCTCATCGGCGGAGCGCTATTCCATTTTACTTCCGTGCTGGATGGCGTGGACGGCGAATTGGCTCGCCTCAAATTCAAATCTTCACCCTTCGGGCAATGGCTGGATACCGTGGTGGACAATACCTCCTATTTGGCAGCGCTTGGCGGCATCATAACAGGTTTATTTTTGAATAGTGCACCATCATATATTATATGGGCTGGCATATTATCAGTCATATTTGCAGTGGCCGCATTGGGCAGTTTATATTTTTATCTTTTAAGGTTTAAATCAGGTGGAACGCTATTAAATGTGAAATATGGTTTCCAAGATGGAAACAGCACTTTCGATAAAATATTCCAAGTAGCGGCAGCCTTCGGTAAGCGGGATTTATTTGCGCTTATATTTTTTATACTGGGCATATTCGGTAAAATGCAATGGGCGCTGATATATATTGCCATCATGGCGTTCATGGTATTTGTTTTTTCTGTTCAGGCGCATTTTTCGGCATCAAAGGCAAAAGGAAATCAGGTATGAAAAAGCCCCTTCCACGCATTGCCATGATTGCCAGTGAGCGCTTCCCTCACCACAACACGAACACCCAGCAGGTCATCAAAAACGTGAACAGCATGCATCAAATCGGGATGGATGTGGAGCTGATTATTCCAGCCAATGCACAGCAGTTTTTTAAACCTAACTACGACCAAGCGGAGGAAATCGCCAAATACTACAACGTTTCCAACAATCTGAAAATCAAGGTGTTAAAGACCGTGCCGACGAGCGGATTGAAATTGGAGAAGTTCTTTCATTCTCTGGTTGCCACGATATATGCGGTCTTTTCGAAGCAATATCATTTGATTTATTCCCGGAACAAATTTGCCGTTTTGTTGGCCTTTTTTTTTGGTGAAAAAGTCATGTTCGAGACCTATCGCCGCTTAGGCGATGAAAGCCCGAAGACGATGCGCTGGTTTGCGAAGCGGGCTCAAAGTGACAAGTTCGTCGGCATGGTTTTGCACAGTCATGTATCTAGGGAATCCATGCTGAAAGTTGGTTTTCCGAAGGAAAAATTATTGACGCTGCACAATGGCGTGGACAATTCGGATATGCTGCCCATATTGTCTAAAAAGGAAGCTAGGGAACAATTAAAGCTGGGAATAAATAAAAAATATGTCGTCTATACAGGCAATATGCAGAAGAATAAATGCATCGAAAGCCTTGTGGATATTGCGACATATTTACCTGATTTAATCTTTTTATTGGTGGGTGGAAAACCGGAAGATATAACCCGTTTAACAGCCTATTGCGAAGCAAAAAAAGTTGACAATGTCATACTGGTGGAGCGGCTTCCCATCAAGGAAGTTTCACCTTATTTATATGCTGCCGATGCGCTAATAATTCCACCCGTTTCGGCACCGATGGAGAAATTTGGCAGGACTGTGCTGCCCTTCAAATTGTTCCCTTATTTGGCCGCAGGCCGCCCCATCGTCGCTCCGAATTTGGCAGATATGCGGGAACTGATTCAGCATGGCGAAAACGGAATTCTCGTAAATCCCGACGATGCAGCTCAAAACGCAGAGGCTATCCGCCTCTTGTTTTCCGATGAAAAAATGCAGGAAAAATTGGCGGCCAATGCTGCCAAAACCTCCCGCTCGCTGACATGGGAAGCACGGGCCGAGCGTTTTAAGCAATGGCTTATGAACCAATGGCCTATGATTATTGAAGAATGGAAATAGCAAAAGATAATAAAACTGCCTTAGTTTTAGGTGCCTCTGGCCTCATTGGTGGGTACTTGACCCAGTTTCTGCTATTGCACCCGGCGTATGAAAATGTAGTCATTTTCGTGCGAAAACCGTTGAATTTGAAACATCCAAAACTAGTACAGCATATCGTGGATTTTGACGATCCAGCATCGTTCAAGCATCTTGTGAAAGGTGACGATTTGTTCTGTTGCCTTGGAACTACAATGGCTATTGCGGGCAGCAAAGCTGCATTTTATAAAGTGGATTTTACATATCCTTTTGAGGTAGCGAAAATAGCTTTGGATAATCGAGTTGGCCAGTATTTACTGGTATCTTCGGTAGGAGCTGACCCTAACTCCAGGTTTTTTTATAGCCGTGTGAAAGGTGAATTGGAACTCGCCTTGCGTAAGTTGGACTTCTGGTCATTGCATATTTTCCAACCGTCGGTTTTGCTAGGAGAGCGCAACGAGAACTGTTTTGGAGAACAACTTGCAGGCAGGATTGGGAAAGTATTTGACCGACTGACAGGTGGGCTACTGACGAAATACCGACCTATTGAGGCGGACGTGGTGGCCAAGGCGATGGTCAGTGCAGCGCAAGGATTGAAGGCTGGCGTCCATGTTTATCCATCTCATTTTTTACAAGCTTTGGCGGCGGAAATTGACCAAGCATTAATTGCCAAAAACTTGCGTTAAGTTTGTGAAATTCAGGTTTAATTATTGTTGACACTAATGCTATCAATTATTCTCTAAATAGCTCATTATTAGAATTTTACATCTGAGTCTAATTTTGAGCAAAGCCAAAATTCTGCCGATATGTTGAACCGACACATTCCCTATTTTCTTGTCTATTTCGCCATCATTTCATTGACAGCTTGTCAAACAGAAGACAAAGTGTCTGAATTTTCAGAAAGCGATTTCCCCAACGAAAATTTTTTTCTTCAGCGGGCCTACCCGGATGATTTCATGGATATCAAAGCTTATGAAAGTGGCATGGCGGAAGCTCGGATTATGGGCAGTCAGAGAGGGATTGGGTTCGATGCGGAGTGGACCGTGCAGGGGCCAGGCAATATTGGGGCACGAGTAAATACGATGGCTGTGAATCCGCAGAATGAGAACATCATTTTCGCTGGTTTTTCTAGTGGAGGTTTGTGGAGAACAATTGATGCCGGGCAAAACTGGGAACCCGTTTTTGACACTCAAACCTGGCCATCAATCGGTGTCGTGACCTTCGACCCAACAAACCCACAGACGATTTATGTCGGCACTGGCGACCCAAATATTTCCTTTTATCCTATGCTTGGCGACGGTATCTACAAGTCAACTGACGGCGGTGATACATGGACTCACATAGGGCTTGATGCGCAGCGGGTCATCACTAAAATTGTAGTTAATCCAGCCAACCCAAACATTATTTTCGCTAGCTCAATGGGCATGCCATTTATTCGTGACAACGAACGTGGCCTCTATCGTACTACTGACGGCGGGGCGAACTGGCAGCAAGTGCTTTTCATCAGCGATCAAGCAGGGGTTACTGATTTGGTGATGGACCCATTTGACCCAAATGTCCTTTACGCTAGCGGTTGGGACCGGGTGCGCAGCAATCAGGAAAGCACAATCTCGGGACCTGGAGCAAAGGTTTTCAAAACCGTTGACGGTGGCGATACTTGGACACAACTCACCAATGGACTGCCGTCAGACAACATGAGCCGTACAGGGTTGGCTATTTCAAAATTGACGCCAGGGCTGGTCTATTCAATGTTCGTGGGGACGGATTTGGAGCTGGCAGGCATTTTCAAAACCACCGATGCAGGCGATAATTGGGAGCCTATTGACATCTTTGGCGCAGAAGGTTCTATGTCGGGACAAGGTTGGTATTTCAGCCAATTGAGAACAAGCCCGACGAATGATGACGAGCTGTATTTGCTAGGCTTAGAACTTTATCGTGGTTATCCTGAACTCGGTTTTTGGGAGCAACTTGGGCCACCTTGGTGGACTTATGAAGTACATGCGGATAAACACGACCTTGTAGTGACAAATTCGGGCAATTTATACCTCGCCACGGACGGTGGCGCCTATAAATCCATGGATGCTGGCAATACGTGGCAGGACATCGAAAATATCCCAACCACGCAGTTTTACCGGGTTGCTTTCAATCCGCACGAACCTGAAAACTACTACGGCGGCGCACAGGACAATGGCACTACAGGTGGAAATGCCAATGCCCCTAACGATTGGCCCCGAATCTATGGCGGCGATGGTTTTCAGGCTATATTCCATCCAACCGACCCCTTGGTTTTTTATGCTGAAACACAAAACGGTGGCCTCGTCGTGACAGATGATGGCGGCGGGTCTTTTTATGATGCAAAATTTGGGATTGATGAAAATGACCGACGAAATTGGGACATGCCTGTGGCAATGAGCAACCACAACCCTGAGATTCTTTACACGGGAACCTATCGAATGTATCGAAGTACTGAAGGTACAATACCTTTCTGGGAAGCAATCAGTGATGACTTGACTGATGGGCTTATTTTCAATCCTCGGCACCACAATATTTCTGCTATTTCTGAGTCACCTTTGGAACCTGGTCTCGTTTACGTGGGTACTTCAGACGGAAACGTCCACCGCAACGATGGTGATGATTTCATGTGGACTAATATTTCTGCAGGTTTGCCAGACCGGTATGTGACCGATGTAGAAGCATCTCCTACCAACCAAAATTGGGTGTATGTCACTCATTCTGGCTACCGGGACAACGAGTTTATACCACGGGTTCACCGATCTACCAACCAGGGCCAAACTTGGGAAGATATCAGCAGCAACCTCCCGAACATTGCCGTAAATAATCTTTTTGTTTTGCCTGGTCACGGTGATTCGGTACTGTTCGTAGCTACGGACGCTGGGATTTATGCCACGCTGAACGGCGGACAAGAATGGTCACGGTTAGGTACAAATATGCCGTACATTCCTAGTTTTGACCTTGATTGGAATCCTGTGCAAAACACGCTGATTGCTGGTACTTTTGCCCGGTCAATCATGACATATCCTATTGATTCTCTGCTGACACAGCCAGTTTCTGCTGTAAAAAATAACTTAGCTGCGCTGAAAGACTTGAAGATTTCACCGAACCCAGCTACGGATAAAATTTTGGTGACTGCCTCGCTAGCATCTGCGGATCAAGTCACTGAGCTGGCTATTTTTGACCTTCACGGACGTCAATTTGGTACTTCCAAGACCACGCAAGAAAAACAAATCAACCAGTCCTTCGAAGTAGGTGCACTTCCGGCAGGGCAATATTTTTTAAGGCTAAAATCGGGTGACAAAGTCGGCGTTAGTCGTTTCATAAAACAATCCATTCGATGACAAAACCAGCTCGAACTTCCCAAATCAGAATCACCGTCAACCTAGACGAAAAGAACGTGCCTACCAGCATAGACTGGGATGCCGACGACCGTACCGATGGCGATAAGCCTGTGAACTGCAAGGGGATGCTGCTCTCGTTGTTTGAAAGAGAGTCCTTGGATACCATGAAAATTGACCTATGGGCCCACGATATGCAGGTAAACGAGATGGACCGTTTTTTCTTCCAGACCCTGCGGGGAATGGCGGACACCTATTTTAAGGCAACGCAAAACCGGGAACTGGCGGTGGACATGCAGAAGTTTGTGCAGTATTTTGGTGAGAAAACGGGAATACTCAAAGTTGGAGGTTAGACAGAGGGCAGTTAACAGTTAGTGTTGAGGATATCTGGAATTAATTTTTCAAATCAACTGTAGGAATTGCTTCCAGCAATTGCCGAGTGTAGTCTGATTTTGGGTTCAAAAAAACCTCCTCCGCCGTTCCAATTTCCACGATTTTCCCCTCCTTCATCACGGCTATTCGATCACTGATTTGGCGTACCACGTTCAGGTCATGGGAAATGAAAAGATAGGTGAGGCCGTGTTTGTCTTGCAGAACTTCCAGTAAATCAAGCACTTGCGATTGAACAGTCACATCTAGGGAAGAAATGGCTTCATCGCAGATGATGAGCTTCGGTTCTAAGGCCAGTGCTCTAGCAATACAAATCCGCTGTCGCTGCCCGCCCGAAAACTCACTAGGGAAGCGCCAAAAATGCCCAGCTTCCAAACCCACTGTTTCCAATAGTTCGATTGCTCGCTCCCGCCGCTGATTTTCTGAAGAATAAAGGCCGTGCACTTTCATTGGTTCAGTGATTGCAAGGCCGATATGTTGACGAGGATTGAGAGAGGAGTAGGGGTCTTGGAAAATTATCTGAATGTCCTTCCGGGTTGTAAACCACTGATTTTCAGATTGTTTTAAAATATTTTTACCCTGAAAAATGACCTCGCCAGCGCTTGGATTCACCAAATTGAGAATGCTTCTGCCGAGCGTCGTCTTTCCACTGCCAGACTCTCCCACCAGCCCCAGTGTTTCGCCTTGCAACACTTCAAAGCTGACACTATCAACCGCTTTGACATAGGAAGTTGTTTTGCCAAATAAATTGCGTTTGGCTGAAAAATGTGTTTGGAGGTTTTGAACGGCTAGAATAGTTTGATTACTAGATACCTGGCTTTCTGTTGAATTGAGATTTGAGTTTGTCCTTTTAGTAAAACTTTCGAGTAAAAGCTGGGTGTAGGGCTGCTGAGGATTTTTGAATATTTGGGCAACAGAACCATGTTCGACTACTTCGCCGTTTTTCATAACCAGCACGTTGTCAGCAACTTGTGCCACTACTCCAAGGTCATGTGATATGAAAATAGTTGAGCTTCCCCATTCGTTTTTTAGCTCATTTACGAGGTCAAGGATAGAGCGCTGAACCGTCACGTCGAGGGCGCTGGTCGGCTCGTCGGCAATGAGGAGCGAAGGGTTGCAACTGATTCCCATTGCAATCATCACCCGCTGGCGTTGGCCACCGCTGAGCTGGTGTGGGTAGCTCCGGTAGATTCGCTCCGGGTCTGGCAGTTTTACTTTTTCAAACAAAGCAAGCACTTGTTGCTTGGTTTCTTCAGCGCTGGTTTTTTGATGCAAAGAAATGGCTTCTGCGACTTGAACTCCACAAGTAAAAACAGGATTGAGCGAGGTCATTGGCTCTTGGAAAACCATTGCGATTTCACGGCCCCTTATTTTTTGGAAACCAACTTCATCTAGTCCTGCTGCCAGTTCGAGTACCTGCCCATTTTTATCGCTGAAGAAAACCTGCCCTCCAGCATGTTCAGCAGCCTTTGGAAGCAGCCCCATGATGGTCAAGGCAGTGATGGATTTACCCGACCCACTCTCCCCAACAATGCCCAATGTTTCCCCTTTTTTCATGGAAAAAGAAATGCCCCGAAGGGCATCTACTTTGCCATTTTCCGTTGGAAAACTGACTTGTAAATTGTTGATGGTGAGGAGTTTATCCGGTTCCATATTTCAATAGTTGGGTAATTTCCACCCGTTGTTGTAATTCGCTTTCAAGTACTCATTGGCAGCAGCGTCGTTCTTGAAATTGCCATTGGCGGAATCCCAGTAGAGCTTACGGCCTGTGCGGTAGGCCACATTTCCCATGGCGGCGCTGATGGCTGCCACAGCACCCGTCTCGATACCGCAGTTCAGCACAGAAGCATCGTTCTTTTTGATAGCTTCCACAAAGTTTTGCGCATGGAGCTGCAAGTAGTCCGTGTTGCCTTTCCCTTGATACGGCAATGCCTCCACCTTGTTCACCCGCCAACCTTCGTCACCTTTCTTGGTTTCCGGAATGATTTCCCAACCGCCACGGTTGACCACCAAAGTGGCGTCGTTTCCGATGAAGGCGATACCCTCCGTCTTGCCGTAAGGGCCGTTGTCAATACCGGTGGCATGTTCCCAGAGCATGTTGAATTTGTCAAATTCAAAGACAGTTTGGAGCGAATCAGGTGTTTCGGAGGCATCATCGGGGTAGGCAAATTTGCCACCGCTGGCCATAATAGATTTTGGAGCTGTTGCTCCCATGAAAAACAAGGCGATGTCAATTTCGTGAACCCCCCAATCAGTCATCAGACCACCGGCATAATCCCAAAACCAGCGGAAATTGAAATGGAAACGGTTTGGATTGAACGGACGTTTTGGGGCAGGACCGAGCCACATGTCGTAATCCACACCTGCGGGTGGAGCACTGTCTGGCAGAACTGGCACTGGGTTCATCCAACCTTGGTAGGCCCAAACTTTCACCAGACGGATATTGCCAAGTTTGCCTGATTTGAGGTACTCATGTGCTTGGGCATAGTGAGTTCCGCTGCGCTGCCACTGTCCGATTTGTACCATTTGTTTTGGATAGCGCTTGGCTGCTCGGAGCATCACATTGCATTCCTCGATACGTGCAGAAATGGGTTTTTCACAATAAACATGCCTGCCTGATGAGAGGCTGTCACAAAATGCGAGGCAGTGCCAGTGGTCGGGTGTACCGATGATGACTGCATCTAAATCCTTCATTTCCAGCATTTTGCGATAATCTTTGAATAATTTGGGCTTGTTGCCACGCATCGACTCCACATCGGCGGAGCGCTTGTCGAGCACGCTCTGGTCAACATCAGCGAGTGCAACACAGTCAACTTCTGGCATCGTGGACAGGTGTGCCCGCATGTCCGCCCAGCCCATGCCGTTGCAACCGATGACCCCAAAGCGGAGCTTGTCGCTAGGAGCAACCGTTTTTATACCGGAAGCAGCCGAAGCAACAGCGGGGATGGCAGCAGTTAGGCCAGTGGCGGCGAGGGCGGTGGTTGATTGGCGAAGGAAATTTCGACGGGAGTTAGCCATAGTATTTAAGTTTAGATGAAGAATTAGTTTGAAGCGGAAAGCTAAATACTTTTGTCAATAAATCCAGTTTAACAAAAGCTATTTGTAATGGGCCAAACTGGCACTGTTTTGTTTGTGCAATTTTCTACTTTGTGCCTCTAATTGAAACCGGTTGAAAATGATTGTAACCTTGGTACCCCGCCAATACTTCGATTCCGGCTCACAAACTCAATTATTTCAATGAAATCAATCCAAATTTTTTCGTCTGCCCTCGTCGGGCTCCTGTTTTTGTCTGCACAACTTACTGCCCAGGTTGACATGACTTGGGATACGCATCGTGTCGGCTTCAAAGTTCCTCGTGGCTTCAAGATTGACACCAACAATGCAGAAGAGTTTTCTGCTGGAAATGACAATGTTTATTTGACAATTGCACCTATCCAGGATGAAACAATCACTACCGATGACCTTGCGGAAGTGGTGGATGCCATGGTTAAAGAAATGGATTATGACTTAATTACAGATGGCGACGCTGTAGATGTGAATAATTTTACTGGTTACTATGCCCGAGGTTCGAAAGATGGTGCCGATGCCTTGGTGATGGCACTGCTCGACCCTGAAAGTGCGACTAACCTTATTGTGGTCGTGATTTATTCGGGGGATTATGAAGATGCTGCGTTGACTACTGTCAACAGTTTTTATTCGTATTAAAAGCTGGAATTAGTCAATTTGAAAAATATTTAGAATCAGAACCGGATGTTGCGTTAGCGGCATCCGGTTCTGATTTGTGGAAAAATGGAATGCAACCACCTGTGGAATCTGAACCTCAGGCCCACTCTAGGAGCAGGAATTGGACTTTTGATGACATTTTCCAGTTTAACACTGGGTTAATTTTTCCAAAAAAAACATTTACAGATACAGGCTTGCTACCTTTGCAGCAACAAATACTTTGTATGAAACAAACCTTTTTACTCGTATTATTTTCTTGCCTTTTTACTGTTTTCTCCTTTGCTCAAGTTGTCGAAATTACTGGATTCGTGACCGATGATAGTAACAAATTGCCCATCGAAGGTGTAACGGTTACCGCGGCTGGTTCTGAAACAATGACCGATGCTTCTGGCAAATTCTTTTTAAAACCTCGGCTTCGGGGTGCCGACTTGGTCGTTTACTTTTACAAAGAGGGTTTTATTGCTTTGGAAAAAGCAGTAGACCTCAAAAGCCATGCAACCAAGGCTGATATTGGCACGGTTTCCCTTTCTCATGAGCCTTCTGCCAAAGAGTTTGTCACCGATGAAGACCGTATTCCCATCATTACCCTCAGCAGCGATGATGATAGCGACCTTGGTGACCAGAATATTTCTGGTATTCTATCTGCTTCCCGTGATCCATTCGTCAATGCCGCATCATTTAATCTGAGCACCGGTGGTTTTGAAATCAGGGGCTACGATTCAGAGACCCCCACGTTGTTCAATGGCATTTTGGTGAACAACCTCGAAACAGGCTCCGTCTATTGGAGCACTTGGGGCGGCCTGAACGACGTGACCCGGAACCGGGAAAGCACAATTGACCTTAGCCCTTCGTCTTATAGTTTTGGAGGGGTAGGAGGTGCTGCCTCCATTGACACTCGTGCTAGCGAGCAACGCGTAGGTAAGCGCATATCATATATGTATGGAAACCGCTCCTATGCAGGCAGGGTCATGGCTACTTGGAATACCGGGATGCTGCCGAGTGGGTGGGCGTTTTCCTTTTCCGGGAGTAGAAGGTGGGCGGAAGAGGGCTATGTGCCAGGCACTTTTTACGATGCCTGGTCCTATTTTGGCTCAATTGACCGGAAGTTGAATAAAAAGCACATGCTGAACTTGACTGTGGCTGGTTCGCCAGTCAAACGTGGGGCAGCGGGCACGTCTATTCAAGAAGTGAACGATTTGGCTGGTACCAATTTTTATAATCCCAACTGGGGCTGGCAAGATGGTCGCAAACGCAATTCACGGGTAGTGGACGCCCATCAGCCGTTTGGCGTGCTACGACACGATTGGACTATCAATGAAAAGTCAAACTTGACCACTTCACTTGGCTTCCTGACAGGACATTATGGCCGCACTCAGTTGGATTGGTTCAATGCACCTGACCCTCGTCCTGACTACTATCGGAAATTGCCTGTGTACTACAACCTTCCTGGTAACGGAGGCCCGACTATTGCTAACCAAGTGGCAGAAGTTTATCGGAACAACCCCGATTTGCTTCAGGTTCAATGGGATGAAATTTACGAAGGTAACCGCTTGAACGGCCAATCTTACAACGGTACACCAGGCAATATGTCACAGGTGATTCTCGGCGATCAACGCTCTAACCTTACCCGTTTGAGCGGCAATACTATCTACCAAAATTTTATAAACGACCATTTGGCCATCAATGCGGGATTAAGCTTTCAGCAGGAAAAAACGCATTATTTCGCTACTGTTGAAGACTTGTTGGGAGGTGACTATTATCCGAATGTTGACCATTTTGCATTGGATACACCCATTCCGGGACAGTCGCCTGAGTATAATTTGAACGACCCAGACCCGATTGTCCGTCAGGGCGATACCTACAAATGGGACTACGACATCACGGGCCGTCGTGCCGATGCTTGGGCGCAAGCACAATTTAGCTTCCGTAAACTGGATTTCTTCTTGGCCGGTGATGTTTCCCGAACAGATTTTTGGAGGACAGGACATTACCGGAACGGCCGCTTTCCCAATAGTTCTTACGGGGATTCTGAAGTAAAAGATTATTTCAATTATGGCACAAAAGGCGGGATAACATACAAGCTGAACGGTCGAAATTACTTCTATGCAAACGGAGCATTCCTCAATCGGGCTCCTGATATTAGGACTGCATACGCTTCTCCTCGCAGCCGTGACCAACTCGTGCCTGGGCTGCAAAATGAAGAAGTTTTGAGCGGAGAGGTAGGATACCTGCTCCGTGCGCCGAGGTTAAAAGCAAGGGCTACTTTTTATATGACCCAGTTCAACAATGGCCTGAAACTCAACCGCTTTTTCTTCACGGAGGATGTAACCCGATTTGGAACGAGCATCTTGGTAGGTGCAGACAAACGGCATACGGGGGTTGAGCTAGCAGCGCAAGCGAAGTTGACGCCCAGCCTCACTCTAAGTGGCGTGGCAGCGGTAGGTGAATATGTTTACACTTCCCGCCCTCGGGCTATTTTTGTGATTGACGATGATGGGCAGTTGAACGACCGGGGGATTGTTTATGCCAAAAACTTTTATGTGCCAAGTACTCCCCAAACTGCTTATAGTGCTACCCTTGATTACCGTTCGCCAAAATTCTGGTCAGCCAGCATAACCTTCAATTATTTTGACCGGAACTACCTTGATTTCAGTCCATTCCGCCGCACTGTGGATGCCGTGTTTGGGTTGGAACAGGGTTCGCAGCTATACAACAGCATAGTTGACCAGCAAAAAGCACCAAGTGCTTACACTGTAGATATTTTTGCCAACAAATCATTCAAGGTAAACGACGATATATTCTTTAGTCTGACTTTGGGCATCACCAATCTGCTCAATGCGGAAGTGATCACAGGTGGTTTTGAGCAACTTCGCTTTGATAGTGCCGATTTCACCAATGATGTCAACGTTTACCCACCAAAATATTTTTATGCCTATGGCACCAACTTCTTCCTGATGGGGGCGCTTAGGTTTTAAAAGTTAATTGTTGGGTTGTTTTATTGTAAACCTAATCACAACAACAATCCAACAATGAAGTTATTCAGCAATCAAATATTCCAACAATCAACTCATTGATAATGAAGAATTTAGTTAAATTTTTTCTCCCTGCATTATTCTTAGGTGTCTTGTTCAACGCCTGCCTCAAAGAAGATTTCGACCAACCACCAACCGAAGGCACTGACCCTGGGTTGACCGCTAATGCGACCATTGCGCAATTGAAGGCACTCCACACGCTTGGCGAATTGGAAACGATTACTGAGGATTGGATAGTGAAAGCAACGGTAGTGGCCGATGATGCCAGCGGAAACCTTTACCAGTCATTCGTCATTCAGGATGAAACGGGGGGTATCATGGTGAAAATCGAAACAGCTGACAGCTACACCCTGTATCCTGTCGGTCGGGAAATTTATATCAAATGCAAGGGTCTTGTGATTGGTGACTACAATAACTTGTACCAATTGGGTGGCTTCATTACCGATGATGGTCAACTTGGAAATATCATCAAAATAAGTGACCACTTGGTTCGGGGCAAAAAAGGCACACCGCCAGTACCTAAAGTGAAGACTATCAGTGAATTGAATTTTGACGATGTGAACACCTTAGTTACGGTGACCAATGTTCAATTCGTAGTATCTGATACAGCCTTCACCTTTGCCGATCCAGTGACCCGCACCACCTACAACCGTGATTTGGAGGATTGCAACGGCGTTAGTTTACTGGTTCGCACAAGTGGTTACGCCGATTTTGCAGGGGTTAGCCTACCTGAGGGTGGTGGAAACTTGACGGGTATCCTTCAAATTTACCGTTCCGACCTTCAGTTTCTCGTTCGGGACATGAATGATGTCCAAATGAGTGGTGCAAGGTGCAGCGGCCCAATTGGACCAGACCCTTGTGCCAATGGTTCAGTACCTGTTGTCACTGGCGTTGATGAGAATTTTGATGCACTGGTGGATTATGATCCAGTAACTCTGAACGGTTGGACAAACATCGCATTGAAAGGAACAAGGGTTTGGCAAGCAAGGGCTTTTTCAGGGAATATTTATGCTCAGGCAACTGCTTTTAATGATGCCTCTCCTGAAATGGACACATGGTTAATTTCTCCACGAATTGACCTGACCCAAGCGCAGGTCTTGACCTTTGAAACAGCAAAATCTTTCTGGACCCATGATGGTCTTTCTGTAATGATTTCCACTGATTTTCAATGTGACCCAACCTCTGCCACTTGGCAGCCATTGAACGCAACCATTGCGAAGCAAAGTGATGCTGACAATGCATTCATTCCTTCTGGAGATGTTGATTTGTCGGCTTTCGTTGGGCAAAAAATTGCCATCGGATTCCATTACATCGGTGGAAGTGGTGCAGGACAAACCGGTACTTTCCGGGTGGATAATATCAAGCTCGGAATGGGAGGTGGAAGCGGAAACAATAACCCTTGCCAAAACGGCAACCCTCCGCTTGTCGTCGGCGATTTGAATGAAGACTTTTCCAGCGGCACCAACAATGCCTCTATTGCTTTGACGGGATGGTCAAACAAGGCCTCCGTTGGAACCCGAACCTGGATTTATAAGTACTTCTCCACGGATAATAATACCTATGCTCAGGCTACAGCCTTTAACGACACGGCTCCAGACATGACTACTTGGCTGGTGACGCCGTTGCTTGACATAAACGGTCCTAAATCGCTTTCGTTTGAAACGGCAAAATCCTTTTTTGTGCAAGCTGGTCTTACTGTTTGGGTTTCCACCGATTTCAATTGTGACCCTGATGCGGCTACTTGGGCCCCACTTTCAGCTGCAACAATTGCAGGCGCTCCGAATGTGGACAACGAGTGGATTTTCTCAGGTGACATCGACATGTCAGCCTATATTGGCCAAAAAGTGGCCATCGGATTCAAATACGTTGGAAGCGGCACTGGTGGTCAAACGACAACCTACCGGGTAGATAATGTGGTTTTGCAATAAGCTAAGCACCTTATTTAATAAATGAAACGGCCGGATGAAGTTAACTTCATCCGGCCGTTCCATTTATCGCCGAACCCACCAACCAGCCACTTGTCCAAGCTGCCTGAAAATTGAAACCGCCCGTTATGGCATCAATATCTAGGACTTCACCAGCGAAGTGGAGGCCCGGGTGAATTTTACTCTCGAAAGTTTTGAAATTCACTTCTTTCAAATCAATTCCCCCTGCTGTCACGAATTCTTCTTTAAAAGTGCTTTTTCCACTAACTCGGTATCTACCTGCACCAATTTCAGTGGCCAGCTTACGCAATTTTTCTTTGCTGAGGTCGGCCCAACGCAAGTCGGCAGGAATGCCAGCGGCAGCGACGAGGCTTTCCCAAAGTCGGCGAGGCAGGGTAGGGAAGGGGTTTTGCGAAGCAACCCATTTTTTTGAGGAAGAAAGTTTGATGGCGCCAAATTCCTCAAACATTTCTTCCGCGCTGCTATTCAACCAGGCTACTTCAATCTCGAAATTGTAATTTTTTTCGCTTAAAATACGGGCTCCCCAAGCAGAAAGGCGCAAAATGCCTGGCCCACTCATGCCCCAATGCGTGATGAGTAGAGGGCCAACTGCTGTCAATTTTTCACCTAAAACCTGTACAGTTGCAGAAGGTACGGATAGACCCATCAATCCAGTGAGGCGAGTGTCTTTGATGTTGAAAGTGAAAAGGGAGGGAACTGGTGCTATGATATTGTGGCCAATTTCCCGGAGCATTTCCCAGATGCGTGGGCTGCTGCCGGTGGCTATCATTAGTTTTTTACTATGGAATTGAGTGCCGCTTTGCGAAGCTACGAGCCAAGTGCCACCCGGCATTTTGGGCGGTGAAACATGCTGCACGTTTTCACCCGTCAACACTTGCACCCCTGCATTTCTTGCAGAATTCAGCAGGCAATTGATGATGGTCTGCGAGTTGTCGGTGGTTGGGAACATGCGCCCATCCTCCTCGATTTTCAACTTGACGCCCCGATTTTCAAACCATCCAATGGTATCTCCGGGCTGAAAACGACTGAACGGGCCTAGCAAAGCTTTGCTTCCACGAGGGTAGTTTTTCACGAGTTCCCGGGGGTCGAAGCAGGCATGTGTGACGTTGCACCTGCCCCCACCGGATACCTTGACTTTTTGAAGTACATCCCGCCCTTTTTCCAAAATAATGACTTTCGCATTGGGGTTGTCCTCCGCTGCCCGGATAGCTGCGAAGAAACCAGCAGCACCACCACCAATGATCAGGAAGTCGCAAACAATTTTATCAGGCATAGGTTGATGTATTGAAAGGGCCAAAAATGGCGATGTTCTCGTATTAAGTTTGAATTTGGCTCCTAAAAAGAAGAAATAAAGTTTTAATACTTTCAAATCGACTCAACACAAGTTTTTCAACAACCTTGCCCTTGTCGTATCCTTTTTATCAAAACAATCGTTTTAGGTGTCGTTGGCAATAATCCAGCTACTCGATAAGATTTAAGCACTCATTTTACCATGAAAAGACAAATTTGGTTTTTTGCGATTTGCTTGTTTTCAACGGCAATGACTGGACAGACGATGTTCAGCGGGCAACTCAAGCATGGCCAATCAGCAGTTGTGTTGGTGGAAAAACCGTTCGATGGAAAGTACCTACCTCAACCCGCCGAACCAGTACTCGTGGACAAGAATGGCAAGTTTGAAATCAAGGTCAATGAAAACTTACCCGGCTTTTTGATTTTGCACATAAATGGCAATAAAATCCGTGTGTTCTTGGAACCCAATGCGGAGAATGATGCAATGGTCGCAGATTTGGACAAATGGGAGAGTTCAGTTCGCTTTACGGGGCCAAATGCAGCGCAAAATGAGTTCTTGCAAAGCTTGCAGCGCATCACCGTTCCAACTGGGAAGCACCTTTTCCAAATGGCCAATCCTTTTTTCAAGAAAGGCGCAACACCAAAAGAAACTTACTTGGAAGTTACTGATTATAGAGAAGCAGAAAAAAAGCTGTTGAAAAAGGCGGCCAAGAATGATTTTTCGAAGCCATTCAAAGATGCAGTTGAGAATGATATTCAGATGTACTATTCCAGCATTTTTGGGAGTGTTGCCTATCGGCAATGGCTGGCTGCGAGGAAAAACAGCCCTTATGTTTTTGATGCAGGTTGGAGCAATTACTGGAAAAAAATGACCACACAGGATTGTCTAGATAACCTCCCAGCAGCGGTAAGCGAATGGTACCTGACTTTTGTGGAGCAGTACATTCGGGAGTATCGCTTGGATTTTTTGCAGGAAAGCGAATTTGCTGATGCAGACACACTGAAAGGCGAGCAGTTTCTGGAATATGACCGTTTGATATGGAAGTATTTAAAACCGGATGTGCAGGAATACGTCTCAGCGGGTATTTACGCTGCCGCCGCAACGGATGGCCAGGTTGAGCCCATTTTAAAAGATTTGAAAGATAAGTTCAAAAATGATTTCCCACAGAGCCGATATAACCCTGTGTTGGAATCCCTGCTTGGTGAAGAGTCGTTCATTTCGACCGCTCAAAACAGCGGGGCTTCATCCACGCAAAACCTTGGCCCGGATATCCATCTACTTGGTTTGGATACTGAAATAAATAGTTTGCAGGTACTTCTGGCGCCATTCAAAGGCAAGGTTGTTTACATGGATATTTGGGCCACTTGGTGTACACCGTGCATGTTTGAATTCGGCCACCATGAACCAGTTGACCAATTTGTGAAAGGAAAGGATATTGTGCTGCTGTATGTTTCTGTTGACGATGAATCTCGGTCTGAAAAATGGCAAAAGGTCATCAAAGACAAAAATTTGAAAGGCTATCACATGATGGTGAACGTGGCACTTCGTGACGAACTCATCCAGCGTTTTGGTGATGGTGAAAACCTAGCCTTGCCCACATATTTGATATTTGACAAAAAAGGGAAATTGGCAGTGAAGGATGCGAAACAACCGAGCCATGAGCAGTTGTTGTTTGACCAATTGAGCCAGTATTTGAAATGAAAAGTACTGAGGCCAGAAACAAAAAAAGCGGTCGGGAACATGCCCAACCGCTTTTTTTTGTTTCAAGATTCATGCATCAATTGAACTGGATTTTTTTCGTAACAAATCCGTTTTTGAACATGACTTTGGCCAAATAGATACCTGGGGCCAATGCGTTGCGTTGCAGGGTAAATTGTGAATTATTCACATCAACATGTGCCTTCACCAATCTACCAGTAAGATCGTAAACATAAATGTTTTCAATCGGGAATTCGTTGTTTGTATTGAAACGAACCACTTCCGTTGCTGGGTTTGGTGCGATATTCAAGCCAACTTGAGCTGCGTCGAGCTGGTCGTTGGTGCCAGATATCCCGGAGAGATTGCAGCCCAAATCAAGCGCAAGACAAGCACGAGGTGCAAAGTACTGGATGATGGTGTCAATGAAGATTTTGGCGGCAACCGAATTGGTATCGCAGTTAGAACCTGAAACACCATAAGGCTCAAGCGAACTTGCGTAGTTCCAAGGACTACCCTCAGTTGGGTCAGTTGAAAAGAATGGATAAAGTCCTGCATTCCCACCATTCACACTTGCTGCATGAACAGAAACTGGGTCAATGAAAGGATGGGTGATTGGACCTTGGATGCCCACCAAGTTTGCTGCTGGAATAGCACTGCCACTGCCCATCACCTCTACAACTGTTAGGTTGAAAGGTGGAGGAACCACAACATCGCCAACGCCATAAGGTGCAAATGGGTCGGTAGTTACTTGTAACCCAAGCATTGGAGGATCGTTCGGAGTGATCCAAGCCGTATCTCCCAAAGCCCCACCTACGGAAACTGAAAACTGAACTTTGCTGGAATAGCCTACGTGATTAGGGTAGCAGAGTGTATCACCTGCAGGGTAAGGAAGGCCCGGAATGCCAGGGTTTACTCCCACAGTAGTACCTGCTACGTTTCCGCTCAGAAAGTCCAGAACCATAGGCCCTTGTGGCGTTACGAATTTTGGCAAATAGGTATCTGTAATTGTATCGATTGTAGAAGCTGCGTAGGAAATGTAGCCGCCTGTGCCATTGCCCCAAAATGCTATCTTGCTTGGGTCAATACCGTAAGGATTGCCCCCAGTTGCTGCGGATTTACGGAAGAAACGAACCGCTGTGTTTGCATCTTGAACGCCACGATAAGCAGCATTGATCAAAGTGTAAACCCTTGTGGTTTGGTCTGTGTTTGTAGGGTCCCAGCCGAGACGATAGTCTGCAGAAGCCACCACATAACCCATGCGGGCAAGGCGTTTTGCCATTTCTACCAAGTCGGCATCCTTGCGAGTTCCTGTGCAACCACCATTGAATTGAGGTGGTACGAAATTGCCTGTGTGAAACATGATTACCAGCGGGCGGTCAGTTTCTGTATCCCCTTCTGGTTCGTAAATATCAAGTTTTAGTGCTTCTGGTACAGCTTGGCCTGCTTGGGAAATGTAGAGGATGGTTGCATTTACGCCGTATGTCAGGTCAGGTGTTGACTTCACATTGGAGAACACCTCGTCAATGTACCTGACTTGGGCGTTCATGACCACCACTGCTAACATGAACATAAATAAAAGTGAAATTTTTTTCATAATGCTGATTTTAAATTTTAATAATGGTTGAAGCGGAAATGAAATCAAACGACCGATTAGTTTAACAGATTAATACTGATAAATTAATTATCGATCGGCAGTTCATAATAAAAATGAAAAGTTTAATTTTTTAATCTTTTTTCCACTCATAAAGCAAAGAAATATAGGCGAGTCTGCCTATACTTGGTCCTCCATAAGTTTGAAAAGCTTTATTGTTTAATAAATTGGAAGCTCCAATTTTAAAGGTTGTATTTATTTTAGGAACCCTAACATTTACCTGCGCATCTAGTAAGGCATAGTCGTTTATACCTCCTGTGAATTGCGGTGAACCTTCAAATACAAAGCCCTGTATCCATTTATAGTTAATGTTGAAACCAAGGTTTTTTGTTCTAATGGGCCCGATGGTTACTGGTAAGTCACGGCCAGAAAGACCAATATTGTATTTATGCTCAGGTGTGTTAAAAGCTGGGATAATTGGGTCGTCAGGAAAGGATTTGTTTAGTTTGTTCCAGGAATAATTTCCGGAAATCTGGTAGAATTTAGCGAAGTAAAAATTGGCGCCAATGGACATCCCTTGGGTTGTGACTTCATTGGTTGAGTTAGAAGCTACCCTGTAAACCTTGGTGTTTAAAGGTGGCCCAAGTGGGTCGAAATCAGTATCAACACCAATTACATATCCAATGAAATCATTGTAAATATTATAATAGTAACCGGCGTCGATATATAGTTTTTCGAACAAGGTAGTGCGATATCCAACTTCAAATGTTTTGACCTTTTCTGGCTTGACAGCAGGTGCATTGAAATAAACTACTGGTTTCGAAAAACCTGACCCGAGATAATCCAAAAATGATTCTACAGTAACTAAACTGTCGAAGCCTTCCAAGTTGCCAAGGAGGGTAGCACGTCCAACGTTTAGGTTGAGATACTGGTCAGTGAGGGTAGGGTTGCGCACACCACTTGAAAAGGAAATCCGTAGATAATTGAATAAATCAGGTGACCAAACCAGAGAAGCGGCTGGCGTAAACAAAAGGTCAAAATTTTCATTTTTGTCCGCTCGAAGTGTAGCAGACACCGTCCACTGACGGCTAAATTTTTTCTTTAAACCTGTATAAAAACCTACTTCTTTGTTGGTAATTCGAATATTGGCTGAGTCCTTGAAGACGGTGCCGTCTGAGAATGGACGATAGATACGGCCATTTGCGCCTACTTTTATTTCATCTATAAAACTTGGGGTGAACACATACTCACCGTGAAAATGATACAAAGCAGACTCGTCAAAAAAACGGGTGCCACCTTCGGTGTTCTTCAAGCTGGTAATGCTGTCAAAGGCCGTTTGAAATCGGTCAGTACCAGGCTCGAAAAAATCTTGGGTCGTATTGATTAGTACGTTTGCAGTATTTGCCTTGGCAGCGGCAAGTTGGTGCCAGGCATAGATAGAATCGGCATAGGTATTCAGCCAATCATAAGCTGCATCATAATCGAATACCAGCTGACCCATTGGTGATACAGTAGGGACTGGATAATCCAATGCTTTCATTTTTGGATAAATCTTCGACTTCCAGAAACCTGTATAATCCTTTGACCAGTCCTCTTGTGATTTTGCCAATTCTTGCAACCGAAGAGCGGTAAAGTACGGGTCGTAAGAATTGCCAGCATTTTCATGGGTTGCATAAGCTCGAACGAAAAACTTGTCTGCTTTTTTCACCTCAATCCGATTCTGGAAAAATAATATATCCCGCAAACTGAAACGGTTGTCACCTTGGTAAACAGTTGTACCAGTGCCAAAACTGCTGGAAAGTATCAATTCTGTGGATTCGAAAGACTTAGATGGGTTCAACCTGAAATGAAAAGCTAGGTTTGACTTTAAGTTTTTGGTGCCATAATCTACCAAGTCTTTTTCTTGATAACCTGTTCGGTGAAAAATCCCTAAACCTGCTCTGTTTGAAGGGAGGTTAATGGTATCGTTTGAAAAATCACTTAGTGAAAAATATTCATCACCATAGGTGTTGATTCGGTCCCACCCTCCTGGATTACCTTTTGGAGTCTTGGTTCCGTCAACTGCATCATCGTTGTTTGCTACCCAATCATCAGCACGCAAGTAGGAAAAGTTGAGCTTGTAAGCCATCCAGTCATAGCCTTCTTTATTCTTAAAAGAATCAGCCCACCTAAAGGCAGTTTCGAGCAAGTTGCGTTCCCCACCTTTCACGATGGCTGACAGGCCTTTGTGTAAAAAAGGGTTTTTGGTTTCCATGCTGATGACACCATTGAAGGCGCTTGGGCCGTAATAGGCGGAACTCGCTCCTTGAATCAGGTCTACTTTGAGCACATCCAATTCAGATGACCCCAAAAAATTGCCAAGGGAAAAATTAAGTCCTGGGGCTTGGTTGTCCACTCCGTCAATGATTTGTAGTGAACGAACTGGACTGGTACTGTTGAAGCCCCGCATGTTGATGACCTTGAAACCAAGGCTGGCGGCAGTTAAATCTACGCCTTTGAGAGAACCCAAGCCATCGTAAAAATTATCGGAAGGAGTTTGTTTTATGCCCAATAAGTCGAGCGATTCTACGGTAAGCGGGGATGCTTTTTGTTTATCAGAGATTCGCTGGCCTACCACTTCGACAGTAGTGGTTATGATGGCAGACTCTGCCAACCTCACGTTCAATTTATTTGAAACACTGGTAACTTCGATAACTTGTTCTTCATACCCAGTGTAAGAGAATGTCAACTGGATAGGCAACTCACCTTTAATTTTCAGTTCAAAACTGCCATCAAATTCTGTAATCGTTCCCTCACTGGTTTCAAGTGAAAAGATACTGGCGCCAATCAATGGCTCCCCGGATGATGCATCGACAACGGAACCTTTAATCACGGTTTGTGAAAACGAAGGAATGCCAAAGCAAAAAGCAGATAAAAAAATTAAATTTCGTACAAAGTTTTTCATACCAAATAGTTTGAACGCAATGGTTAAGGTCACAATCGAAAACTGACGCCAATTTAGCCAAATTTCAAATACCGCTTACTTTCAGTAAATTAATGCGTATCTCCTAAACGAAGATAGTTAACCAAGTTGATTTTTAATGCAACTCAGCCGACAGGGCAAAATTATTTCTAGTAAATCATTGATGGCTTTGTGCTATAAAATTGTGAGGATGGCAATGCCTAACCCAGCGCTAATGGCCAGCAATTTTTTCCAAGAGATAAAGTGGTGGCTGGAGCTGTCCATTTCGAACAAAATAACAGTGGAAATATGCAGTAGGGAACCAATAACGAAAGCAATTATTTTCACTTGGATGGCTTCCGAAAAAGTAAACATCCCAGCCAGCCAAGCGCCAATCGGTGACATCACGGCAAACAAAAACAAACAGCCCCATATCCAGACTCGTTGCAACTTGCTGATTATCAAAAGAAAAACTAAGGCAAATGCTGCTGGAATATGGTGCAAGATGATACCATACAGTAAGTGGTTTTGAGTATGTGCATGGCCTCCATGTTGTATCTCGTGCATTTCACCATAATAACTCAGTGGGATTCCCTCTACGAAAGCGTGGACACAAAGGCCGAACATCACGGAAAAAACGAACCCTGCGGACAGGTGGTGCGGCGCATGGATATGCCCATGCTCGACACCGGCAGAAAGTTGTTCCAATAGCAGTTGGACGAAAAAGCCTAACAAAACAAACAAGCCGGCTTGGCTGTCACCGCCACTAAAAGCCCAAGGCATTAGGTGCAGTACGGCAATACCCAAAATATAAGCTCCACTAAATGACAATACAATTTGGAGTAATCCTTTCCTTTCCTTTGGAAAAAGAAACCCAGTACTTCCACCCAAGAAGACGCTGCCAAAAAGTAAGATGTATTCCCAAATATGCATCTTTTAAAAAGTAATTTTATGGCACTGCTAGTTCCAAGTCGATGGGCAGATGAATCAACAGCAGGTAAACGCCCCAACCTACAAAAATCCCCAGCATGGCACCGGCTATTACATCAAGAGGGTAATGCACCCCAACGTAAACTTGGGCAAACGAAACAGAACTGGCCCAAAGTACCAAAGGTATTTTTATCCAACGAAATACTCTTCCCAAAATAAGTAGCATGAAGGTAGCCAGTGCAAAATGGTTGGCGGCATGGGAAGACGGGAAACTGAAACCACTCCCACAAGGTACTAACAAGTGCATTTCTTTATTGGCCTCTAGAACTTTGCACGGACGAAGCCGCTGTACATTTTTTTTTAGCAAATGGCTGCTGGCACCGTCAGCTAGGCCAATAGTTAGCACCATAGCTAGGCATATATAAAGTCCTTTTTGCCTAAAATTCAAGAGTAAAAAGCTTCCAATAAAAATGTAAAGTGGAACCCAGGTGTATTTGTCCCTAAGCAGTGGCATCAACCAATCAAAAAATTGGTTGTGGCAACCAGAATTGACCAAATGAAATAGGGTTTCGTCAAAATGTAGCAAATCGGTCATCTTCAGCCTCTAGTGGTTGCAGATTATTCGGCTGATTCTATAGGACCTTTTTTTCCGTCTTTGCCGTAAACCTGTTCAGTAATGTCTTTTGAAATGGCAGATTTAGTCATGCGGATATAAGTCTTTGGGCCAATTTCCAAGGTGACGATTTCCCCTTCAATCTTGTTGATTCGTCCCAACATGCCGCTGGCAGTGACAACGTCTTGGCCTTTTTCCAGGCCTCCAGCGAAGGCATTTTGCTCTTTTTGCCGCTTAGCTTGAGGGCGAATGATGAACATCCAAAACACCAAGATTATTGCCGCAAAAAATAACATCTGAATCATGCCAGCATTGCCGGGCGTCTGAAGAAAAATAAGTGTTTGCATTTTTATCCGTTGATTTTATTTGTATTGTAAGTAAGCCGTATCAAAGGCCAGCACTTATGATTGCTTTTTGTAAGTTCTTGAGAATGAAATTTATTATTTTAGTCAATTTTATGCACTATTCCACGCACGTAAACTTGTGAGATGGATGGATAGGTATTGGCAGTTATTATGACTGGTTTTTCTTGAAATTCTGATTTGCCCTTTGTGTTAAATTCCACTTTGATGACCCCCGTTTTGCCAGGCTCAACCAAATCCTTGGGCCAGTCAGGAATGGTGCAGCCGCAGGTGGAGTGTGCATTTTGAATGACCAATGGCACCTTCCCCGTGTTTGTGAATTTGAACTCATGCTTGATAACGGCACCCTCGTCAACTTCGCCAAATTCAAATATCGGGGCTTCGAAGTCCATCTTGGCAACATTGATAGTGTCCACTGTACCGTCAGCATTTACTGGGCTTCTAATAATAGAACTGATTTTACCTTCAGTCTGGATAGACTCTACACTCTTTTCAGTACTGCCATCGTTTTTGCAGCCAAATATGGCCATTGCCAACGCTGCGGGCACAAGCATAAAGTTTTTGTTCATTATTTTTTTCATAGCCGTTTTAGATAAGGTGGGCAAATGTAAGCTTAAGCTTTTCATTCAACCAACTGAAAACGCAAACTTAGCTCAGCCAGTTTAATTTTGCCCAAAGGATCCAATTGAATGGTTTCCTTTTCATTCAAGCAAACATGCATATTTTCATTACAGGCTTTATGGGTGCTGGAAAAAGCTATCTGGGTAGAAACCTTGCAACACTCTTGGGCTTTCAATTCATTGACCTTGACGAATATATTGAATCCCAAAGTGGAAAGTCCATTTCATCTATTTTTAAAGAGTTGGGTGAAAATGCTTTTCGACAAATCGAGTCTGACTGCTTGCAGAGCCTTGCTTTACCAAACCATTCGGTGGTGGCAACTGGAGGCGGATGCCCTTGTTTTTTAGGTAATTTGGCATGGATGAATGAGCATGGTGTCTCTGTGTACTTTTTTGCGCCAGCTTCACTTTTAGCTAAGCGGCTCTTTCCTGAAAAAGAAAACAGACCGTTGCTTGCTCCACTTACTAAAGATAATTTCGAAGCATTTATTGACGCAAAGCTCGCAGAAAGGGCAACTTTCTACGAACAATGTCACCTCAAATTCAAAGTGCCCGAATTTGGCCAAAATGGATTAGAAGAGCTTGCAGATTACTTGAGAAAGTTTTTTACATGAAAATATTTGTGTTTAAATAGCCATTATTTACATCACAGCTTTTAATAATTATGGCAATTGTTTTTCATTTCTATACGCATAATAATAAAATTAATAAGAGCTATTTTTGTTGAGTATATTGTTTGTGCGGTGTTGTCTAGTTGTATTTTTGTTGAAAAAAAATTGATTAAATAAGCTGTTTTTCGATGTCACATAAATTAGTTATTATTTGTCGAAATCTCAATAAATCTGGCATGTTTGAAGCCTTTAATTTAAAATTTGGTAACATTTTTGTACTAGATAATACGTCCTGCTGAACATAACCTTTCACAAAAAAAGAATACAGGCAAATAAGGCATTGCCTGAAATTTTCTCCAACTTCTATCCTCGCAAAACACAGGCTGCGAGTTAACATATTCAACAACTTCATTTAGGCGATAAAGGTGCTTTGTCCTTGGCTTTTATGCCATTGCCATAGCTACTTGAAATAATATCCTGGCATCCTAGATGCCTACTCATAGTGCCTTTTGGCCTGAGCAAAGATGCATAACCCGGAAGTTGTTCGTTGCGAGTTGCATCTGGTCGTATGTTGCCCCCTTCGCCCCCTGGCAATTACCCCTGGTTGTCGTATCCCCCGACAAGCATTCGACCTGCAATTTTCAACAACAACTTTCTTTTTTGTTTTTGGGAAGGCATCTAAGAAATCTGTTCTCCAAACTATTTTAAACTGAATTTGAAACCTACGATAACTTATTGCCCCTATGCTACTAGCTAGGCTGGTGGCGACCAATGACCTTACCTTAAGCCTTTTTTCATTTTTCAGCAAGGTGTTTTTGCACCTTGCTTTTTTATTTTACGATAGGTTCTATCGCCCTTATTTTCCAGTTGCGTACTTCCGAAGTGGTGAGTTTTTTCTTAGCTACCCAACTGTCCATTTCCTTGCTTGCTTCTGCTGCGGAGTTATAGATTTCACCTGCATACACCAAGAATCCATTTTTTTCGTCCGTAAAACATGACTTTAACAGCGCTGCGGAAAAAATTCCCTTGCTTCGAATGGATTGTACGGTGGTGGTGGCAATTTTATATTCATTCAATTCTCCCACTTCAACAATGAATTTTTTTCCGTCAAAATTGTAAAAGCGGGAACAATCGTACACGATTTCAGTGCCACCTTTTTCGACAAGTTCATCGCCTCCAGCAGACCGTAAAGTACTGTTTTCGGCTAATGCCGATTCAGCTGGCACAGGGGTCGTCTCCTTTGGGGTTTGCAACGACCAAAAAGAACCATCCGACTTACTTTTTTTACGCTTCGGCATGGACGACGAATCGGGTAGATATGTGTCAGGTTCGGCGAGGTTGTTGGATTTTGATTTGGCTATCTTTTCTGTAAACTCTTGTTTGTCAACAAGTTGAAAATCGGGATTTTCTAATTCTTTCGTAAATACTACCGCCAATAATGCCAAGCTTCCTACCAGTAATGCCAATTGGGTATGAGTGCTTTTTCGGTGGCGTAGCACAGACTTATCTTTTTTTATACTGCCAAAAAGCCCAGAAAAAAGGTCGATTTTTCCTTTTTTCTCAATATCCCGAACTTGTTTTTGGGGCAAAAAATCAATGTTCTGACGCTTACCTGCGAAAATGTCATGGCGGCTCGGTGTGATAATGATTTTAGGGTCAAGGTTCTTATCCACAGTCAATAGCCCGATACCATTGTACACACATTGACTTTTCAGTTCCCGTAACCGTTTGTCGTTTTTATCTTCAAAAACATCAGTGCCAAGCGCCACCCATTGCTCGTCGGCATAGTATTTTTTAAACTGCTCCACGGCGTAGATATATCGATAACGACGGAAGTTTCTAGCAATCAGGTAAAAAATGCAGATGATAAGCCCACCAGCCAAAACCAACAACCCAATCCTTTCTGCCAGTTTGGTATTGTCCAGAGCATGGAAATGTGCCTTAAAATTCAGGAATGCCAGAATCACCATTGCCAAGCCAGTCACTGCTAAGCCATCCCACAGCAAAATACGATGGTCGGGCTTGAAAATCACTTCATCTTTAGACGCAAGAGACGTTGCCTCGAATGTGGCAGTGAACGGTTTTCCATCAGGTTTTTTGAAAGAGTAAAACCCATCGGCTACGATGCCACCAACCCCTTCCAGGTCATATTTGGCGATGACGGGTTGGTCTTCGTAGCGAAGCCGAAACTTGTAGTAGTGCCTAAAAAATCGAAGGGCTACTTTTTTGATGATATTCTCTGTGAGTTGCTGTTCTTCCAATTGGGTTGGTTGTTTTGTGAAACCGGGGCAAAGTTCCACTTTTCAAAGATTATTTTTAAAACTTATGCAAATGACGGAATTTTTTAGGATAAAAAATTGAGAATCAAGACTTTGCATGAAAGGAAGCCTATTGCTTGTCTGTTTTTTTTGCCAATTCCAATTGCTTCCACAGTTGGATAACCTCCATTGCTTCACGAACATCATGCACTCGAAGAATGCGTGCGCCTTGCTGCAATGCGACCATGTGAAGTGCCGTGGTACCATTGAGTGCAGCGGCTGGGGGTACATCCAGCACTCGACAAATCATGGACTTGCGGGAAATACCTGCCAGAATCGGCAACTCCGTCATCCTGAAAATATGGAGGTTGTTCAGCAGGTGGTAATTGTGTTCCACCGTTTTGCCAAAACCAAAGCCGGGGTCGAGTATCACATCTTTCACTCCAAGTGCCCGCAATTGGCCTAATTTTTCGATGAAAAAATGCAATATCTCCTTGGTTACATCTTCGTAAACGGGTGATTTTTGCATAGTCTTGGGGTCGCCCTGCATGTGCATCATAATATATGGTACGCCAAGCTTCGCCACAGTTTCGAACATTTTTTCATCAAAACGGCCTGCGTAAATATCGTTCACTAAACCAGCCCCGGCGACAACCGCTTCTGAAGCAATTTTTGCCCGAAAAGTATCCACTGAAATGGTTGTTTCAGGAAATTGGCAAAGTATAGCCTCAATGGCAGGCATTATTCGTCTCAGTTCTTCGTCCTCCGAAATCAGGCTAGAACCTGGTTTGCTCGACATGCCTCCAATGTCAATAATGGTTGCGCCCTCGGTTATCATCCGTTCCACTTGCTGGAGTACCTCAACTTCATTGGTGTACCTGCCACCGTCAAAGAAGGAATTAGGCGTAATATTGAGGATGCCCATGACGATGGGTGAGGAGAGGTCAAGCAATTTGCCTCGACAATTGATGGTTTGTTTTTCGAAAATCATGGTCAAAATTGCTCAATGCTCCAACAAACAGCGTAGCATAAACGGTGCAAGTTCCTACCTTCGGCCAAATATTCACAGCAATTTTTTCAAAATGAAGGAAATCTATGTCGACTATGTTGACTATAATCTTTGGGCAAATCGCCGCATGATAGAAACTTTTAGCACTTTACCTGATGAACAGTTGGTGGCAACAATAGTCAGTAGTTTTCCATCAGTACAAAAGACCTTCCTTCATATTTGGGATGCGGAAACACTTTGGTTAAAAAGGCTAAAAGGCATCTCTCCAACTGAAATTCCTAGCAAAGCATTTGTGGGCGACAATGCTGCTGTTTTCTCTAACCTACTGAATGCTTCGCAGTCTTTTTTGGAGTTTGTAGAGGCACAGCCTGAGTTGTTTTTTGAAAAAAGCATGTTTTTCAGAACCATATCTTATGGAGAGCAGACCCAAAAGGCTTACGAAATGATTCACCACTGCATGAACCACTCAACCATGCATCGTGGTCAACTCATTATGATGGGCCGGCAACTGGGCATTGAAAAATTTCCACCAACAGATTTTGGTTTTTTCCTCAGAGGAAAGGCCAAATAAAAAGGCCATACCCGATGGCATGGCCGTTAACTAACCTTCATTCAGTATTGATTCAATTCTGCTAGAATCAATGTCGAGAAACAATACTTTCGTGAAACGAGTTGGGCGTTCTTTTTGCTGCCTTGAAGTTACTTGACAAATGGCAGCCGTCGGAAAGCGGACAGTTTGAATTTAAATGAATTGAAAATGAGTCAAAATTATCAGAATAGGCCAATGCCGCCGAAAGAACCCTTCAATGTTGGAAGACTAATCGTGTTTATTTTGGCAGTAAGCTTGTTGGGGTTCATCGTTTACAAATACTATTTTTCCGATGCTTCCTACACCAATATTCCGCAGGAAGTACAAATAAAATATGTGCCCTCCGATTTCAAAGCAGACATTGATTATGACAATGCACTGCCGATTCTTTCCAACCCAGTTCGCTACAGCCGAGAATTCGACCAGCTCATCCATGACTTTAATCTTTCTTTGCTGAACCACGTGGCTAACCGCATGAACCTCTCTGACAGCCTAAAAATCCGAGTACGGCAGGAGTATGAAAAGCATCACTCATATATCGAAAAACTAATGTTCAACGATTTTGTGGCCATGAGGGACTCTACTTCCTCCCTTTACAACACTTGGTACCAAAATGAATTGACTGGTGCCGTGGATATGCTCAACGAAGTCGCTTCAAAATACACCTGTTTTTTGATAAACCAGATTCTTGCTACGTTAATCCCAACTGAAGAAGGCAAAATCTACGTGAAAGGCCAAAGTGTGGACACACCCTGCGGCGTTGCATTGGCGGAAGGGCTTCAACCCATGATTGCAAGGCTAAAAGAACGGGCAGCAGTGCAGGATTTTTCCCGCTCAAAAGGCATCTTACAGGAGCGGGTAGAAAAAGCAATTGCTGAGTTGGGCACCATGGAAATACGGGATAGAAAAGGCATCGGAACTTCAAAACAGACCAAGGTGCTAGGTGTGGACGTGTCTTCCACGGAGATGGAAATGTCAGCAATCAGTATCCTGAAAGTGGGCTTCAAGCTAGACAAGTTTTTTGACATCAGCATCAGTTCCAAAACAGGTGTGGTGACAGTGACACTGCCCGAACCAGAGATTTTGAGCCATGAGGTATATCCTCGTATCGACAAGCTGGACATCGGCTGGATGCGGGAAATCGATCAGGCCGACTTCAACAAGAATATGGACCTGCTACGCCGGGAATTCAGAAGGGAAGCGCTCGAAAGCGACGTGATGGACAAAGCAAAGCAGCGGGCAATTGAGTTGATGGACACAATGATGACCCCTATAGTGAAAGGTTTGAGTAGTCGTTACGAGGTGAAGGTTCGTTTTAAGTCCATAACTAATTTACCTGAAAATGAAGTAAAACCTGCCAATCCAGACAATTAAAGCTTCAAAATATCTTGATTAAAAGTGACGGAAATATTTATTTCCCTGAATTTTGTTAACAATTGAGCCAGCCTAACTTTCCATTTTTCTAAATTGGATAAATCGGCTTTTAAAATTACCTTTACCGCATCGTTTCCAATATTGCGATAGGTCTTGCTCCACTCCGGTCTCCATTCGAATAAATTCCACTTGTTAAGGACACGCTGGTAGTTTTTGCCAAAAAACAGGAACAAACACTGACTATGATTCCGATCGCCGTGAACAAAACACTTCGTCATTGCTCCATTTTTGCATTGGGGCTTTTGTTGTTTTCCCAAAATTGCTTAGCGCAGCTCACCCTTGAATGGAACCACACCTACGGCGGCATCGGCTATGAGGAAATGGGTGCATCCATTCTCACCAACGACGGCGGCTATCTTTTTGGTGGCATCACAACTTCCCGTACCCCAGCTTTCGAAGTTTCCAGCAACACAAAGGACACCGTTGACTTTCCTGAACTAACTGGGGATTATTGGCTTGTTAAAACGGATGGTGATGGCAATGTGGAATGGGACAAGCGATATGGCGGCTATTACGAAGATAGGCTCTGGTCAATCGTGCCTACGCAAGATGGTGGGTATTTGCTGGGCGGAGAATCCCGCTCTGGAATTGGGGCTGACCGCACATGGGCCAATCGTGGCTTACGTGATTTTTGGGTGGTAAAAATCGATGCAAATGGAAATCGGCAATGGGACAGGGCATACGGTGGCACAGGGGACGAAGAGCTTCGCAAAATCGTTCCATTGCCAAACGGCCAGTTCTGGCTGGCAGGTTTCTCCAATTCACCCGCAAGCTTTGAAAAATCTACTGGAGCATTCAATGGGTCTTACGATTTCTGGTCTGTCAAGATTGACGAAAATGGCGTCCCACTTGGCGATTTCACATTTGGGGGTGATGGAAAGGACCGCCTTTTCGATGCACTTTTAACTACTGATGGCAATCTGCTGCTTGGCGGCCCTACGGAATCTCAGCCAAGTTTCACCAAAACAGCCCCGTTTTATGGCCTAAACGATAATTGGGTAGTAAAATGCACCCCCTCTGGCATCATTCTTTGGGAGGCTGCATTTGGAGGCGACAAAGAGGATGTGCTACAACGGCTGAACAAATCCAAAGACGGAAATTATTTTGCCATTGGACAATCCACTTCAGACAAATTTTCTGGTAACAAAACTGCTGACCACTACGGCAGCGACGATATTTGGCTCGTAAAATTTGAAGATACTGGAAGTGGTGCCAATATGCTCTGGGATAAAGCCTACGGCGGCACCTCCTCCGACCAAGGCTTCGATATCGTGGAATCTACGGTCGGTAATTTGCTCATCATTGGCGAATCTTCTTCCGTGCCTGATGGCGTACAGAAAACCGCCCCAGTTCTTGGCAGCAAGGATTATTGGTTTGTTTATGCTGACAAAAATGGGACTGCACTTTGGGATGAAACCTTAGGTGGTAGCTCCAATGACAATGGCAGGTTCGTGCTACAAGCGCATGATTATGGCCTGATTATTACGGGGATTTCTTCCTCTGATAATTATGCTCCTTACAAATCGGAAGATGCTCGTGGCAACAGCACCAACGATATTTTTGTAATTCGGACGGGCTGCTCCTTTCCGGGCCCTAGTTTGATAGCGCCGCCCAAAACCTGCCAAAATGAAGTCATCCATTTGGATGCAACTGTTCCTATACCATGTATCGGCTGCAACTACGTCTGGGAAGACGGTGAAACTGGCCCTTTCCGAAGTCTGACACCTGATTCCACCCTAGAATTGAAAGTGACGGTGGTTCATCCGGATGGTTGCGAATTGAGTGATTCTACAACTTTGGTCATCGTGCCGGGACCAGAAAACTTAAAAGTGGCCATTGACCCAATTTCTTGTTTTGGTAAAAACGATGCTGCATTTTTGATGGAGTCGGTGGATGGGGTTGCACCTCCTTTTCAGTTTTCGTTCGATGGTGGCCCTTGGGAGCCCACTGCCAACTATTTGAATCTAGCCCCTGGTTTGTACGACCTTTCAATTATTGATACTAATGGTTGTAAACTGGATTCCACATTTAACATTCCTGAGAAAGAAGAAGTACTGGTAGAACTTGGGCCAGATATTTACCTCAATTATGGCGATAGCGTACAACTCCAGGCACTGACAAATCTTGTGGACTCCTTTACTTTTGAATGGGGACAGCCCAAACTGCTTTCCTGTACTGACTGCCTAGAACCTTGGGTTGTTGGATTGGACAATACAACCACTTTCAACATCATTCTGAAAGATAAAGACGGTTGCAAAGCGGAAGACCTGATGCGGATCATTCTTCAAAAATCTGACAACGTCTTTATCCCAAATTCCTTCTCACCTAATTTAGACAACACCAATGATTTTTTCACAGTGTATGCTGACCGAAAAGTTTCGAAAATCAATTCTTTGAAAGTCTTTGATCGCTGGGGCGAGCTGATGTTCGAGCGAAGTGATTTCCCCCCCAATAAGGAGTCACTAGGCTGGGACGGAAAGCTGGATGGCCGCCCGCTTGACCCCGCAGTTTTTATTTATCGGGCTGAACTAACGTTTTTTGATGGCCGCACTGAAATTTATATGGGGGATGTGACGCTGATGAAGTAATGGTTGATAGTTGAATTGTCGAATTGTTGCCCAAGTAATGACAACAATCCCGCAATCATGCAATTCAACAATCAAACAAACCCTTACCTTGCCCACCTAAAATTTTAGAGCCATGTTTGAGTTACGGGGCAAACTAACCAAATCGCAAAGCCTGATACTGGGTATTCTCGGCATCGTCATCATCCTCATTGTTTGGTGGGTACTGGCAGAGGCGCTTTCTCGAAAAGTGCCGGTTGTAGAAGGATTCAACACGGAATTGCCGTCCTCGCTTACGGCTGATTCCATCCAAAACACAGTGCTGCGAGACTCCATTCTACGGGCCGATTCCATCAAATTTGCCAACGCCAAGGAGTTCAAGAAAATATATCCTATTGTTCCGCTACCGACAGAAGTGGCAGCCAGCTATGGTCATTTGATAAAAGATGACAACCTCCTTCACAATGCCCTCCGTTCCATCTGGCTTAACTTTCAGGGCTATTTTTGGGCCATCTTGATATGTATTCCTATTGGTTTTCTGATTGGGTTGTATCCGGTTTTTCGGGGACTTTTCAGTAGACCTGTGGACGCCCTGCGCTATCTGCCGCTTACGGCACTCATCGGGGTCTTCATCATCTGGTTTGGTATTTATGATGAAATGAAGGTGGCTTTTTTGGCCTTCGGCATCATCGTTTTTCTTTTGCCTACCGTCATTTCCCGTATCGACGATGTAGATGAGGTCTATCTTTCCACTGTTTTCACTCTTGGTGCCAGCAATTGGCAAACCATCAAAACGGTCTATTTCCCCGCTGTGATGAGCCGCTTGCTGGATGATATTCGGGTTCTTACTGCGGTATCTTGGACCTACATTATCGTGGCGGAGTACATCAACAAAGATGGCGGGGGCCTCGGTGCACTCATTTACATCAAGCGCCGCTTGCAACAAGTACCAGATATGTTCGCTATTATCCTAGTCATCATCCTGATTGGTTTTTTACAAGACCGGATTTTTGTTTACATCGGGAAACGATTGTTCCCGCACCGCCACTACAAAATGGTGTTGAACGGCAACAACGAAGTACGCTACGGCATCTATTTGCTGCTGTTGATTTTTGCTGTAGCTGTCTTTTTCTCCAAACTGCCAATGGTCGGCACTATTGCGCTTATTGGGGCTTTGGCAGGGTTGGTTTTCATTGCCTTCGGTGAAATAAAATTGCAATCATCAATTCGCAGCCAATCTTGAACCCAAATATTTAAACCGGAATTTTATGTCAGCGACCAATCTTCCATCCATCATCGAGCTTCGCAACGTCGGTCAGACGTACGATGGGGGCCAGAACTGGGTTATCAAAAATGCTAGCCTAAACATCTTAGACAAGCCAGCACAAGGTGAGTTTGTGGTGTTACTTGGCATGTCTGGCTGTGGCAAATCCACCATCTTGCGTTACGTAGCTGGTCTGCAAAAACCTACGGAAGGCCAGGTGCTCATACATGGCAAACCCATTGATGAAGCAACTAGGGTGAGCATGGTTTTTCAACAATATTCTAGCCTGCCCTGGCTTTCTGTTTTGGACAATGTGGCACTTTCCCTTCAATACAAAGGCGTGGCTGAAAAGGAGCGGAAAGACCGAGCCATGGACATTATCAAGAAAGTAGGGTTGGAGGGCCATGAACAAAAGTTTGCGCAATATCCAACCCTCTCTGGCGGACAATTGCAGCGGGTAGCCATTGCCCGAAGCATGGTCGCCAATCCTGAAATTTTGTTGATGGATGAACCCTTTGGTGCGCTTGACATCAACACCCGTCTGCAAATGCAAGAACTGTTGAGTGAACTTTGGCTGGAATTTCATCCCACCGTCATCTTCGTTACTCACGACATTTCTGAGGCCGTTTACCTCGGCGACGACATCTACATCATGCGCTCCAATCCCGGTAATTTTGTCCAACATATCCAAGTTGACCTACCTTTCCACCGTGAGCGAGGAATTAAGCGAGACCCACATTTCATCGAATTAGTACACGAGGTTGAGGATAAAATGGTAGCTGTTGGCAAAAAGTAGGCTGCATTTTATTTCAACCAAATGTTAACAACGGTGTATCAGGTTGAAAAACAGGCGTTAAGTATTTATTTTTCAGCCTGAAAATCGCCTTTTATGCCATCCTTTCCGCAGTATGCACTCGAATCGTTGCTCGCATTTTGGCTCTTGCTAGGGTATTATCGCCTGACGCATTTTCATGTCAATTCCTTTTTGGCAAAAAGATGGCAGCTGCGATTAATGCCTGTATTTGCTGGTTTATTGCCGCTTTTGCAAGCTGCTTTTCTAAATGTATCCAAGGCAGTTCCTTTCGAAAAGCAGGCCATGTCCTTCACGCAGTTGATGGATTATCGCCTGCCAGAATATACTATTACGATTGGTTCACTAATGTTAGCTTTCTATTTTGTAGGTGTTCTGGTATCTTCCTTTCGCCTAATGGACAGGCTTTGGCTTATTCTTCAGTTTTTAGAAAAAAATGGAAATCATGCTGCAAGGTTGGTTGCATGGCAAACTATGCCCACTGCCGCTATGAGCAACTTGATATTGAATTGGCAATATTTCGATGAGGAAAAAAAAGCGGAATGGCTAAAAAAATGGATGCCAACCCATCCGATTTATGCTTGGGAAGCGGTATTCATGGAAATTTTGGTGGTGCTGAATTGGTGGAACCCTTTGGTGTACCGCTACCGTAGATACTGGGCGGAACTTTACGATAATTGGCAGAACTCGGCACAAGAACGAACGGGCCTTGTTCCCACTTCAATTGGCTACATGGGCTTGGCCGTGTCGCTCGGTCTGATATTTATGTGGGTGCCAGTTGCATTTTCACCCACTCAAAAGCTGTTTGAGGTGGCAGATGACTTGGTCAAAACGACAATTTTTGAAAACAAGATAGACAAGCCTCATGATTACTATGTGGATTGGGGTGGGTTGAAAATGCCACTCTCCAAATTTGCCAATCCAAATGGGTACAGCGCTAGTATGAAATTGTATTTAGCTGATTTTCAGGATGTTATTAACAAGCCTTTTGTTGTTTACAAAGATGGGCAACCCATGAAGCCGGGTATATTAAGCATTTTGTATAAAAACAAACAGCATGGCACGCAGGCCTACATCAACGGCATTGACCCCCATAAAATAGTGTTGCTTGACCGTCAGAAAGGCTTGGTTTTTAATGACAGCCTTGGACTCGGCGATGAACTGACGCTTTTCGGCGACACAGAAGATATTTATCTTTCCAAGATAGAAATCAAAATCAAGGACCCGAATGCAGGGTATGAGCCGCCATTTTTTGTGCCTCAAATCAACCAACTGGAAGCCACGATGCCTTATCAAATCGTTGTCCGAAAGGGGCAACGAACCTTGGTGAAAATTGACCCTGACAACCCGAACACTGACCGGATTGTGCAACTTTATGGTGATGCAAGGCAATACGAAATCGTGCGGATTCCGGGTTTTCGTACCAATCGCCATTACCTGACGGAAGCTGAGTCCTTGGCATCGAAAGTAGCCGCTGCAAATACAACCTTGACCTATATGGAAGAGGATGCTTACTATTTACCTGAATATCAAAGCTATCAAGGTAAAGACGTGCGCATGATATGGGGTGATATGTCTGCATCGCCTTCCAATTTAAACTATTCGTTGGACAGTTTTTTGGTTTCCATAAAAAATGAACCCCAGCTTATGGTGGGAGATGATACGCTGAACATTGTTTCATTTCAAGTAATTGTGGCTGGGAAAAATCTGCCTTCCCGCAGTTTTTTTACCTACCGTACAGGAGACCAAGCCGTTCACGATGCGCTCCAAGATGTGCAAGATGAGACCAGTGTTTTTTTTGAAAAAATTGTGGTGTATGATGAGCAGCATCAACGAAAATTATTCCCTGCCTCCTTTGCCTTCAACGTAGGCAATCCAGCAAAACAACATATTTTATCCTATTCTGACAAAAACTATATGCTGCTATTTGGAGAAAAAACAGAGGTAATAAAAACGCCTGATTTCAACCATGTTGCAGCAGATTCAATGGTGAAATCATTTAAAGAGAAAATTAGGAAGAAATGATTTTGAAATATTAATGGATTGATGGTCAATAATTTATAGTTGAATTTGTCTTGTATTTTATGCATTTAACCATTTTGGTCAATTTTTTGAACCTGAATACATGCCTCCACAAAATTTTGGTTCATGTTATTCAAGATACTCTCAGCCTCAGCCATTTCCATTTTTCTGTTCGTGATTTCTATTGTTGGTCTGCAGACTCATTTAGGCTTAGAAATCAAATACCTGATAGCTTCAGTGCCGTTTGGCGACAAGGCCATCCACTTTTGCCTGATGGTAATGCTTTCCTTTTTCCTTTTTCATGCAGTGCCGCACCGCCGCTTGAACATCCTGGGACATGGGTTGTTGATAAGCAGCTTGTTGCTGGCTGTTGGTATCACACTTGAAGAGTTCAGTCAGATTTTCATACCTTCCAGAAATTTTGAAATAATGGACATGGTGTGTAATTATGCAGGAATTTACCTTGGCACCCATCTAGCTAAGTTGCTTGACCAGAAACACTTGTCCGATGCAGATGACCTCAGACGTGAAACCCTTTCAATTCAAACAATTCGCCATAGCGCAGGACCGTTGCACCATGAAAGTGGGAACGGACGGCGTACTGCTAGGCGCATGGTCCGACACCACGGGCGCCGCTAATATTTTGGATATTGGCACGGGTACTGGCCTCATTGCCATCATGTTGTCGCAACGGGCAAAGGACGCTACTATCCATGCTGTGGAAATTGATGATGAGGCCGCTGCTCAAGCGGTCGAAAACATGCAAAACTCGCCCTGGGCCAGTCAACTTGCCTGTTTCAACACCTCCATCCAAGATTTTGCAAAGCAAACCCGACAGCATTACGATCTGATAGTTAGCAACCCGCCCTTTTTCAGTGGAGGGACTTTTTCGAGTAGCCAAGACAAGAACTCAGTGCGACACACAGTTAAATTGCCGCATGGCGATCTCTTGCAAGCTGTTCGTTCCTTGTTGGCGCATCATGGCAGGTTTTGTATGATTTTACCACAAATGGAAGGTTTACGTTTTCGGGAAATGGCAAGTAATTATGGCATTTATTGCTCGAAAATGGTGGAGGTGATGCCCAAAGTTGACAAGCCGGTTGAGCGGCTTTTGCTACAGTTTGAACTGGTGCAAAAACCATTAGTGCAATCAAGTTTGGTAATTAATGAAAGCGATGGTGCCAATGATTATACGGAGGAGTACCTCCACTTTACGGGCCAGTATTATCAGAATCTGTGAAGATGTGTGCGAGGTGGATGAACTGGAAATGGCCAAAACAGAAAAAGGGGCGGAATTCAATTCCGCCCCTTTTTCAGGTGTTTAATTTAACAGGACTTATTTTTAGTTTGGACTAAGTTGGTGATGATTGGAAGCCTCGATAATTTGTTTAGCCAAATCAAGAATTCTTGTGTCTTCAATATGAACGATTCCGCCATCTGGGCCTGGTTCAACTTGCAGGTCTGGAATCTGGCCTTCGCTGAATTTTTGTGCCCCAAAATAATTGCGAACAGTTTGCTCGTCAACGTTCAGCTCAGAAGCAATTCGTGAAATGCTGCCCGTTGGCAGTGAATGCTTTAAGTCTCTCAACTCTTTGAATGTAAGGTTCATAAATCAAAAGGTTTTAATTACGCCCGGTTGACTGTCGTTGGGTTTTGGACGTTCACAGCAGGTAATTCAAAGTGTGAGGATTTGCATTGAACAACCAATCTGCCGCATCGATACCCAATCGGGTCGTGTTTAGTTGAAAGGAAATCAGTAAGTAAAGAACTTTTTGCAGCCTATAATTTGAAAAATTCCCAACTACATTTTTGGCTGCTTTAATACGGGAAAGGTAGTCTTTTTTGAAAAAACGGCCAACAATCCCATTGAGTTTTTTTCATTTTGACTTAATATTTTTTTTACACAAACCCGCACCAACTAATCTTCTGTTTCATTATTTAAAAATGCCCTTGTCAATTCGATTTCATAAATTTCATCGAGTTTCTGAATCAATGGAGCCACATTTTCTAACGGAGGCAATTGCGTAGCCAAGCCAAGTTTTGTGTCCGAAAAATTGAACGGGTAAACCTGTCGCCTTGGTTTGCCGCTCAAATAAAACCCTTGCCGATGAATATCATCCGGTGTCTTGATTTCAGCCATTGATGTTTGCACATAAATTTGAAATGGTTCCTGATGTTCCCTTGTCATCCAAGTTTGAAACCCTTTCTCATCCCCTAAGTACAGAAAGACCGATGGCCCATTAACCAACAATTCTACGCCGCAGAGCAAGTCGCCTGGTTTCTCAGAATTGAATTTTGGATGTTGGGCATCTAGATTTTGCATTGGTTGGTAAAAATAGGAGAATGCTTTTTCCTTGCTTTTTGGGCTTGCGGAGCTGCCAATGTTGGCTTCACCTCTGTACCCTTCCCGAAACCAAACTGCCTGTATTTCTTTGACTAGAAAATTTTTAGCTTTGAATATTGACAAATAAAAGGGAAGCGCCGCTGTTAATTGGATGCCGTAGATGGCAATTCGGCAGTTGTCACGCTTAGGGAAAATAAGGCTGTGAAGTTCCACTTGTAGTTCAAAAAAAGAGGCTTCCCAAGCTTCAAAACGAGACTCATAATCAGTCAAAAATGGGCCTTGCTCCATGCAGGCCAGCGAAATTTCTACTTCAAGCGCCTGTATTTTTTCAAAAATGCTTTGTGCCCGATCTTGGGTTTCTAGGAGGCGAAAGTGACGTTTTGCTTGTGCGGTATTTTTCCAGAACTCAGCTCCGGTGCGATTTTTTTCGCTTTCTAGCATGTCTATTTCACTTTCAAAACGCAGGAACAGAGGGCTTTCCATCAGCAGGGCAATCCTGCGCCGCTGGTGCGATGTCTTTTCAGCCAGTGTCAATTTGTCCCATTGCTCCATCAGCAAATCAAAGCCGAGCGGGTCAGCATCCACTTCCACATTTATTTTACCTGCTTGCATTCCCACTTGCACGCTCAATCGCTCATCGAAAGCGAATTGGTTAAGTTCTTCGGCCAATGGCACAGTGAGTTGCTCGCGTATCGCCCGCTGGAGGTAGCGGGCACCGAATCTTGCCTCATACCCAACATTGGCAAGGTATTCAAGTACCGCATCGTCAATATTCAAATCCAAGTGCCGGAATCGGATTCCTTCCCGTTTGCGTAGCAAATCAATTTCCCGCTCTACCACGAAACGCACTGTAGTTGGATCGAGTGGCGCAAATGCTACAATGGCGTCCATCCGGTTGTAAAGTTCGGGACGGAAATGCTGCTCGATGGCAGTCGAAAAATGTTCAGTTACATCTTTCTCTCCGAGTTCTTTTTTCCATGAAATCCGGTTGCGCTGAAGATTGGCTGCGCCAATATTGGTAGTCATGATGATGATTGCACTGCAAAAATTGACTGTGCGGCCTCGGCTGTCCGAAAGTCGCCCCTCGCTCAATATTTGCAACAACAATTCATAAAATTTTGAATCGGCTTTTTCGATTTCATCAAAAAGCAAAACACAAAAAGGGTCACGCCGCACTGCCGAAGTAAGCAAGCCATCGGAATAATACCCTTCCCCGGTCAGGCGCATCACAGACCAAGGGCTACTATACTCGCTCATATCGAACCGAAGCAAGCGTTCTCGGCTGCCAAACATGGTGGTGGCCAGCACCTTTGCCAATTCTGTTTTACCAACTCCAGTTGGGCCGGCAAATAGGAAAGAGGCAATTGGTTTACCCGTTCGGCTTAAGGCCGTTTTCACCGTGGCAAGCATGTCAACAACGGCTTCCACGGCTCTCTCCTGGCCAAATACATTAGCGTTGAACGATTTGCGAATGGCTGAAACATCCATTGGCACCGCTGGGTCAACCATGAAGTTGGGCAAACCTGACTCTTCGCAATAGTTTTTCAATACTAAACTGCGGGTGATTGCTTCGGTGAATTCACCCCCTGCAACTTGCCCCAAGGCAATTTCAGTGGCCTTATTTTTTTTCTTTTTGGGCAAAAAAGGTTTATCAGAAAGACCTAGTAAAATGCTTTCAAGAAAGCGAATAGGCTTGCCTAGCATGCCGCTGTAGGGTGAGAAACGGCGGTGCAATCGAACTATTTCATGAACAGCTTCTGGTTCAACGGATACATTTCGCCGGTCGGCCAGGTTTTTAATTTTCTGTAAAATGATGGCCTCAACATCCGACTTTGGAACGGTCACTTGAACAGTTTGGAAATGGGCCAAATAACCTGGGCTCCGCAGTTCGATGCGGGCACGTTCTTCCGGTGTACACTCACCAATCAACGTTATTTCACCTCGCCCGATGGCACTGCGAAGATATTCGGCCATACTCACGGAATTGCCTTCATATCGTCCCACTTCGAATAATTCGGCTAGGTTTCGAACAAAGAGTACGTCGCCTTTAAGTGTCAGTTCTTTTACAAGTAGGGTAGTATTATCCTGCCAGCCCGTCTCTGTTGTAAGCTCTTTGATGAGCACAGAGGCGGTTGTTTCCCAAATATCCGCCTCAATGCCAAGCCGCTTTTTTCTGTGTACCAATTCCTGAACCAAAGCAGTTTTGCCAGTGCCAGATGCTCCAACCAGTAATAGGTTTCGGCTAAAACGTCCTTTCAAAATGCGCTCCATCTGGGAAAGTTCTTCTTCCCGACCAAATGCTTGTGGATTTGGTTCTGCCATTTTTTCGGCGACCTTCGGCAATAATTCAAGCTGCTTATTCCGCTGGTTTTCAACGAGTTCTGCGGGTGACCAAGTCTTTAATTTGATTTCGGAGCGAACCACTGATGCATTGTCAAACCAACTTGCCGCTATGATTTGGAAAACACTTTGCATCCTTTTTTTGGAGGAAAACTCAATGCGGACTACCTCCATGAGGTGATGTTCAAGTTCAGCCTCAGAACCTGACAATGTCTCAAGGCCAAGTGCCGGAATCATGCCCCAAAAAGCTTCGTTTTGTGGTTGTACGATGTAGTCAAATTCCAATTCAAATTCAGGAAAACTGATGCCATCTGGAGATTCGGCAAAGGGCACGATGATTTTTTTTGTCTGGAATTCGCCATCCCGAAGTAGGTCTAACAGGCCCAAGATTTGGCCTTTGTCCAGTTGTTTCCTCTGGAATTGTGTCGCAAATTTTTCAGCAAGTTCGGTTTCTGCAATGCCAAGATGAAATGCGTTGGGGTCGGATAGGGGAAATGACAAATCATCGCCATTGTTGAGGCGAAGCTTGATGGTATGAAATGGTAGGGTGATGTTTTGTGGCACGAAGTGGATTTACGGTTTACTTGCCCATGAGGGCATTTTGCATCTGAACAATTTTGCCTGTGAAAATAGCCAATTCCGATTAGCGGCTAATTTAGGCGTAAATTTGATTTGCTGCTAGAAAGGGCTTTTTTACAAAAAAAATTCAAAAGCTGTAACAAACTAAAAAATACCGTCGTCTGGCTTTTGTACTCAGCTTGGAACAATTTACATATCGCAATTTTGATGAACCAACTCGAATTTAAAACGAAAATTCTGCCGATAAAAAACCGGCTTTACCGCTTTGCTCTTGGCATTGTCGGGCAGGCAGCAGAGGCAGAGGATGTTGTGCAGGAAGTGTTCATCAAACTTTGGAACAACCGCCAGCACATGGCAGAAATTTCGAACGTGGAGGCTTGGTGCATAACGGCTACTAAGAATTTATCCATTGACAAATTGCGATCGAAACACCAAAGGATGGTGCCCATGGCCGCCGGATTTGACCTCCACGACCATGCTGCCACACCTTATGATGAAACGGTGACCCATGATGTGTTTAACCAAGTGCGTGGCCTGATGAACCGATTGCCAGACAAGCAACGTGACATCATGCAGCTCCGGGATATTGAGGGCCTGAGTTATCAGGAAATCGCTGACCAGCTCAATGTGCCAATGGACCAAGTGAAAGTTTATCTGTTCAGGGCAAGAAAGGCGGTCAGGGCAGGGCTGAGGCATGAAGAATGAAAACAGATATGCGAAATTAAATCCTTTGATAATCGACTAGTTGACATAAATTTTTGAACATGAAAGCGCTTATTGAAAAATATTTTGAAGGAGAAACCACGCTGGAAGAAGAAGCTCGAATTCGGGAATATTTTAACAGCGGGGAACCAGTTGCAGAAGACCTGCGAGAATTCCAGCCCTTGTTCCAATACTTTTCCCAGGAACGAGTACAAACCTTGTCAGATGACTTTGACGAAGCTTTGTTCCAAAAAATAGGGGCTGGGGAGGCCAAAATTGTGCGGATGCGCACTTGGCCAAAGCAATTGCTTCGCATCGCCGCAGTGGGTGCAGTGCTGGTGCTTGCCATGGTTTTTCTAGTAAAACCACCAGCTTCTACCGCACAGGTTGCTTCTATCGACTGGACCAAGTACGAAATTAAAGATGAGAAAGTAGCCTACGAAGAAACCGTGAAAGCCCTCAAACTTCTTTCGTCCAAACTTAACAAAGGCACCAAGAAGGCCGGCGAAGAGATGAAAGAACTGGAAAAAGTGGGCAAATACCTTAATTGATTGTAGAGGTTGCTGGATTGCTGAACTGTTATCATTGTACAATGCGATGGCCGTCACGAATAACAATTCAACAGTCAAACAATTCGACAATATTAAATTCCTTTAAAAATGAAATACCTGTCAATCCTTTTTGCTTTGTTCCTCACCGCAGGAATTACCAGTACTGCCGTTGCGCAGGAAGATGCCATCTCGAAGTATTTTTCAAAGTATGTTGACGACGAACGTTTTACGGTGGTTTACATCAGCGGGAAAATGTTTTCGATGATCAACAAAATGGAGCTCGACCTCGACGATGAGGAGGCCCAAGCGGTCATGTCAGTTGTGAAAGACTTGAAGGGTTTGCGTATCCTGACAACTGATACGGACGGCGCCAAATTTTACAAAGAAGCACTTGCCACCATCAATACCAAAGGCTATGAGACCCTCTTGGAAGTTCGGGAAGGCAAAGACCAAAATGTCAAGTTTCTCGTGAAGGACAGCAATGGCGGTAGCACGCTGAACGAATTACTGCTGCTCGTTGGAGGTGACGATGAAGATTTTGTGCTTTTGAGTTTCATTGGGAATATTGACTTGAGTCAAGTAGGCAAGCTGTCAAAAGCTTTCGATGACCACGATGACAATAAAGGCTCCAAGAAAAATTGATGAATGAAAATCAGGGTGAAACCGACGAATTCACATCTTTTCATCAACAAATCTTGAGAACGCCATGAAAAACAATCTGCTAATTTTCCTACTTTTTTTACTGCCGGGACTGGCTTTTTCACAAAACAAGCCACTCAACAAATTTTACCGGCAGAACAAGCACCACGAAGGGGTGCGAAACGCTAAGTTGCCAGGTTGGGTTATTCGGATGGGCAGTAAATTTGCCCGAAACAAATCCGATTCTGACACGGAAAAAGAAGCATTTGGTCTAATGCGCCACTTTGGAAAAGTGAAATTCATGTACTCCGAGGAAGGTGTGGCGATACCTGCCGAAAAGGTAAGTCAACTGCGCCAAGACCTGCTGAACCACAATTTTGACGACCTCATTATGATTCGTTCAGAGGGGATGCACATGCAAATCATGGTGCAGGAGTTTGGTGACGTCATCCACAATATCATGATGGTGTTCAACGACACGGAAAGTGGTGAGATGTTCTTTATCTCCGCCAAGGCAAACCTAAGTTTAAAAGAGCTAGGCAAGCTGCTACACAAGGAAATGCCCGAAAAAATGACCCCGCTCTTCGATGTGGAAGAGGAAGAACCCGTGGATGTAGCACTTTAAGAAGAATTGATTCAAGATTGAAGGTAGCACCTAATTTTGGTGCTGCCTTTTTTAGTTGGTGTTGTTTCCACAAATACGGTGAAACTTCCTACATTAGCCGCTTAACTAAAAACAAAAGAAAAATTATGAATATCGTGTCAAACATAAGATTTCGTTCCGGTGTCCTGCATGGTGACGAAGTGACAGAATTGCTCCAACATGCCAACGATAACAACTATGCACTCCCCGCTGTTAACGTCATCGGTACCGACTCAGTGAACGCCGTGCTCGAAACTGCCAAGGCAGTCAACTCTCCTGTGATGATTCAGTTTTCAAACGGTGGAGCGGTATTTTTTGCTGGAAAAAGCCTAAGCAACGAGGGCCAAAATGCTGCCATTATGGGTGGTATTTCTGGCGCAATGCACGTTCATACAATGGCCAGGGCTTACGGTGTTCCTGTCATCCTTCACACTGACCACTGTGCTAAAAACTTGTTGCCGTGGATCGACGGCCTGCTGACTGCTGGCGAGAAATTTTATGAAGAACGTGGCTTTCCACTTTACAGCTCCCACATGCTCGATTTGAGCGAAGAGCCTATCCATGAGAACATCGAAATCTGCGTGGAATACCTCAAGCGGATGGATAAAATCGGCATGACCCTCGAAATCGAACTTGGCGTGACGGGCGGCGAAGAGGATGGTGTTGACAATTCCGACGTGGACAGTTCGAAACTCTACACCCAGCCATCAGAGGTGTCGTACGCCTACGAAGAGTTGTTGAAAGTGAGCCCTCGTTTCACCATCGCTGCTGCTTTCGGCAATGTTCATGGCGTTTACAAACCTGGTAACGTGAAGCTCCAGCCTATCATTTTGAAAAACTCTCAGGACTACGTTCGGGAGAAATTCAATACCAGCCGCCAACACCCCATCAATTTCGTATTCCACGGAGGTAGCGGCAGCAGCCGGGAGGAAATTCGGGAGGCCATCAGCTACGGCGCCATCAAAATGAACATTGACACCGACATGCAGTGGGCGTTTTGGGAAGGTGTGAAGGATTATTACGAAGCTAAAAAAGGCTACCTCCAAGGCCAAATCGGCAATCCAGAAGGAGATGACAAGCCGAACAAAAAATACTACGACCCAAGGGTTTGGCTGCGCAAAGGCGAGGAAACTTTCGTGAAGCGTCTGAAATCAGCTTTTGAGGATTTGAATTGCATGAATAGGAACGAGGGGTGATGAATCAGGAATGAAAGCGCATAAAAAAACGTGCTGGCAGTTGGCTGCCGCACGTTTTTTTGTTTTTGAAAATGGCCGTTGCATCCCTCACCCCTCATCCCTCATCCCTGCCAAGAGTTTTTCGGTCAAATTTTCAATAAAATAGCTCCCTGCCGCAGGGTCAGCTACCCAATCAAAATGGCTTTCCATTTTCAAAATATGCTGCACGTTCCTTGCCATGCGCCTTGAAAAATCTGAGGGTTTGGCCTCGTCACTTGTTTTTTCATTGGGCAAAACTGTCAGCACATCCACGCCTCCGATGACGGCGGACATGGCTTGAGTGGTGGCTTGAATCAGGTTGGTATTGGCATCTGGAGATTGGTCGGAGATAGGAAACTGGGCAAAAATGAAGGCAGGCTGTGGTGATTCAACGCCCCATTTTTGCTGTAATTTCAGCCAAAATTTGCGGATGGCCCGCAGCTTGGCGATTTGTAGGAAATAGTTTTTGCCAATAAAACAAGTGAAGAAGACTTGCTTCGCAATGTGCTCGGCAATTACGCCTTTTTCAGTCAGCTTCGCAAACCAGTCGTTGGCAGCGGCGGCCATTTTGCGAAGCTCTCCCGCTGTTTTTTCATCATTTTCATAAAAAGCAGAACCGTGTACGGGCAGCACTTTGAATTTTGGTAAAAGTTTATCGGCAAACTCAAGCATTTCTACAGCCGACTTTCCTTGCCAACAAAAAGTACCGCCAATTCCCGCCGCATTTTCGCCTGCATATTCCACGAAATTGCGAAGCAAATCCAAGGGCTCCGCCATCTTTTTCGCTCGTAGGTGTAATGAAATGATAGTTAGTTCAATACCTTCCATCAACACCTCGAAATCAGGGACTTCCGTACAGTTGAACCGCAGCGCATCGGCCCCGCCGGCCAAGGCAGTCAAGGCCATTTTGTTGGCTTTTTTTGAATCCCCAACTTGGAAGCCTTCGCAGATTTGCCAGTCATTTTTCCCTTCGGAAATGGGGTGGGGGAGCTCACCGTCCATATCGTCCAAATGTGGAAAGGCGCTGACAGCTTGGCCATCGGCAACTTGCCAATCGAATTCGCTTGGGGATTTGCCTTTTAGGTCTTTCTTGATTTTTTCCAGCCATTCGGCTTTGGAGATAGCAGGGAAGTCTGAAAATAGGTCGTTCATATTTCAAAAATTGATGGGCAAAGGTATCCAAATCTAATTGAGTTCTATCCAGTCGGTGTGAAAGCTGGCTGCCTTTGGAAAACTTCATTGGTGTTATTTTGAATGAAAAAAAACTGAACGAAGTGCAATTGGATTGTCAAATAAGGAAGACTGTCATGTTTGTTTAGTTTTGCGGAGCACTCATGGTTTGTGAATAATGTCCACTTTGGTTCGATGAACCATGTTTGCAGCGGCTTCAGAAACCAATTCTAATTTAAAGCACATCGAAAAATCCATGCGGCAACTACTCATTTGCCTTTGTCTTTTTGCAATGATTTTGCCTGTCGTTCAAGGGCAGGTTTCACGCAGTGGGCCTTTTCGGGAAGTCAGTTTGAAGATTGACACGAGCATTTACCTTTTATCCAAAAATACGATACAGGACAAGGGCGAAACCATGCTCTATTTCCAGTACAATGATGTTGATGCGGTGGCCGAGGTGGAGTTGACTCCGAATAGTCCGCAGTACATCAAATCGCTGGAACTCCTTCCTTCGGGTGATTACTCGCTAGTGGACAGTCTGTTGTGGATAAATGACCAGTTCCGTTTTAAGCTGCGGTTTCGGCAGTTGACGCAAAGTGATTTTTTGCAGTTCACTTTCAAATTGCAATGGACTGGCCGCAGCGAGCCTTCCATCGTGGAGCTAAAACTGTTTCCCGTCACCGAAACGAGTGCATTCCTCGACCCGCAAGACAACAAACTTTTTATTGGTGAAGAAAGGGTTTTCAAAGTGGAGACTAATCGCCCGCTCAACATCCGCTACTTTAACCAATGGACGAAAAACCTGCCCATCAACTATAAATTTTCAGTTGACCAGGGCGAGTTACGGATTCACTTGCTCCCCACTAAGCCGGGACTGCAAGTGTTGGAGGCGCCAGTGCGCTTGCGGAAACCATTTCTCTCGCCCGATAAGCGTCCAATTTATGAGCTACCTCCTTTGCATTACGAGTTTGAGGTGAAGGAAAGCAAACTCGTTTTTCTAAATACCAATAAAAAAGAGGTCAGCCTCAACCGCAACAATCCAGGCGAAGCGATTGAAATCGAGTTGGACTACCATCCTTCTCTCAAGCTAAAAAAGACCTACCGCCTAGAGGCACAACAAGAGGAGGGAGGAGCTTTGGTAGCTGAAATTTTTACCCAAAGTACACTCGCCAATGGGCGCATGCTCTGCACGTTGCGGACATACAATAATCATCGTCAATCAGAAGGCTATCTTTTCATCAAGGATGGCGATGTAGCTAGGTACATTACAAATTTTGACATTACTCCAGCCATGCGCGTGACGGGCATGAGTGTTTTATCAGCTAAGGGAAACATGAGCAGCGGACAGACTATTTACCCAGGTGAATCAGTGGAAATCAAACTGCAAGGAGACGGTTTGCACAAGGCCCGATTCAGTTTTGAGGGCTTGGCGGAAGTGCGCACAGATACGTTGGTGAAGGGGGAAAATGAGGTCGTTTTCCTAGCCAAAGTGCCTTTGGACATCAAAAAATCATCCGTAGAGTTACTGAACAATGGCAAGCCCATCGGTCAATCGCTCAAGGTGAAGGAGTTCCAGACCCCGCACCCACTCAATTTTATCGAATTGGAAATCGAGGGCCAGGAAAAAAAGCCCATTTCAGAGATAGACAAGACCATTTTTATCGACCATACTTTGGACGATGTGGTGTTGGCATTTCACCCTGAGCGAATTGACGAAGGGCAACGGCTGTTCGGGAAGCAGTACCTTATCGTGGACATTCAGGTGACCAATAACAATACTTTACTAGACAAGCGTACGCTGGAAAAAGTCGTCATCTGCCCCGGTGATAATTCGCCTCGCTTTGACCAGTACGATCGTAGCGATTGCCAAGTCAACAACATCAGCTTGAATCAATTGCTGCGCCGGAAAACCTTTGATTTGGATGAATGGTCTACCATTGAAATCACCGTGCGACATGACCCGCAGCATCATAGTGGGCAGGGTTTTTCGCAGAAAACGGAAATTATTCTTCGCCGCTACACCAGCTTCGACCTTGACGTGTCATTTCCTGCGGGGTTATTGACCAAGACTTTTGGCCAAGACGGTTTCGGTACGCTGAATGGGGTGAGCATGGCCATCATTGCGCAATTCAGTTTTTATCATCCCCGACGCATCGCCAAGTATCGACCTTATAAATTTGGGGTAGGCTTCCTTGCCCTAAATGCCTTCAATTTCAGTGAAAATAACACCAGTCGGGATGTCGGTGTGGTTGTGTTGGGCAGTCTCTATTCCCTCCAAAACAAAGCCCGAAAACTTAGCTTCCCGCTGTATTTGGGGGCAGGCTATTTTCTTTCTGAAAAGGATTTTTTCTACCTGTTGGGGCCGGGGATAAGGGTGCAGTTGTAGAAGAGGAACAAGGAAAAGCCCGAAGGCAAACTCGCCTTCGGGCCATTTTTATAGCTAAATTTTATTTTCTTAAAGTTCAACATCAGCAAGTTTGCAGCCACTGACTGCACACTGCCAACTGTCAAACTGCAAACTTTTAATACCGGTAGTATTCAGGCTTGAACGGCCCTTCCACTTTCACCCCGATGTAATCCGCTTGCGCTTGGCTTAGTTCTTCCAACTCCACGCCGATTTTGGCGAGGTGGAGGCGGGCTACTTGCTCATCGAGGTGCTTAGGCAAGGTGTAAACTTCGTTGTTGTAGGCATTGCCGTTCGTCCAAAGCTCGATCTGAGCCAAGGTCTGGTTGGTGAAGGAGTTGGACATCACGAAAGACGGGTGACCAGTTGCGCAACCCAAGTTAACCAAACGGCCTTCTGCCAAAAGGATGATGTCATTGCCGTTGACAGTGTATTTGTCCACCTGTGGCTTGATGTTGATATGGCTGCTACCGTGGTTTTTCTTCAACCAAGCCACGTCAATCTCGTTGTCAAAGTGACCGATATTGCATACGATGGTCTTGTCCTTCATCAACTGGAAATGTTCGGCACGGATGATGTCCTTGTTGCCAGTGGCAGTTACCACGATATTGGCTTGCGGAATGGCGTTTTCCATTTTTAAAACAGCGAAGCCATCCATTGCAGCTTGCAGTGCGCAGATTGGGTCAATTTCAGTAACGATTACTCTGCAGCCAGCGCCACGGAGTGAAGCAGCAGAACCTTTTCCAACGTCACCGTATCCAGCTACGACGGCTACTTTACCTGCCATCATGATATCAGTGGCACGGCGGATGGAATCCACTAGGCTCTCTTTGCAGCCATATTTGTTATCAAATTTTGACTTCGTAACGCTGTCGTTTACGTTGATGGCTGGCATCGGCAAAGTGCCGTTTTTCACCCGATCGTAAAGTCGATGAACACCCGTAGTCGTCTCTTCGCTAATACCTTTGATATTGGCAACGAGTTCAGGGTAGCGGTCGAGTACCATGTTGGTGAGGTCGCCGCCATCGTCGAGAATCATGTTCAGTGGTTGGTTGCCTTCGAAAGCAAACAGCGTCTGCTCGATGCACCAGTCGAATTCCTCCTCGTTTTGTCCTTTCCAAGCAAAAACCGGGATGCCAGCGGCAGCGATAGCCGCAGCGGCGTGGTCTTGGGTAGAGAAAATATTGCAGGAAGACCAAGTCACTTCAGCGCCCAGTTCCACTAGGGTTTCGATGAGAACGGCAGTCTGGATAGTCATGTGAAGGCAGCCAGCAATACGGGCACCTGCCAACGGTTTAGACTTGCCGTACTGCTCACGGAGGGCCATCAAACCCGGCATTTCAGCCTCGGCAAGTTCGATTTCCTTGCGACCGTAGTCAGCGAGGGCGATGTCTTTTACCTTGTATTTCAAGGATGTTTCAGTGGTAGTCATATTGAAGATGAGTTTTAATGGATAATTTTTGATAAACGCAGTGAGGAGGGGAGGGGTTTCACCAATCTTTATTTCAGGTTGCAAAGATAACCTTTCCCCAATTATTATTGGCAAAAGGCAGGTTTTATTGCGAAAACAAATCTTTAGATGCAAAAACTGGCCGTCATAACCATTTTTCTTCGGAAAGGTTTTGAGCTTTAGACATTTTTTCCAGCAGTTCAGGTAGGTTGTCAGCCACCTCGAATAAGGCCATGTTGGCCTCTTTCAGTAGCCCTTTCTGAAACATCAGTTGAACATGGGCAAGTAAATGTTGGTAATAACCTCCAATGTCCAAAAGTCCGATGGGCTTTTTGTGCAGGCGCAGTTGTCGCCAGGTTAGGATCTCGAAAAACTCATCCAAAGTGCCAAATCCACCCGGCAAAATGAGGAAGCCATCTGAGCGTTCTGCCATGATTTGCTTACGTTCATGCATGGTTTTTGTCACAATCAGCTCAGTCAGTCCAGTGTGGCAGACTTCCTTTTTTTTCAAAAAATCAGGTATGACACCTAATACTTTGCCGCCCGCTGCCAAAGCTGCATCGGCAAGGATTCCCATCAGCCCAATGTTTCCAGCCCCATAAATTGTTTGTATGTTTTGCGCTGCAAAGGTTTGTCCAATTTCAATGGCTGCTGCGCTGAAAATGGGGTCGTTCCCACTGCTTGAACCACAAAAAACTGCGATGGATTTTAGTTTCATGTTTGCAAAGGTCTGGATTTTTAAAAAACTGCAAGGCTTGATTTAAGCCGACTTACACCTACGTTTTTCCTAATTTCGCACCGTTCCAATGACCAGCACCTTTGTCAAAAGACTTTAAAAACATGAAACTCAACCTCGACATCTCGGTTCCCTCCCGTCCTGAATGGGTGCAGGCCGTCATGGCCGATTTTCCGGCATTCTTGCAGGATCACGCTGACTGCGAACGCAAGGCCAGTAGCATGGCCATGAGCTTCGTCGCTAAATTCCCAGACCGCACTGAAATTATCCCCGAACTGATTGCCATCGGGATTGAAGAATTGGAACACTTCCAGCAAGTGTATGAACTGATGGCCAGCCGTGGCATTCCTTTACCGGCTAGTATGGGCGAGGACCCCTACGTGAGCCAACTCGTCAAGCGTTGCCACAGCGGTAGGCTGGAACGCTTCCTTGACCGGCTACTCATTGCATCCGTCGTGGAGACTCGTGGAGCTGAGCGTTTCAGGCTGGTAAGTGAGGCACAAACTGACCCCGAAATGCACCGATTTTACAAAATACTTTGGGCAAGTGAAGCCAAACATGGGCATGTTTTTGTGAAAATGGCACTCAATTATTTTGATGAAAAAACCGTGTATGAACGGCTAGCATGGTGGATACAGCAGGAGGGTGAGGTGATTGATGCGCTTCCGATTCGGGCGGCGCTTCACTGAGCAATAGGTTGATATTCAGTATTTTAGTGAAAAATTTACCAAAATGGAACCCAACTCAATTGGACAATCCGCCCGGAATTTTAAGAAATCAGGCTCCAATGCAATCGGCGAAAACCGGGTGCTGTTGGTCTGTTTGGGGTTGTCGCTAATGGTTTGGTTTTTTGTAAAAATGACACAGCGGTACGAATCCCGTGGACAGCTTAACCTGAATCTTGAACCGCCTTTGGGCCGAGTTTTTTCGGAGCCACCGCCACATTCAATCCCTTTTAAGTTCTCTGGCACAGGCTGGAAGCTCTTGTTGATGAGTGTTTTTCAGCGTCAACCAACGCTTTCTTTTTCATTGAGAAACAGCCCTGAGCAAGTCATCACTCGATCCGATATCTCTGAAAAAATTGAAAAAGAAATGCGGCTTACCCTGCTTGAACTTGGTCAGGATAGGATACCCATCCGGTTGGATTCCTTGTTTTCAAAAAAAGTGCGGGTTCGACCTGATTTAGAAATCAAGTTCCAGAACGGCTATTTTTATAGCGATTCAGCCAGCTTGACCCCAGACACTATCATCGTTTATGGCGCTGAACAAATGCTGCAAGATATTAACGAAGTAAGTACTGAGCCTCTCAAAAAGACAAACCCCGAGACTGGTTTGGAGGTCACGCTTAAACTAATAAACCCTAATCCTGAATTGCTACAATTCTCCGCTAAACAAATCGAGCTATACATTCCAATCGAGCAATTCACGGAGAAAAAAATAACGGTTCCGATTCTAGTGATGAATTCAAAAGATAGTATCCGGCTGGTGCCCACCATGGTGACCTTGAACTGCGTAGTCGGGGTTAGCCATTTTGAACAGGTAAGTCAAGCGGATTTCAAAATTGTCGCTGATTTTCAAGAAAGAACCGGCCAAGACAGTATGGCAAGCGTCGTACCACTTAACCTGCTTCATCAACCAGAATGGGTAAGGTCAGTGAGTTTTTCACCGAGGGTAGCTGAATATTTGATTGTGAAATAATGGCACCTCATTACTTAAAACAGCTAATTCCATTTTGAAAATAATATTCGTTTCCGCAACACCATTCGAGATTGAGCCACTAAGGCAGCACTTGCAGGCCAATTTTTGGCCACATTCCAACGACCATTTTCAAAAAGATAGTTTGGAAGTTCACCTACTGGTAGCTGGTATCGGCATGACCCTGACAGCTTTCAATCTTGGAGGTTTGTTTGCGAAGCAAAGCTTTGATTTGGTAGTAAATGCTGGAATTGCTGGAGCATTTCCGAATCGTTCCTTACAGATTGGCGATGTGGTAAACGTAATCTCCGAGCGTTTTGCTGATATGGGGGTGGAGGAGGCGGATGGCAGCTTCACCAGCGTACATGAATTGGGTTTATTGGATGCCAACGCCAGCCCGTTTACCGAAGGAGAGCTCAGAAATCCAGTAGACGATTTCGATTTTTTGCCTACAGCCAAAGGGCTGACGGTGAACAAAGTTCATGGATTTCAGCCGAGCATTGATGCTTTGTGCAGCAAATACGAAGCTGATGTGGAGAGTATGGAAGGAGCTGCATTTTTCATGGCTTGCCTGCTGGCTGATGTTCCTTTTTTGGAAATCCGCTCCATTTCAAATTTTGTCGAAACTCGCAACCGAGCTGCCTGGGATTTGCCAAAGGCCATTAAAAACTTAAACGAAGTTTTAGTATCCATGCTCGGTTCGGTGAGTAGCTAATCCAAGTAAGATTTACCGCACAATTACCTCCGTGACGAAACTTCCACCCAATTCAGAATTCATCATTGACATGATTTTTTCTCGCTCGTAACTCAGCTCCTGTTTGAGTGGGGCAGAGGTGAGCGTGATGTAAAGTTTGCCTTTCCGCAGGTTGATGTCCATAGTGTACGAATTGATAGTAGTGCCCATTTTATCTTTCCAAACCTGCCTTACTTTGGCTTCGTTCAAAGGCTCCTTCCACCGCAGGTCATCCACGAGTCCTTTCAAAACATCTTTGAGCTGTTGCTGATTGTCGAGGTGCATTTTAGTCATTGATGAACAGTGAATTGTAATTTGTGAACGGTCATCAATTTACCGTTCACTGTTCAAATTAATCCCGTTCTATTGGGCAAGTCATGCAATGCGAACCGCCACGGGCACGTGAAAGTTCGTTGGATGGAAGGTTGATGATGGTCTTTTCAATGTCTTGTGGCTTCACTTTTCCACTTTGTAGTTCTTTCAGCAATTTCCGGGCGTGAACGGTTTTAAAGCCAGCCTTCCTAAATGCTTTTTCCGTTTCTGGGTTTCGGTCATAAGTGAGCGCAACGCCCGGTTTCAAGGCCACGAGGTTGCAGCCGTCCGTCCATTGTTCCCGCTCTTGGTAAGGCGTTTGGCCATTTCCTGAGAGGATGAACTGCATGTTCGGATTGATTTCATTGACGATAAAATCACGGATGGAATTGTAAAAAACGCTGGTTCCATTGATTTTATGCACCTCCACATTGCTGCCCAAGCCATCCAAAACGATGGGCTTGAAGGCGACAATCACATTGTTGTCAACTTGGGTGAAAATCGTGTCAATGTGCATGTAACTGCGGTCGGCAGGGATGTTAATCTGCACCACATTTTTCACCACCTTATTTTCAAAAAGTTTATTGCGAAGGGAATGAATAGCATGGGCACTGGTGCGCTCACTACAACCAACGAGGAGGTAATCCTTGTTCATCACCATCATGTCACCGCCTTCCAAACTGACTACCTCGCCCCGTCGACTGGGAGGGAAGTCTTCGTAATGATTCATGTTGATGAGGCGACCTTCCGATTTTAGGTGCGCAAAAATTGGGTTTGACCAGAAAATGAACCTTGACAGGTAATTTTCCCTGAAGCGGGCTTCCTTGCCTGGTTTCGTGATGATGACATGGTCGTTGACCGTCACGGCAATGTCCCGAGTAAAAATGAAGTTCGGGATGGGGTCAAACATGATGTAATCCTCTTCGGCCAAATAGCCGGTGATTAGGACGTCGGCTAGGCGCTCGTTAGGCAGGTCCATCAGCAACTTTTTGCAGGCTTTTGGCAACTCCTCGTAGTCCACAATTTCGTTAATAATCCATTCTTTAGTAGCAGCGTCGGCGGCGATTGCGCCAGCTAATAAGTCCTTGGTTTCCAATACATTATCTTCTCCAAGAAAGGCACGCAAGATACCTGTGAAAACATCATGTTCTTCTTGCATTTGCGGCAAATGGACAATGTCATCGAAGAGCAGTTCGCTGGCTCTTTTTGGTGAAACACGGGCAATCCCCTCGTCGGGGCGGTGTACAATAACTCGGCGCAAAGGGCCGATTTCGGTTGATACTTGGATGGCGGGCATAATTTGGAATTGGGGAATTGAAAAATGAAAATTAGAAATTGAAAATGGCGTGGTTTAAACATTTTCAATTTTCAACTGTCAATTTTCAATTCTCAAACAACTTTTTCTATTTCGTATATCGAGTTAATTTTTCCGGCAAAGATGCAATAAAAGTCTGGACTGCGGTGGAGGCAGGAGATTTCAGTCGGCCTGCCATCATCAATGAAATTAGCCTTCAATTTTGATTTTATGGTGAAAAGTGAATGCTGATAATTCAACTCCACCGACTCTGAAAAGTATTGCCGAATCTGCCCCAACATCTTTCGATAGTTGCTCGGTGGTTGGGCTGGACAACCGTTGCAATCTTCGGTAAAATCAGGTTTACACAGCGGATTTTGTTGCTGGCAATCGAAGGTCGGCAGGTTATCATAGCTCACCTTGTGATGGGTGTAAGCTACAGAACTTAGCGACAGAAGCCCTGACAATCCATAAGGCATCAGTGAGCCAAACTGACCGTCCATTACTGTCAGGCCAATGTTTTTCAACTGAGGTGAAGTGACAAATGCCATCTCAGAAATCTCGTGCATCAGATTAATGTCCGGCATTCCGAACATCCGATTTAACGAGTTGCTTTGGGCGTAGGTTGCATTAATAGCTGATTTGGCAAAAATCGTTTCAAAGGCACCATTTCCAAGGTTTTGCAGAACGACTTGCCAGCTATCAGCCACCATTTCTGCCGCATTTATTTTGGTAAAACAACGTATTTCGATGTTGTTCTGGTCAGCAATTTTTTGCTGGTAATATTGGCCAATCAGTACTGGGTCAAAAGTGTACTCTGTGGTTCGGTACAAAGCTTCAAGTCGGTCGTAGTTGAACAAGTGATGCTCCTCTTCCCGGTCGCAACGAATGCCAATAAAATCACAAAAACGCTCGAATTGCGCAGCATCCGTGAAGCTGCCGTAGCGGTCGATGGCATAGTATTTTTCAAAATCAAACAGAATAAATTGGCGATGTTCCTCCGTGAAACGGGCTTTGTTGTCGTCGCTCATCAAGGCAGTGGCCACGCTGCGAGGATAGTGGTAGCCACTGTGCAACCTCGCTTGATTGACGATACTGGCTTTTTTGAACATTTCCCGCTCCTTTTCAACCAATAAAACCTTTGCACCCTTTGCGGCAAGATAATGAGCTGCATAGCTGCCAAATATGCCGCCGCCGATGATGAGATGGTCGTATGTTTTAGATTGTTGAATTGTTTTATTGTTGGATGGTTAGACTGCTCGATGGAAGTTGTGCCACGAATAACAAATTAATAATTTAGCTATTCAATAATTTCTTCCCCTTCAGCACTTTCATGGCTGCTAAATATTGCTTGGCCAGTGGTCCGATTTTTACTCGGCTACTGGTCACATCGTCGGTCCATTTAACAGGAAGTTCCAGTGTTTTCAAATGTTTCCACTCTGCTATGGTCAGTAGTTCGGTGCTGAAAAACCATCCGTCGCTTACTGCACCAGCTGCATTCAGGGGTTGATAAACTTCCCGCCTGAGCCATTTGAAGCCGCACATTCCATCAGAAAAACCCACACCAAGATAGGTTTTTAGGATAAAATTGAAGACACGACTAGTGATTTCCCGCTTGACAGTACGGCCGATAACTTTGGATTTAGGGTGCAGACGGGTGCCGTAGACAATATCATAACCTTGGTTTGCCAATGCATCAAATGCCTCCAAGAAATGGGGCAAATCGGTGGCGAGGTCAAGGTCCATATATCCTACAATATCAGCCTTGGATTGGCTCCAACTCGTTTTCAAAGCAAGCCCAACACCTTTACGGGGTACTCTAAGTGGAATAATTTCAGGATGTTTTTTGTGCAGTTGTTCAGCAATTTCAAAAGTTTGGTCAGTGCTGCCATTGTCGGCAATTACTATTTGCCATTGCCTGTTCTCAGGATAGTTTTTTTTCAAAAAATCATGCAAAAAGAGCACCTGCCTTTCTAGTGTGGCTGCTTCGTTGAGTACGGGAATGGTAACATCAAAGGTCATTAAGCTTCAAGTTTAGGAATTGATATTTGAAAATCGACATTAATTACCAATGCGGTTAACAGAATTAAGCTTATAAATATGCCGCAAAGAAAACAAATGCAACCTTTTAAAAGAATTACTAACCAAAAGATGAATGGTTGTCAAGAGCGGTTCAAAAGTGATTTCGTTGGCGATGGCTGTAAATACTTTGAAGTAACCATTGCAATTAGTTTATTTGCGTGATTTTTAAACAATACAAATAGAAATTGCGAAAGCTATGCCTTTTGATTTGAAGAGTATCAAGTCCTTGTTTATTGTTGATGACCCCAATGCGCCAGCAAAGTCAGCTCAAAAACAGGTATCAACAAATGACAGCCCAGATACTGCGCCAATAAATATTGACTTACCACCTAGCCAGCCTGGCGAGGCAAGCCCCAAGTTTTTGGAGGTATTGCTCGGGGCAATGGAGAAAGCGAACCTGCCTGGCGTTGATTATTTGGAATACCGTCAATCGCTGAAATCGTTGGAAAAAATGCCGATGGATGAGCAGGTTCGTTACCAATCCGCTTTTGCAATGGCTCAAGCAATGGGGGCAACTCCTCAAAAACTGGTGGAATCTGCAGGTCATTACCTGGATGTACTTAAGGCAGAGCAATCTAAATTTGGTCAAGCGCTTCGCAATCAAACAGCCGAGCGAATCGGAAACCGTCAGACCATGATGAGCAATTTAGATGCAACTTTAAAGGAAAAGGCAGAACAAATTAAAAAGCTCACACAGGAAATGGAGCAGCACAGGGCGGAAATGGACAAATTGGAAAAGGAAATCAAAGAGGCCACTTCAAAAGTTTCTGCGACACAAAGCAATTTCGTGGCTAGTTACGAGGTACTTGTGTCTCAAATCAACGTGGATGTTGAGAACATGAAGAAGTTTTTGAAGTGATAAATGTCTTTTTCAGGGCATTTGCTGCCTTTTTATGCCAAATATTGAATTGTAAGGCTGTTTTGTGAGTCATTTGCCAGATATTGTGGGGTCTTTCTATTCAGAATTTCATTATAAGAATGGTTCTGACCCAATCTCCCTTGAATTTCACGCTTTTTAGTAGGATTTTGAGAAACTGCTCACCAAAGAGATCCCGACAACCAATGAGTTTCAGATTAAGAAGAATAAAGCGTTAGAAAAGTAATTTTCCATCAAATGAAGCTACTATGATCGACTTAAGTTGAATTCTTGAGCCACAAGTCGATTTGTAGTAGGTTTTCATTTATCAATGGAAGCAAACATTATCACACCAACCTATTTAATTAAGGTATGAGAAAAATTTACCTTTTTCTGATTTCATTAGTCACAATCGCACAATTGGCGAAAGCACAATGCCCACCACCGGGCACACCCACTTCAACCAATACATGCCAAGAAGCCCAGCCCAATTGCTTAAACTTGGATGGCTACTGCGGAACCATCAACAACAACAACCAACAGCAACCATTTCCTGGCTGTCCAAACAACGTGCTCAATAACGACGAGTGGTTCGCATTTTATGCGGGTACTACCAATATCGCCATTCAAATCTCCCCTAGCAATTGCCAAGCTGGTGGCCAGCAAGGTTTGCAAGGAGCCATTTATCAAGCTTGTGGGCCGCCTTGGGTGTCTATGGATCTACAATGTCCGTGTACTACTTCCCCTTTTACCCTTCAGTCTTCAAATTTTGTGGTGGGCCAAATTTATTACATCGTGATTGATGGCTGTGGTGGGAATGTTTGTGATTATTCTGTGCAGGTAACACAAGGTTCCACAGTGGCTCAGGCACCTGGTAACCCTGGCCCTGTAACTGGTGCAAGTCCAGTTTGCGTCAATTCAACCACGGCTTACTCCGCTACTGCAGCCACTGGAGCAACATCATATGAATGGACTTTGACTCCAGCTTTGGGCACTTTCAATTCTACAACCAATAACGTGGATGTGACCTGGACTACCCCAGGTACGGCACAATTATGTGTTACGGCTTCCAATGCTTGTTTTACAAACCAAACGCCGTCTTGCACTACTATTGTAGTATTGCCTATTCCTACGGCTATGATTTCAGGGACAGGGACACTTTGCGAAGGCCCAATGGGGTCGGTCCCACTAACTGTGAGTTTTACACCCGCAGGAGGTGGGCCGTGGACTTTTGTTTACGCAATAAATGGTGTAAGCCAACCCCCTATCACTACAAATGACAACCCGTACACTATCACAGCCACACAGCCTGGCAACTATACTTTGGTCAGTGTGAATTATCCCAGTCCGAACTGCCCGGGTACTGTCTCTGGTAGTTCAAGCGTAACGGTGGCCAACATAGATGCAAGTGCAAACACTACACCTGACGTATGCGGACAAGGCTTGGGAGATATTGACCTCAGCGTGACTCCGACAGGTACCTATACCTATGCTTGGTCAAATGGTGCGACTTCGCAAGATTTGACCGATGTGGCTAGTGGATCGTACACTGTCACTATTACAAACTCAGCTGGCTGTACTGAGACCAACACATACAATATTGCCAATGACCCGCTCAATATCAATGTAGCAGGAACTACCACTCCAAATACATCCTGTAACAGCGATGAAGGTGATATTGATATTAGTGTTACACCGGCAAATACTTACACCTACAGTTGGTCGAATGGTGCAACAACTGAGGATTTGACCGATGTGGCGCCAGGTACCTACACAGTTACAGTTTCATTCGGTACAACTTGCACCGGCACTGGGTCTTTTACTATTGCGCAGCAACCGAATAATCCCAATGTTACTTTCACAACTACACCAACAGTTTGTGAATTGGCAAATGGTGATATCGATGTAAGTGTTTCGGGGGGTGTAGCTCCCTACACATTTGCTTGGTCAAATGGAGCTACGACAGAGGACTTGAATATGATTTCAGCTGGAAACTACACGGTTACTGTGACCGGTGCAAATGGCTGTACGGGGACTTCCTCCATTAACCTGACCAATAGCAATCCTCCTATCACCATAAACAGCTCAATTACTGCAAACACGACTTGTAATGGTGGGAATGGAGGAATAGATATTTCATTGACACCTGCGGCTCCTCCTGGTGGCGGCTCTTATACTTTCAGCTGGAACAATGGTGCAACGACAGAAGACCTTTCAAATGTCGCTCCCGGCAACTATTCTGTAACCGTTGCTGGTGGTGGGGCATGTACTGCTACATTGAACTTCAATGTGCCTGACCAACCAAACAATCCTGTTGTTTCTTCCTCCACTACACCTTCGGTTTGTGAGCTTTCAAATGGGGATATCAATGTGTCGGTTTCAGGAGGAGTGCCTCCATACACCTTCGCTTGGTCAAATGGTGCTACAACCGAAGACCTTGACGATGTGTTGGCTGGTAGTTATAGCGTAACGGTTACTGGCGCAAACGGCTGCACCTCAAGCTCAACGGTTAATTTGACTAATACTAATCCGCCAATTACTATCAATGGCTCCATCACAGCCAACACAAGTTGCAACAGTGGCACCGGTGGTATTGCTATCAATATTTCACCAGCCATGCCTCCTGGAGGCAGTAACTATACCATAACTTGGTCAAATGGTAGCACCGGGACTAACCTAGTGGGGCTGAGTCCAGGCACATATATGGTTACGGTGGAAGGTGGTGGGGCGTGTACCCAGACTGCGAGTTTCAACGTGCCAAACCAGCCGGATAATCCAATTTTGAGCCCTTTGGTAACGCCAACTTTTTGTAACCAAAGCAATGGTGGCGCCAGCGTTTCTGTAACAGGTGGGGCCAGCCCATTTACTTATTTGTGGTCTGATGGGTCAACTGGCACTAGTTTGAGCGGGATTCCTTCAGGTACCTATTCCGTTACCGTGACTGGTAGCAATGGTTGTACGGCCTCCATCCCCGTCAACGTTACAAACAATGACGTCAATATTACCATTACACCAAATATTACCCCTAATACTGTGTGTGTTGGACCTGGAAACGGTAGTATTTCCATCACAACACAGCCACCTGGGTTAAACATCATTTGGAGCACAGGCTCAACATTGGACAATATCGGGCCACTGGATGCAGGAACCTACTCGGTCACCGTGAGTGCAGGCGGTTCTTGTACTCAACAAGCCAGCTTTACAGTGCCGACGCAGCCAAATCTGCCAAATGTCGTAACACAAGTAACACCTACCGAATGCGGATTGCCATCTGGTGAAGCAGAAGTTCAAGCGAACGGTGGAATGCCAGGCTATACTTATATGTGGTCGAATGGCAGTACAAGCACCCTGATATCTCCAGTTCCTGCCGGAAATTATTTCGTGACCGTAACCGATGCAGCTGGTTGTACGGCTACAGCTAGCGCAAATGTCATGGATGTGCCAGTACAGATTAATTTAAACGGATTTGTAAATGACAACACTTCCTGCTTGCTCCCAAACGGCAGCATCAGTTTGAGTGTAGATCCACCGGGTACTGGGGTGCAGTGGTCGAACGGTTCTACATCGACTGATTTGCAAAACCTAGCTCCTGGAACCTATACAGTGACAGCTACTTACGGCGCAAATTGTACCACAGGTTCCTATTTTACGGTGGCGGATATGAGCAATTTGCCAACACTCACTGCTGATGCAGTGAACGCAACTTGCGGTCAATCAAATGGCAGCATCAACATGGATATTTTTGGAGGTGAAGCACCATTTTTCATTTTGTGGTCAAATGGTAGCCCTTTGGAAGATTTGGACAATATCCCGCCTGGACTTTATGATGTAACTGTTACTTCATTCTCAGGATGTACCGCAACGACTTCTGTCAACGTTGCGAATAGCAACTTAAATCTGAGTATATCTGGGGTGCCAGCTGCAAATACTTCTTGCAGTTCGCCCAATGGTGCGGTAAATGTGACCGTTACCCCAGCAGGTAGTTATACCTATGCTTGGTCAAATATGGCTACCACGGAAGACCTCGCCAACGTGCCAGCTGGAACCTACACTGTCACTGTGAGTGCTGGTGGTTCCTGTACAGCTGTGGGGACTTACCAAGTTACATCCAGTGCATCGCCACCTGCATTGAGTACCACGCCAACTGCCGCCACCTGCGGGTTGAACAATGGTGGTGTTGATTTGACAATTACAGGAGGTGTTACACCCTATACAATTTCTTGGTCAAACATGGCTAGCACGGAAGACCTTTCTAACATTGCCGGAGGCACATACACTGTCACTGTCACTGGTGCGAATGGTTGCTCCGCAACGGCCAGTGCCAATGTTGGCAACACCAATACCTCCCCCAATATCGCGGGAACTCCTACTGCCAATACATCTTGCACCGCCAACAATGGTGGCGTGAATATAACGGTCACACCTGCTGGAGCTTACACCTATGCTTGGTCGAACATGGCTACGACGGAAGATATTACCAGTATTGTAGCAGGTACCTACACTGTGACCGTGAGTGCAGGTGGAAGCTGTTCCTCCACTGCCAGCTTCACAGTTGCAAATAACGTTTCCAACCCGAATCTGGTGGACAATATCACTGCTGATATTTGCTCACAGAACACTGGGGGCATCGACCTGACTGTAACGGGCGCAACACCACCATACACTTTCGCCTGGTCGAACATGGCGACCACTGAAGACTTGACAAATATTCCTTCGGGCACCTATTCTGTAACCGTTTCAGGGGTAAATGGCTGCTCTACCACAGCGAGCTACAACGTAGCCAACAACAGCTCGAACTTTTCATTGAGTGGAGTGGCGCAACCACTTAGCAGCTGCGCAACCACAAATGGCAGCGTCAATTTGACAATAACCCCAGCTTCCGGCACTTACGATATTGCTTGGTCAAACATGGCCACAACCGAAGATATATCAAACTTGACGCCTGGCACTTACACAGTTACCGTTTCAGATGCAGGTTCTTGCAGCGCAACGGCGAGTTTTGTTGTTGGCGATATCACCGAGTCACCTACATTGTCACAAAACATTACCCCTGAAGTATGTTTTATGGAGGATGGTGCAGTTGACCTTAGTGTAAGCGGCAGTACCACACCTTATGTATTTGCTTGGTCGAACATGGCCAATACAGAAGACCTTTCGAACATTGGTGGTGGTATTTATACCGTAACCGTGACGGGTGCTAACGGGTGCTCATCCACAACTACTGCCAATGTGCCAGTTAATACCATTGCATTCAGTGTAAATGGGGTAACAACAGAAAATACTTCTTGTGCAGTGGAGACAGGGGCAATTGACCTGACCGTCACACCCGCTGGTGCTTATACGTACACTTGGTCAAATAATGCCACTTCTGAAGACCTCACAAGTTTGTCAGGTGGTAGTTATACAGTTACTGTGAGTGCGGGTGGCAGCTGTACTTCTACGGCCAGCTTTACGGTTACAAGTACCACGCTTGACCCTGTTATTTCCCCAAACTTAACCCCTGCTGTCTGTGGTGAAAACAACGGCAATATTGACCTTACCATCAGTGGTGGAGTTTCTCCATTCACTTTCGTTTGGGCTTCAGGGCCAACGACAGAGGACTTGAGTAACGTTGCACCGGGTACTTATTCCGTTCAGGTGGAAGGTGCAAACGGATGTGTTTCTTCCGCTAATTTTACCGTGCAGGATAGCCCAGTAGCTATCAATATCACAGGTACACCCGCAGCCAATAACTCTTGTGACACACCAAATGGGTTAGTGAATATAACCGTCTCGCCAGCAGGTACTTATGATTTTGATTGGTCAAACATGGAGACCAGTGAAGACATTGCCGGACTCTCGCCGGGGACTTACACGGTAACCGTAACACAAGGTTTGACCTGTTCAGCTGAGGCGAATTTTACCGTTGGAAACAACACAGGTGCGCCGGTGCTCACGCAATCGGTCAGCCCTGATGTTTGTAACGGTGGTGTAGGAGGCATCAATTTGACTGTAATTGGCAATAGCACCCCTTACACCTTTGTTTGGTCAAATGCTGAAATTACGGAAGACCTCACCAATATTGCGCAAGGCACTTATACCGTCACAGTTACAGGAAGTGATGGTTGCACAGCTACGGGCAGTTACAATGTACCCAATACAAGTAATACTTTTAGCTTCACTGGTACTACCTCTGCCAACACACTGTGTTCTGGAAGCAATGGAGCAGTGAACCTGACCGTCTCACCCGCAGGAAGTTACAATTTTATTTGGTCAACAGGTCAAACTACGGAAGACATCAATGGCCTTGCGCCAGGAAATTATGAAGTGACAGTTAGTGACAATGGGACATGTACGGCTTCAGAAGTCTTCACGGTAGGAAACAATTCACCTGCGCCAAATGTGACAGGTGTTCCCACCGATGTGCTTTGTTTTGGAGGTAACACAGGTTCTATCAATTTGACAATAACTGGTGGGGTAGGGCCATACGTTTACGATTGGTCACCTAGTTTGCCAACTAGCCCGGAAGACCCAACCGACCTAGCGGCCGATAGTTATGCTGTCACAGTCACCGATGCTGCTGGGTGTAGCAGTACTGCAAGTTTTGTCATTAATCAACCAACTTCCTCTACACAACTGATATGCAACCAATCCGGCAATGTGAGCCTGCCCGGTATGGCCGACGGTGAGGCAACTGTGACCATCAATGGTGGAGTGGCACCGTATTCTGTGGACTGGAACCCAGGCGCACAACAAAATGGCGTGTTGGCAGGGCCGTTTGTAATCAGCAATTTGGCGGAAGGGCCTTACTCCGTAATCGTCACAGATGCAAATGGCTGCACGACGAATTGTGCTTTCAACATTTCTACGGACGACTGCGTAACATCGGTTGGAAGCATGTCGAATAGCCTGTTGTCCAATTGTGGGGTAGGCTGTATCACTGCCATTTACTCTAATTTCGGGGAATACCTCGATACGAACGATGTTTTGCAGTACGTGCTCCACACGGGTACTAGCAACCAAATTGTGAATGAAATTTTGCGGAGCGATACGCCCACTTTTTGTTTTGATGCAAACACCATGAGCTACGGTGTCACGTACTATGTTTCGGCAGTGGCTGGTGATGCTGATGGGATAGGGGACGTCATTTTGACAGATCCTTGCACTCGAATTTCAGCAGGCACACCAATTATTTTTTACCAAGTACCAGTTGCCAGCATAGCCCAACCTGCTCCGCTAACTTGTTTAGTGCAACAAACGACGCTTCAAGGCATGTCTAGCTTGCCCAATTCAACTTACAGCTGGGTCGCTTCGCAAGGCGGCAACATTGTTGGAAGTTCGACCACTGCCAATATCACCGTCAATGCAGCTGGCACTTATACGTTGACGGTTACCCGCAACGGATGTAGCTCTACTTCTACGGTTCAAGTAGTGAATCTTGCCACTAACGTCACGGCCACGGTGGTTTCTTCTCCGGGTGAAATTTTGGATTGTGTTGTATCTGAAATTACCTTGACTGCTACGGTGAATGGCTCTAGTAACCCCGATTATGCTTGGTTCTTGAATGGGCAACAAGTTGGCACTGGCCAGAACTACGTGTTGCAGGACAGCGGCATGTACATCGTGGTGGTGACAGATCAAGCGAGTGGTTGCACCGGTACAGCTTCCCTCATTATCAATGATAATTCAGATTACCCTCAGTTGAGCGCCAACCCTGCACCATTGTTGAACTGTTCGGGCGCACCAGTTACCCTCAGTGGTAGCTCGACTGTGAACGGTGTGACCTTTGAATGGGTGACAATCAGTGGAACGGATACGACCTTAGTCGGTCAGGGTACTAGCACGGAAGTGACAATGCCTGGCACTTACTACCTCATTGGCACGGCTCCTAACGGCTGCGACAATGGCATTGCTGTACAAGTGAATGGCGATTATACATTGCCAACAGTGAGTGCTGGATCAGATGAAACGCTGGATTGCTACCAAACTCCACTTAATTTGACGGGTAGTGGCTCGGTAGGTGTCAGCTTCTTCTGGACCACTGACATGCCTGGGGTAGTTATCACTGACCCTACCAATCCAGTCATTACAGTCAATGCTTCGGGGGTATATTCTTTGACTGTCACAGACCTAGGCAACTTCTGTACGAACAGTGACGATGTAGAGGTTTTCCAATACGAAAATGTTCCACAGGCAGAAGTTTTGCCAGAAGACCCAGACTGTTTTGGCGATGAAAATGGCAGCATCACGTTAAATACCGACCCTGCCAATGGACCTTACACGTTTGAGTTAAATGGCCAGAACTATGGCTCACAGAACTATTTTGCTCCGTTGGCTCCGGGCACTTACCAGATTCAAGTAACGGATGGTCAAGGTTGCGTTTGGACGACGAATGTCACATTGAATACACCTGATCAACTCCTCGTGAATTTGGGTGCAGACCTCGTCGTGAATTTGGGTGAAACAGCGACTATCACGGCGCAGTACACAGTTTCTGCTTCGCAACTGGATACCTTGATTTGGACACCTTCCATTTTGTTCCCATGCCCTGAGATGCCATGCGATGAGCAGGAGTTCCAACCGACTCAACAGACGGTTGTGACAGTGACAGTTATCGATCAAAATGGCTGCCGTGCTGATGATTTGCTATCTGTTTTTGTGAAGAAGGATAACCCAGTTTATGTGCCTAACAGTTTTTCACCAAATGGAGATGGTACCAATGATGTCTTCATGATTTATGCTGGTAAAGAAGTGCAGAAAATCAAAGAATTTTTGGTGTTCGACCGTTGGGGTGAAACTGTGTGGGAATACCACAATTTTGAGCCTAACAACCCGGCATATGGTTGGGATGGCAGACACAGAAATGAATTGATGAACCCAGCAGTATTTGTTTGGTTTGCTGTGGTAGAATTCATCGACGGAAGCGAAGTACTGCTGGAAGGGGATGTTTCCTTGATGCGATAAACTGAACTAGATGCCAAATCAAAAACCGGGTGAAGCCAAGTGCGGCACCCGGTTTTTTTATTTCTGGAGTAGTTCCTCGACTTTTTCGAGCAGCCATTCACGCTCTGCCACTGCCTTTTGAGCAAGTATTTTTTCTTTGATTTTGAGGATACGCATACGATTGTGCAGGGTGTTTGGGTTGAGAATTTGGGAGAGGTAGTTGAGAAAGGCGGTGTTCATTTTTTTTATTGTTGTTGAAATTACCATCTTATCTGTGCGGGAAAGATATACTTTTAGGGCATTTACCTTTGAGTCCAGCATATCTAATAAATTTTGCTCAAATAGTATTTTTACTTCCAATCGTTTTGAAGCAAGTTTTAGATAAATGTCTTCAAATGTCCAGTCCAGAAGAACCCAAGATTGTTCATAATCTTTAACATGGAAAAAATAATTAGCCGCATTTAAATTATAAACCTCTTCAGTATAATGTGTGCCATATATTTTACCTTTATTCTTGTCAAGAAACCCCTTTACCCACTCATATTTTTTTAGTCGCAGACCTACAGATACAATATTTACAAAAGTACTAGCATTAATTTTCCCATCATCATGGATATAGCCATTTTCTAAATTATGTTGATACAATTGAAACAGGCGATCCAAAAAATTAATATCCCCAAGATTGTGTTGTGCTGTGCAAAAATTCCTCAAATACGCTTGCATATCCTTTACTTCTTGCAAAGTGAGTAAATGGATATTTGCCTCAATAAATAGTTGAACTTTATTGAATAAAAACAGCAAATTTTCACTTTCGCCATTTAAAAGTTGCAACATTAATTCGTAAATGTTCAATGTCAAATTTTTCTCAAATATGTTTTTGGAAACTCCTTCTCTTATATAATTTGTCTTGAGAATGCCCTCATCTAATTTGACTTCTACGAAACGTTGCTGTTGGATGAGTAACATAGAATACTTATATTTATTGTAGAGGTAAAATTGGTCGAGCGATATGAGCAGTGTTGATAAATTGACATCACCTTTTCGATAGTTTTTTCTGTTTTCAAAAGCATGTATTTCTTGTTCTGCTGCCAGTGTTTGAAAATAAAGGTTTTCGTCTTTAAGTACAGCATTTTTTAAAATTCCTTTTATTTTGATAATCTCTGATGAGAACTTTTCATCCCAATCTTTCATTCTAAAAAATTTCGCCAGAATGAGGGACTGATTGATTTCTTCATTAAATTCCGAGTTTTCATAAATTATGAACAACCTGACCAATTTTAGCAAGGCTGACATCACTTTGTCAACTTTGCCTTGGACAAATTTTTTAGATGGAAAAAGCTGCTCAAAAAGGTCATTTTCATCGATCAATTCATCTTCATCAATTGGTAAACGCTCAATGAGATAGTTGCAAAGGATGACGGTAGGTGATTCAGCTTTTTCAACTTCTGAATTAAAATAAGGGGAACTGACGAAGCGCAACAGCCGAGGCATCTGTTCAATTTCCAATAAACTAAGTGTTTTGTATAGTGTGCCTCCTCTCATTTTTTTTGATTTCCAAGGGCAAGTTAGTATAAGGTTGGAAAAACCTTCAAAAAATGTAATCAAAATGAATTGCAGTGGTTAGGATATTTGCAATTTAATTTTCTCTACTAAAAAACGACTAAAATGAACTCACTATTAAAAATTGGCTTTACGATAGCAGCAATTTCAGCTGTTATTTTTGGATACCTTTATTTTAAAACTTCTGCCACTAATGCTAGTTCGCAGCCATGTACATTGGATGCGCCAAGCAATTTCACTTCTGTTCTACAAAATGACAGTTTATTGTTGAATTGGATAATGTAGAATCTGCCCAATCATACTTACTTAACGTTTACGACCTAACTGACGGGACTACGCCAGTACTTATCAATAAGAAAGTTACAGGTACATCTTATACTCTAGCATCAGGTAATTTACAAGCAACACATATTTACAAATCAGTCATTTCGTCACTTTGTAATGATTGTTCAATTGGCACATTAGCAAGAACTGCAGAAACTTGTCCAATTGTCATAGAGGATATTATTATGATGACCCCAGCATGCAAAGATGCAAGCTGCCCTTGTGTTGGTACCGCCGTGCCAGTTGTAGGTGGTGTTTTCAGTGTTCCTGATGCCTTGCAATTGTATAAAGTGGAAATGACTTGTACATCAGCTACTGGCTCTAAAACTTATTGGTTTATTATTCAAACTGAATTTGAAAGTACTTCAGGCAATTTCAATGTAAACATACCTATTTGCAAAGAAATTGGAAATCCTGAATGCCCTGATTGCGACAATTACAGTGCACCAACCAGAGAACCTCAGTGCAATAAACTTAAAGGTAGGCTTCCTGATCTTTATGATGTTTTTATTAACAAGACTGCAACTGGGGCCGATATTTCATTTTCATTACCAAGAGGTTGTTCCATTACAGTAACCCAATGTGATGGTTGCCTTTGATAATTTTTGATTTCCACCAAGCCTAGGCTTGGATATCCCTTGCCCAATTTCGGGCAAGGGTTTTCAAAACTTAGATTAACCGCTGGAAAAACTCAAAAAAATTGTAATTGAATTTCTGGGTAGTACGGTAATATCTTTGTCTCAACAAACACCCAATTGTTAATTGCCCTTAGAAACCAACATATCCAAAATGCTTTTAATTAAACCTCAGTCAACCAATTAACCCCAAATTACCAAACCCTTTAATTTCATTTTACCCTTTTTGAAAACCATTATTTAACCCTTGGCAAACCATGTTTTGACCCCGTTAGCCAAACCAACCCCTTCAAACCTTGAAGCCTTCGAGTTTCCCCAAACTTGGAGGCTTTTTTTATTTACAAATTTTCTTCCTTTGCACAATTCTCCTGTTTTATCGTCCTTTGTGTAAATTTGGTCGTTGCGATTTGCTGATTGCCACAAATTTGCGCTAACCTTGCTCCTTCGTTTCGCCGAGGCCTATTGCGGCCAAAACAAATTACCATTCAAACATGGATTCAAACGATTTCAAACCGAAAACTTTTTGGCAACGCCCAGAGGGCGTCACTGGAATGCTTTTCCTTTCTGCAATATTGATAGGACTTGGTGCGGCCCTCCTTACAAGTTTGCCTGCCATCATTGGCTTTTTGCAAGTAACTGCTAATTTGGTTGTGGTGCTCATGGTTTTAGCGGCATTAATCTATGTGGCGCTGGATCCCAAAATGCGTGCATTGGTAAGCTACGGCTATAAAAGCGTGATGCGGTGGATTACAGGGCTTTTCGTTCAAATTGACCCCATTGGCATTCTGAAAGGCTATGTGGAGCACCTCCAGGACAACCTCCGCAACATGAACAAGCAGATGAACAAGTTGCGGGGGCAGATGCACCAGTTGAACGAGATCATTGTCAACAACAAAAAAGAAATCCAGAACAACCTGCAATTGGCAAGCCAAGCCAAAGACGCCAACAACCAAGCTCAAATGGTGCTGAAATCTCGCAAGGCTGGCAGATTGAAAGAGTCAAACATGCGTCTCGACGAGCTATACAACAAGATGGAGGTGCTCTATCGTGTGCTAAAGCGCATGTATGAGAACTCCGAGGTGCTCATGGAGGACATCAAGGACCAAGTGGAATTGAAAGAGCAGGAACGCAAAGCCATCCATGCCTCCAACTCCGCTATGCGCTCCGCCATGAGCGTGATACAAGGTGATAAAGACAAACGAGCCATGTTCGACGAGGCACTGGAAGCAGTGGCAGATGATGTAAGCCAGAAAGTTGGAGAGATGGAGCGTTTTATGGAGGTTTCCTCCAGTTTCATGGACAGCATTGACCTCCAAAACGGTGTTTTCGAAGAGGAGGGATTGGAGCTGTTGGAAAAATGGGAGAAGGAATCCTTCTCGAAATTGCTCGGTGACGAAAAACAGACACTCATCAGCAAAGCCAACAACGATGCGGACGTGCTAGACCTCAATGAGCCTATCAAAATGCCCGAGCGGATGGGGCATCGCAATCAATACGATAACTTCTTTGAATAATTCTTTAATTGAGAATTGAGAACAGGTAAATGGAAGTACAGTAATTTCAAAGCAGCATTTTCATTTTTCATTTTTCAATTTTCCATTCACCAAAAATCATGGGCAGCAGACTAACGCCATTTTCAAAACTCCTCATCACTTTACTCATCGTCGCAGTCGTGGTACTGGGTGGCCGATGGATTTTGAACAACACAGACTTTGGCAAGGGCTTAAAAAATAAGGCTGAAACTAGCAGCACTGCAAACGACAGTGATGCTGAAACGGGAGGTGCTCCTTCGGATGCCATCAAAATTGGTGTCGTGACCTGGGGTGGTTATGCTGGTGGCCAGTATTTCAACGAAGGGTTTAAGGCAAATACCGACTCCCGTTTTTATAAAGATTACGGATTCAAGGTTGATTTCAAGGTACTCGATGATTTTGTGGCCAGCCGTGATGCATTTAAGCGGGGCGATATTGACCTGTTGTGGGCTACGATCGATGCGTTCCCTACGGAGGCAGGCGAAATGGCCGATATTCAACCTCAAGTAGTGCTCCAAGCCGACTGGTCCCGTGGGGGCGATGCCATTGTGGCCCGTCGTGGTATCGGTTCAGTGGCCGATTTAAAAGGAAAGAAAATTGCAGTGGCTGAGCTTACCCCTTCTCACTCCTTCTTGCTCTGGTTACTGGAAGCTGGTGGGATGACGGAAAAAGACGTGACCCTCATCAAACAGGCCAGTGCCATTGATGCCGCTGAAGCATTCAAGGCACAGCAAGTGGATGCGGCTGTAGTGTGGAGCCCAGACGATGAGGCTTGTCTTTCTGCTGTGGCGGGTTCTCGTATTCTTGAAAGCTCCAAGTCAGCCTCAAACATAATCGCTGATGTTTTCATAGCTAAAAAAGCATGGGTGGACGCCAACCCAAAAAAAATGCAGCAACTCTATGAAGGTTGGATGAAGGGAGCCGCCGAAATCAATTCTGACCCAGCAGCGAAGCAAAAAGCTGCTAAGATTTTGTCCGAAAACTTTGAAGGTGTGAGCCAAGAATGGGCTTTGAAGGCAATTGACAACGTGCGCCTTTGTACGCATGGAGACAACCTCAATTTCTTTGGCCTAAACCCTGATTTCAAAGGCGTTACGGGTGACCGCCTCTACGGCCGGATGACCCAAGTTTACACTGATCTAGGTTATATCACAGGCCGCACACCAAGCTGGCGGGAAATTTCCAATTCCACGGCGGTTCGAAACACCAATCTCTCTGGCCCAGAAAATGCTGCAGAGGGGCAAAAAACTTTTACCGAAGTCACTAAAAAAGAAGGGGCAGAGAAAGAAACAATTGCTACTAAACGGGTCAGTATCAACTTCAGAAGTGGTGAATACAAACTCGATGAAAATGCCAAATACATCATTGACAAAGAGTTTGTAGAAATTGCCAAAGCATTTGCAAACGCCCGTATTCGTATTGAGGGAAACACCGATAATGTAGGCAACAAAGCCTCCAATGTTGCGCTTTCCCAAAAGCGGGCAGAGGCAGTTCGGGACTACCTCGTGAGTGAACACGCCATGCCTCGCAACCGTTTTATTGTCATCGGAAACGGCCCTGACAATCCAGTTGAATCAAATGATACGGAGGCTGGCAAGGCCAAAAACCGTCGCACAGATTTTGAGTTGGTTCGAGAATAATCAATTTTGGCCAGTTCAATTCAACTGTCAAAGTTGAAATTTGCATCAAATAAAAAAGTCATGAAAAAAGTAATCTTGCTCAGCTTCTTGGTCGCTGCTTTCACCATCAGTTGCAAGGATGAACCTCAGGGCAATCAAGGAAATACCCCCACAGAAGTTACGGTAGGAGCCATTGACCCAGCAACCATTAGATTTATGTGTGAAACTGCGGAAGAACCTAACGGGCAGGCCGACGCACCGCATCATGAAGTTTATCTCCAAATGGGGAATATCAAGGTGAAAGTGGCAGATATTCTGAATTGTGAAACGCTTGGAAAAGATACTTACGAGCAAAACCAAATCCCTGCAAAAGCCATTGCTGCTGTGGGCGGTTGGTGGGCTGGCGCTGGCGACTACCTTTATATTATTGAAGAAGGTGGAAACTATGTCGTAAAAAAAGGGGCTACAGCCGAGGAAAGCGAAAACAACGATTTTGGCTATAAAACAATCATGACTTTTAGCAAAACTGGAGAGGAAATTTATTGAGTAAAATACCGAAGATATTGAAAAATGGCGTCAGGTTTTGTTCACACCTGACGCCATTTTTAATGATGGTTAATTTTTCTTGCCGAGTTTGAAAAAGTCTCGGATTTTCTGCTTCCTAGCTGCCTTCTTCTGTGCTTTTTGCTTTTTCTTTAGATCCCTGTTGCTGTAAAAAATGTAACGGGCAGAGAGGCCCGTCTGCATGTAAAATGTTTTTTCACCACCCACTAAGTTCAACGCCGGCTTGTAATCGTAACTCAAGTTCAATCGGCCAATTGACAACTCCAGACCGCCAATTCCAGTGATGCCGAAAGGATTTTTGAAGCCATTTGGATTCTCCGTTGTGGCAGCTTGGTTATTCCAGCCTTTGTGCAAACCACCTCCGAAATAGAAGTTCAAGCCATTGAAAAGCACCGGATAGTGTTTCGCTGCAAGGCCAGTTATTGTAAACTCCTTGCGTTGAAAGCTTTGCTGCAAAATACCTTCAATGGTCGTGTGTTCGAGTACCCGTTGTTTGAAGGTCAGGCCCCATTCAGTGCCGAGGCGGATGCCACCTGCCGTGATGTAGGATTGTGCGGTGAGTAAGGTGGTGGAAAATACAAAAAGGATTAGCAGAATCCGGTATTTCATATTGTTCTGTTGGATGAAAAAAGATGTGGATAGAAGTTAAAACGGAAACAAAGACTGGGATGTTTTGCAGTGCAAAAAAACGGTTATAAAAGCATAGTTAAGGTTTACTAAACTGGGTTTTCAAACATTTGACCTAATTTGCCGCCGTTCTTAAAACGGCCAGATTTGCAGAGACATCAACTTTTTTTTCGTTTCGTAAAGTTTTACCTGCGGGCAAAAACACGTTACAACGTTCACTCGCCATTCGTTTTTGAATTTACCGAGGCTGTGCTTGAAGATGAGCGCTGGTATTATGCCTTTTCGGAAGTAGAGGGTTTGCGTGCTTTTTTGCGAAGCGACAACACTAAAATCAATGTGACTGACTTTGGCGCTGGCTCGCAAATGACACCGGGTAAGGAACGCAGCCTCGCCGACCTCGCCAAATACTCTGCAAAACCGCCGCTTGCCTGCCAGTACCTTTTTAAAATTGTGGACAAGTACAAGCCGACAACCATGCTCGAACTTGGCACTTCGCTGGGCATCAGCACGGCTTACCAAGCAGCTGGGGCACTCAAATCCCGGTTCATCACTATCGAGGGCTGCCCAAATGTGGCGATGTACGCTAGAAAGAATTTGGAACTTTTGAAAGTGAAAAATGTGGATATACTGCTCGGCAAGTTCGATGAGAAACTGCCGGAAGCGCTGCAATCATTGGGCAAACTTGACTACCTTTTCGTGGACGGTAACCACCGTAAAACACCCACTTTAAAGTATTTTGAGGAATGTTTGGAATATGCCCATGAGGGCAGTGTATTTATTTTTGATGATATTCACTGGTCTGAAGAAATGGAAGCGGCGTGGGGAACCATTCAGCAGCACCCGAAAGTTAGGCTTACAGTTGATTTGTTCTTTTTCGGGGTAGTTTTTTTTCGAAAGGAAAACAAGGTAAAGGAACATTTCACTCTTGTGCCTTGGATTTGGAAGCCTTGGCGCATTGGATTTTTAGATTTGTTTCATCGATAAATATTGCCGCATTATGGAAGTTAAACCAATTCGAACAGTGCGTGAATTACAGCTTTCTGACATCGAACCTCTCACGAATTACTGGTTGAACGCTGACCCTGATTACATGCGTGGCATGGGTGTTGACCTCACCAAAATGCCTAGTCGGGAAAATTGGGAGAAAATGCTTTCCTCGCAAATCAGTCAAGATTACCCAGAAAAACAATCCTACGGTATTATTTGGGTGTTGGAGGGTAAGCCCATTGGCCACTCCAATGTTAATAAAATTGTTTTTGGAGAAGAAGCCTACATGCATTTGCACATCTGGTATCCTGAATACAGAAAGGGTGGACATGGGCCGCTATTTTTAAAAATGGCAATTCCCTTTTTCTTCAAAAATCTTCAACTCAAACGACTCTATTGCGAACCCTATGCCCTCAACCCAGCACCCAACCGTACACTGCCTAAGCTCGGTTTTACCTTCGTTAAAAGCTACGTTACCACGCCCGGCTGGATAAATTTTGAGCAGGAAGTAAACCTGTGGTTATTGGAAAAATAGTGCTTTGGAAAAGATTTAGGAAGGCCACGCCGAAAACCTTTACAATTATTTCTTGTTCAAAGCATTCCATTTTGGAAAGTTCTGGTCACCTTTGCGACTTCGCTTTGGAATCGGGATGTTTTCCGAATACGGGATGCTGCGAACCTGTTACTTTAGAATCAAAACAGAACGTAAGCCTCCCAGTAAAACACTATGGGTAAAATATGATAATTCTTTGGTTTTTTCTGGCACATTGGTTCATTTGCCTTTTTTTCCAGACCTTTTTTCTGCACCGCTACGCATCACACAAGATGTTCAAAATGAACAAATTCTGGGAGCGTTTTTTTCACTTTTCTACTTACGCAGCCCAAGGTTCATCCTACCTGACGCCGTCTGCCTACGCCATCATGCACCGGATGCACCACGCCTATTCTGATACGGAGCGTGACCCGCATTCCCCCAATTTCTTCAAGGATGTTTTTGGGATGATGATGCACACCAAAAAGATTTTTCATGGCTTGGCTACGAAAACAATCGATGTCAATCCCAAATTTTTGGGCAATTACCCAACTTGGGATAAATTGGACAATTTCGGTTATGGTTGGCCCTCCCGCATCGGCTGGATGGTAGCCTACACTGTTTTTTACATCGTCTTTGCAACACAGTGGTGGATGTTCCTCCTCTTGCCTATTCACTACATGATGGGCCCAGTGCACGGTGCTGTCGTCAACTGGTGCGGCCACAAATACGGCTACCAAAATTTCGACAATGACGACCATTCTAAAAATACCACTCCTTTCGATTTCTTGATGCTCGGTGAATTGTTTCAAAACAACCACCACAAGCACCCTAACAGCCCAAATTTTGCGCAAAAATGGTGGGAAATTGATCCGGTTTATCCAGTGCTCAAGTTGATGCATTGGACAGGGATTATTCAATTGCGTAGAGCGTAAATGAATTGAAAATAGATAATTGAAAAAGGAGAATTGGGATCAGTACTCAATTCTCCTTTTTCAATTATCAATTCTTAATTGCCCTCATCCCAGTCCGTATCACAGTGATAATGTCCACGTCCACGTCCACCCGGCCGCTGCATTCCGCCTCCTTCCTTTTTTACAGCTAACATCTTCTGAATCAAGCGGTTGCGTTCGGTGTCTACCTCAGCTTGCAGCGTTTCATCTACTTTCCTATCGAAAAACTTGATGCCATCCACAAAGGTCATTTCCGCTTTGGCGTAAACCGATAGCGGGTTGTCGCTCCAGACCACAACGTCGGCGTCTTTGCCAGTTTTCAGACTACCAGTTTGGTCATCAATGTGCAACAGCTTGGCAGGGTTCAGCGTCACAAACTTCAGGGCGTCTTCTTCCGAAACACCACCAAAACGGACGGCCTTGGCCGCTTCTTGATTCAGGCGGCGGGCCATCTCTGCATCATCGGAATTGAAGGCAACAGTGACGCCCTGCTCGTGCATGATGGCACCATTGTAAGGAATGGCCTCCCAAACCTCAAATTTATAGGCCCACCAATCACTGAACGTGCTGCCGCCAATTCCACGTGCGGCCATTTTATCGGCCACTTTGTATCCTTCAAGAATGTGCGTGAAGGTGTTCACTTTGAACCCCATCCGGTCACCGACGCTCATCAGCATGTTGATTTCGCTTTGACGGTAACTGTGGCAGGTGATGAACCGCTTGTTTTCCAAAATTTCCTGCAAAGCATCCAGTTCCAGGTCTCGGCGGTAGGGCTTGCCTGATTTTTTCAGTGCAGCATATTTTTTGGCTTCGGTGAAATAGTCCACGTACACTTGCTCCACACCCATGCGAGTTTGCGGGAAGCGGTCACGGGCATTATCGCCCCAGTTGCTTTGCTTAACGTTTTCACCTAGTGCAAATTTGATGAAGGGCTTGGCGTCCTCGTTTTTCATTTCCTCTGGTGCAAAACCCCAACGCAACTTGATGATGGCACTCTGCCCGCCGATGGGGTTGGCAGAGCCGTGCAGCAATTGTGAGCAGGTGACACCGCCTGAAAGTTGCCGATAAATGTCAATGTCCTCGGAGTCCACCACATCGCCGATGCGTACCTCGGCGCTACTGGCTTGTGTGCCCTCGTTCACGCCCCGGCTGATGGCGATGTGCGAATGCTCATCAATAATGCCCGGCGTGATGTGCTTGCCTGTGGCATCTACCACTGTTGCGCCAGCATCGCTCAGGTTTTTTCCTATTTTAGAAATTTTGCCGTTGGCTATCAGCACGTCTGTGTTTTGCAAAATGCCATCTTTTTCGCAGGTCCAAACTGTGGCATTTTTGAGTAAAAAAGTTCCCGGCTTGGGCCGCTCTGTCCAGCCAAAAGCGGTAAAAGGGTAGGTGACTTTGCCTATTTCGGCAGTTTCCTTTTTCGATATTTTGGAAGAATCCTTCTCCATTTTGGAAGAATCCGCCGCTATCTCGCCAGAACGGGTGGCGCTCCAGTTTACCCAATTCCCGTTTCCTTCTTGGCCTCTACCACTCATTTTTCCTTCGGTAAATGTGCCGTTCAGCCTTGTCTTTTGCTCCGAACTTTTTGGCTTGTAAGTAAGTGTGATATGGTCACCGTTAATCTTTGAACTAACTTTGGTTTTTACTGTGTCGTCCGTGACGATGTTCATATCGAAGCCATCACCAGTCGATTTTACTTCCAGTTTTTGCATTTGGTCGCCTACGGCAAAATCGTAGATTCCTGCTAATTCTGTTACGTCTAAGTCCTTGAAAACGAATGGTTTGCCGCCAACCCAGTTGTGAAGGATTTTGGTTTTTTCTTCGAAAATATTGCCGGAGGTGATGATGAAATTGGCGATTTTTCCAGGTTCTAAGCTTCCAATGATGTCTGTCGATTTCATCATCATGGCTGGTGCCCAGGTCAAGGCTCGGAGCGCATCTTTTTCACTGAGTCCGTTTTCAATGGCCTTACGTACGTTGGCCATGAACTCTTCCTTTTTTTGGAGACCATTGGTAGTAAAGGCAAACGAAACCTCAGCTGCAGCCAACCTAGCAGGGTTGGTTGGTGCCAGTTCCCAATGTTTCATTTGCGCCAGCGAAACCTGCATGGCGTCAAAGGGGTCTTCCACATCGTATGCCGCTGGAAAGTTGACAGGCAAGATAAAAGAACTTCCCGTCGCCTTGATTTCGTCGAGGCGTTGGAACTCGTCGCCGTTGCCTTTGATGACGTAGTTTGCGCCAAATTCCTTTCCGATTTTCGCAGCCCGGAGCACTTCCAGTTTGTCTGCCACATCAAAAAACTGTACAAGTCCCAACTCCTTGTTCCAAGCCTCCAGCGAAAGGTTGACTTCTTCCTGGCTACCGCCATTTTTATACCACTGGCCATCTAGGTAAGTCTGGCGAATAAGTGCAATGGCCCCCATCAAAGAACTAGGGTAGCTCTGGGAGGAGCTTCCCTTGCGGAACGACAAATGATGGCCGACCCGTTCCTTCACGATTACTTCGTGTTCGTTCTCATCGCTAAGTGTAACTAGGGTAGAACTGCCCCGGTCTATGCCGTCCAAGCTTTGCGAAAGCACGGCCCCGAAACCTAGTTTACGAAGCTCGCCTGCTGCTTTTTCATTTACACTGAAATTTTCAAATGCCTGAAATTCAGGCTTTAAGGCTTGGTTCCATGCATAGGCGCCTTCTTTATTGGACAAGTATTGGGAGCCTCTCCGACCGCCACCCCCGCTAGTTTGGGGTCTTTCAGGCATTCCGTAATCGCTGTAAATCTCAATGAAACTGGGGTAAATAGTTTTACCAGCAGCATCAATTACCACAGCGTCCTTGGGTACTGCAATGCCAATGCCGATGGCTTCCACTTTTCCCTTTCGGATAACCAAAGTGGCATTTTCCAGCTTTTTGTTCCAATGCTGAAAAATAGTGGCATTGGTAAAAGCATACAGCTCTTCCCGGTTATCGGCAGTGCCGTTTCGGGGGAAAGTTTCTTGTGCGAATATGGAAGTAGCCAACAACAGTAAGCTGGCAGCGAGGAAGGCAATTCTGTTCAGTTTTTTCATAAAAAATCTTGTAGTGTAGGTTGGCAAAGATATAAATCCCGACTTTCGAGGCATTGATTTGGATCGGTTAGTTTAATATTTCTGTAAAATCCCATAATACAATTGTCATGAAATTAATGATATTGCTACTAACTGTTTGTATTTCAGTTACTTGTGCAAAGGCACAGTCTGGCTGCACTGACCCACAAGCCCTAAATTATGATGGGTCGGCAGTCGCAAACGATGGTAGCTGTACGTATCCAGCTACCAGTTATTTACCTGGATTAGTAACTGAACTTCAGCCATTTATCGGGGAAGCTTCTGGCATGGCTTTTTTCAACGAAGCAATTTGGTTGCATCAAGATGGCGGCTCTGGACCGGTACTTTACAAAATGGATACATTGATTGGAAGTCCATCTTCGGATTATTTTTTGGGTACAATTGGAAATATAGATTGGGAAGATTTGGCAACGGATTCGTTAAACCTTTACATCGGCGATTTTGGCAATAATTCCGGTAACCGCACCGACCTTCGCATTTACAAAAGATCCAAAATATCCATAGTTGATGGCCCTTTTGATACTGATATTATTAAATTCAGTTTCAGTGACCAAACGGACTTTACGCCAGCTTATAACGCCACGAATTTTGACTGCGAGGCATTTTTTGCCTTAAACGATACCCTCCATATTTTCACAAAACGCTGGTTGGACAAAACAACGCACCACTATGTGCTACCAACCTCGGCAGGTACATATGTCGCACAGTTGAGGGACAGCTTCGACACTGGCTTCTTGGTTACCGCAGCCGACATATCAGAGGAAGGGACAATTGCCTTACTTGGTTATGACGGCAATACTTCCGTGACCTCGATGCTGTTGCTTTGGGACTACGAAGGCTCCAATTTTCTCAGTGGAAATAAGCGCACAATTACCCTGGGTAATGCCGTAAATATGAGCCAAGCGGAAGGTCTGGTTTTTCGGACAAACACTGAGGGTTATATCTGTTCTGAAAAGATTTCGGTGCTGCCCCCAAAACTGCTTCGCTTCAACATCCGGCAGTGGCTGGAAAACCCGACTACAGCGGCGGATTTTACACAACAACTAGGAACTGACATTTCGCCCAACCCATTTGCTAATTTTGTAAATGTTGATTATCAACAGTTTGGGGCTGAACATCCGGTTTTTATATTGATGGCTTCCGATGGGAAAACTATGCGAACGGGTGAACTGCAAAGTGGGGAAAACAGGGTGGACACTGCCGATTTGCCAACAGGTATTTATTTTTTTTGGGTGAAAAATGAGGATGGAAGCACGGTACAGAAGTTGGTGAAATATTGAACGTCGGCGAGTTCGAAATCTCACCGACGTTCCGGTAACGTAAACTTTTTACCTAAAAATTCGCTCAAATCCCCGTCAAGTTCTGTTCTTTGCGGTAAACGGACTGCAGTCCGTGCCGAAGCAGAAGTACAGGCCTGACAGTCTGTGTTACAAAACCAAATACATGCTGCAACCAATTATTTTCATTGCCGTCACAGCCGCTGCCTTCTGGTTAGCTGGTAAAAATTTCCTCCGAATCCGACGGAACATCCTGTTGGGAAAAGATACGCCTGTTGAGGAGCCACTCGGTGCAGGTGGCCGTGGGAATTCCAGCGAACGCTGGCGCAATGTTTTGCTCATTGCCTTCGGACAAAAGAAAATGTTTGCAAGGCCCATCCCCGCCATTTTCCATTTTTTCATTTACGCTGCTTTTTTGCTCACGCAAATCGAGTTGATTGAAATCCTACTAGACGGAGTGACCGGGCATCACCGGATGATTGGCGCATATTTGGGCGGCTTCTACACTTTTGTGATCAGTTTCATTGAAATACTGAGTGTATTGGCGTTCGTCGCTACGGTGATTTTTTTGGTGCGTCGCAATATTTTGCGCATCGCACGCTTCCACAAACCAGAAATGAAGGGCTGGCCGACGAAGGACGCCAATCTGATTTTGTTGGGTGAAATACTGCTGTTGATTGGCATTTTTAGCATGAACGGCGCCGATCAGGTGCTCCAAAGCATGGGTGCTGAGCATTATCCGCAGACTGGTAATTTCCTTGTGAGCAGCAGTTTGGGGCCTGCGATTTTTGGAGGTATGAGTGAAGGAGCGCTGCATATCGTTGAACGTTTTGGCTGGTGGCTGCATATCCTCGTCGTTTACGGCTTCCTGATTTACCTCAGCATTTCCAAGCATTTGCACATTATTTTGGCCTTCCCGAATACCTATTTTGCGAAGCTTCAACCAAAAGGCGAGTTCACGAACATGCCAGAAATACAGCGAGAAGTGGCTTCGATGATGAACCCGGAACCCGGTGCGGCCCCTGTTGCCGAACCTGAGGCAGAGATTTCTTTTGGTGCAAATGACGTGACAAAGTTAAACTGGAAAAACCTGCTCGATGCCTACACTTGTACGGAGTGTGGCCGCTGCAGTAGTGTTTGTCCCGCCAATTTGACGGGTAAAAAACTGAGCCCTCGCAAAATCATGATGGATGTGCGGGATAGGGTAGAGGAAGTTGCTGCTGGAATGGATGCTGCCAAATCTGCCACACCGATAGATGATGGCAAAACGCTTTTCGATTATATCAGTCGGGAGGAAATCCACGCTTGCACTACTTGTAACGCCTGTGTGGAAGCCTGCCCAGTACTGATTGACCCGCTTGACATCATTCTGCAACTACGTCGCCATGAAATCCTGATGGAAAGTGCTGGGCCGAGTGACTGGCTACCGCTTTTCAACAGTCTGGAAAACAGTCAAGCGGCTTGGGCTGTGAGTTCAGAACGGGATGCTTGGAAGCATTTTTAGTTGGAACTGGGACTGTGCAGCTTTGGAGGCTTATCAAGCAAATCAGTTGTTTTTTAACGTATTGGGCAATTTAGTTGTCGTGTAAAATATTGAAAATCAATCGACTATTGAATTTAGTGGCGATTTGTTAATAGGGATACATTATGCAAAAATCAGTTGGTAACAGGCTATGTTTTTACCCAAAAACTCCTGACAACTAATAGCTACCAACAGTTCAACAGTATAACAATACAGCAATCAAAGATAAATGAGTGACATCAAAACAATGGCCGAATTGGCCGCAGCAGGCAAAAGTCCAGAGGTGCTATTTTGGGTGGGATGTGCGGGGAGCTTCGATGACCGGGCGCAAAGGGTGACGGTGGCTTTTGCGAAGCTGTTACAACAAGCAGGAGTCGAATTTGGAATACTCGGCCAAGAGGAAGCTTGTACCGGCGACCCTGCACGACGTGCAGGAAATGAGTTCCTGTTCCAGATGTTAGCGCAACAGAACGTAGCGGTACTCAATATGTACGAGGTGAAGCGCATCGTGACGGCTTGTCCGCATTGTTTCAATACCTTGAAAAACGAATATCCGGCGCTCGGTGGCAATTACGAAGTGATGCACCACACGCAGTTTTTGCAGCAATTATTGGCAGAAGGTCGTCTGAAAATTGAAGGCGGGCAATTCAAGGGTAAGAAAATCACCTACCATGATTCCTGCTATCTTGGCAGGGCAAATGGGGTATATGAAGCCCCTCGTGCTGTATTGGAATCATTGGATGCAGACCTCGTGGAAATGAAACGCTGTCGAACGAATGGCCTGTGCTGTGGTGCTGGCGGTGCTCAGATGTGGAAGGAGGACGAACCGGGCAAGAAGCGAATCAATATGGAACGTACGGAAGAAGCACTGGCTACTGGTGCTGAAATTGTAGCAGTGAACTGCCCCTTCTGCATGACAATGATGAGCGATGGTGTGAAGGCGAAAGAGCAGCAAGACCGGGTAATGGTGTATGATTTAGCGGAGCTGATTTTGAATAATCGTTAAACGTTGATATTGATTGAACTAGTTAAATTAGTCGAAATCGTCCTCCCAATTCACCTAGTTCAACCTAATTTCAATTTAAAATGGCCGCCCTCGTTCCCAAACTCTTGCGCTCTCCAATCTGCTGCCGCCACATGGCATAGTACAAACCTTTTTCTCCTAACAATTCTTCGTGGGTACCAGTTTCGGCCATCGTACCTTTCTCAAGCACGTAGATTCTATCAGCATGCATGATCGTACTGAGGCGGTGGGCAATGAGGATGGTGATTTGGTTGCCGGACATGGAAACGTCTTTGATGGTATCGGTAATTTCTTCTTCAGTGATGGAGTCTAGGGCAGAAGTAGCCTCGTCGAAGATGAGCAGTTTGGGTTTGCGGAGCAAAGCCCTTGCGATAGAAATACGTTGTTTTTCACCGCCAGAAAGTTTCAGGCCACCTTCGCCGAGGACGGTGTCCACGCCTTTTTCAGCACGGGCAAGTAGACTGTTGCAAGATGCTTGTGTGAGGGCAGACGTAAGTTCTACCTCAGTTGCAGTAGGGTTCACAAACATCAGGTTTTCCCGAATGGTACCGCTAAACAGGTTGGTATCCTGCGTGACGAATCCTATTTGATTGCGAAGGTCGTCAAACAGGATTTCCGTTTCATCGAGGCCATTGTAAAGAATCTTACCTTCTTGCGGTCGATATAGCCCGACCATCAGTTTCATCAAGGTGGATTTGCCGCTGCCGCTGGGCCCAACGAAGGCAATGGTTTCGCCTTTTTTGACATCAAAACTGATGTCGTCAATAGCCCGGTGGCTAGCTGTTTTATGCTGAAAAACAACGTTGTTAAACGAAAGCGTCTCAATGCTGCCAAGGTGTTTCGGTTGTGCTGGATCGGTTTCCGGGGCCTTGCTCATCAACACTTGAAAATTATTCAGTGAGGCTTCCGCTTCCCTGTAGGATAGGAGAATATTGCCAATTTCCTGCAATGGCCCGAAAATAAAAAATGAAAAAACCTGCATGGTCACCAATTGCCCAGCCTCCATTTCACCCCGAAATATTAGCCACATAATGATGAACAAAATAATCTGTCGCAAGGTGTTCACCATCGTGCCTTGAACAAAACTTATGCTGCGGATGCGTTTCACTTTCGTTAATTCAAGCCCTAATATTTTATAAGTGTTTTTATTTAATCGCTCAACTTCCTGGTGAGTTAATCCAAGGCTTTTTACTAATTCAATATTGCGCAGCGATTCAGTTGTAGAGCCAGCAAGGGCGGTAGTTTCACCCACAATATGCTTTTGTATGGACTTTATTTTTTTGCTCAATTTATTCGTGGCCCAAGTGAGTATAAAAATGCCAAATACATATGCGACAGGTATACGCCAATTAATATATACTGAGGCATAAACAAACACGAATACAACGCCGACCAATACACCAAAAAGCACATTGATAAATGCAGTCATAAATTTCTCCACATCCGTGCGGACTTTGGTGAGGATTGACAGGGTTTCCCCGCTTCGTTGGTCTTCAAATTCTTGGTAGGGGAGTTTCATCGCATGACGTAGGCCATCGGTGAAAATCCGGGCACCAAACTTTTGGATGATGACGTTGAGGCCATAATCCTGGAATGCTTTGGCAATACGGCTGACCATGGCCACTGAGACAGAAGCCAAAAGGAGGTAGACAACACCCATTTGAAAATAAGGCTCACCTTTTCGCTCGATGGTGCCATAGCTCCAGAAAAAGCTTGACCAATCGAAATGTGGCGAGGCATTCTGGTGGTCACTGGCGAGTGTCACCAGCTTGCCGAGAATGATTGGATCCATGAGCGAGAAGCCCGTGTTGATAGCGGCCAAGCCAAGTGTGAGTAGGACAAGCCATTTATGAGGCTTAAGATATTGTAGCAGGATTTTCATAAAACAGGTTCGTTAGTTATTGGCCTTTCTTTTTTGACAGGCTAAATTGTTTCATTTTTGGCGTTTCGGAACGAAAGCATTATTAACTAATCTGAATGCATGTTGTTCTAATCAGTCTTAAAAATAATTCCACGTGTTGCCAATTATCAAAATTCTTCCTCAAAAAAAGCTCATCGGTATTAGTATGTCCATGTCGTTGACAAACAATAAAACAAGCGACCTGTGGCGCAACTTTATCACGAGGAGAAATGAAATCGAGAATGCCGTCGGTACCGACCTTTTTTCTATGCAATTGTACACTCCTGACTACTTTAAAAGCTTTGACCTAAACAGGGAATTCGTAAAATGGGCGGCGGTAGAGGTCAATGACTTCGATGGTATTCCTCCAGGAATGAATGCTTTCGAACTCTCTGGCGGTCTTTATGCTGTATTCCATTACCAAGGCGAATCAAGTAAAGGGGCTGCAATCTTTCAATATATTTTTGGCACATGGTTGCCCAATTCGGAATATGAATTAGATAATCGGCCACATTTTGAGCTGTTAGGGGAAAAATATAGAAACAACGATCCCAGTTCAGAAGAAGATATTTGGGTGCCAATAAAACCCAAGGATTGAATGAAAAATAAGGAATGGTTTTGGTGGAAATTGCCTGAACAATCTGTTCGAATTGGACATTGAAAAAATAACAAATCATCCATTTAAATGAAAAAAATCTACATCCAATTCAGCTTGGTTTTTATTTCAATAGCCTGTTTAGCAGGTCCAACTACCACCAGCTCGCATCTCCATATCGACCAATTTGGCTACCGTCCTTCAGCGCAAAAAGTATGTGTAATTAGCGATCCAAAAGTGGGTTTCAATTCAGGAGATAGCTTTACACCCGGCACAACCTACCAAGTAAAAAGGTGGAGCGATGATGTGACGGTTTTTTCTGCTGCTATTTCTGCTTGGAATAGTGGCACTACGCATGCGCAATCCGGTGACAAGGTGTGGTGGTTCGACTTTTCCACAGTGACCACACCAGGTGATTATTATATTTATGACTCTACTAACGATGTAGGTTCTTACCAATTCAGTATTGGTGAAGACGTATATAATTTGGCACAAAAACATGTGCTGCGCATGTTTTACCTACAACGTTGCGGAACGCCTAAAACAGCAACAAATGCTGGGTCATGGCAGGATTTGGAATGCCATACACATGCGTTGCAAGACCTTAATTGTCGAAGCGTAAGTGAACCAAATAATGGCACTACGGAAAAAGACCTGTCTGGCGGTTGGCATGATGCTGGGGATTTTACAAAATATGTAAACTTTACTTGGGCACCGGTGCACAGTTTGCTGTTTGCCTACCAAGAGAATCCATCGGTTTTTGGTGACAATAATAATATTCCAGAATCTGGTAATGGCATTCCCGATGTATTGGATGAACTTAAATGGGAGTTGGATTGGCTGCTCAAAATGCAATTGAGTGATGGTTCTGTCCTGATGAAAGTGGGAGTGCCTTGCTTTGAGGCCGCCAGCCCTGCGAGTGCTGACCTTACACAACGTTTGTATGGCCCAGCTCAGGCGTCTTCCACCCGTGCAGCAGCAAGCATGTTTGCCCATGCTGCCATCGTTTATGGCGGTTTGGGGGACCCCGCTATGAATACTTACGCTGCAACTCTATTGGAAAAAGCCGAGCTTGCATGGACATGGATAACGGCGAATCCAGGCACTTCCAGTTATGATAATTCTGGCTTTTGCAGTGCCAACCCAGAATGGGATGTAGACACACAAAACGAGGCAAGGACTGGAGCGGCGGCCATGCTTTTCGCCGCTACTGGCAATACTGCATATCGCACTTATTTTGACAATAATTACAGCAGTATAAGGCCATATAGCTGGACCTACTGGTACCCATTCCAACCAATTATTCAGGATATAATGCTGTATTATGCTAGTCTCCCAAATGCTTCATCAACCGTTGCAAACAATATCAAAAACAACTGCATTACCTCCGTTAATACCAACAATGCAGATATGTTGACAGCGTGGAATAATAACACAGACGCATATCGAGCCTTCTTAAAAGATAATGATTATGTATGGGGAAGCAATCAGGTAAAAGCAAATGCTGGTACCATATTTTACAATATGCTGGTTTATAATTTATCCCCTGCAAACGCTACTGCCTATCAAAATGCAGCGGAGAGTTATATCCATTTTTTAAATGGCGTCAACCCCATCAATAAAGTTATGATGACAAATATGGGGGATTATGGGGCAGAAAATTCCTGCGATGAAATGTACCATGCTTGGTTTGGTGACGGCACAGATTATGACAACGCTCAGACTTCGCCCATTGGCCCACCGCCAGGCTATATTACGGGTGGCTTCAATAAAAACTTCGTTCCAGACCCTGCCTGCAATTGTACCATATCTCCACCCCAAAACCAACCGATTCAAAAGTCCTACAAAGACTGGAATACCAGTTGGCCCGAAAATTCTTGGGAATTGACAGAACCAGCCATTTATACGCAAGCTGCTTATTTGAAATTATTGTCAAAATTTACGGTGGAAAGTTCTCCATTGCCTGTTGAAATGGTGAATTTTACTGCTGCACCCTATCAGCATAATCAATCACTATTGGCATGGTCGGTTGCTGCTTGGGAGAATGTTGAGGGTTGGGATGTTGAGCGGAGCAATGATGGGCAGTATTTCAAAAAGCTTGGAACTGTTCATATTTCACAAACGAGTGGCATTGATGAAAGCTTTAAATTCATTGACCGCAACCCAGTTATGGACATAAATTATTATCGCTTAAAAGTTTTGGAATTGGACGGCCATGATTCCTATTCAAGCGTTGAAGTGGTTAATTTTGAAGCACCATTATCTTTAACGGTTTACCCAAACCCGACAAATAGTGCCATCAGCCTATACTTTGAAACAAAGCAACCCACGCCCCCTGTGGAAGTTTTTTTACATGATGGTCAAGGTAGGTTGGTCTTACGTAAAACAGTGGATATATCAGATGAACATTTGGAATTTAGCATCAGTGTCGAGGCAATGCCTACTGGTATTTATTGGTTGGATGTCAATACGGGATATGGGGTTTTGAGGGAAAAAGTAGTTGTGCGTTAACTAGATAAAATGGATGATAAATTAAAATAACTTCCATGAGAATGCCACAGATTTCGTTGCTATTCATTTTAATTTTTGGTTGTCATAAATACACTCCTCAAGAAGTTTCTACAGCTTTGATGGACCAAAACTATTTAATGATAACGGAAGAAGATACTGTACAGATGGAATTTATGGAGTACTGCGTTGCAAACTATAATTGGGATTGGGGTTTAATCAATGATTGGGATGTTGGAGAAATTGACGGCTCGATATATTTGCACTTAAACTTTAGTAATTTTAAATTAGTTGATAAAGACAAAAATGGATTTGAATTTTATGATTCAAAGAATAATCGGAAAATAATCAAAGCCATAAAGTCAGATTTGAAACTTGAGTATTTACAAGGTGTATGGTCTGATTCGATTTATTTAAATATGGTTTCAAATACGACGTTTCCGCCTCCACCATGTCCTAATTTTTATCCACAAGATTCCTCTTTAATTCCTGGTTATATATTTAAATTAGACAGTTGTTTCATTCAGAATGATTGCTACCGAAGAAGGAGCATTTACATTATCAATTCTGATTTTGGAATCATCAGTTTTGAAAAACCGTGTGTCTCTACGCATCAATTGAAGATAAAACATTTAACCCCAAATTCAATGGTTGTAGATAGGAGATTTTATGATAATCAGATTGGTAGTGAAATTAAATATGAATTGGGGAAAAAGTACATAAAAACTGCAAATTAGACTTGCAATTGATTTCGCCATAACTTTTAATCATTCTGGGTTGTTCTATTCCCCAAAATCACAAAATGAGCAATACAAAATCTGTACAACAAGTACTCGCACCACCTGCCCCACACATGGTTGGCGATGGGTTTCGGGTGCATAATTTCTTTCCGAGTGGATATGAAATGGGGCTGCTGCGCATGAGTCCATTTTTCCTTTTGGATTACGGTTCAAAAATCGAATTCCCACCATCCGACACCCCACGAGGCGTCGGGGTTCATCCGCATCGGGGTTTTGAAACGGTCACAATTGCCTTTAAAGGGAAAGTCGCACACCACGATAGCACTGGCAACAGTGGCGTCATTGGTGAGGGCGACGTACAGTGGATGACAGCCGGTAGTGGCATTCTTCACAAAGAATACCATGACGTTGAGTACAGTAAAAAAGGAGGTCCGTTTCAAATGGTGCAGCTTTGGGTAAATCTACCTGCGAAGGACAAAATGACGCCGCCCAAGTACCAAGCTATTGAGCATGGGAAAATGGGTAAATATGAACTACCTAACAGTGGCGGTGTGCTGGAAGTCATCGCTGGGGAATTTGAGGGAGTGAAAGGCCCAGCATCTACATTTACCCCCATTCACGCCTATGTTGGTAGGTTAAATGCAGGTGCTTCCCTGGACATTTCCTTACCGGAGAAATTCAATACAGGATTGCTTGTAGTGGAGGGGAGTTTTCAAATTAATGAAAAGGAAGAAGTCCCAACTGACCATTTTGCTGTCTTCAAAAATGATGGGACAGCGGTGAAAGTAGCAACAAATGAAGGTGGTGTTTTCCTACTGCTCAGCGGTGAACCAATCAATGAGAACTTAGTGCCATACGGTCCATTTCTTATGAACACTAAACAGGAAATCATGCAAGCATTTCAAGACTTGAACAATGGGAAGTTTGGCGTTTTGGAAGATTAGCTTTCAGGCTTGAATAGAAATTGAAAAGCCCTACCGAAACTTTTTCGGCAGGGCTTTTTTGTTTGAAGTGAGGACCAAATTTTTGAACCAAACTTCATTTTTCTCAACCTAAATTAAGCACGTGGCTTGGCAACCGATTTGCCACTGGCGGTATCTGCTGCACGCTTACGGAAGGCTTTTTTACGCTTGCCTTTAGTTTTTTCAGCCTTTTTGGCAGCTTCGTAAGCATTTACCACGCCACCTGTCACACAGAGGTCGGTAAAAGGAACTAGGTTTTCATCGTCGCCAGGCACTTTCACTTTTGTATTAGCGGTCATGGTGGTTGTGGACATCAGGATGTCTTTCACTTGAACTGCGGAAAGCTCTGGGTAGTAAGAGCGGATGGCCGCAGCCACACCAGCCACTACTGGTGATGCCATACTCGTACCATCGAAGCGGGCATATTTGCCTTCGGGAATAGTAGAGTAAATATCAACGCCCGGTGCGAAAAGGTCTACACCTTCCTTGCCATAATTCGAGAAGGAAGCGGCCATGTCCTCGCCGTTTTGCCAGTTAAGCGCACCCACTTCTATCCAGTTCTTGGCGTATTTAGGGCCAAACAAACCGTGTTTCTCAAATTTATCGTTCGGGAAATTATCAGTTTCATCATTGTTCTGGTGAGAATTACCAGCGGCATGTACCAATAAAACATCATGCTTCATGGCATATTTCACTGCTTTGTCAACAGCTTTTTTATCCCATGAATAGCCTTTACCGAAGCTCATGTTAATCACTGTAGCGCCGTTATCAACAGCATACATAATGGAATTGGCCACGTCTTTGTCACGTTCATCGCCATCTGGCACACAGCGGATGGCCATGATTTTCACGTTGTTGGCAATGCCGTCCATACCAATATTATTGCCACGGCTGGCAGCAATGATGCCGGATACGTGGGTGCCGTGACTAGCGTCTGGGCCTTTCACGTCATTGTTGCCGTAATACCGCTCATTTACATTGGCGTAGTTGTCGCCTACCACGCTGCGAGCATCAAAGTTCACATCATATTGGTATTCGGCTTGGCTGGAGAAATAATCTACGCCACCCTGGATTTGGTCTTTGATTTCCTGTGAAGTGGCTCCTTCGGCCAACATCCCCTTCATCACCTGTGCAGCACGAGTGAGTTTGGGGTCATCCGTCTTGAAGTTTTCAAGGTCAGCGGCTGTAACTTCTGATTTCCCGATTTTTTTCTCCAAAGCATTTACCGATTCCAAGATACCACGGTAAAGTGCCAAACTGGCAGCAGCTTCAGATTGTTGCTTCGTTACAGTTTCTTCAAGTTCTTTGTAGCGGTCGTATTCTTTTTTCTCCTTGCCGGAAAGCTTTGAAGCATCTACGTTCTTGAACTTTTTTTGGTATGCCGCAACGATGCGGGTAATCTCCAATTGGTCTTGGTGTACGTTACCGTTTTTACCCCCAATGAAGTTCCAGCCATGCACATCATCCACATAGCCATTGTTGTCGTCGTCAATATTGTTGTTCGGGATTTCGCCAGGGTTGGTCCACATGATGTCTTTCAGGTCTTCATGTTGCCAGTCCACGCCACCGTCAATCACGGCTACTACAACAGTTTCAGATTTTTTTCCTGAAAGCACATCGCTGTACATTTTATTGGCGCTGACACCATAGTAGCCATCCTTCATCTTGTCAAGGTGCTGCCAGTTTTCAGGTGGAGCGGAAAGTTGAGCCTGACCAACAAAAGGCAGTACAAATGCAGCGGCCAGCATCAATGATTTAATTCTCATGTTTTATGAATTGATTTTATTTAAAAAAATTTCGCAAAAGTATCATTCCACTTGGATGATACTTGCAACTAAACACTCGTTTTTTCAAAACGTTACGTTAACGGTAGTTCAAAACGAAGGCACAAGTGCCAAATTTTACCAAAACCGCTACAAGTGTTAAAAAAACAGTGAAATGACAATTGTGAAGTGAGAAGGTGGCAAGTGAATGGGGAAATTGCAGTTTTGCCAACATTTTTACCAACAAAAACGCCCCTTTCGGGGCGCCAATGTTTGTACATAGTTTTGTATAACAGAAAAAAAGTCTTTTTGAATTGACAAGATACTAATGCTGTACGGCCAATTTTTGTGTGACGAAGCCTTGCTCGTTTTGAATTTGCATTAAATAAAGGCCGTTTGCAAGGCCGCTCGCATCATATTCCAAGGAATTTACACCAGCGGAAATGCTCACCTGACGCTGTGCGATTCGCTTGCCGAGCAAATCTAGCACTTGCATTTGGAACTGTCCATTTATTTGGGAATTAATTTTAATTTGAACCATGCCAGCGGTTGGGTTGGGTTGGGTGGTGATGCTCATTTGCCCTTCCAAATTCTTTGTAGCGGTCAATGAACAAGGGTCGCTAGAGTTGGCATTCAAATGAATCGTGTATTTGCCAGGTGCAATGAGTGGGTTCGGGAATTCTAGTGGCAACGGAAAGGAAGAGCCATTGATGTAAGCGGAACCTTTGATGACCATGTCATAAGCACCGGGTGCATTGGCAGCAGTAGGAATCCCATAAATAGCGGCACAGCTAATGGTGTTCTGGACAAAATGGCAGTTAGCTGGGTCACATTTGTAGGTCAAGCCAGTTGGGAGGCCTTCCACCGAAGAAATCACGATGGAATCGAGCGGGTAGCTAGATGTCCCAATCGTCAAAGAGTCATGGATGACTACCGTAAGATTAACATTGAAATTCTGGCCAATCACGGCGCATTCAGTAATACCAACTCCTGTGTTGGTGGCTGCATCGTATGGTTTCGGGTAAACGCCCGCCGTTGAATCCGCATACTGCATATCTGGCATGCAAGTTTGGGCGTTGATGAAAGTTGCGCAAGCGCAGAGACAAAAGGCAAGTAATAATTTTGTCATACAGGAAATTATTTTGGTTTAATAAAATGAGCAAGATAGTCGGAGAAATCGGAGGAAATGATTTAGTCAGAATCACTTTCCCTTTGGCAAAACTCTTAAACTTCCCCGAAAAACTCGCAGTTTATGTCAGTTTAATTTGAATCATTGATTTTGGGAACAAGTTTTATTTTTGCACCCAATCCGCACACTGGCCGAGTTAAAAATTATGGAATGGCCGAGATTACCCACTCTAACCCAGCATCTTTTTCTGTAGCTGGCTTCCATCTTTCACAGAGAACAGTTCCAAGAGCTAAATTTGGCAGAATTGCCTAAAATTGTTTTGATTTTTTCACCAGATGGTCATCGATTGGCCAAGATTATTTGATGTAGATGCCCCAATTTGCCAAGTCAACAACCACCATTTTATGAACAAAATTAAAGCTACCCTTTCCGTTCTTTTGGCATTTTTGGCCATTTCCCTTTTTTCACAAAACGCAACATTGACGGGCATTTTATCTGAAAGCCCAAGCAATTCGCCCTTAATCAATGCCACTGTTCAAGCAGGAAGTTCGGGTACTATCACCGATTTCAACGGGCACTACGAACTGAAGCTGATGCCGGGCGACTATGAAGTGGTGTTCAGCTTTGTCGGCCTCGAAACAGTCAGCCAAAAATTGACGCTCGTGCCAAATGAGACACGCCAATTGGACGTGTCACTTTCCGAAAGCGCCAATATCCTCAGCACAGCGACCGTTACCAGTGGCAAGCACGAACGGGCTTTGGGTGAGGTGACGGTCTCAATAGACGTATTGAAACCCAACCTAATTCAGAGCACCAACCAGACGAGCCTTAGTGGATTGTTGGACAAGGTGCCAGGGGTTAATCTGGTCGGTGACCAAGCAAATATCCGAGGTGGCTCTGGCTTCAGCTATGGAGCAGGCAGTCGGGTACTTCTGCTGGTGGACGACATGCCAATCCTTCAAGCTGATGCAGGTTATCCACAGTGGGAAGATGTTCCATTGGAAAATATCGAACAGGTGGAGGTGGTAAAAGGGGCAGCCTCCGCACTTTACGGTTCTTCGGCCCTGAACGGCATCGTGAACGTGCGCACAGCTTACGCCAAGTCAAAACCGGAAACCAAGTTTTCCCCTTTTGTCGCTTCCTACGGTGCCCCAAAAAACAAGGCTGCAAAATGGTGGGACACGCCACGCTATTCAGCTGGTGGCAGTTTTTCGCACAAGCATAAATTTGGAAAATTGGACCTGGTGACGGGCGGTTACTACATCCGGCAGGAAAGCATCAACGATAGCACCTACACCCGACGGGGCCGTATCAATATTGGTACCCGCTACCGCATCACGGATAGGCTTTCGGTAGGATTGAACACTAATTTCAACAAAATAAAAGGTGCTTCTTTTTTCTTTTGGGGTGGGGCAGACAGCCTGATTCTGCGACCTGGGGCTGCTGTTTCCGAAAGCGATAACCTACGTTTTAACATAGACCCCTACCTTACCTACTACGACCCTGCCAACAACCGGCATAAGCTAATGGGCCGTTTTTTCAGTGTGAAAAACCAAACTGGCACTTCCGAAGCTGACCAATCCAATCGCTCTGAAGTGAAATATGGCGAGTACCAATTTCAGCGGAAAATGGACAAAATCGGCCTGATTCTGACGGCAGGTGGCGTTTACATTGGAACAACCGTGCGGGCACCGCTCTATGGCGACACCACATTTACAAGTCGAAATCTGGCAGCCTATCTTCAATTTGATGAAAAGCTGTTTGACAAACTGAACCTTTCTGGCGGATTCCGATACGAACAGAACACTATCAACACCCCTGAAATCATTGAGTATAAAATTGATGGACAGGTCGTACAACGAGACACCGTTCCGAATGGCGAAATCAAGGAGTCAAAGCCAGTTTTTCGCTTTGGTGCGAGCTATGAACTAGGTCAAGCCACTTTTCTCAGAGCCTCGTGGGGGCAAGGTTATCGCTTTCCGAGCATTGCCGAAAAATTCATTTATACCCTGTTTGGGGGTACTCCAATTTTGCCCAATGTTGACTTGACTTCTGAAACGGGTTGGTCAGCGGAACTTGGCCTACGGCAAGGTTTCAAAGTTGGCGGTTTCAGTGGGTTTTTGGACCTGGCAGCATTTACCAGCGAATACCAAAACATGATGGAATTCAATTTGGTCTTAGCAACTTTCCCTCCCTCTTTTCAGTCCCAAAACGTGGGTGATACCCGCATCCGTGGTTACGAAGCCAGTGTGACGGGCAAGGGGAAATTGTTCGGCCTAGAGACAACCGTGCTGGCTGGCTACACCTACATCAATCCAAAATTCAAAGAATGGGCGTCCATTGATTCCATCAAATTTGGTTCGGAAGCTTTTCGGAAAACCGATGCCTATTTGAATGCCATCAATTCTTCGATTTGTTCCAGCGGAAGGTCCTGCGAGAACATCTTGAAATACCGTTACAAGCATACCGCAAAAGTGGATATTGAAACAAGGGCGGGTCAATTCGCCTTTGGTGCCAGTGCCATCTACAATAGTTTCATGGCCAATATTGACGAGATTTTCGAAGCAATCGTTGTGCCTGGCTTGCGCAAATACCGCAACGAAAACAACCGCGGTGACCTTGTGCTGGGTGCTCGTGTCGCTTATTTCCCGACCGACCATCTGAAACTGGCCTTGATATGCGGAAATTTAACCAACCGGGAATATACAGCCCGGCCGGGCAAAATTGAGGCTACGAGGAATTTCACCCTGCGGGTAGATTACAGTTTTTAGGATTAAACGACATTGTTTGCGGTTGGTCACCAAGAAATGCAAGTCAGCCACTGGGTTAGCTTGCATTTTTTATTAGGAGAATTACTTTTTGTGGATATCCAGAAGCAAAAAATGAGCTTTAGAATGTACACCAATAAATCAAAAACGTAGCCGCAATGATAATCAAGACAGTCAGCAGACCGCCCACTACGAAAAAGTCCCTGAATTTGTAGTTACCCGGATTGTAAATCAGCGTGTTGGTTTGATACCCAATAGGCGTGAAATAGCTCGTATTGGCCCCAAACATAACGGCGAAAAGCAGCGGTTTTGGCGGAAATCCCAGCGTAGCTGCTAGGGAGATGGCAATCGGTGCGAGGAGGATGGCCGTAGCGTTATTCGACAATACGCTCGTGAGCAAGGTCGTGAAAAGGAACATGGCCCCGATAACGATGAGCGGCTCTTTCGAGGGCAATATTTTCACAAATCCATCCGCCAGAAATTTATCGGTACCTGTATTGTGCATAGCGATGCCCATTGGAATCATGCCAGCCAGCAAGAACAGGATGTTCCAGTTGACGCTTCGGAATGCTTTGTTGAGGGAGATGCAGCGCAGCAGAGTGAGCACTAGCGCACCCGCCAAAGCACTGACCAAAATCGGCAAAACATGCGTAGCAGCCAAAACCACCACAGCGGCAAGCACTGCCAGCGATAGCACGATTTTCTTTGGTTCGTAATGAAGTTCACGAAACTCCCGCAGCAGCACAAAGTCCTTGGTGTTGCTTAGCGTCTCGACTTCCTGTTTGTTTATCAACACCAACAGACTATCGCCGATTTCAAGCGTGTCGTTGTCCAAATAAATATTCAGGGCTTTGGCGGGGGAAAAATAGTCCGAAAAAGCATCGAAAGCCCGCTTCACCTGATGAACGCCGATGTTCACGATATTATATTCGTTCCAAAGGTCAATCCGGCTGAGTTTTCGGCCAATCAATCCTGAATTGGGTTTGATTAGTGCTTCGCAAATTACGAACTGGCGAGGGTCTTTGGCAACTTTTTCGGCGTCCTCTTCATCAAGTAGGCTGACTTTTTCATTCTCCAGTAGCTCCTTGATTTTTTCGGCGTTGGCTCGAATGAGTAAGCGGTCTCCCACCTGCAATTTTTCAAAACGGAACGGCAATCGTAGCGGGTTGTTACCACGCCCCAGCGCAATGATGGAAATCGTGGAGCCTTTGTAAAAAATGGTACGGTTTAGCGGCTTTTCAAGTAGGCTTGAACCCTCGTTGATGCTGATTATGGTGGAATAGGCTTTTTGGGAAAAATCCTCTTCCGGCTGTTTTTGTGCTACCCGACTCGGCAGCAGATGCCTACCGAACAGCACCATGTAGGTAAATGCGACTGCAAAAATTCCAATTCCAATCGGTGTGAACTCGAAAAAGCCAAACGGCTCGAACCCCGCATCCTTGCTGATGGAACTAACCAGCAGGTTGGTAGAAGTACCCATGATGGAACACGAGCCGCCCATGATGCCAGCGAAAGAAAGCGGGATTAGGAGCTTGGAAAGATTGGTCGGGATTTTATCCGAAATTTTCAATAAAATACTGAGGAAAACGATGACCACGGCAGTAGTATTCACGAAGGCTGAAACCGTTCCGACGATGAGCATCAAAAGGCCTACACTGGCCCATTCTGGCAGAGAAAACAGCCCTTTTATTTTATAACCAATGGTCTCCACAGCCCCGGTTTCCTCCAGTGCCGCCCCAATTATCATTAGCGCCAAAATGGTCACCACCGCCTGGTTGGAAAACCCCGAAATCCCTTCCTCGGGGCTGACCAAACCTGTGGCCATGAGCAGCACCATCATCAACAAACCGATGCCTTCCACGGGCAGCAATTCGAAGACGAACAGCAGAATCATGCCGACAGCCAGTGATAAGATTAGGATTATTTCAATGGTCATAGTGGGTAGAAACTAGTGCTTTTTTGTTGGGAGACGGGCTTAATTGATAAGAAACGAAGAATGGTGGGGGATGTTCATTGGATTCCAATTGGTAAAACTGAGGATGTTTTGAACGTATTTTTGACCTATCAGTTCCTACTTTTGCGCTTCGCAAAATCATCAACGCCAAATTATGAATCACCTGACCGAGTTCCAGCAATCCATCCGCCAAGGCATCCCCGATTATTTGCCCAACCCAAAACCCTACGACCCAGACGTTTCCCATGCTCCCAAGCGGGTCATTGAAGGCGTGCTTTCGCAAGAGGAGAAGAAACTGGCCGTGCGCAATGCCCTGCGCTATTTCCAGCCAAAATTCCACGAGGTGTTGGCGGCGGAATTTTACCACGAATTGGAAGCTTACGGACGCATCTACATGCACCGGTTCCGCCCCGATTACCCCATGCATGCCCGGCCAATCACGGAGTACCCCGCCAACTGCCAGCAGGCGGCGGCCATCATGCTCATGATTCAGAACAACCTCGACCCCACCGTTGCGAAGCACCCCCACGAACTGATTACTTACGGTGGAAACGGGGCCGTCTTCCAGAACTGGGCACAGTACCTGCTCACGATGCAGTACCTCTCGCAAATGACTGAAAAGCAGACACTTGCGATGTACAGCGGCCACCCGATGGGGCTTTTCCCCTCGCACAAGGATGCGCCACGGGTTGTGGTGACAAACGGGATGATGATTCCCAATTACTCCAAAAAAGAAGATTGGAACAAGTACAATGCCCTCGGTGTCACGCAGTACGGGCAGATGACGGCAGGTTCGTTCATGTACATCGGCCCACAGGGGATTGTACACGGCACAACCATCACGCTGCTGAATGCAGGGCGCTTGCGCAAGCTCGGCGATGATGATTTGAAGGGCAAAATCTTCGTGACCAGCGGCCTCGGCGGTATGTCCGGCGCACAGGCCAAGGCGGCGGTCATCACAGGCGCAGTCGGCGTGTTGGCGGAGGTGGACGAGAAGACCATTGAGCAACGCATCACGGATGGGTATATCCTTCGGGAAAACGTCTTTGCCGACCTGAACTTGCTCCTGAACCGACTGGAGGACTGCCGCCAAAACGGCACGGCCATCGCCCTGATTTACGCCGGAAACATTGTGGATTTGCTGGAAAAACTGGTACAGACGAATACCCACGTTGAGTTGGTCAGCGACCAGACCAGCTTGCACAATATTGACGATATGGGCTACTGTCCGGCAGGCTACAGCTTTGAGCAAGCCAAGAAATTGCTGGAAGACGACAAGCTCAGTTTCATGATGGAAATCCGCAAAACGTTGGTTCGCCATGCCAATGCGGTGAACACGCTCGCCGAGCGGGGCAGCTATTTCTGGGACTACGGCAATGCCTTCCTGCTCGAAGCGGGCAAGGCGGGCGCTGATGTTTTCAAGAATAAAAAAACGGGCGAGTACAAGTACCCCAGCTATGTGGAAGACATCATGGGGCCGATGTGTTTCGATTACGGCTTTGGGCCGTTCCGCTGGGTCTGTACCTCTGGTGAAAAAGCCGACCTCGACCTCACAGACGCCATCGCTGCGGAGGTTTTGAAAAAAATCAAGACTGATGCTCCCTCGGAAATCCAAGGCCAACTCAACGACAATATCATCTGGATAGAAAACGCCGACCGCAACTTGCCCATCGTTGGCTCGAAATCCCGCATCCTCTACGCCGACGCCGAAGGTCGGGTGAAAATTGCGCAAGCTTTCAACGACGCCATTGCCAGTGGAGAACTCAAAGGCCCCGTTGTTTTAGGCCGTGACCACCACGACGTGAGCGGTACGGATTCCCCTTTCCGGGAAACCTCAAACATCTACGACGGCAGCCGCTACACCGCTGATATGGCCGTGCAGAATGTCATAGGCGACAGCTTCCGAGGAGCCACTTGGGTAAGCCTACACAATGGCGGCGGGGTAGGCTGGGGCGAGGTCATCAACGGCGGCTTCGGCATGGTACTCGATGGCTCGAAAGCTGCCGAACACCGCCTAAAGTCCATGCTCTTCTGGGATGTGAACAACGGCATCGCCCGCCGCAGTTGGGCAAGGAACGAGGAGGCGATGTTTGCCATCAAACGGGAAATGGAACGGACGCCTGGGCTGGTGGTGACGTTGCCGAACTTGGTGGAGGATGGGTTGCTGGAGGGGTTGTAAGGGCTAGGCCGCCTTTTGTAGCGTATGGTCTTGAATTTGGACTTCCAACTCGTATGTGCCCAGCAGTTCTGCCAGTTCATCCATGAATTGCTTTTTAAGTCGTTGATATTGTTTCACGCCTAGCCAGTCGTCAGATTCTTGGCTGCGTCGAATCATTGAGTTCGTTCGCTCAATATTTTCCAGCAACCGTTGGAATCGAATCACTTTTTCTTCAACTGAAAGATTTCCCAAATCCTCTTCCTCTTCAAATTCCTTCATGTGTTTAAATTTTATTTTCAAAAATCAACTGTAAAAATCCTTTTCTACTGCCGGATTTCAAAGTCGTGAAAAATATAAACCAATCATTCCGGTTCAGTTGGGTTGATGTGAAAAATTTGTGATTTTCAGGAAAAACCAACACAAAATAAGCATCTATGCGAAGTTTTTCAAAACAGTAAGCCAATATTTTATCTAATTTCTTCTCTCTAAGCTTATAAACCTCAGCATCCAAAAACACCACGACGTCCACGTCCTTCGGATTTTGTTTCTTTGTTACGAAACTACCATTTACCCACATTTCATACCAAGGAAAAACTTCTTTTTGAAGCGTTTCGTTGAATTGGATAAGATTTTCGTAAAGCCTCGCCCTAGTTTTGGATTTCGGAAATGCATCCACGAAATTCAGTTTCACCATTTCCAAATCGGCTGGAATCGCTTCTTGTGGTGTCAATAAACCATGTGAATTGAAGGTGAGCTTGGTTTCCATTTTGTGTTTGTTTTCTCATTGGCGAAAATACAAAAGCCCTTGAAAATCAATGATTCTAGTTCGTCAATTCCTATTTTATCCTAAACACCAAACTATTCAACTTCCAAGGCTTATCCATACCAGGGAACTTCCCTTTCACATCATTGAAATAATAAGTATCACCCGGCATGGCGGCATCAATCAAATCCCTTACGTAGCCCCCAAAGTCACTGCCACCAGCTACATCCCTCAACTCAATTGCCTCCCCATTGGCCGGTACCCTCGTTATCGTGAAAGTGGTGATTTCGGCGTTGAAACTGAACATGAAATCGCCCATGCTTGTGCCCAGTTTCGCTGCTTGTTTAAAATCCTCGGCAGAAATTTCACCCTGCATCCAATTCGTCTCATTCTGCATGTACAAAGCGGCGGTCGGGTCGGGAATCCTTTTTACCCGAAACTCAAACTCCTCCGTTTCGAAGCCATCACCATAAACCAGGATTTTGACATTGCCCAGCCGACTCGCCTTGACGATGTACTTCCCGATACCCACTTTTTCCAATTTCACTTGGTCACTGTGTACTTTCACTTCTTCATCTGGTATTCCCTCCACGGCTACCGTGATGGGGTTGTCCACGCCAACGTAGAAGACGTTCATCTTGTCTGCCGCCACACTGACTGATTTCTGTGGAGAGGAAAACGGGCCGAAAGCAAAGATTGAAAATGCGATAGCAAGCAGCGAAAAGAAATTCGGACGGAAGAATTGCTTCAAGTTTTTCATGATGCAGGATTTAGAGATGAATAAATCCTTAATGGAAAATGGCTGGAATAGTAACAAAAAAAGGAGTTTCAAACCTCCGATGGCTTGAAACCCCTTTTTTTAATGAACCGCTTTAATGGCCTATTTTATATGAAAAACCAAGCTATTCACCTGCCTTCCTTCCGCCTCCCCAATGACGCTGGCATTTACCGTTTGAAAATAGTAACGGTCGCCAGAGGAGGCTTTATCCAAAAGTCCTTTTGCTAAATCGTTGAAGTCAGGAGTGCGGACGGCCACTTCAACCGGGTCGCCAACTTTCGGCACGTAAACGAAATTGTAGCTCACAATCCCCACTGGCGCAGTGCCGACGGTGTTGGGCAAATAGGCTCCCAAGCCCACTGCTTGTTTGAATTCCGCAGCCATCATGTCACCATCCATTTTTAGCAGCCCGTTCGACATTTTCAATGCAGCAACTGGGTCGGGCGTTTTTTTCATCGGGTCTGGCAGCGCCTTCACCTCAAAGTCAAAATTCTTGTATTGGAAGCCATCGCCGTGAACGGTCAAAGTCACTTTGCCGGGCTGGTCAACCCGAATGTTGAACAAGCCATTGTCCAATTTTTCAATCTCAATCCCATCACTGGCGACCCAAATATTTTCGCTGGGGATACCGGGCACTGACACTTGAACCGGGTTCTCAACACCCACGTAAAGTGTGTTGCCGTTTCGGGGCGTAATCTTCACATCTTGTGCTTGAGTCTGCTCCGCAAAAATCAGCGCAAATGCCAGCAATACGACAGTTTTCAAGGGGGTGAAATAGTGGTAGAAGGTTGGTGCTAACTTCATGTAGGACAATTTTATTAGTGAAAACAACCTCTTAATGAGGCATTTCTACAAAGTTACGTTTATGGCCGCAATTTAATAAATCCGCCATCCAATGGGAAATCGCAGCCGGTGATAAAAGCCGCCTCATCCGAGCAAAGGAACAGCGCCAAATTGGCCACTTCATCAGGTGTTCCCATGCGCCCGATGGGTTGCACCTTCGACAATTTTTCAAACATCTCCGCCTCATGCCCCGGATAGTTTTTTGCCAAAAATCCATCCACAAATGGGGTGTGAACCCTTGCCGGAGAGATGCAGTTGCAGCGGATATTTGCCGCCAGATAATCCGTCGCCACGCTAAGCGTCATCGTCAGCACTGCCCCCTTCGTCATCGAATAAGCAAAACGGTCGGGGATACCCACGGACGAAACCACGCTGGCCATGTTCAGAATGACGCCACCCCCATTTTCCTTGAAAAAAGGCACTGCGGCGTACATCGCATTGTAAACACCTTTCACATTCACTTGATACAATCGGTCAAAATCCACCTCCGATGTTTTCTCCAGATTCCCAACAAAACCAATGCCCGCATTGCAGACGAGGATGTTCACAACCTGCTGGTTATGAATCTGTTGGACAATAGTCATCACCTGTTCCTGATTGCTCACATCGCAAACATGGGCGGTGGCCTGTCCCCCATTTGAGCGGATATCAGCGGCGGCGTCTTCCGCTTCTTCCGGCTTCAAATCGAGGAGGTGAACATGCGCACCTTCCATTGCGAAGCGATTGGAAATGGAAAGTCCAATGCCACTTGCGCCACCCGTCACGATGGCCGTTTTATTTTCGAGTCGTTTCATATTATTTGCCAAACGGATTGAAAAGCCCGAAGGGATTTTTAAGCCGTTTTATCATTTCTCTAGGCTTAAAAATCCCTTCGGGCTTCTCAATCCTTACAGTTCAAAAATCTTCTCCATCAGCACCCATTTCTCGCCGTCCTTGGCCCAAGGCAACGGCTGCTGGAACTTCCACATCAGTTCCTCCCATGCCTGCACCCGTGGGTTGGCAGCATCGGCGGCAGCCTTTTTTTCAAAACTGAAATCCTCTTTCACCTCCATGACCATGAACAGCCGATTCCCCGTGCGATAGATGTCCAGCCCGATGATGCCTTGCGATTTGATGCTCTCCAACACCTCAGGCCAGACGCCGCCAGGTGCATGCCAACGCTCGTACTCGGCGATGAGGGCGGGGTCGTCTTTGAGGTCGAGTGCTAAGTGGTATTTCATGCTAAAATGCTTGTATTTGTTGTGCTTTTGGCGATGCTGGGGCTAATGGTTTTGATGGTCAAAAATGCTTTTTTAATGTCAATTTCGGCGCTATCGTTGTCGATTTCTGCCCTAGCGATATTGATTTCGGCACCATCGCTATTAATTTCTGCTCTGTCGCTGTTAATTTCGGCACCATCGATGTCAATTTCTGCCCTAGCGATATTGATTTCGGCACCATCGCTATTAATTTCTGCTCTGTCGCTGTTAATTTCGGCACCATCGATGTCAATTTCTGCCCTGTCGATATTAATTTCAGCATCATCGTTGTCAATTTCTGTCCTAGCGATGTTAATTTCAGCATCATCGTTGTCGATTTCTGCCCTGTCGATATTAATTTCTGCCCTGTCGATATCGCTCGCTAGCCCGTTTTTCACCAAAATCGGTACTGCTTCATAAACTGTGTAAAATGGGGAAAAGGCACAGCTAGAGGTCAAGTGACCGCTTAGCAGCAAGAAAAATAGTGGTAGATTGGCCGTGTCAAGGTTTGCGACCGCAGGGAGCAACCCGCAGGGTTCGACCTTG
>WGNL01000029.1 GCA_016124585.1 Bacteroidota bacterium | reverse complement strand
CCCCCGGAATCGTTCGTCGGGCAGCTTGGCACCTAATATTTCTTGTGCCCAAAATCCTATCCCTGTTTTTGTTTCGCCTATCATAGCGGTGTTTGTTCACCGAAAGATAGCAAGTCAAATTTTATGGGACATGATTAGGTTTAATTGCCTTGCCAACTCCTTATTGCAAAGCGTCCCATTCCGCAGTCCGGCATAGTCCGATGCTGATGAATAGGGCCAATCACTTGCTTTCGCTGCCAGATTAGACTTTATAGGATTGTTGTGGATATACTCAAAACAAATCCGACCATAATCATTATCAGACTTAAAAAACTGTTCGCTGTTCTTGCCATGCAAGGTGATGAACCCCTCTATGATACCATTCTTTGCCTTTGTGTCTTCCCTAAAAAGCGAACCAGACCTGCTCTCCTGCTTATTGATGGCCCGTGAGTAAGAACGAAGCATGACAGCAATACTGTCATTTAAAGAACGCTCCTTGCCATTGGGAAGCGGCAACCTTACTGTTTTTACGACAACTAAAAAATGGAAGTGGTTTGGCATTAAGCAATAGCATAGAAAATCCACGTATGGCAACATATATGTTCGCATCTTACGGATAAAAAACAGGTAGTTATCCGGTTTGAAGAACACTTGCTGTTTGTTGTTTCCTTGGTTGTAGATGTGGTACATCAAGTTTGCTTCGAACTGCATGGCATTGGGTTTTAGGAATATTAATCAGGGCTAACCATACTCATCGGGTGACTTTGAGTCACCCGGTGAGTATGGCAAACAAAAAAAGGCCCAGCAATCATGCCGAGCCAAAACTATTCAATAACTTAAATATCATCAATCCTCCGGCTCCAATATCACTTCCAAACGATTGATCCTGCCCTTGTATATCCGCACTTGGAGCAGTTCAAAGCGCTTATATCCCAGGGCAGTGACCAACACATTATAATAGCCGTGTTTAAGTGGTTTATAGATAGCCTCACCTTCTATATTCGTGACAGCCCTGTTCACTACACCATTCACCAATTCCACCTCAGCTTCATATATAAACAGGTTCGACAACTTGTCCTTCACTAAAACCTGTACTTGGGTAGTCGTGCTTGGGAAAGCAACCGGACTCGTAGTCTGCTCCCATATTGTCACCAATTCAGGGTCGCTCTCCGATAGCGTGAACACCATATTGTTCATTTGGCCCGTCAGCAGTCCCATATTATCCTTGATAAGTTTGGCCAATTGCCGTTTTGCTTGACTAATGGCCACCAACTTATTTCGGGTACCCGACTCCATGGCCTTCCAGGCCGTATTGTCATCCTCCAATTTGTCCAGTTTAGATTGGTCAAGACCATGAGGCCCCGCCTCCACCAATAGCAGTACACCCTCCTCATGGATGCTATCACATTGAGGTCCTAACTGGTCCAAGGGAAGCTTGTCCAGCTTCGCTTCCGTCCAGTTCATAGTGCCCTTCAGTACCAAATTCCCTATACTGTCCGCATAACCACATATAGCCCTAGCCACCACTGCTGCCGAAAGATAGAGCGGAGGGCGCAGGGCGTCTCTTTGTTGGGTAATAGGCTTGGTGTCTTCGGTGGCCAAGACCACCAAATTGTCGATTTCCGCATTGCGGTTCTGGAAGGTTGTCATGGCAGCTGGAAAAGCTGTAACCACATCGAACCGGGCCTGCTTGGATAGATAAAGCGATACCGTGGCCTTGAACATCTTGATTTTAGAATCGAGTCGCTTGCTAATTTTTTTCATTTGAAATGGTTTTATTATTTCTCGCCGTAGGGTCGGCACTTAAACAGAGCGAACTGTTGTATGTCAGAAGCTAGCGGTTTGAAATGGATAATTGAATAGCAAACCAGCGGCGAATCTCGTGCCAATTATTATAGCTTAACAATAAAAAATCAAAAATATTTTTTTTGAAACAAAAAATATTCAGGGCGTAAATAACACACTACCCTATATACACGATTATAAATAGGATTAGGCAGCACCACCTAAAAATTCTGGTTTTCAGATGAATCTGATTCTGACACCTAAGCTGCAAGCGCCGCTGCACCATTCATTCGTAAACAGAAGCAGTCGCAACAAACGGGGTCACTTCAATACGCAAGGAAATAAAAAGGGCGCTACGGAAGTACGCAGCGCCCAAGGATTTCTCCTACGGCATAAGCATTAAATGCATTAGCCTTATTGTGATAAAATTGAAAAAAAGGCTTGTTGATGTGCAACAAAGATAATCTTTCTTAATCAAACCACAACTCCAACAATCAAATTTTCGTCTGGTAACAAAAATCTAAAAATTGGAAGTGCAAAAGTAAAAAATTGGGGGCATCCAACAATTATTTAAATGACATTTCTATTTTTGCCTTAACATTCGGCCTTTGCAAGTAAATGAGTTTGAATAACAATAAACTTTTCAGCTTTTTTGAAGCCAATGACTTTGAGTCCATTTTTGAAGTCATTAAGGTGTCATGCCCAGAACTGGAAGATCGATGTAGAAAATTGAATCGAAGGAACAATGAGTTAGTGAATGATCGGAGGTGTAACTTGATAGACATGGATGCCTACTACCGATACTCATCACAACTTGCTGAATCAGTTTACGACTTAATAGTAAAAGCGAATTCAAAAAAAAGATGATATTTGATTATTGTTAGGCTTTTCAATTAGGAAGTCTAGCAAATAACAACCTAAATACCACCCATCATGCCACGAATTCTCGGCCTCGACCTCGGCACCAACTCCATCGGTTGGGCAATCCTTGACCATGAACGCCGCTTCACGCCCGACAACAAGCCCTTAGAAAATTTCAACCTTGTATTCGATGAAAAAAGCCACCCACTTCATGGAGTACTTATCTTTTCAGAAGGTGTTAAATCTGAAAAGGGCAAGGAGTTTTCAAAAGCAGCAGAACGTACAAGTTTTCGCAGTGCCCGTAAAATCAAATTTCGAAGGAAGCTACGCAAGTACGAAACCCTAAAAGTGCTACAGGCGCATCAGTTTTGCCCCATTGATGCGACAGAGCTCCATCGATGGAAAAAATATAAGGACCCAGCAACGGGTAAAACCCAGAATTTCCGGCATTATCCACAGGGCAAGGAGTTTTTGGATTGGTTAGCCACCGACAACCAACCGGATGCAGACGAGCGCAAGAAGCAATACAAAAACCCTTATGCGCTAAGAGATCTCATTTCAAAGCAAAAGCTGGATTTTGGCAAACAGGATGAGCGTTACAAATTTGGTAGAGCCATCTATCACCTTGCACAACGTAGGGGCTTTTTGAGCAATGCTGACGACACCTCCGAATTGAGCATCGTTGAGGAAAAACAGCCAATAATTGAGTCCCTAATTCAAGATGCACCAACTTTAGCCGATTTCATTCGTGATTTCAGCCTATACCTAGAAGATTTTGACTCCAAAGATGAAAGGGAAAAGGGTTTATATGGGTTAAAGAGAGCCTTTGATAGAATCATCAAGGATAATGCAGGTGTCAGTTATGAAAGTGTCAAGGATAAGCTTCTGGAAAGGCTTAATCGTGTGGACGACCCAGGTAAAGTGAAAAAGGGGATACAGGAATTGACAGAGGCAATTGAGCAAGCTGGCTGCCTGACGATGGGACAATATTTCTATCAGCTGTACAGAGATGGGGAGGAAATAAGAAGGCGATATACTGGAAGGGAGGAACATTACCTAGCGGAGTTTAGGCATATCTGCGAAGTGCAGCAATTACCAGTGGAATTGCAAAACAAACTGGAACGTGCCCTATTCTACCAACGCCCGCTCCGCTCACAAAAAGGCTTGGTCGGACGCTGCACCTTGGAGCCCTCCAAGCCCCGTTGCCCTGTGTCACACCCTGATTACGAGGAATACCGGATGTGGCAACAAATCAACCAAATCAAATATCAAAATGAAGCTGGAAAGTGGGAACCGCTTTTGGAAGCGGAACGGCAAAAAATCAAACCCAAGTTCCTGAGAAAGAGCAAGCCGACCTTTGAATTTGGCGAACTATTGGACTTGCTCGGCCCAAATCGCAACTATAATTATAAACCTCGTCAAACTATGACGGGCTGCCCTACTACAGCCGCACTCGTTGGGCTGTTCGGAGCCGATTGGAAGCAGGGGATTGCCGACAAATGCAACCCAACCTTTAAGCTTAAAAAAAAGACAGGCACTACCAAAAGCCTTGATGAACTGGCCAATGACGTTTGGCATGTGCGCTTCAATTTTGACAAGGAGGCCATGCGCTTGGGTTTTGCAAAAGACAAATTAGATTTGAATGATAAGCAGGCTGCCGATTTCAACAAAATTCCTATCAAAAAAGAATATGCAAGCTTAAGCCGCAATGCTATATGCAAAATCCTTCCGCACCTCAGGGATGGATTGCAGGTTTCCCATGCCATTTTTTGCGCCAACCTACCTGCCGTCGTTGACCCTGCCATCTGGGCGGATGCTGAGAACCGACAAGCTATTATATGGGGCATCAATGACGTAATAAAAGAATACAAAGCCTATAAGGACAAGCTGCAAATAGTGAACGGGCTTCTGAAGGACAAAAGGGATGAAAATGCCAAGTATTCCGAACTGGCGTTGCCTATTTATGAACAAGAAATATTGGAGCGGCTGCAAGCCTATTATGGCAAAAACACTTGGGCCATGATGGAAAATCGTGATGAATTGCTCAAGGAGATTTCTGATAAATTTTACACCCAATTCAGTGAGAAGTTCGGACAAGGCGAATTTCTTCCCATAGAGCGACTCGACCAACGGATTAAAAGCTTTTTGACAGACAATGAATTTTGTACAAATGAGAGTCTCTTGTCCAAGCTTTACCATCCTGCAGACGTTGAAAAGTTTAAACCAGCAAAAAAGTACAAAGAAACTGACCCTGATTTACTAGGCAGCCCTATGACCAATTCCGTGCGCAATCCTATGGCCATGCGCAGCCTGCATCAGTTGCGACAATTGGTAAATTCCTTGATTAAAATGGATGTCATTGATGCCGATACCCGTATAAGAGTAGAACTCTCCAGAAACCTGAACGATGCCAATAAGCGCAAGGCCATACAGCGCTGGCAAAAGAAACGGGAAGACGAAAATAAAGCTTATGCCGAGGAAATCAAGAAACTATATCAGGAGGAAACGGGCAAAATACCACTGAACATCAGCACGGACGAGATTATCAAATACCGCTTCTGGTTGGAACAGGGTAAGAAATGCCTATATACAGGCTTTTGCATTGGCATCAGTCAGTTCATCGGCGGCAACCCGGCGTATGACATCGAACATACCATACCTCGCAGCTTATGTAATGATAATTCGCTGATGAACAAAACATTGTGCGAAGTCAAGTTCAATCGGGAGGTGAAGAAAAACAGTATGCCCAGCCAACTTGCCAATCACGATGAAATCATGGAACGCATTGAACTACTCGGTTGGCCTAAGAAAGTAGCTGAACTGGACTGGCGCATCGAAAAGCTGAAGCGGGCCACCAAAGCAGCCACTACCAAAGAGGACAAGGACAAGAAGATTCAAGAGCGCCATTATCTTACATTGGAACGTAATTACTGGAAAGGCAAGCTCGAACGATTTACTATGACTGAAATAAAGGCGGGCTTCAAGAACAGCCAACTTGTGGATACTGGCATCATCACCAAGTACGCCAGGGCTTTTTTGACCACTCGTTTCAAAAGGGTAGAAAGCGTTAAAGGAGAACTCACCGCAGCCTTTAGGGAGGCTTGGGGTCTGCAACAGGCTTATGAAGAAAAAGACCGCACCAATCATATCCATCACCTGCTGGATGCCATTACCATCGCCTGCATGACCAAGGAAAAATATGATTTATTGGCACGTGCCTGGAAAGAAGAAGAGCAAGCAGCGGATAGCCCTCAGCAAGAACACTACTTCAAGCAGCGGGCAAAGAAAATCATGGAAGCCAGCAAGCCTTGGCCTACCTATGTTGAGGATTTGAAAAAACTGGACGAATCGGTGCTGATTGCACACCATACCCCCGACCAACTACCTAAAACAACAAAGAAGAAAAAACGAGTAAGGGGCAAACTGGTAAAAGACGAATCAGGGCGACACCAAATACAGCAGGGCGACTCGGTGCGGGGTTCTTTGCACCAAGACACCGTATATGGTGCCATACTAAAACCCATCAAGACACCGCAAAACCAATTCAGCTTTGACGAAAAAAGGCATATTGTAGTAGAACAGGACAGCGATGGCCAACCAAAGAAATTCTTTGTAGTGAGCAAGGAACTGATTAAGAATTTTAAAGAGGGAGATTTGGAATACATCGTTGATGAGGTGGTCAAGCAGAAAGTAAAAGATGCCATCAGACAAGGCATATTCACACTCACCCCTGTCGGCAACGACAATAAGCTAAAAGATGGAGAACGAATTTGGATGAACCGGGAAAAAGGCATTGAAATCAAAAAGGTGCGGGTATATGCCAAAGTCGGTGGAGGCTTGATGAAAAAAGCCATTGAACTTAAACCGCACATAGACAGCTCAAAACATCCGCACAAACGCAACAAGTACGTCAGGGACGATGAAATGTATGCCCTCGCCATGTACCAACAGATGGATGCAAAGGGCAAGGTAAGGCGCAGTGGCGAACTCATTAGCCTGTTTCAAGCTGGAAAATATTATACTGCCAGCAATAAAGGCCATCGCAATCAATATCCACTAGCTCCCGAGTCAGACCTTGCAAAAGGATATCCAATGTATGCTACCCTTAGGAAAGGTACGATGGTATTATTTTATCAGGAATCTAAAGATGAACTAAAACAACTTTCCCAAAAAGATTTGGCGAAAAGGCTTTTTAAAATAACTGGTTTTGAGGAGCGGCCAAGAATAATGCTCCGCCGCCATAATGTGGCCAAAAAGGACGGGGACATCAAAAAGGAAAGTACCATGAACTTTGATAATCCGCCAGAAGGCTTACGGGTGGGTTTATCCAATCTCGATATTGCTGTGGAAGGCATTCATTTTTGGATGGACAAAACTGGGCATATCAAGTTTGACAACCCAAATCCCAAATCGTTTTAAGAATTTTAATATTTGTGGTAAGAAACATTTAAAATCATCCAATTCTACGTGTAGGGGTACGGTTATTGAGCTAATTCAAACGATAACAATTGAATTATCTAAAAAACCGTTCCCCATCATGCTAAAGCGTACCCTCTTTTTCTCCAACCCTTTCCACCTGCATACCCGCCACGAGCAGTTGGTCATATCAAACAAGGATACGGAACAGGAAACCACAGCCCCTATCGAGGACTTGGGCTTCGTGGTGCTAGACCATCCGCAGCTTTCGGTCAGCTATACGGCCATGCAAAAACTGGCGGCCAACAACGTGGCTGTCATCTATTGCGACGACAAGCACCTGCCCGCTTCCATGCTGCTATCGCTGGATGCGCACCATGTCCAAAACGAGCGCTTCCGCCTACAACTGGAAACCTCCGAACCCCTCAAAAAACAACTCTGGAAACAGACCGTCGAGGCCAAAATCACCAACCAAGCCTTACTGCTCAACAAATACAGCAGCCATGCACAGGCACTCCACCACCTGGCCAATAATGTGATGAGCGGCGACAGTACCAACCGGGAAGGCCAAGCGGCCCGCATCTATTGGCAGCATGTATTCGCCCCGTTCATCGGCCCGCTCGTACGTGACCGCTATGGCCTGCCGCCCAACAATCTGCTGAATTATGGCTATGCCCTGCTCCGGGCTGCTACCGCCAGGGCATTGGCGGGCGCTGGCCTATTGTGTACCCTCGGCATCCACCACCACAACCGCTTCAATGCCTTCGCCTTGGCCGATGACATCATGGAACCCTATCGCCCCTTTGTGGATGAACTGGTCATCCATTCCATACTGACGGGACTGCCCGGCGACGAACTCACCACCAAGGACAAAGCGCAGTTGCTAAAGATAATGGCCGTGGACACCCAAATGCCGGAAGGCATCAGCCCGCTGATGATAGCCTTGAACACCACCGCTGCCAGCCTTGTCCAATGTTTTGCCGGAGACCGCCGCAAACTCATCTATCCGAGCATTCTGGAACATTGAAAAAACACCAATCATCCATCATGCAAACCCGACTAAACGCCTATCACATCATGTGGTTATTTGTATTCTTCGACCTGCCCGTAGGCACCAAAAAGGAGCGCAAGGCCGCTACCGATTTCCGCAACAAACTGCTCAAGGATGGCTTTACCATGATGCAGTTTTCGGTATATATCCGGCACTGCCCTAGTATGGAGAGTGGGGAGGTGCATATCCGAAGGGTAAAAAGCTTCCTGCCACCCAAAGGGCAGGTCAGCATCCTAAAGGTGACGGACAAGCAGTTTGGCCTGATTGCCAATTTCTGGGGTGCTTCCTCCCAGAAGCCCAAGCAGCAACCCTTACCGCAGTTGGAGCTTTTCTAGGAATAAAAAAATGGCCTTTGCTTGGCGCAAAAGCCATTTTATTCGCCATTTTTCGCATCGTATTCTTGAAGTAACGAAGTGTATATCAACCGTTTACAACAGGGTACATTAGCGAAGTTCCTTTTTTTCAATCAAACCACAACCATCAAAGCCAAACTTACCGAGCTTGGCGCATTAGCGAAGTTCCTTTTTTTCAATCAAACCACAACAATAACGACAGACTTAGGCGTAGCGTATGTATTAGCGAAGTTCCTTTTTTTCAATCAAACCACAACCGCAGAAGTGCGTAAGCCCTTTTTTCTTTTATTAGCGAAGTTCCTTTTTTTCAATCAAACCACAACAATGGAGCTTGCAGAAAAGCACATCTTGGCATTAGCGAAGTTCCTTTTTTTCAATCAAACCACAACCGCTGTTTAGAATGTCTCTTTTGTCATTGGATTAGCGAAGTTCCTTTTTTTCAATCAAACCACAACCGAAGACGCAGTTATAGACGAACTTGCAGAATTAGCGAAGTTCCTTTTTTTCAATCAAACCACAACCACTACGCCCGCCGCTTTCGATATGAACGAATTAGCGAAGTTCCTTTTTTTCAATCAAACCACAACGGTGAACACCATAGAGATTATAGCCGAAGGATTAGCGAAGTTCCTTTTTTTCAATCAAACCACAACCTATAAAATAGACTGGTTTAACGCACTGCTATTAGCGAAGTTCCTTTTTTTCAATCAAACCACAACTGTAGCCCGTAAGTGTCGGACGTTTACGGTATTAGCGAAGTTCCTTTTTTTCAATCAAACCACAACTTTGGAAGCAGATAGGGCCAAATGGCAAGATTAGCGAAGTTCCTTTTTTTCAATCAAACCACAACCAAGCAAAGTAGCCACTAAGTCTAAATGATTAGCGAAGTTCCTTTTTTTCAATCAAACCACAACTGTGGGCGAAACAGAAATAAAAGAGGCCATATTAGCGAAGTTCCTTTTTTTCAATCAAACCACAACCCGCAAACTGCCTTTGCGCCTCGTTCAAATATTAGCGAAGTTCCTTTTTTTCAATCAAACCACAACAAGCTAAATAAAGGCCGTCGCTGTGCCTACATTAGCGAAGTTCCTTTTTTTCAATCAAACCACAACTTTAGCCCCACTTGTTAAAAGCATATTGGAATTAGCGAAGTTCCTTTTTTTCAATCAAACCACAACTAAGTTCGTCCGTTAGTGTGTAAACGTTGCATTAGCGAAGTTCCTTTTTTTCAATCAAACCACAACCATGGGCGGGACGCACACCAAAGTAAAGACATTAGCGAAGTTCCTTTTTTTCAATCAAACCACAACTAATCCAACGCAGTGCGCCCTTACAGTCCTATTAGCGAAGTTCCTTTTTTTCAATCAAACCACAACAAAAGAACCGGGCACCATGAGCAAACGGCCATTAGCGAAGTTCCTTTTTTTCAATCAAACCACAACAATATCGTCCTTGCCCCTGCGGATTTGTTGATTAGCGAAGTTCCTTTTTTTCAATCAAACCACAACTGAGCAGTGGAACCTGTACTACAATTTCATATTAGCGAAGTTCCTTTTTTTCAATCAAACCACAACCTGGCTGATGGACCTCGTGAAAAAGGCAAAATTAGCGAAGTTCCTTTTTTTCAATCAAACCACAACTGAAAGTCCATCGTGAGCAATTTGTTGTTAATTAGCGAAGTTCCTTTTTTTCAATCAAACCACAACTGCCCCGCCTTGCCGCAGCCAAAGCATTTCATTAGCGAAGTTCCTTTTTTTCAATCAAACCACAACTGTCAAAATTTCTTGCTTCTCGTTTTTGCCATTAGCGAAGTTCCTTTTTTTCAATCAAACCACAACTTTGCACAAAATACCCGCTTATAAAACCTTATTAGCGAAGTTCCTTTTTTTCAATCAAACCACAACGTTGTAGCCGCCCGTGGTGCCGGTGTCCGAATTAGCGAAGTTCCTTTTTTTCAATCAAACCACAACCGTGATGGGCGACAGCATGACGAAGCTCAAATTAGCGAAGTTCCTTTTTTTCAATCAAACCACAACATAGCTCCTGAATTTTACAATAATCCTAAAATTAGCGAAGTTCCTTTTTTTCAATCAAACCACAACCAAGCTGCAAGGCGAGAAGGTGGACAAGAATTAGCGAAGTTCCTTTTTTTCAATCAAACCACAACTGCGGCATTCCAAACAGGTCTTGTTAACCTATTAGCGAAGTTCCTTTTTTTCAATCAAACCACAACCACCGACGTGGACGGCCAAGCGGTCAACGTATTAGCGAAGTTCCTTTTTTTCAATCAAACCACAACTATGCCGACACCACCAACAACGTACCGGTCATTAGCGAAGTTCCTTTTTTTCAATCAAACCACAACCAAATGCTTGCAACTGATAGCGTCATGGTAATTAGCGAAGTTCCTTTTTTTCAATCAAACCACAACCATCGCCACCAACGGACTCGCCGCCACCTTATTAGCGAAGTTCCTTTTTTTCAATCAAACCACAACGTGGTGGTTGTGTTGTGTATGGCCAAGCCCATTAGCGAAGTTCCTTTTTTTCAATCAAACCACAACTGGAGAAGCGAAACAAAACGGCATAATTTGATTAGCGAAGTTCCTTTTTTTCAATCAAACCACAACTAGTCCGTGGGTGCGGCGGTGGTCGGTGATATTAGCGAAGTTCCTTTTTTTCAATCAAACCACAACATGGCGGCGGTTCCGGTTCCGGTTCCGGCGATTAGCGAAGTTCCTTTTTTTCAATCAAACCACAACTCCAAGGCTTGGCGCTCCCCTTCGTAGCCGATTAGCGAAGTTCCTTTTTTTCAATCAAACCACAACAGGCAACGGTCAATAGAAAGCAAAAATTTGGGCATTTGGCAGTTCACACCGCATACCCCCTATTATAAAAATGAAAATCCGATTGCCCTTTCGGGTTTGTCATATACATTCTGAAATAATAGCGTTTGTTGGCGTCCAGCTTTTTGGTGGTCAGCTTGGGGGATTCGGTGGTGGCAATGGTGAACCAGTTTAGGTTGTCCTCGGAGGCTTGCCAATGAAAATAGAGCAAGGTAGCGGGCTTCTTGCTGGTTTTCATGGTGGTGTTGCCCTTCTGGTGGTCACGCATGACCCAGTAGCCGGATACGGCGGTCGGTCTGCGCAGGGTATGCATGCTCAGCCACGGGAACCCGGCTTGATAGGGCGGTATTTTCCCCAATGTTATCAGATAGGCTGCATACTCGCCCCATTGAACCAGGATGGGCTGGAGCAATTTCATGAGTTCCAGTTTTCGCTTGCCCCGCTCGCCGCCTTTCCCGAATTGGGCGTTCACCCAGCATACACTCCCCCATTCCTCCAGCAAGGGCATCACTGTTTCCACGGGCGGCTGTATGGTCGGCATGGTGGGTTGGTAAACTGCTTGGTACTGCTTGATGAAATCCTTGACTCGGTAGCCAATAAAATTCGGTTCCATCCGGCGGATGTCGGTTTCGATATAGAACGTTTTGTTAAGAACCCAGGGCATGTGAACAGTTTTTTGCGATGAAGAGAAATGGTTTGGCTGCACGCACACTCACATATATTTCTAATACGGCAGTTGGATGAAAAGGTAACGTAAAAGCGATAAAAAAGTGGTGGGAAAGTGGCAACTTTGTGTTATTCCTGTGAGCCAAGGCATCGTAGCATTAAAAGCAAAGCACCGATGCCCCAATCATCACCAATTTAATGATAAAAAGCGCCACTTGTACCCATTTTCATCCCGCCCGTTCGCAAGTTGCGTATTTCCCGGCCCTGTCAAGCATTTTCCCGAAGGCGTCACGCTTCTTCCCGGCCTTGTTCAGTGTTTTCCCGATGTTGATGCGTAGTTTCCCGAGGTTGTTCCGTGTTTTCCCGAAGTTGGTTCGTCCTTTCCCGGCCTTGTCAAGTACTTGGGCGGTTGTGTCAAGGGGTTTCCCGAAGTTGGCAAGTAGTCTCCCGGCCTTGTTAAGCTTTTAGGCGGCTTTGTTTTGGAGCTGCTCTGTAAGTCATAGTTGCCGATTTGGTATTTAGCCGCAGTTCGGCATACAATTTATACATCATATACTCAAACCCCAAATTGTCCCGTCAGCCAAAAATATAGCATCATCATCAAGGCGCAGGTAAGCCCAGCGAGGGCGATGACCCATTTTGCCCATACAATGATGACAAAGAACCGATGTTTGCCTGCGGGTATTTCATAGCCTATATCCGGGCGTATATAGCCCAGCAATTGGCCATTTTCATAAATATCCAAGACCCAAGCGAGCAATTGCAGCCAAGCCAAACTGGCAAAAAAGCCTTGTTCTACCGGGAATGCTGCCAATTTATGGGCCGCATACATGCACAGCAGGAATATGGCGCCATATATGGCCGGCATAAAAAGATAATCGATATAGAGGTGCTTGCGCAGTGCTTTTATGACGCTGTCGCATTGGTCTTCCGCTTTAAGTTTATATATGCCCCGTATGATATTCGGTATATCCTTTACATTGGAAGGAAATTCCAAGTCCATTAAATTGAATTCCCGCAATGAACCATCATGGGTACATAAATGCCGATTAAACCGCTTCATATAGGAACCTATCAATAGGGCCATTGGTGCTGCAATGAGGAACATTAGTATATGGTGCTGGAAGTAAATGACAGGTATCATAAGCTATAATTGATTTCGGCAGGTTTTATGGGTTTGACGATTGGGTGATCAGGATTCGTAGGTTAGGGGTTTTTGCTCTTTTTTGATTTCCTTGCGCATTTTGGCTTGCAGCGCTTTGTATTCCTCCCAGTTGAAATCAAGTAGGAATTTGGTGGCGGCCTCTGCGCCCCGCACGAACATGGTTTTCTTGTCCTCGTCGGTCAGAAAGAAGTTGAGCCAATTGAAATCTGCCAGCGGAATGGCACCGATGCCCCGCTCGTACACTTTGTTCTGCACCAAAAAATCCTTGTCGTAAAAGCCCCGCAGGGTGGTCAGCATCCGACCGAAGTAGCCCAGAAAGCTCCAGGCGACGGTGTCGTTCTTGTGGTCTTCCGGCACGGTATCGTCCAGGTCGATGCCGAAAGTGGGGAGCCTTGGCACGCTGATACTCGGGTTGTAAAACAGGTTGATGGGAAAATTGGACAGCAAGCCGCCGTCCACAAAGCGGACTGCCGTGGGCGGGGTGTCCACGCTGAAAGTTTCTTTCCACGCCTTTTTGATAGCCTCCGATTCAACGGGGATATTGTTGATGAAATAGGATTCGAAGAAGAGCGGAATGGACATCGACGCCCGAACAAAACCCGCTGGCTGCAAGTCCATTTTGTCCTCTTCCCGAAACAGCTTGCACATTTCCGGGAACAGCACTTTGTTTTCCGTCACCAATTCCGAAGTAATAAACTTGACATCGCTTTTCAGGCCAGCCGTACCTTCCGTGTGCTCCACTCGGAGGCACATACCGGGAATGGGCTGCTCTGCTTTGTCGTTCAGGTCTTTTACCGTTTTCACCCCATTTTCGATGAAAATGCCTTTGAGCCAATCGTAGAAATAATCGCCGGGATTGATGCCAAAGCCAGCGTTTTTCAAGCGTCTTGAAAGCCGGTTCAGGTAAAAACCCAATGCCCCAACAAACACCAGCACGAATCCCGTCAGGATAAAAGAGATATGGGTGAAAGGGGCCAGATTTGGGTGGTTGTGTTCCAAGCCTGAAAACACGAAATCGGAAACAAACAACAGCAGCAGGAGGGAGAAAATCAGGATGAGCCGCCATTTCAGCTTGTTCGCATAGTTCTTGTGGGTGATGAAATTCCGGATAAACATCCGTGCGGCGGGGTGACCGTCCACCAGTGAGAAGAAATCCAGCGTGGACATGATGTCGATGATGCGCTTGGATTTTGCCTCCTCTTTTTTGCCCACCACCACCATCAGGGAAGTGTTGATGGCGCCCGCACTGGTGCCCGCCAATCGCAAAAACCGGATGCCCATCTCCTCCAAGATATAGGTGTACCCCACGAGCGCCACGCCCAGTACCCCACCCCCTTTCTGCACGAGATTGACGTACTGGTGCTTTTCCTTGTCCATTACATCGGATACCACGAGCGGGTTTGCGTCATTGAATCGTTCCCGCAACTGCTTCAGGCAGGCCTGCACCTCGGGTTGGTTGGTAAAGATTTCCTGGTTGGATTTTGAAGCTTTGGCGGTAAGGCTTTGTTGTTTAGTGGCTTCCATTGCAGCATTGTTTCATTGGCCCCTCCGTGGAATTTTTCACTAAAAATCGGCCCAATCGGCATTACACGGAACGGATGGTCGTATTAAAGCAAATGTATCTATTTCAGATAAAATGCCTCCTGTAATCCAGCATTGTTTAAATGATCATCGAAAAAAAAGGCATTTACAGACGCTCCCGCTTATTTTTACCACCAAACAAGTGCCAATGGAAAACGAAATACCATCACAACACTGTCGCAACTGCGATGCGCCCCTGCCTGAAGATGCTAGGTTCTGCCCCAATTGCAGCCAGCGCAACCACGATGGGCGGTTCACTTTTCGAGAGTTTGTGGTGGAAATCATTGCCAGCTTTTTCAACCTTGACAACCGGATATTCGGCACCTTGAAGGCGCTGCCCATACCCGGCAAGTTGACCACGGCCTATTTTGAGGGCAAACACGTACGCTACTACCATCCGCTGCGCTTGTTTTTGTTCACGGGGGTAGCACTAGTTTCCATCATCACATTGCGCTATCGGCAAGGAGATTCCTATACCAAGATTGAAAAAACGACTGCCGAGATGCAGCAGAACAATACGGAGCGCAATTTGAAAATCCACTATGATTCTGTTCGGGTGAATTACGTGAAGGAACTCACCGATGCCAGTGCTATCGCTGCAGTGGATACATTTTCATCAAGAATTGGGGTATTGAACGCTGATACCTTGCAAATGGACAGTTCTACGTTTAATGTCTCCGTTATTGATGGTCACAACAAGGGGATAACCATCGCCAGCAAAGACCTTTTTGAACTTTCTGTCGATTCGGTTCTCAATAAATACGAGGTCAAAGGATTCTTGAACCGCTTGCTGGTGTCACGGGCTATGCGGATGATGAAGGGCATGAATGAATACCTCATCTCCATGTTCGGCAATATCATTTGGATGATGCTGGTGATGATGCCTTTGTTGGCGCTGAGCCTAAAGCTGCTGTACATCCGAAAACCCTATTTCTACTACGAGCATCTTATATTTTCACTCCATGTCCATTCCGTACTCTTCTTGCTGTTATTCCTGGTCATGGCCTTTTTCAAACACCCTCCCGAATGGCTGACTTTGGTTGTGCTGCTTATCGCCGGGATTTACCCTTTGTTTGCCATGAAACGGGTGTACAAGCAAAGTTGGTGGAAAACCATTTTGAAGTTTTTCCTGCTGAGCATAGCTTATCTGATGCTCGCTATTATTTCATTTATCCTCATGGCAGGTATCAGTTTAGTATTGTTTTAAAACAGGAAGCCTCGTCTGCAACCAGTACAAACGGGGCTTCAATTCCATTTCAAAAGTAGGACTATTCGAACGCCTTGGCTACTACTTCTGCCTGTTGCTTGTCGTGCAGTTTTTTGTACCCAACGGCAGGCGATGCAGCAGCTTCCCTGGAAGCTAACGACATCGTGTATTTTCCGTTCAATTGGAACAATAAATACGTCCAAGCCCCCATGTTGGCGGGTTCTTCTTGCACCCAGCGGATCTTGGCGTTTTTGTATTTTTTCACAATGGCTGCCAACTGCTTTTCCGGCAAAGGATAAAGCTGTTCCATGCGGACAATGGCTACGTCTTCCCGTTTATCGGTGCGCTGTTTTTCCAGCAGGTCATAGTAGATTTTCCCCGTGCAAAGCAGCAGTGTTTTCACTTTGGCAGCTTTTGCTTTTGGGTCATCAATTATTTCCTGAAAACGGGTTCCTGTGTAAAAATCCTTCAGCTCAGATACGAATTCAGGGTTGCGGAGGCCACTTTTGGGTGTCATCAGCACCAGCGGCTTACGGAACGGGCGCACCAACTGCCTACGCAGCAGGTGAAACAAATTGGCAGGCGTTGTCACGTTGGCCACTGTCACATTGTAACGGGCGCAACCTTGCAGGAAGCGCTCCACACGACCACTGCTGTGCTCTGGCCCTTGGCCTTCGTAGCCATGCGGCAAGAACATGCACAGGCCACTCATCCGTTGCCATTTCCGCTCAGCGGACATGATGAATTGATCCACCATCGTCTGTGCCCCGTTGAAGAAATCGCCGAATTGTGCCTCCCAAATCACGAGCGCATCCGGGCGGGCCAAGGTATAACCGTATTCAAAGCCTAGCACGGCATATTCGCTCAGCAGCGAATTGAAAATCCGGAATTTGCCCTGGTCTGAGCTCATGCCACTGAGGCGGTTGTATTCTTGGTTGGTATCCTCTTCATGGAGCACTGCGTGGCGATGCGAGAATGTACCCCGTTTTACATCCTGCCCGCTGAGGCGCACGTCGTTGCCTTCGAGCAGTAGTGAGCCATAGGCCACCAATTCCCCAAGCGCCCAATCAAGTTTGCCGGAGTCCCACATGGCTTTTGAGCCTTTCAGAATCCGGTCAAATTTGCTGATGGGCTTGAAGTCTTTGGGGTAGGTATGCAGGTGCTTCAGGATTTTGTCAACCACTTTTGCATCAATCCCCGTTTCGGGAGAGGATTCAAAATCAGCAGGCGTCGTCTCTTTCCGGAGGCTTTTCCAAGCCAATTCACTTTCCTGGTACTCGTACGGGAGCTTGTTCTGCTTCTGGTTGTCAAGCCTAGCTTGCATTTCATTCCAGTAGTCTTTTTCCATTTGCTCCGCAATCTCCTTGTGCACATCGCCTCTTTCGATGAGGCGGTTGCTGTACACTTCCCTTGGATCGGCGTGAGCATTGATGAGGTCGTAGAGCAATGGCTGAGTAAACTTAGGATCGTCGCCTTCGTTGTGGCCATGTTTGCGGTAGCAGACCATGTCGATGAATACGTCAGCATTGTATTCCTGACGATATTCCATCGCCATTTTACAACAGAAAATCACTGCTTCCGGGTCGTCACCATTCACATGGAAAACAGGCGCCTGCACCGTGCTGGCAATGCTTGTGCAGTAGGTGGAAGATCGGGCGTCTTCCCAGTCAGTCGTAAAACCGATTTGGTTGTTGATGACAAAATGCAGTGTACCGCCAGTTTCATAGCCTTTCAAAAGGCTCATTTGAAGGCACTCGTACACGATGCCCTGACCTGCCACAGCTGCATCGCCGTGGATCAGTATTGGCAAAATCCTATCGTACTCGCTCTCATAAAGCACATCGGCTTTGGCCCTTGAAAAGCCTTCCACCACAGGGTCCACTGCCTCAAGGTGAGAGGGGTTGGGCACCAGTTTCAAGTAAATTGGCTTACCGTTCGGCGTGGTCACTTGCGAAGAAAAGCCAAGGTGGTATTTCACGTCGCCATCACCAAAACTCTGGTCTTCTGGCATTTCCCCTTCAAATTCCGTGAAAATCTGCTCGTAAGTTTTACCCAGAATATTGGCAAGCACGTTCAGTCGGCCCCGGTGCGCCATGCCGATCACGACTTCCTCTACCCCACCGTCAGCGGCGGCGGTGATGATGGCATCAAGGGCTGCGATGGTCGTTTCGCCGCCTTCCAAGGAAAAGCGCTTTTGACCAATGAATTTTTTATGCAGAAACTGTTCGAAGATAGTGGCGCCATTCAGCTTACTCAGTATCCGTTTCTTGTCGTCGAGGCTTAGGCCCCATTGATTTTCGGGATGCTGCGCCTCAATACGCTGGCGCAACCAACGGCGGCGGTTGCGGTCTTGGATGTGGTGAAACTCAAAGCCAATGTCACCGCAATAGACTTTCTCCAAGTGGGCAATGATCTGGCGAAGGGTTGATTTCTCCATCCCGATTTCTTTGCCAGCCACGTATGGTTTGTCGAGGCTCGCCTCTGTCAGGTTGAAATCGGCGAGGTCAAGGAACGGGTGACGGTCCTTGCGTGGCTTGAGCGGGTTGGTCGTGCTTTTGAGGTGGCCCCGGTTGCGGTAGCCAATGATGAGCGCCAGTACCCGCAATTCGTCCAAGTCAACATCTCCTGGCTTGGCATGGATAGCGCCATTCGTGGAACCATTCGAGACAGCACTGTTTGTGTCACCGGCATTGAACCCGTAATCAAAACCTTTGAAAAAAAGGCGCCAGCCTTCTTCCACGGTGTCAGGGTTGGAAGTGTACTGCTCGTAGAGCGAATCAATGTAATTGGGATGTGCGTTGGCAATGAATGAGAAATCAGTCATTTTGATATTGAAATTGAATTTTACAGTTGAAAACGTCCAGATTCAGTGGAGGTTTCCAAAACGGGCGCTAATATCGGAGGTTGGATTGTTGAAATGTGGAATTGTGGAATTGTTTTTTGCACATGACATAACAATTCTCGGGTTTTAGGCGATCAACCTCAAAACAGGGCTGGTTATTCCTCCTCTGAAAACTCCGAAGCCGCTAATAATCGAAAGGATTGACGGTGTTCAGGTGTTGCTCCAAATTGCCGGATAGCGGCTCGGTGTTCCTTTGTTGGATAGCCCATGTTGCGCTCCCAGCCGTACTGCGGGTATTTTTTGGATAAAATGCCCATGTGTTCGTCCCGATAGGTTTTTGCCAGAACAGAAGCGGCAGCAATGCTGAAAAACCGACCATCACCTTTCACCATGCAATGATGCGGGATGCCAGGATATGGCTTGAAACGATTGCCATCTATCAACAAACTGGTCGGGGTCGTTTTTAATTTTCCGACCGCACGGTGCATCCCTTCCACCGAGGCCCACAGGATATTCAATTGGTCAATTTCCGAAGGTGAAAGGCTTGCCACAGCCCAGGCCAATGCTTCTTTTTCGATGATTGGCCGCAACGCAAAACGCTGTTTGTCAGTGAGTTGCTTGGAGTCGTTGAGCAGCGGGTTAGAAAAATCTTTGGGCAAAACAACTGCCGCAGCAAATACAGGTCCAGCCAAACAGCCACGTCCTGCTTCATCGCAGCCCGCTTCGATTTCGTTTTCGTTGAAAAAAGGAAGTAGCATTTTCAAGTTTGCTGTTTGATAATTTTTTCTTGAACAAGTAGAACCGCTAGAGATTTTGGAACTTCTGGGATGTACTCTGGCTGCAACCTGCCCACGGTCAAACTGCAAACTTAAAACCTACCGCTCGACTAAACAATTTTACCCTCTTTCATCAATTCATTCCGGATGCCGCTCACCAAATTTTCTTGGGAAATAATGACCGTGCCCTGTTCCAATACCTTGATGCAACAATATTGGACGATGTTCATGATGCTGGCTCCGGTCAGTTCGTATTGCTGCGCAATTTTTTTCCAATCAATTTTTTCATCTAACGTCACGTTGGCTGGAAAGGCATTTTCCCAGAGTTTCAGTCGCTCATCCGTGTTAGGAACAGGGAAAAAAACCATGGACTGAAAGCGACGCAAAAAGGCTTCGTCAATATTGCTTTTGAAATTGGAGGCGAGGATGGTCAGCCCTGGGTAAGATTCTATCCGCTGAAGGAGGTAGCTCACCTCTTGGTTGGCGTATTTGTCATGGGCGTCCCGTACGCTGGTACGTTTTCCAAAGAGCGCATCCGCTTCGTCGAAAAACAAAATCCAGTCCTTGTTTTGAGCCTTGTCAAAAAGCCTGGCGAGGTTTTTCTCCGTTTCCCCGATGTACTTTGAAACGACCATTGATAGGTCAATTTTGAAAACATCCCGCTGGGTGGACTTGCCCAAAAGCGTAGCCGTCAGTGTTTTTCCAGTACCTGGCGGGCCATGGAAAAGCACCCGGTAACCAGGTTTTACTTTTCGGCCCATGCCCCATGTTTCGAAAAATGTAGCTTGGTGGCGCACCCATGCCTCTATTTCCCGAACCTGCCGGAGTGTGTTTGGAGCAAGCACAAGGTCGTCCCAATCCATGCCAGTTTCAATGTACTCAGCTGGAAAATCAGTGCTGAATCGGGGCTTATTCACCTTGCCAAGCGTCAGCATTTCCACTACTTCAGCATCCAGGATGATTCGGCCGCTCATAAATGGCTCCCCTGCCGGAACTGTTTCGAGGTGAAGGATACCTTTTTTATGAAACCAGTGATCCGTGCTGAAAAGCTGCTGTACTTCCAGTCGCTTTTCGATGTCATCGCCAGCAAGGATAAACTGGGCAGTTTCACCTGTAGGAAGTATGCTGCGCTGGTTGTTGCCTTTCACGCCGCCAAATTCTGGAAGTTCACCACCGTTGGGCAGGAACTCAGCGATGAGGTTTCCGATGAGGCCGGGCGCCATGTGGGGGGTGAGGGCCAAAAGGATTACGATATATTCCTCAAATGGAGGTTGGAATTGAGCAATGAATTTTGACAACGGGGAATTGTCATCATAAAAACCCAGCGAGGGCAGTTCAATGTCAGTTCGGCTTTCTTTTGTTTGGTTCAACTGCAAGTCCAAACGTGCTTTGAACACTTCCGTGAGATAAGAAAATGCAAATTGGAGGTTTGCAGCATTTGAAACTGGAGCCTGTTCATTTTTATCTTTTGCCATAAAAATCACTTACAGTTGAGGTCAGGATGGATTACGAATGGATCGAGAGCATCGCTCGCATTTTGCGCGCTGGTCCTGCGGGGTGCCTCCACAGCCCGGTGTATTTCATCGGCACGTTCTGCTACTAAGCTCTTCAGTTCACTCCGACAGGCAGTTATTGAGAAAGGGGTGTTCACCGTTCCGTTATAAGTTTTAAATGCAGCGACATGCTTTTGTTCGTGCGGTGCCAATTCGTTCTGGATAGCAGCCTTTATCCGCTTTTTTTGACAAGGTGTATAGTCAGCGTATTCGCTCATGCTTGGCAAGGTAACAGTGGTAGCCACTTTAAAAGTTGAGCGGACTTTTGCAGAATATTGCACACATTCCTTCCCAGTGCAGTTTTCACAATCGGTGCCCAATTTGCCTTTTTCATTGACCAAAGACCATGTATTGTTGCTGTAATCTGCCGCTGTCAAACCACGCAAAGCAACAGGGCCACCATAATTTACAGCATTTGGCGGATTAGGCCCCTTCCCAAATAATCCAAGCACAAATGGCTGTTCTTTTTTTTCTGCAAAAAACGAAATGGAACTATCTTTTTTTTTGAGTTGGTTGGCTGTCAGGCTCCTATTTCCTCGATGTGTTCTATACCTAGCTGATTTCATGTGTCAATTTTATTACCTTTTTTCAGCATCACCAATTGATTCTATAATGAACCATTTGCCAATTAAATTCTTGGGAGTGCTGAGCTTTGGCTTATTGCTTTCGTCTGTGTAGGTGACGACTTGGTCATAAATCATCGTACCAAAATTCCGGTTCATGTTTTCGTACAAAGGCCACAAATTTGGTATAGCGTCTTTTCCACCAAATCCCATGTCTTGAACATGGTCCATATCGTACCCACTTCCAGTGAAGTCATGCCCATAATTTGGCAACAATGAATTCCTAAACCTGTTTTTTACACTATCGCTCCTTCCCGAAGTTCGTTGAATCCGCTTGTTGACTTTAGGAAAGAATTTTTCGTCAATTCCAATTTTCACCCGTCGGATTGGTTGACCATCTCTTTCAGCAGGCTCTTCGGAAGGGAATTTGTTTTTCATGGTTGGTGGGATTTCAATCCAAGTCTTTGCTTTGAAGTTAGCAACGGAGATTGGGCTTGGTGGCGTCATCTTTTTTGATGTCCATCGTTGGCTCACTGGAACTAAATTATGTAAATCTTCCACCAATCCTCGCTTGGTCCATCGTATTGGAATCGGTTTATCGTAGCTACCATTGGGCAGCTCCTTACCATCCATCAAAACTGCCACAGGCACCGACAAATCATTCAGCAACCGGTTTATATTGTCTTTTTTGTCAACATACAATTTCTTAGCTGCTTCTTTGGTTAGCCCCTTTGTCGCTGGAATTCTTGCTTTTTCCCGATCCACACTTGCGGCGATTGGAATTGCATTTCGTTTAGCAGCTTCTTTTTCAGGATTGCCACTTGGATTTATGTTGTCAATAAATTTTTCGAAAGAGCTGGTAACACTGGCTACCATCAATGCTGCTTTTTCGTCTTTGCCTTTTAGGAAGAGCCGATGCACTTTTCCGTCTTTACCCGAAAACTTCTTCTCTGCTTTGAGCCAATCAAAAAACTTCGCCGCAGCCGCCTTTCCCTTGTCAATCCCCTTCTTCACTCCCCCTTTTACCTTGGCAATTCCTTTGGCTATAGCCTTCTGAATCTTGCGGACTATTGGTTTTGCTTTTATCAAAATCAAGTCTATCACTTTACGGATGGGCTTACGCAGCATCTCAATGCCCCGTTTTAGTTTTTCTGCAAAATTGCCAAGGCCAACCAGTTTTGCAAGAAAATCGATGGCTATGACCACCCCGTTTTTCAGGGCTTTTACCACTTTGCTTTTTATTGCCGACACGTTGCCTAGCACTGCCAATCCTACCGCATCAAGGAATGAATTCACGATATCAACGATCCGGTCAATATTGTCCACTAGCCAACGGAGGGCTTTGTAGGCTGCTTGGATGAGTTTGATAAACCCAAGTCCAGGAATGAATAAGCTCGCCACCCAAACCAAAAACTTCTTGATGATGGCTTGAAAAATATCTGTCTTGAGCTTGTTGAAAATCTCCGTCAAATGGCTGCTCACCTCGTTTTTCACCCAAACCCAAAGCGCACCGACACCCTGTGTGATGAGAATTTTCACAGGTTCCAAAATCTTCGCACCGACTGACTCCGCCTTGTCCACCAATGCCAAAAATGCGTCCACAGGAATCTTCAGTTTTTCCTTGATCCTTTCCAAAATAAAATCCTTGGTAAGCCCAAGAATCTGCGTGGCAAGGCTGAACATGCCTTGAGCGTCCATGTTTTTGGGGATTTGGATATTGGTTCCACCGCTCGCACCCGTCAGCCACATCCAAAAACCTTGCTCCATGTAGGTTTCGATATTGTCTCGAAAATCATCAAGCCCGCTCTTGATGCCATCCACCAAGTTGTTGAAAAACCGCTTTGGCGAATCCAGAATCTGGTTGATGTACTGCCCAATTCGGGATGCGATAGAACTCAGCAATTCGCCAAGTTTCTTGATGGCTGTTGCAACTTCTCCAATGAAACTGAACGCATCTGCAATCCAAGAAGCACTCAGTTCTTCGTTGATTTTATCAAATTCTTCCTGAAGTTTGTTTACGCTTTCGACGTATGCATCGGAGAGTGATTCAATCAATTCATCCTGGCTTTCGTTGACACTGGATTCGAGTTCCGTGAACTTGTCAATTGTCTCGGCAAAAAGGTCATCAGCAAATTTCAGCTCATCCTCGCTCAAGGTTTTCTTGAAATCTTCCAAGTCGGTGCGCCCTAATTGAATCCTGGCTAGCGCTTTGTTCAACTCGGTTTCGACAGTGGTCGCAATCTCATCCAGCGCAAAATCCATCGTGTTCAGGAAACGCTCTTTTTCTTCTTTGAAAATATGCGCCACCCCATCGGAAAGCCCTGCCCATTCAGCTATTTTATCGTCAAAAGTAAACCAACCGTAATGGTCGTCGAGCCGTGAGCGCACCCTGCTTTTGAAAGTTTCGTTGGCCGCCTCCACCTTCTCCGAGAAAGTCGCTTCAACCGTAATGCTTAGGTCTTCGAGTATTTTTTTGACATCCGTTTCCGTTTGGGTGTAAATACCGTCAATTTTTTCCTTGATTTCCCGTTGACGTTTTTCCGTGGCAGTTTCTTTGGCTTTTTGCCCACCAAAAACCTCGCTTGTTTTCCCAGTTTTAGTAGCGGCCATGTTCCGAAGTTCATGCCCGGTTTTATGGTCGGCCTGTTTTTGGGTTTGTGCCAATTTTTGCTCCTCCACTTGTCTGTAATGACCTGGAGCGGCTGCGATTTCACGCTGCGCATCTTTTTTTGACTGCAATGCCTGCTCGAATTTCGGTTCTTCCGACTCGGCCAGTTGTCGTTCCGTCAAGCCTTCATTGGCCATCTGGTCATCCAGTTCCTTGCTTTTGTATTCCAGCGAAATCTCGGCATCCGTTCGAGGTTTGGGGGCAGCCAGTCCAGATGGAACGTTCGTAGGTTTGTCGGCTGGCTTGGCATTTGGCACGGCAATATTGTCGGGCTTTAGGTTTTGCCCTGCGGGCAATGTTTGAGCAGCCGTTTGCTCCAATGGGCCTGAGACTTTTTCTTTTTCTTCGGAAATGGTGCCTTTGAATTCCTCCTTTGCCTGCTCTAATTTTCCGCTGCCTGCAAAATCCTTTGCCTGGTCCTCTGTCTCTGGCATTTTGGATTCAATCTTCTCTTTGAGCTTGTTTTTAAACTCAAGCCTGTCGAATGGCTTTGGAGCAGCTGCTTTTTCAAGGTTCTCGGCCTGCTGCTCTTGTCCCGATTGAACATTCTGCTCTGAAGTTGGTAAGGCAGCCGATGCGACCATTTCGTTTTTTTTCAGTTCGGCAGGCTCGTGCGCCCGTTGTTTTTTAGCATCCTTTCCAATTTGCTTTTTAGCCTTTAAAAATGCTGGGTCGGCAGCGGGGCATTTGGGCGATTCCTTGGCAATGGCAGGTGGTTCTGCATCATTTTTCTGGGCGGATACGGCAGCAGCGGGAGGCGCTGGTGTTTCTTGGGGTGCTGGTGTAGCAGCTGCTTGGGGTGCTGGTACGGAAGGTTTCGCAACTGGTTTTGCAACTGATGTTTTCGGCGGTTTACAGGGTGGCAAGCTTGGATTTTCTTTGCCTGTTGTTTTTGTCAAAGGCTTGGCGCCTGGTGCTGGTTGATTTGGAGGTGGCGGAGGTGTTGCATCCGTTTGTTGTTCCCCAATTTCAGCCGCTTTGTCTTTCGCTAATTGGTTAGCGGCCTCCAAAGCCATATTTTCACTGGGAACAGTCGGTATCTCCTGTTCCAATCTTGATGCTGCCGGGCGAAGGGTTTGGCCATTGGCCTTTGCCTGCTGGAGGGTATGCGCCAGTTCGTGGGCCAGCAGCAACTTGCCGTCCGTGCTGTTCGGATTGAATTTGTAGCGATTGAAATATACGTCCCAACCGTGCGTAAAAGCCTGGGCGTTAAGCTGTTGGCTCATGTCCACCGCAGTCTGGTGAGTATGGATTCTGACATTGCCCATGTCAACACCAAATCCAGCCTCCATATCCTGTTGAACATTTGCTGGCAATCGGCTACCCATCCCCTTGGAAGCTTGAAGCATGTTTTCTACTGCCGCAAGATCGAAAATGGATGGGCCAGTTGCGGACTTAGTCTGTAATGTTTCCTCTTCCTCCCCGCCTTCTTTCCGTTGAATTTGCTTGGCTTGCACAGCTTCTTCCTCCCCACTTTCTTCCTTTCGTTGAATCCGTTTAGCTCGAACGGCCTCCTCTTCCTCGCCGCCTTCTTTCCGTTGAATTTGCTTGGCTTGTACAGCTTCTTCCTCCTCACTTTCTTCTTTTAGTTGAATCCGTTTAGCCTGAACGGCCTCCTCTTCCTCCCCGCCTTCTTTTCGCTGAATTTGCTTGGCTTGTACAGCTTCCTCTTCCTCACTTTCTTCCTTTCGTTGAACAAAGGGCGTGATTCCATCCACCAAAGGTTTCATCTGAACTTTTTCCTTTTCCTCGCAATCAGAACATTTGCGCTGGATGCCTGGCATACTTGGCCGTTGCACCACTTTTTCGGCCATCGAGTCAGCCTCCTGTTCAAATTTGTCACCCGGTTTACCTACTGTCAATTTTGCTTGTACCGTCGGGGCAAAAAACGCACCGCCAGCCCCAGTTTGAGGACTGGAACCCGACTTGGCGAAAAACGGCCCAGATTGTTGCTGGGACCGTGACGCCGTGATGGATTTTTCAGCTGTGGTTTTCATTTTTCATGATTGGGTTAGCTCCATTCAACTGTAAGTATTTCATTCATCCAAGGCAATTTTATCGTAGAAAAACTCCATGGCAACTGACCAAGCAACACATCAAAACTGCGTTGTTCGACCCGAAGCAGCCATGCCCCGGAAGGCTGCCTAGTAAGTTTGCCCTCCCGACAAAGGAAGGTGCCACGAAGCCCATCTGGCGATGTGTTGCCCAGCGCAGACCAGTGTCCGATAACCGCTGTGAGTAATGCCTCCGCTTCTTTTTCTGCACGCTGGGTCAAATGCATTTGCCGCTCCAAAGGCTGGTCGAGCGGAACGCCACATAGCAATTTGTTCAATGTCAGCTCATGTTCCATGTCGCCTAGCGTACCGGTGGCAAGATATTGTAGCAGGCAGATAGCGCTTTCCGCCTCCACCATTTCACCATGTTTCACAAATCCCAATTTTTCGAAAATAGCTGGCAAAAAAGGGTGCAATATGACCAAGCCTGCATTGCGAAGAAAATAAGCTGCTTCTGATTCCGCTTGCTTAGGCATTGCCTCTTGTTCATTTTGCAAGCTTTTGCTTGACACTTCCAAGGTGTTCGGCTCCAAGTTTTTTACAACAAATTCCAAAAACTGAAGGGGCGAGGACTTGGCCAATTCAGCTATTTTCAGCGTAGGCTGAGATACCCAACTCTGCGGCATATTTTTCATCGCATAAGGCTGCGACTCTAAACTTTGTAAAACAATTCTTGCCAAAATTTCATCAATACTGGCATTGGTATCTATAAAAATGGTTTGCCAAAAAATCGAATGCCAAGTGGGATTACCTGAAAGTTCCTTTTTGAATACCTGTTGTGCAAACGCATGATTTTCAGCAATTTTCGCTGTCGATTTGTTCAAAAAAGACTGAGCTAGCTTAGTCAATACTTCTTCTGAAAACTGCCCTACCAAACGCTGCCGAACCCGGTTGGAGCGAATAGCATTCTTGAATTTGGCTTCCCAATCAGCAGCAAGATTGGATGGTGTCAAGGCCTGGAGCAATTCCTGCTCGAAATTGGCTGCTGTGGTTGCGCTGACCCACCAAGGCAACTGTCCATTTTCCAAAAAAAAGAAAAATGCGGTCATCAAGCTCTTCGATTGACTCTTGGGCAAATGTGGCATTTGTCCACCAGCTGTTGTCGGGTTGGGAAGTACCTGCCTCAATTGGCTTTCGATTTGCGACAGCAACGCATCCTCCCAATCGCCACTACCCGTCATGTCAGCCTGCAATTCCAAACGATCCAATTGCACGAACTCGTGCGGGTCGGCCACCTCGTCAAACAGTTCGGCCAATCGGGTAGCCAGTGGGCCATTTGCAAAACGGCTCAACTGCTCCTGCCACTGCCAACTCCTCGACAGGTCTCCTACCTCCACTTCTAGGATTTGCTTTCGGATGATATGCGGTTGCTGCTGAACCATTTACAGGTATTCAATTTCATTTTTATGCTAAAAATCAATTCTAAGCCATCGTTTCAGTGCGACGCTTATCAGACAAATTTGTCCAAGTCCACCAATGCCGTGGCCTGCCCGAAGCAGCCTTTTTCCGTGAAACCTAAAACCTGCACCTGCACTTGAGCATTCTGGTCGCCTCGGCGGAAGGTAGCAACAGTGAGCCTTTCAAGCGGCTTCTCAGAAATCCCCTGCCCCATGTCCCAGTACCAATCGGCGATGGTTCCGACGAGGTCCACAGCCTCCAGTTGCACGACAACTCTATTACCCTGACGGCTTCCTTCCTTGATGTTGATTCGAATCTTTGGCGTGTCCTCATTGCAACGTGCATTGCTCAAGCCAATGCATTTATCCAGTTCGACGCAATCGAATGGCTTCACCAAAAAGCTGGTTTCTTGGCTGTCCAAACTGATATTCCGCTCGGTGACATTGGCACCGTTCATGGTAAAAATGGAAGTGAACTTGGTCTGTATTTTATCAATTCTCAGGTCACCACCCACTTCCAAAGCAAAGTCCTGGGTCGTGAAATATTCAATCCGGAGCAAAGCGTAGCCGTTGGAAGGCTTGTATGCCACGTTCCACCAACCTTGCTGTGCTTGTGGCAAATTAGATTGAACCTTGTCATTCAGTTGGCTAACCCATTTTCCAACCGTATCATGAAAATTGTTGGCTGTAAACAAAGCGGGATCGGTTGGGAATGGCGGAATAATATCCCTCAGATTAGTGCCACCAAGTACCGTGAATTTTGCAAAATCCACTTTGATAACTTCATATTTTTCATCACCAACAGGCGCTTGCATCCAGAAGGGGAAGAGGCAACTCAATGCCTTGCCATCACCCGGTAGGTTACAGTCCTTCTTATTCACATTGACCGTGGCGGTGGAACTAGCGCTATTTCCGTTTGAATCCCTCACTTCGTATTCAATCACGACGTCCTGACCAACTGCCTGTGGGCTTGGTGTGTAGGTCAGGCTGCCCGAAACGTTGATGACCACTGTGCCAAATGCAGGATTTGAAAGTTTAGCTTCAGTGAGGGTCAAGTTTTGCCCAGTGTCATTGGCTAATACATCAATGATGACAGGTGTACCAACTTCAGTAGAACTTGTGTCTGGCTGCGCAACGACGACTGGTGCCGCACAGTCATGGTTCAATTCCAAGCTGATCGGCTCACAACCACGACTATCACTGACGAGCACCGTACTGGTTTGTCCGCTTGGCAGCGTTGGTGTTTTGATGAAAAATACACCCTCATCCTCACCGCTGCCCTCCTCGTGAATTGCTTCTTCGTCGTTGATTTTGAACGGTGGTTGACCATGCTCAATTCGCAGTCTCGCTTCGTAAAACTGTTGATTTGGATCGCATTCAAATGACAGTTCCCTCACCAGCATACGTTGTCCGGTGGTTACTTTTTTGGACAAGGATTCCCCGCCTTCCGAATCCCGAACAACTAGGTCATGCTCACCTGGGTTCAATTCAACCCCACCATTCAGGAGCTGGTATTCACCGCCATCTATCCGGATTTCAAATGGTGCAATGCCGTGAGTGACCTCGATAGTTGCAAAAACAATATCATTATCGTTCGGGCAGCCCAACGTTACGTTGAACACTGGCCTGGACGGTGGAAGCACAAATTTGACAGGTGGACAGTCGCTGCAACAGCGGTTTGGAACATAAAAATCAGCTAGTACCTTGCCCTCTGGAATATCGTAACCCAACAAGCGGCGACCGCCCAAAACGATGTCACCGTTTGTCACATCGTTCGGCGTTTCCCGGAACACGAGCACGAAAGTGCCTCCAACCGGAACGCCAGCTTTATGCTGCAAATCAGGATGATTAGTTGCATAGCGGCTGAACCAAATCAGCTCTTCGACGGCTTTTTGTTTGGCATCCATTTCGGCTTTCAGCTCTGCAAGTCGCTTCCGCAAACAGCTACTTTGAAGCGCCTGCAATTCCCTGATTAGCGCTTGAACCTCGGCCTCGGTCATCTTGGCACCCCGTTCATTTGGGTTGTACAGCACCAAATCGTTCAAGTAATCCTGAATTGTGTTATCCAACAGGGTAAATTTCTTTTCAAGCTGCGTGTAGTTCAGCGATTTGACAGGCTTGGCCAACTCTTCGGTCACTGCCAACATATCGGCCACCACGTTCACTTTTTGTTCTGCGACTACCTTGTATTCTTGGAGTGACAAGCCTGAAAACTCAGTCGAGTTAGCTAGTTGTTTGGTTACTTCCAGTTTCAGCTTGGTAGGCGAATTAATTTCCGTTTTATCAATGTTTTCAAGGATGCTACTGCCAATTACGCTGGTAGTTGGATTCACGTTTGTGAAAATGGGTGATGTGCTAGGCAAGAGTGCAGCAGTTGCAAAAGTATTTGCGGAAAAAAGGGCAGGCTGCGCAGCAATTGTCAAAGCAGGCTTGGCGGAAACGACAGTGGCTCCAACAAAACTTGCAGTTAGACCAGTAATGGCCGCACGGCTGGAAGAAGTGGCTGGGGCTGGGGCGGCATCTTTTCCAATTGTCAGCACATTATTTGCTGCCAAACCCTTGGTGATGTCAGGCCGAGTAAGCACACCAATTTTTTGTTGGTAAAGGCAGTTGATTTCGTTCACCCAGATCCGGTGAATTACATCCAAATCATTGTCGATGCAGCGGTTTTTCCATGGGTTGTCCTTGTCTTCCACGGCGAGGTTATCGGCATTCAGCACGACTACGTCAAAAGGTAACCGGAAGGTCCGGATAGCAGTCATCAAGGTTTTCAGCACTTCGGTCCAGTTACGGCCAATATGCCCCTCAATTCTGAAAAAATTGTAGGGTTCCAGGTCATAACCCAGCGGGTTTTTCACAAAATCGTCTGTCCCGTAATTGAAGGAAAAATAGCCCAGGTTCTGGTTGGCCCTTCCTTTTTTTGTCTTTTTGTAGTTCCATCTCTGGTACAGTGGGGTTTCGCCATCTTCGTCAAAATAGTAGTACGGAATGGATTTTTTAGACAGTGGCGCCTCTCCCAAACGGCTAGGTGTAATGCGGATACCCTCTGGCAGTTTAGTGGTAATTCGAAACTTTTCAATCATCAAAACAATGCGCTCGAACAAGTGGCGCACTTCTTCAGCCTTTGTTTCAGCATGTGCGATGGCCAAGGAGGGTCGAAAATAATGGCGCAGTTCCCGCCAGTTGTCTGCACGTTCCGAAAAGACCTCACCTAGCAACAAATGCCTTGGAAACAACTGCTCATGCGGGCAGCAAAGTGACAACAACTCTAGCCCTTTCCAACGGAATTCATCGTAGGCTTGGATAAGGTCACTGAGCAAATCGTAGTAATATTGAGCGTAATAAACCGGGAATTTGGAACCACCAAAAATGCTGAACTGAAACAGGCTTCGGAACTGGTTTTCCAGTGATTGCAATTTGTTTACAAACTGAAAATTGGGCCGCACGGGCTTTACTATTGGGCCAAAAACCTGATATGCCTCCGCCAAAGCCTTCCCAATTTTATCAAACAAAGTGACCGAATTACCCACCAACAAATCTTGATAGGCATCAAAAATCATTCGGGCATCCACCATATTCGAGTTTGGCACATTGAGACGTGGCATCCGAATGTCTGGCAATCCAAGTCGTTCGGGCAAGTTCGGCATGGTGTCCTGCCCCGGGATCCCAATAATGAGTTTTTCAGCGTCAGCGCTGGAAATAAGTAGCGGCCGAACTGTGAAAGCTGTCTCGCTACCCTTGTCATCGCAGGAGTTTGGGCTGCAATTTTTGAGCTGCTCGCTGTTTATTTCTACATGCAGCAGCGCCACTTTGTCCTTCAAAAAATCGGCGTCCAACTCCGTGGCTGTATCGTAATCAGCCGCACTGGCGGGTATCAATTGCCAAAGCTCGTACTGAGGTTTCTTAGAGTCACAACCGTTGTGAAATTTAGCATAACCGGGCTTGTTTGGGACTGTGTATGCTTTAAATCTATCCGTTGAAAAATCAGTAATCAGGAAGGGGGTACAGTTACCAGTTTCATCCCCAACCACTGCAAGATTAACAAGGTATCCCTCCGTCGTCACGCCACAGCCTTTCGTCACCGTGATGGTCGCACTGGGTTCATCCCAACTTACCTCCAAGCCGCAGACTACCCCCACACCAATCAGGTTGGTTCGACTGAGTCGAGTCTGCTCGTCGAGGTATTCCAGCATTTGGTTAAGGTGCGCATTGGTCAGCACCTGATTGGATTCGAAGACTGGGTATGAATTTTCTTTCGGTATCATGGTTCTGATTTTTCTTGTAAAAAATGAGTTTGAGAAAACGTATCTGACCAATTTTACAAACTGCCACCCAGCGCTGTGCTTCCCAAACGCACTGGGTTTTCATCATTTCCATCGTCGCAATCATGCAAGGTGGCAGGTGGGTATATGCTTTTTACGTTGGTCAAGAGTCCGATCAGGCGCTTCAATTTTCGGCTCGTTTCAACCAGTTCATTGGGGTACATTTTGGTGAAAAGCGCCACGATGTCTTGTTTGTCCTTTGCCAAGAACTTGTGCAGCCCAGCACATTTTGAGTGGTTGTTTGTAAATATCGCTTCGAAAATAGCTTTCACCACTGCTGCCAAATCCCATTCTTCCTGGTCTTCCGGTGTTCCCAGTTTTGAGGTCACTTGTTCATGGTAGGCTTGCCCAAAAGTTTCAAGAAGTTCGCAGGCACAGTTTTTCGCTGCAGTGATTTCAGCAGATTTCAAGGCTCTTCCGTTCTCTTTTTCGTAAACTTTTTGGGATTCCATTCCAATCAGTAGCTGCTCCAAATTGCCACGCAAAGGCATGTCGGCGCACCAGTCGGTAGCTGCGACGGACAACCAATCCTCCCAAGCCGCCTTCAATCGGGTGTACTGCATTCCTTCCACTGCCACAGCAGCAAAATATCCCGCCATACCTCCAATGATGTCTGGTCTCAAATCAGTCCAATTGCTGAGCACAGAGTCGTTAATGTCAGCGAATGGGTCATTGTTTTCGAAGAAAATTTCAAGCTCGGCTTCGGTACTGTCTTGCTCAAAAAATTCCACTGCTTTGCCTTCCAACCATTCATCGAATTTGGCCTTGAAAGCTACCCAAGCCACCTCCAGTGCCTGCTCGATTTCAACGGGCGTTGGTTTTTCATTGGTGGCAGATTGCCCTTGTAAGCAGATGGTTTCAACCACTGGCTTAAGTCCTGCTGAGCAAGGGTCAAATTCAAGCTGCTCGTCACCGACCCAGCATATTTTGGTCAAAATATGGGCAGGTGCTTCTAGTTCGATGGTGCGGTCAGCAAAGCGGCGCCAGTACAAATCATCTTCCGTAAGCCTTGCCCAGCCGGGCATCACGACCGTCATCTGGAAAGAGTATGGCCCAACTTCGTGACAGGTTTGGCAAACGGGGTCAAGACAGACTGGCATAACAGCATCACCCGGAAACCGTGGCCGCAACAGTAGGTGCTCAATGATGAAAATCTGCTGCTCAGTTGTTTCGTCCAACCCCAGCAGACGGGCAATCCGGCGGCGCAGCATCGCATGATTTTCAGTGGAAATGGGGCTTCTGTAATCCAGTGCCCTTGCTCGGTTGCGGCTGTCATCGGGGTAGTTTTTCAGGAAATTTATTTTGGTGGAAATCAGGTCACGTTGCGCTTGGGAGCGGTCTTCTGCCATTGAAAACTGCGTCAGCGCAAAATCAGTGAAATCCTCCGCAAATCGGGAAAGCATGTGGTCAAGGAAACGGTTTCGGCGGTCAAGGTATTCTGGTTCTGACTCCGCCAACTGCTGTAAACGTGCATCATCAAGTGCGGCATCAATCAGCTCTTCCGAACCTCGGATAAAGCTTTCGCTCCGCAAATTTTTGGTAAAATATGTACGCTCCACGGTCGGGTCGAGCGAAAAATGGCTTTTCGTATTGGCCACTTGTGCAAGTTGGTTGGCCAGCAGTTGCTCGAAAAAAAGGAGGAATGCCTTCAACTGTTTCGCCTGCGCTTGGCGCAGGGCAGGTGCGCCATCCCGCAGCCCTTCGTAGCCGATGCCGTAGGTCATCGGGAAAGAATATTGAACAGGGAAATAGCTCTCAGGGTCACGGTATTTGCCAAGCGGCACTGGCAGGTCTTCGGTTTGGATATTCTTGATTTTTAGCCGTTCGGATTCGCCCCGAAGTTGTTGCAGGGTATGGTGAACCTCTTCCTCCCTTGCCAAGAATGGCAGCCCGTTTTTTATGAAGAGAAACTTGGAGTTTTCGACGTAGAGCCGTGGTTGGCAACGGTCGCTGATTTCCAAGGTCCAGCGGGCACTGAGTTGATTGGGGTTTCCACGCTCCACATCGGCCACACCAGTCACTTGTTTTCCCAAATCGTCGTAACGGGTCAGCATCAAGTCTTTCACAGCCAGCACCCCTTCAATTTCTACCAACTGGTTGATGAGGTCGGAAGTGCGCAATTGCCTTTTTAGTTGAGCGGCTTCCAGCTCGGCAGTTTTCACAAAACCGTGGTTCATTTGCGGCCCCTCAAAAATCGCCTCCACTGGTGTGTTTTCCTCCAGCATTTCTCGCAGTGAATAGAATTTCACACTGGGGTTGAAATAGTTTTCAATCTCAAACAGCACCTGCGACTGCACTCGGTCTATGTCGGCATCTGGCGCCACTTCGATGTCGGCACAAACGGCCACGTCCTGTACGCAAACCCTGCTCACACAGCAGAAATCCTCCGCTAAATTCCGGTGGGCGTGCAGGCTATCCTTGGCTAATAAAATAGCCTCCTGCACCTTGGCCATTTTCTCAAAAAACAGTGCAACGACGCCAGTTTCGGCCGCATTTTCCAATTGTTCCTCCAACCATTCCTTTTCAAAAACCTCCCGAACAGCGTTTTTCCCAAAAAGTCGGATGGTAGCGTTTTCAATGTAAACAAACTCTCCGCTGTCCAATTTCACTCGCAGGGTCGTGTAGAACAGGTTTTGCCAATTGCGGAGCTGAATATCGCTGGCATCGTCCCCTTCGGTGTTGAGGGAAAGGCGCTGCATCAGCACGGCGTTCACTTTCCATGGAATCACTGTCCATTTATCTTCGGCTTTGGTCTCCAGCAGCACTTTGCTCCAAAATGCAGTGTCCAAATCGGGAAAACGCACTTCTGCCACCACCGGATAGCGGCGGTTGTCATCCCCGAGCTTGAGCGTAAACTGGTGTCTGATTTTGCGGTTGTTGAGGTCACCGAGCTTGGGGTCGTTTTCCAGCTCCAGCATCACGTCGTAGGTGCCACGTGGGGTCACTTTCACCACTTTGTCCTGGCCTGCTGGATGATGATACACGAGCTTGCTTTCCTTGCAATTTCCGTAAAGCCCAGTTTCACAGGCACAGGTCTTGCAGAGCAACCAAGCATTTCGGATAGGCGCCAAATCCACGAGCAGGCGCCGATAGTCATTGACGGTCAAGGGATTGGTTGTCAACACATTGCGGGCTGTGAAAAGCGCCTGCAAGTCGGGGTTGCAGGTCTCGCCTGGCGGACAAGCCAGCAGGTCTTTGATATCCCAGCCAGTACGAAAACCAAGGTCGGTGATGGCATAGCAAAGTGCTTCGAGGATGGTAATGCCGGGATCGTGGGCATTGTAGTCCGTCCAGTTCAGGCTGCCCATCTGCTCAATAAATTCAATGCCTTTCTTGCGCAGGAAGTAGTAATCTTCACTGTGCTGGAAGGTCGGTTGCTTTGCTATTTGAGCCTGGTTTGTCATTTTTTAAGTTGATAAAGTCCTGCTGAACCGTTCGACAATTCAGCAACGACAGGTATCCGCCGCTGTAAGTGTTTTTTCATTAATGACCTGCACCTCTTGCCGTTCAGCAGGCGCTGGTGTCAAAACCGCCAGTGCGATGGACGCTTGTACCTCTTCACGGTCTTCCCCACTGGCTTCATGGAATAGTTGGAATTCTGTCACGAAATCCACGTAAGGCTGTTCTTCCACGAGGTCTATCAGCGCTGATTTGTAAATTTTACCACCAAACCGGATGTCCCGACTATCACCAAATGCCCACGGAGCGAGGTACTGCACAATTGTTTTTTTCAACAGCGCCGTATAAAAAGTCTCGTCCACACCGGGGAAAAATTTCACCCGAAATTTTACCCGAACCTCCTCGTACACGGGGTTGTGCAGGTGCAATTGCACAAAGCAGGAGACATGTTTTTGTAAAAAAGCTTTGATGAGCTCTAAGTCGCCGAGGTTGGTGTAAGGCCGCAGCGGGTCGATGGCGTTACGGTTGAGCAAGTCTGGAATCGTAACCACAGTGACGTGGCCGGGTGCCAGTTCATTGTAGATTTTTTCCTTGCCTGTTTCAGCAGGTTCAAAGCGGGTATGGTTTAGGCATTTCACCTTGAAGATTTGAGGAAACGCCTCCAATACCAAATGCTCGTAATCCCAGATGGTGATGGCCCTTTGCTTGTGGCGAAGGCGTTCGCTCACTCGGGTATAAAAATTCTCTTCTGCCTCCTCTTGCCGCCCTCCAAACGTAGCGTAAGGCTGCACCAATTTTTTGACTGCTGAATCTGGCAGCACGAATTTAGCAACGGTGCCGGCCGGGGTTTGCGCAGCAAGAAAATTGGCAGCGTTGTCATTATCAGCAAAAGTGGCTAAGGCTGCCTGTGCGGTGATACTGATGATTTTGCAAATGGCCTCCGGTTTTTCCGTCAACGACATCCTTAGCCAGTGAATGCCCTTCGGTAAAATGCGGGTATCGTCGTTGGTCGCATCTTTCGGAACAGAAAAGCGAAGAATACCGGATTGGGTCAACTGCCCCGTCTGGTCGCTGAACTCTGCCGAGGTGAAATCCCGCCATTCATTGCCGCTGAGATAGCTCCAAGTCAGGTGTTTCTCCGGTTTCAAAACCGTCGGGTCGGCACTGCCTTCAGCCAATTGGAACAGCAATGAAAGGTTTTGAGGTGGCTTCAATCCTTCCACCCCAATGAAAAGTTCGCCTTGCGTCTGCCAACCTTTCAAGAGTGGCAGATTCGCTGGGCTTTGCCCGGCTGCTTCGCAAAATCCGAAAGGTGTTATTTGGTAAAAATCGGTGGTAGCATCGGCAAGGCTGACCGTAGCCATGTAGCTCAAACTCAGGGATTCTAGTTCGGGTGTGTACGGCGGCGTGGGCATGGCCTTAGAAAAATGCTCAACGTAGTCCTGCGTGAACGTGAAGATGTTTTTCGGAACGTAGCGCCCATCCACCAATTTATAGACAAGGTCTCGCAAAGTGCCTCTGTTGCTCACCAAAGTATCAGGTTGCAAGGCTACCCGCATCAAATAGCGGGGCAGCGTCATTTGGTACAACTTATGGCCAAAATCACCCAGCAGTTCCAATCGGAAATAGCCGTTTCGACTACCAACTCCATAGCTGCGCTGGTCGAAATGCGGCTCAGCGTCCTGTCCAGCCAGCAATGGAAACCGCTTTGGTGGGAACACAAATTCTGATTTGGGATTTATTTCTTCATTAAAGACCTTCAAGCCGGGCAGCCCATCGTTGTCGGTTGCACCTGCACTTTCCCAAACACCATTTTTGAGCGTCAGTAAATTGAGACGGGGTGTAAACTCATTCACCCAATCATAATCCAGGTCGCCCCGCCAGTCGGGCAAGCCTTTCCAGTGCACTTGAAACTGGAAGGATGCACCTGCTTTTTGCAGCGCCTCATCGCTTCCGATGATGAGCGCATCTCCCTTTTCGGGTTGTGGCCCAAATGGGAGGAAAGGTTTGTCAGGCTTGAGCGTTCCCAGTTTTGATACGATTTGTAGGTCCTTTAATCCCTGTCCATTCGGGGTATTGCTGTCAAAATCGTCATAACCCACCGCCACTTCAAGGGCACTTTGGGCTGGCGAAATAGACATTTCCTGCAAGCTCCTTACACTCAAATTTGCTCCACCATCTTGACGCAGCAAGACTTTGAGGGTTGGTAGTCCTTCCGGCAATTGGTCACCGTGCGGCTTGGCCGACAATGGTACAATGGCAGGTTGCCCGCCATCCAGCAGTAGTGGGATTTCGATATTTGCGGTAAGGTTGCCTCCGGTGATTTTGGCAGTGTCCAAAGTGGCTTTTACCCAACCTTTTTCACCTGTCAGATAGTAGTCAAAGGCTTGGCAGAAGGCCAATTTTGAGAGGGCGTTTTTGGGTAAAACCGCCGCTTTCAAACGCAACCGGATTCGGCGCTCCCCTTCCCGAAGGTAGAGGTAATGCGAGGCAATTGCGAAGCCAACTTTTGCCAAATCCGAACTAGTACCAGTCCGCACGAAGGCATCCCATTGTCCATCTTCACTGTCCAATTCTGCACCACGCCCATCCTTTGAATTGGAGATGGGAAATGCAAATAGTTGGGAAGCATGGTGCAGCGACTGAAGCCTTGAAACGCTGGCCCGGTTGGCCACAAAATCTTCCGAAAGATGATACTCCACGGGCTTCCCTGCGCTGTCTTTTCCGGCTTTAAAGGCCGTGCCAGATGGGATGAGGTGACTTTCCTTATGTTTTGCCAACTCAAAAACCAAATGCGCTTGGTTTGGCTCGGCAGGTCGTTTTTTAAGCTGTAAAACTTCTTTGTAGTAATAATCCAGATGCCTTGCCGTCAGTGTGTTTGCATGGTCACGGGCGTATTCCATTAGCCGAAGGAATGCCAGAAAAAGAGCATAGTGCGGCTCGTGGCTGTTAAGTTCTGTCAGCGTTTTTTCGAGGCTGGTTTTGGCCTCGGCAACCACACGGGCATACACTTTCAGAAACTGGTCAAGGATGTCGGAAAAAAGGTTGTGGCCCGCCGCAAAATTCAAGCGTTCGAAAACGGTGCCAGCGGGGTCGCCCAAAATGGCTTCCGCATCAAACCCCGTCCAATCTGTGCCACTGTTCCAATCTTGACTAAAACTGCGGCTTCTTGTTTCCTCAAAATCAAGGATATCGCTGCCCAAAATACTCCATTGCGGTAGCGGCAAAAGGTCAATCAAATTGGCTGTGACGGCTGCATCGTAGTGCAGTTTAAGGCGCTCAAATGGTTCAGCCAATTGGGAACAGATAAGGTTTTGCAGGACTGTTTTCAAACCAATCTCATCCGGTAAAGCGGCCAGCAAAAAATCGAGCTGGGTGGCAAGGGTGCCTACGCTGTCAAAGATATAGCCGAAGCGTTTTTTCAGTTCTGCGTCGTTTGCTTCGTTGTCACTGTCAAGTAGGTATTTTAGGTAAGACTGTATATTTTGTTTGTAAAAATCGACCCGCTGAACGGCAGCCATGGCCAGCAGCACGGAGGGGTCTTTGGCAAAAAACAGCTCCCAAGTACCCGCATCCACATTGTCTGAATTGAAAAAATGGAGGTTGGCGGCAAGTCGTTTTGCAAAAACCATCCAATCTGCAGGACCGTGCTCCACCAGTTTTACAAAGTCGGGATGCAAAGCAGATTGCATCCGTTCCGTCTGGCTGGTGCCTTCCCGTTCTACCCGTTTTGGGTTTAATATTTCAGCACAATCGCTCATTTGTTGGTGGTCGAAATTGGTTAATGATGGTTGAAAAGGTTGATTAGGGTCTGTTTGAAGTATAAATGGTCATTTCGAATGTCAAACTGGTCACTTACGATGTCAAACCGGATGCTACTAATGTCAAATTGGTCATTTACGATGTCAAACTGGTCGTTACTAATGTCAAACTGGTCACTTACGATGTAGAATTGGTTGCTACTAATGTCAAACTGGTCATTTACGATGTCAAACTGGTCGCTTTTAATGTGTAAGTAAATTGACCTGTATTGGCTTTAAGCCAAGCTTCTATGTCAATTCCGTTAGTGTGGCCGTCAAGTTGACGTCGGTTCCTTCTTCCTTGTAAAATGGGTACACAAAATTGAACCGGGAGTTTGTGCTGCGTACCCGGTAGGTGACTTCAATCAGTACGATGCCTTCCAGTTCCTGCACCGGGTTCAGGCTTATTTTTTCGGCATCGATACGAGGCTCATGGTAGAGGATGGCCGTCTGGATTTTATCGGCAATGATAGTCTTGGTGGTAGTGTTCAGGTTTTCGAAGAGGAGTTCCTCCAAATTGCAACCGTAGCCGGGCAACATTACCCGCTCGCCGAGGGACGTAGCTAGAAGGATTTCAAGGCTGGACTGGATATCATCCTCTCGCTCCAGCATTTTTACCGCACCTGCATTGGCATCGAAACTTGGTGGAAAACTCCACCCTCTGCCTAGAAAATTGGTTTGTGGTTGTTGGTTCATGTTGCAATTATTTTAACTCAAGTTGCGGATAACTTAGAGAAGGCAAGGTTGATGAGGTTGATGAGGTTGATAATGGTTGATTTTAGCCTACTACTTCGCAAAAATCAACTGTTATCAACCCTTATAAACTGTTATCAACCTCATCCGCAACTTGGATTATTTTAATCATCCGCCAATTATTACCGTTACTGCCCCCGGTGGCATCACCACTCCCCCACCTGCCGTTGGGTCGGCAATACGTGCCGCTGGCATACCTCCTATCAGCACCGTGGTAGAACCCATCACTATGGCATCAGGGCCACAAGTGTCGCCCATGCGTGCAGCGGGCATTCCTCCTACCAGCACCGTTGGGGCACCTGGCGGCAGTATGGGCAGTGGGGCACCTTGGGTGGCAGCACTGACAATGAGGTCTGTGATTCGAGCAGCTGGAGGCATTTTTTATGAAAATTTGCGGTTTGAGGTTTTGAGAATGCTCACTCAAAAACTCAATCCTGTTTACACTCAATTTATTTGTACAATCCCACCTTTCAGGACTGCTTGTGCACCACCTTCCACGGTTGCGGTGGCACTGCCTTTCATGGTGGCACTGGCATTGGCTTCGGCCTTGAACTCGGCTTGTGCTTTTGCTTCCACGTTCACACCTTCGATTTTCACATCACCCGTTGCTTTTAGGATGATGTCCTTGGCGCTTTCAATGGAAATTCCATCACTGTTCATTGTGATTTTATTGCCGTTTTCGTCTTCTATTATCACCCCACCGTCTTCTTCCGTCAATGCCAGTTTATTGCCATTCGGGGTCTCCATGGAAACGATCATTTTATCGTCGTCAAACAGCATTTTCATTTCGCCCCTTGTCACGTAGCCTTTCAAGTTGTTATCGTCAGAAGGTGGTTCAGGAGCGGGTTTGGCGCTACTGTGGCACATGCCGAGCACGATTGGATGACGGGGGTCGTCGTTTAAAAATCCGACGATTACTTCATCGCCGATTTCGGGGCGGAAGAAAGTTCCTCGATTATCACCGGCATCCAGCGTTGAAATCCTAGCCCAGATACCTTCATCATCCTTGCTGATGATAGGCAGCCGCACTTGAATTCGGTCTTCGCCATCTGGGTCGCCTTCGAGGGTAGTGACGATGCCAATTTGCAAACCACTGACAGGCGGTAGCAAGCCACCAGCGCTGGGCTGTTGCACGTCGTAGGTGGTAGAGAACCAGTCCGGTTTTACGCCAAACTGAATATCGGTTTGCCAGTTTCCTTCACCGACTTGTTGCCGAACAGCAGAGACGACGACCTTGCCATTGAATCGTTCTCCGACACCTTTCAATTCAATCATGTCGCCCGGCTTCACGCCTGCAAAACCTTGGCAAGTCACACGCCCACAGGTTTTGGCCAAACGTTGGCGAAGCAATTTCGCATCAGCCCAAGCTTGCAGTTCAGGTGATTCCAATCGCCCTGTATGGCTCAGGGTAAAGCTTTCCACTTCCATCGAATCGGCAAGGGTGCTGGCTGAGATATTGCCATTGTTGGAAACCGTTGGCTCACTGGCTTCCGACTCCACAATCTCTTGATTGGTGGGGTCCCAAGCGTTGGCTTTCACTGCCTTGAACTGGTTGCGGGCATCCATTTCAACATCAAACTCAAGGATAGTGCTTCCGAATTCCAAGGAAAGCACGGGCTCTTGGCTGAGGTTGGGTTTTGCGATTTTTACAGTCCCATCTTTTACGGTGCAAAACAAGCCATTGGCATCGGTACGTGTCATCAAAAAATCCCAGTCGGTGCAGTCATATTGGACTATTTCCTTGTGAGAAACACTCGTGGATTCTACATCGACAGATAATCCGTGTGCGCTTGCCGTTTCTTCCATCACGTCGCTGTCTTTCACTTCCCGGAAATACTTGAATTTGCGGTCGAGGGTAGCTTTCACAGCTTTGTCCTTGCATTCAATTGTGAGATAGCTGCCGTTTTGACGGATTTTAAGGTTTTGGCTGGTCACTAGACCTTTGAAAACGCTGTTCTCCCTTGCTCGATAACCCAATTGGATTTCGATTTCAGCGCCGGGAACCAAATCCTCACTATCGCTGATAGGAAAATCCTGACTGGCGGCATTGCCATCCAACAGCACGATTTTGGCGGTGGGTATCCGGTTGAATTCTGCATTGACAACCACTCCAACCACTTGATAGGCACTGGGCAACTCATTGCCATTGCTGAGAATTTTCATCGTCACAACATCGGGTGTAGCCGGAGTTGGAATAGTCGAAGGCATTATTTATGGTTGTTTTGCTAGCAAAAAATGTTTTGAGATAACTAGCATGCTGTTATATAATTGGTGGAAAAAATATTTCCATGCCTGGTTTAAGCGCTCTAAAATTGGAAAGCCCGTTGACTTCCGCCACTTGCAGGTAGCGCCCTGCTTCGCCGTAAATATCAAAGCAGAGCAGTGGCAAGGTATCCCCCGATTTGACTATCCGAATATGTGTCAAGTCGGGTGAACTGTTGTTTTCGGCAGCAGCCCGTTTTTCCTCTTCGATGCTTTGCTTGAAAACGGTTTTTGCAACGGCTCGCAATGGCTTTCCATCTGCTGAAAATAGCTTGTAATTGATGCTCAATTGCTTAAGCCTGCCTTTGAATAGAAAGGAATTGCCCCAAGCCAGCTTGATGTGAGGTGGCTCATGAGACTCTCCTTTGTACTCCGTAAGGAGTTTTTTAAATGCATCAATATCATCAGCGATATGCTCCTTGGGCTTTTCATCAATGATTCCACTATTGTCAAACAGAAACTCAAAAGTCATCTCCTCAGGCTCCGTGTATTCATACTTGAGCTGACGACCACTGGTTCCTTGGCCTTGGTCGTCCTGCGAAAACTTCAGTTTGTAATCCACCGTGAACGAATCGGGATTGATAAACACCCGAATGGGTGACCCGGGCAATTGTTTGCCCCCTTTTTCCAAGGCTTCCGAGTCGCCGTAAGCGAAAATCATCATCTTTTCGAGCTCTCCGTTGGGCATGAGTTGTGTATTTAGAATTGTAATCGGTGAACCTCAGATTTACCGTTCTTTTTTCTTTTGTAAAATATCCATGACCTGCTCCAAGCACTCGCTGATAATGGCTTTTTTGTCAGCTCCTTGGGCAGCAGCTTGCCCCGTTTGTCGATTTTGTGAAGCATTACCGCCTCCTTCGTTCACGTTGACTTTGATGACCAATTCCCTGATTTCTAATGGCATTGTTTAGCAATTTTAGTTAGTGAAAATGGGCACTCAGATTTCTTCAAAATACCGGTAGCTTAGTTCCAAGGTCTCCACTGCTACTTCATTTGTAGTGGAATTGAAATCGCTGATTGACCATTTTTTCGGCCAAGCACGCACGATTTTCCAAGCCTTCAGTGGGTCACCATTTTCATTTAGGAGCTTGACGGTAACGTCAGTTGGCACAAATTCCCGGTCACGGAAAGCACGGAAACACCATTGCACCACTGCCGAATCTGTCAGGTAACCACGCTTTAGCACAAGGTCATTGTATTTTGTCCGAACAGGAAGCTTGTGCTCAAAACGGTTTTCACCACCTTCTTTGTAAGTCTCCATGTCATACTCTACTGTCAGGCCGGACACTGACTGAAAGCGAGCATCATTGGTGTTGCCGCTGATGCCGAACTCGACCCGGAAGTAGAAACTGACTGGAGGATAGTAATTGTCCATGCACAAGGATTGAATAATTGAAGGATTGAGGGATTGAATTTTCGGATAGCCTTGCATTCAATCCCTAAAAACTTCAATGATGGTCATCTAACCAAGCTGAGGCTCTCAATGGCCACTTCAATGGATTCAATGGCAACTTCGTTACCATCTGATTTGAGGTCGCTGGCTTGCACTTTGACGGGGAAGCAGCGCTCTGCTTTCCAGGCAGCAACTGGTTCGTGCGATTCATTGAGCAGGCGAATAACCACATCTCGACGGGTATTGGCCCGGTCGGTCTGGATTTCACCGAGCCAATCGTAGTAGTCAAAATCGCCTTGGAACGTACCTCGCTTCATGGTGAGGTTGCCGTATTTGCGCATACCTGGCATTTTGATTTTGGAAAATGCCTTGCTGTCGCTATGTCGGTACTCAATTATTTCCTGCTCCATGGAGAGGCCAGTGACTTCGGTGAAGCTGATTTTTGCACCACCCCAGTCAACCTGGAAGTGAAACTTGGGAAGCGGATATTCTGCCATTTTTTAAGGATTGATGGATTGAAGTATTGATGGATTGAAAGGCTGGAAGTCCAACTTTTCAATTGTCAGCCTTCATTTCCGATTAATTTAGATGTTGGATTCAAAGGATTGGAGGGTCGTAGGATATTCCATCCTTCAACCATCAATCCTTCAATCCTTGTCAGGATTCTGCCATTTTATGTGAAAAACGGAGGATGATGAATTCAGCTGGGCGAACCGCAGCCATCCCGATTTCGATAATCATCCGGCCTTCAAGAATGTCGAGTGGAGTCATGGTTTTACCCAACCCAACGGCTACATAGTAGGCATGCTCAGGCTTAGCACCTTGCAACGCTCCAACCCGCCAGAGCGAATTGAGGAAATTCTCAATCATGGCCTGCACTTTTATCCAAGTGTTGGCATCGTTTGGTTCGAATACAAACTGCTCAGTAGCTTTTTTAGTAGACTCTTCCACCATGTTGAAAAAACGGCGGACGGAGACATAGCGCCATTCATTGTCATTTCCGGCAAGGGTGCGTGCTCCGAAAATCAGTGTACCCTTACCCGTGAAGGACCGGATGGCATTGATTGATTTTCCAGCATTCACGTCCACGTTCAAAGCATCCAGTTGTGAGGAGGTAAAAGTGTCCTTCGGCCCTATGACGCTGCTCAAGCTAACATTTGCAGGTGCTTTCCAAACGCCCCTAGTTCTGTCAACAAAAGCATAAATACCAGCAACTGCGCCAGAAGGCGGCATACTAGTATTCGTATTTTGAATACCAGTGATGATGGTTTTATAAATTGAGGAAGACTGCAAAAGCCCGTCATGTTTGTCGCTTTCCAGCTTGGTAATTGCACCAGCGACGCCACTGATCCAGGTGGCGTTTATGCTTTCGAAAACAGTGCGGATAGAGGGCATTATTTGATCTAATCTGGCGGCAACTGGATCTGTATTCGGCAACGTAATCACACTTGAATCACCTGGTTGCGAAGCACCAAAAATATCACCCCAAGCAGCATTCGCCGGTACTGGAAGCAGGCTGAAACGGGCCGTGTATGAGCCCACTTTGGTTGCCATTTCCTTATCGTGGCTTATCAAAGTCGTGAAAATCCCTTTCCAAGTTGAGGTCACCAAAGCTGACATATCGTTCTTGAAATCAGCATTTGTAAGTGAACCTGCCCCAGCACCAATCAGTGTTTCCAATTGTCGGGCAAAATCGAAAAGGAAATTGACAACCGCCATGGCATTGGGAGCAGTCTTAGCAGCCTTGTATGCAGTATCCAACGTATCGAATCGCTCACGGAGTGAGGGGGAACCTCCTTTGAGGGTGGTGGATGCCGCAGTGATCAAGTCGCCGTCAGCAATGACTTGTTCGAAGCTGGCGATTTGCGTTTGAATAGCCGTGTCGGAAGTAAGGCCACCAAGCGTGGTGGCTACAGTTTCCTTGAAAATTACGGAGCTGAAATCACGGTATCTGATATTTTTAGGCATGTTCACCACCAGCCAAGGTGAGTAGGCTGCTCCGTAGCGAAGGTTGTTGATACCAATGCCTGTTCTAAAATCAGCCCCCAGTGGATCGTTTTGCTTAAGGTCAAATAACCCAACCCGGTCCATCAGGTTACCGCACTGTTTTAGCGCTTCTTGGTAAACATCATAAAAATGGTTGGCAGTGGTAAGCAACGAATTGTCGGGACAAACCAGAATTGTAGGCTCATCTACTGTTTCCAGCGCCAAAATGCCCTTGCCAGGGTCAGTGAATTCACTGGCAGTGAACGCTGCTGTGTCATAAGTTGCCACTGCGACTATGTAGCAGTCCCCACCACCATTGGCATAAAACAAACGGAGGCTGTCGAAAAGGTAAAACTGGTTAGCCAAGGTAGCGGACTTGAAATTATTGGAATCATCCAGCGTCACGTTGCTGACGGTCGGCTTTGCGCCTCCTCCAAAAATTTCAACATATTCGGCGATGGAACCAATTTTTGTAGGCTTGTTCAATCGGTCGCCAACGGTCACTTTTTGCGCTTTTTCCGTGTACCCGATGAAGGCGGGGATTGCTGTCTCGACGGCTGCAATCGAGGGAGGAAACTTGGAAATTTCCTCCACATAAACACCGGGGGTCTTATAATCGAATGCCATGTTGGTGAGTTTAAATGGTTATAAAAATTAAATGTAAATATCTGACAGCAAGCGATTTACGCTTCCCGCATTATTTGTTTCTGGTAGAATGGGCGTTTGCTTAGAAGGAACATCCACTCCTTTTTTCTCCAATGGAACATTGCCATTATTGCCATCGGAGACTTGAAAAGTCAAGTCGATATTTTGCTTTCCCCGAAAAGTCAGCGGCCTGATTTCTTGCTGGGTGATGCTGGTTAACGCACCTGCTACCCACGGTGCCAAGCTGTGCCGCCACCATGTCAGTCGGTTCTTGAACCGGACTTCAAAACTGGGTGAATTCAAATCATCATTGGAATCATACAGATGGAAAGCTCCTGGCCCTGCGTTCGCTTCAATTTCAATCAGCGCCACACAATCTGGGGGAATATCATTTTCCAGTTCTACCTCAGTGAAATCTGTTTGCGAAACGTATTTTAAATTGGCGTTTTGCGGAGCAATTTGCGCTAGCTGAAGCCAATCCAGGTTAGCGCCATTTGTGGGTGGAGCATTGGTCGCTACCAGCCGTTGAGCGATGAAGAAAGGTGGATTTCCATCCAAATTCACATCATGTTGAACGATGGATTCAGGCGCATATTCGAGCGTCGAATCGTAGTTAGGAGGTGTGGCTGAAAGGGAATTCGACTGACCACTTACATCGTTTTTCAATAGAAAAACATTTTTGAAGAAACGGTCCGGGCTTCTCCCATCAGTCGATTTTTCAATTCGAACCTGTTGATTGACTAGAAAACTTGCGGTGTACTGTCGGAAATATGGATCCACTATTTTGACGCCAAACCGAAGTTTTTCTCCAATGATGGGCTTTTTACCTGCATCCACCACTCCGTTTCCATCCGCTTGACAAAGCACAGCAAAGCCGAGGCCGTGAGGTTTGAACAGTAAATTGCGACCATCCAAGATTTGCTGCGTGCTTTTTGTTGGCTCAATTTGGAGGATAGCCCGTAGGTCAAAATCGGCCAGTATTTTTACTTTGTCCAAAGCCGGCAAGTTGTCGAACAAGGTTGACCCTACATCGAGAAAGAAGTGGTGCAGCACCTTCACTTGGAAGAGCACTGGAAACTTTGAAATGATGAGGTCACCGTTTTGCATGGTCAATTGGCGTTGTTTTTTCCGTGAACGTTTAGCATGACCTCTTCTACCAATCCGCCAGTAGCGTTTAGTTTACGTGGTGTGATTTCTACGAGCCTCACAGCATAGACGAGCGAAGGCACTTGCTTGCCGCCAAGCGTTCCCCAAATGTGGTTGAGTTCCTCAAAAGACGGCGAGTAGAGGTCAAGGATTATCTTAAAAGTTTCCATCTGCTCCGTGGCTGGTACTTCAGAATCGGTGACTTCCATCGAATTAAGATGCGTAAACACATTTTTTGATTGGAAAAAAGCTGCAATCCTTGATAGGTAAATGAGGGCATTGGAATAATTTACCTGATTCGCACTGACCAACACATGAAGATTTAAGAAAACATGAGGATTGAAATACTCAGTCCGAAGTGTGGCGTCGTTCCGTCGGCTGAACGGGCCATTTTTCAAGGTTTTTTCTTCCCGCACATTAATTAATGTGATAAGCACCTTGTTCGAATCATTGCCGTTGACCTCGCCCTGCATTTTGTCCAAGGGGGCCACATTGCCAAGCTCTACTACTCGGTCGTCGTTCGCATCGATCGGCTTGAGGAATTCTTCCAGCTCCTTGCGGAGTATTTGCAGTGCATGGATGATCATTTTCCGGGTATTTGGGCAGCTAACCAGGGCGGTTAGGTGTTTTCTTCAGGCTCAAAAATAGTGTGGCCGAGAAGGCTAGACTTGACCTAATCAAACATTCATTTGCACTATTTCAACATTTTGCCCTGAGCGATAGGCGGAGGGGCAAATACCAAATTCCTTTTTGAAGCTGCGGCTGAAATACTCCAAAGAACGAAAGCCCATGTTGAAGCAGACTTGAGAGATTGGCAAGTCGCTTTCCTGCAAGCTGCGAAGGCTGCGGCGAAGTCGATATCTTCTGATATAGTTTGCGGGGGACAACTTGGACAGTTGCTTGATTTTTCGATACAACTGCATTTCACAGCAGCAAAGAAGCTTTGCCAGATCGGTTCCCCGAAAGTGTTCATTGCCAAGGTTTTCCTCAATTTTTTCGTTCACGGAATCCATAAACAAGGATTGCAGTGCGTCATCCTGGATCGGCTCATTTTCTATTTGAATGGTTTGGGTTGAACTTTGGACGGGAGGCTCAGTTTGCGTAAACTCAACGGCGACATTCATCATGTCTTGGAGGCTGGTTGCAGCGCAATTGGATGGGTTGAAATTTGAATGTGACTTGAGAAAACCCAAGAGTTCTTTGACAGTTTGAGCATCGATGCCTTTGACGGCCAGTAGTAAAAAATCATCGGAACTTGGAGCGTACCATTTGAGTTGAACGGGATTTGCTGTATGTTTTTTCGCAAGTTTTACAAAAGGTTGCGGCTCAAAGAAGGGTTCATTTTTCTCTTGCCTGAAGGAAAACGGAACGGGTTGTAATGCGGAGACGTACTGCTTCATTTTGGTCTATTTTGAAATTATTGGTGGCGAATGAATTGCAATTTTTACAGGGAGCTATTCGAGATTCCGACCTCAGTCAAGCTGATGCAAATCCGTTGTTGAATTGCGCATTTTGCAATACAATGGAAACTCATTTGGAAGTCGGACAAGAAAGTCCACCGAAAAAAATTGACTTAATAAATCAAAAAGGAAGCGTGGTTTTATCTAGGGTTCTGACTGGTGTCATGAAGGTGTGTACAGAAATATGATTCAATAATATTTCTGTTTTGGCAAATGTAATGGCCTAAAGTTCAAAAACCAAACTCAATTTGTATTTTTTGGAATAAATAATTGTAAAAAACAAGAGCGCCCATATTCCACTACTTAAATGTAGAATATGGGCGCTTTCATATGGTGTCAGCGTCGATTTTTTACCGTAAAAAACGATACGTCATTTTGATTAGAAAAATGTTCCGGGCTTTTTCCCCAAAGGAGTTGTCGAAGAGGCTATGCCCTAATTTTGAATTTATATCCGAAAAAACAGCGCCATCTGGCTCACTGCTCTGTGACCAAACCAAGTAGAGTTCTGAACCTGCGATATACTCCCAGCGCACCACCAAATTGGAGCGGAACTGTACAAAATTGAAATCAGGACTGCTAAAATTGTAATCGACTTGCCCATCGCCATTTTCATCCACTTCGAACACACCGTCTGTTGCTTTGATTTCATTGGAATTGTACCGATGAAAACGGCTATTGTATTCCTTGTTTAGAGGGTCAGTCACATAAGCGAAATTCTTGTACAATGGTCTAGTAATGAACGGTGAGCCGTAATATTGTATAGTAAAATCTGGTGTTACATTGTAATTTACCCGAAGCGTTATGCTAAAAGTTTTCTGATTTACTTCGCTAACGATGATGCGGGTTTGTCCATTGTAATTTGCCGTTGAGACATACTGGTCCTGCTTGCGGAAATAGCGATTGAAGCTAGAGCCAAGGCTTATGCTCAGAGCGTCTTTGGGTTGTGCAGCAAGGCTCAGGTAAAAATTATTTGAACGAACCGTTTTATCAAAACCAAACCCGTTAAAGATTTCAAAGTATGGATAGAATTTCTTGCGTTGGTCGCTACTGATGTACAAAAAATTGCCCAGTCCATTTGGTCTGCGCAGTGATGAACCACCTCGTAGTGCAGTATTGGAAATATCCAAAAGTTCCCAGGTCAGGCCAGACCCAATCTGCCAGTTGCTCTTGAACTGAGCATGAGCATTGGTATTGAAAGCTTGGTAGAGATGTTGGCCTCCAAAGTCCCAACGAGACCAATGGTTGTAGTTCAACCGAAAACTGCGGAAGACTGAAAAAGGCTTTAAGATATTATAAGCTGCCCATGCGAAATGATTTAATTCATCGGAAGAAAGCTGAAAGCCAATATCGTTCATTTCCAGCTCTGGTGAGCGCCAAGTCACACCCGTTTCAAACTTGAAGATGCGCCCTTTCTCATCTTCCTTCCCACCGAATTTAGCAAATTTGATGGTGCCGCCATGTCCTGTAAGAGAGGTGCGGTTTGGGTCAACGGAAAGCTCTTTGGCGTTGGGGCGTTGGAAGAAATGTTCAAAACTTGTTTGTGTGTTCATGATTGCAGCGGCGGTTCCATTCACTCGACTGAAAATGCCGTTGGCGGTGAGGTAGTAGGTACGATTTTTCCAAGTATGCTGAAAATCAATGCCGCCCGTGTAGGCGCTCCGGTGTAAAATGTCTTCCAAGCCATCTTCTCGGTTCACCGCCGTAAAAATTCCACCAACTATGGTTTTCCCTTCGTCAAAATCTTTCTGCAACCTGCCTACAAAATAGCTAGTTAGAGGTTCCACCAATTCGTGGTGCCGTTCACCTTCATGATCGACCAATGCTTTTTCCCGTTGTGTCATGCTTTCCAACACACCGATACTCCAGCCGTTTTTGGTCTTTCCGCTGAACTTGGCTGCACCCAAAATTGATGTCTTCTGTGGCACTTTGGCATAGTCCCCATCGGTCAAATTGACCCTACCATGGGGTGCATCGCCAATTCGGCGGGAATAAAAAAGTTGGTCAGCATCGTAATCGCCACCGGCTGCTGACCCCGTCAACTGGTAGTTAAAAATATTGCGGCTTTCGACAAAGAATGGCCTTCTTTCTTGGAGGTAATTTTGAAAGCCATCAATACGAACTTGAGAAGGGTCTGCTTCCACTTGCCCAAAATCTGGGTTGATGGTGAAATCCAAAATCAGATCGCTCGTGACCGCTACCTTGCCATCCACGCCAGCAGAGAGCTTGCCATCGGTGCCATCAGCAAACGGGTTGCCCGTTTCTTTCTTGTAAGTTTCAAGCTGCGCAACGCCGTAGGGGGCTATCTCGATTTGGCGTTGTGAAGGGATGTCCTTCAGGCCATGCAATTCTCCAAACCGGCTCACCCAACCTTTTCCGTTTTGTGGGATATGCTGCCAAGTGGAGCGTTCCTCCTTTCTGAAAATCCGGCGCTGCACCTGAATTCCCCATACTTTTTCTGGTTCATCGCCATAACGTAGTTGGCTAAGTGGAATTTTCACCTCAGCCGTCCATCCTGTATCGTCTATGTGCGTTTTGCCAAACCAAATCGGATTCCAGCTATCGTCCCAGTTGTCACCGTTGTTGGAAATAAACTCATCTCCACGAACCCCAGAAACTGAGAGCGTGAAGGAAAAAGCCGTTCGCAAATCGTGGTAACTATCAATATTGATTTCCACCCAATCGCCTGGGAACTCGTCACGCCTGCTCATACGCTGTACGATGGAATCTGGCGATTTGTCATGGCAATGGTAGGCGATGTAAAGAAACTTGTCGTCGTAAAGGATTTTGAAGCTGGTCTGTTGGTCTGGTGCTGCACCGTTATTAGGTTGGTTTTGAACAAAATCGGAAGACCAAGGCACGGCATCCCAGCCTTTATCATCTGGAATACCATCCAATTTTATCTCCGTTCCAACATTTTTTTGTGTGAAATATTGGCGCTTTTGGGGGTCGGGGTCAGAGGCACTTTTACTTTGTCCAAAACTACAAATGCTGAAAAGGCAGGCAATAAAGCCCCAAAGCAGGCAGGCAAATTTTTTCATACAAGGTGATTCTAGTCGAGTGAAAAGAGGATTTTACAAAATGACAGGCTGACCTCAACAGGGTTGCAAAAAACCAACATGCCAATCTTTAATTATAGATGTGAAAGGGGTACACCAACACCTATTTATAGGTTCAAGTCATTGAAAGATTTTCCTAAAAACTTAAAAAATCATTGTTTGAATTACCTTTGGCAAATCCCTTCAAACTGCGTTTTCACCATCATAAATTTCACAAAAATGACGAATCCAAGAAGAAACTTCCTAAAACACTCCACCATGGCGCTAGGTGCATTTTGGCTCGCTGGTTGCGCAACCAAGGAAGGAAAGCCGACAGATGAGAATGCCGAACAAGTCGATTCCACCGCTATTACCGGCGGTGCTAAAAATTTGTTTTTTAAAATTTCCCTCGCAGAATGGTCACTGCACAGAACCATTTTTGACGACAAAAAACTCGACAACTTGGACTTTGCCGCAACTGCTCGCAACAAATACGGAATTGAGGCCATCGAATACGTGAATCAGATGTTCAAGGACAAAGCCACAGACGCTACCTACCTTGCTGAACTGAACAAACGGGCTGCCGACAATGGAGTTTTTCAAAATCTTATCATGATAGATGGGGAGGGTGGCATGGCCGAAACAGACAAAAAAATGTTAGCTGAAGCCATCGAAAATCACAAAAAATGGGTGGACGCTGCCCATACACTGGGTTGCAAGAGCATCCGGGTAAATGCTTTCAGCAGTAATAAAAACCCTGAAGAAGCTGCCAAGGCAGCAGTTGAGGGGCTGAGCAAACTCGGTGAATATGGCGCCCAAGCTGGCATAAACGTCATCGTGGAAAATCACGGCGGCTACTCGTCCAATGGGGATTGGCTCAGCGGTGTGATGAAGGAAATCAATAAACCCAATGTTGGCTGCCTACCTGATTTCGGTAATTTCTGCATTAGGAGGGACAACAAGGACGGTGATCCATGGAATGGGCCTTGCGTTGAAGAGTACGACCGCTACAAAGGAGTTGGACAGATGATGCCGTTCGCCAAAGGAGTTAGTGCAAAAACACATGATTTTGACGCCGAAGGCAATTGCACGGAAACCGACTACCGAAAAATGCTCCAAGTGGTCAAGGAAGCAGGCTATACGGATTATATCGGTATCGAATACGAAGGGGAAAAAGTGTCTGAAGAGGAAGGTATTCGCCTGACTAAAGCGCTGTTAGAGAAAGTGGGGACCGAACTGAGTTAAATTATTAGAGGCAAGTGGTCGGCAATGTTGTTTACAGCAGATTGTCAATCACTTGTCCAACCGCCTCTCAATTTCCCTAAGAATATGAAAAACTGCTGGGCAGATATTTGCATTCGGTGCATGTAGCCGCATGTTTTTTGAAAAATCGAGGTAGTTGGTATGTGGATATTGGCGGCAAGCACGAGGGCGGATATCGTAAATCAGGCATTTGTTGTCAGATTCCAAAAATGGGCAGGGTGTCGTTTTCATAACGGTATCCCCATCCTCGTCCACCATCAAGTATTTATCTTGGAAATCGGCAGGTCGCATCCCAAAATCCTTTGCAATCCGAGTCACATCTGCCCTTGTGACAATTGGTGGAATACCCGTGCAGCAGCCAGCGCATTCCAAACAATCAATTTTTTTGAATACATCATCATGAACTTCATCGGCCAAGACATCCAACTGTTTGCCCTGCTTGCGCTTCAGCCGCTTAATAATTTCCAAATTTTCTGCCTCTGTCTTTGGCTTTCGTTGTTTCCAAGTCTCAATCAGCGGTGATGGCATTTTTGATTTTTTGCCCCAAAAATAGCCGAAAGCCTTTGTCTCTGTTTTATCATTTTTTAATAAAATATCCTGGGTGCAGCCCACATTCCGTACGGCTTTGGCCTTTGAACCGCCCTTCCCTACCCTCACCTTGCTTGGTACAATGTACACATCCAATGGAGCCAAATCCCCGTTCTTCAAGCGGGTGGCGGGGTAAATTGTGCAACGAAAAATGATACAGTAGTTCCCCTTCATCAACATCAATCAGTGGGTGAAACTTGAGAATATCACCCTGCCGTTCGAAGACACGCAGGTGCGAACGAAATTCGGTTTGATAGGACATCAGGCCAGAAATCCAAACCTTGTGTGCCGCCTTGACTGACTCCAACGGTACAACTTTATTGATGCTACAACACATCCGGGGATGCTCCTGCCACCATCTTTCATCACGGGTCAAGGCATTTTGGGCTGGTTCAGGCAGCACTTCTACTACTTTCAGACCTAACAGCGCTGTCAGTTTTTCCTTGTAGGCAATTGTTTCTGAAAAATGGTAGGTCGTATCAATAAAATGGATAGTCTGCGTTGGACGAACTTCATTTACCCAATACAACAGGAAAGCGGATGTCGTACCGAAGGAAGATGTAAGCAGTACATCATCCTCCCGAAAATATTTATAGAGCAATCGTATCCGTTCCTGAAAAGGAAGGGGAGTAAAAATATCGTTTAGCAATTCAACGCTGATGTCCTGCCACTGAGTAGTTTTGGTTGTTTCTGCAATTCTTGAATTATTTAATTCGAAGGTCATCATGAAAATTGAAGATAAAAATGATGAAACAAGTCATGCGGCAGTATCGCCCCACAACAAAATAAAATATCTGTACCACCTGTGACAACAGGCGACAGTCCAACTTGATGGATTTAAGATAAAACCCACCAACCAGCCTTCTCTTGCGAATGAATTTTTAAACCTGTTTGGGCCGGAAATCGGAAAAAACGGTGTAAAACAAAAAGCCTTTTCGGGGTAGCTCCGAAAAGGCTTTCTTAAACAGCTTTAGCTATTTAATGCCAATTCAGCGCTTTTCACGGAATACAACAACGACAACAGCACATCAAAGTGGGCTGAAAATGATTGAGTAAATTGATGAAAAGCTTCATGTACTAGTTGATTGATGGGCAAATATAAAAAGGTGACAATACTGTCAAACACATTTTGGATAGAAAGTGTAGTTTTTACGTTTTTTATAACATTTAGCCTAAATCGTCAATTTGCGGATTTTTCTTGCTTTTCATTTTCTTCAGGTATATCAAAAATGGTAGGCTGCGACTCTGTTTTTTCAAGACTTTTCTCTTGCATTTGATCAATAAACTTTACCGATTCATGCCAAAAATCCTGAAATCCAGGCTTGATGTAATCATAAACCCCTTTCATCTTACTTGGAAAAACTTTCAAACTTTGGTAGGTCATCGAGCCTTGAGAATTTTCTGGAGTTATGATGTGCGCTTGGTCGCCAAACCAAATCAACAAGCTCAAAACAAGTGTGTAGAGAGAAGCTAACAAAATCCCACCTGCGAATTTGTTAATGACATTGATGTTGGCAGCTTGCAGCGTTTTTTCGAAGAACTGCGCTGTCATTCGAATAATTATCATTGTTAGCACAAAAGACAACAAAAAGCCTACAATAAAATTCAGAGGGCTGTTGGAATGGAAGGCTGTCTCAATGAAACGAGTGGCTGCTGGCGAAAACTTAAAGGCGACCATCAAACCAAAGACAATGGAGAAAACAGTAAAAACTGTTTTGATGATGCCCCTGGAGTAACCTTGGTAAAAACCCCACCCGGCAACAATGAGTAAAATAACATCAATAATCATCTCAAAAAATTAGTTTTCTCAAAAGTTGTTTCATAAAAGCCTGCAAGATAAGGGGTTATAAAATTTGTTGGCCTAATTTTAGACGAACGTATGGATAGTTCGGATTCTATCCGTAAATTTGTAAGGCACTTTGGTATTTCTCACTCCATTCAAATTTTCACAAAATAAACTATACAAAAAGCCCCCTCCTTCCAAATTACCTCAAATTAGGCTAAAAGAAATTTTAGACACCGCTACGCTGTAACACTTTTAAAGCTGTAAAACGATGAAGAGAATATCGTTAATCGCAATTCTAACAGGAGTTATTTTTTGTAGTGGCAATGGAGACCTTTTGTCACAAAGCACCAGCTCTGTCAAGTTCCCTTTGAAACAGGACATACCTACTGTTTTCCTTTTGGGAGAACTGGACAAACGCTATGACGAAATGATGGCGGACCAATCCACTTTGCTGGATGCCTGCAATGATGACATGAATTTGGCTTATTCCAAATTGATGGGAATGATGCAAGAGATGGAAGCCTACGCAGAGCTCGTGGATTTTGACCTCAAAGGCATTAATGCTTGGATTCACTTCTTCTGGCGTGCCGATGGTAGTCTTGAACACATCGGGTTTTATTTGAAACCGAATTCCCGCAATGTTAGCACTGAATTGATGAAAAATTTTCTGGAGGGCTTTGCTAAGCAATACCGTCTGCCTTTGAAGTATTCCAAGAAATTTTCCCACTACGCCAGTTTTGCCTTCCCAATCGTTAGGAATATTTCAAATCCTGAAAACGCAAAAAATACAGCAAAGGCAAATACACGCTCGAGCAATTAATTATCCATTCGGATAAAAAGCATGGCTTTTTTAGTTTTGCTCAAACTAAAAATTTCCAACCATGCAGAAATTATATCTAGCTATTTGCCTTCTCCTGTTAGGGAATCACATTTTTGGGCAAAACCAAGCCCCCGTACTTTCCAATGTACAAGTCCAATTGGGTACCAACAATACCTTCATCATCAATTATGATTTGTCTGATGCCGAATCTGATCCAATTACGATAAGTCTCCGGGCAGGAAGCTCTGGTGCCGCAAAGCTTGATTATGCTACAGCCAATGCAACAGGCGACATTGGCGTTGGCATAAATCCTGGCACTGGCAAACAAATCATCTGGGATTTCAGCGCATACGCTGCCTCTGCCATGAATGATTTCCGATTGCTGCTTGTTGCCGATGACCAGCAACCCATTGATATCCAATCACTTGTAGACATGGTGGATAGCACCAGACTACTTGAAGACCTCACCTTCATTGAAGGAATCCGCCACCGAACGACTGGTGCGGTTCATTTGCAGGAAACCAAGGATTTTATACACTCAAAATTTCTTGACCACAGTCTGGAGACTAGCCTACAGCCTTTTACCTACGGAAGCTATAATGCTGAAAACATTATTGGCAAACAAAATGGGACAGGTATCACGGGTGAAACATACATCCTAGGAGGTCATTTTGACACAAGGGACGATGCTCCAGGCGCTGACGATAATGGTTCAGCAGTTGCAGGGATGTTGGAGGCTATGCGTATCCTTTCTCAATTCCCAACTAAAAAATCTATCAATTATATTGGGTTTGATTTAGAGGAAGATGGCCTGATTGGTAGCACAAAATACGTTTCAACAGGAATATTGAATGGTGAAGATATTTTAGGAATGGTTGATTTTGAAATGATTGGCTTCTACTCTGACACGCCCAACTCTCAAAACTTTCCCTCTGGATTCAACTTCCTATTTCCGGATGCCTACAATGAAGTTGCCGCTCAAGAATTTAAAGGCAATTTCATCACAAATGTTGGGAAAACTGGCAGTTCTGCTTTGCTGATGCAGGACTTTCAGGATGCGGCCGAAGCTTATGTTCCGGAACTAAGGTCTGTTCCTGTAGAAGCTCCATCAAATTGGCAAATAATCACACCTGACCTTGGTCGTAGTGACCACGCCCCTTTTTGGATAGCAAATCGACCTGCCATCATGCTGACGGATGGAGCCAATTTCCGTAACCCTAATTACCACCAACCAAGCGATACGCTAGGTACCATCAATTTTACTTTCATGGCAAACGTGGTGAAAGGTGCAGTTGCGACATTGGCAGAACTTGCAGAAGTGCAGCATGCAGATACTTGGTGGACCGACACTGATTTTTTTACCGCTACAAAGGAAGCATTTGATTGTGAGGCCGCTATCTCACCGAATCCTACCCATGAAATATTATCGGTAGATTGGTCAGATTGCGCTACCTCGGTCGAACGTCTTTCCATTTTGGATGCGACTGGTCGTACCGTTTTGACAGCTGAAGCTACGGGCAGTCATCATATTTTCAAACTTGGCAAATTGGCAAACGGAATTTACTTCCTGAAAATGGAAAGCAAAAATGGGTGCAGGTTGGAAAAAATTGTCCTTGAATAATGATGAAATTATGTCAAAAAAACGGCGCCCTCCCACAGCTGTGGGAGGGCGCCGTTTTTTTGACAAGCTCAATCAATGGCTTAGCGCAAAAGTGTCACATCACCTCGATAAAGCAAGACCCTACCATCAACAAATTTTACTTCCACAAGGTAAAGAAAAACGGCAGGATCCATGTCTTGTCCACGGAATACACCGTCCCAACCAGGTGTGCCGTCTGGAGAAGGAGGTAGGTCTTTTTCTTCGAAAACCCTTTCACCCCAACGGTCATAAAGCTGTACGAAATTAATCCTTTCCACCCCAATTCCCGTGAACACCTGAAATTTGTCATTGATGCCATCGCCGTTCGGTGAAAACACATTTGGAAGGTAAACTTTACGATTGCGGTCAATATCCACGAAAATCTGTGCAGTTGCCGTACAGCCGTTGATATCAATCACTGTCAAAGTGTAAGTGGTCGGAGTAATTCCCGTTACCCTTGGGTTTTTACAATCTGCACAAGAAAGGTTTTCGGCAGGTTCCCAAATGAAAGTGTCAATTGGTAAAGAAGAGACAATCGTCGGTTTTAAAGATGTGAGCGAGTCACCAAGGTCGATTTCAATGCTGGTAGGCAATGAAACACTTATTTCTTGCGGCTCATCCACGGTGATAGTAGTATCAACTACACAATTATTGAAGGTATCTTCAATTTCGATGACATGTTCACCACTCACAATTGCACAAGGCTGGCCAGGCAATTGACCGATGCAAGTACCTACGGAAAAAACATAGATCGCCGTGGGGTTTCCTCCCCAAATTGAATCAACAGTGACGGTCGTTGTTTGACCAAAACATTGAATTGGGTTTGCATCACCCAAAATAAATTGGATTGGTGGTGGTTCAGAAATCGTTTGTGTCAAGGAATCACTGCAACCTTTAGGGTCAACGACAGTCACCGAATAAGTGCCAGCCATTAAATTAGTAGCTGAAGACTGGTTGTTACCTGCCACACCATTTGCCCAAAAGAAAGTGGCCGGGCCAAGATTCAAATTTCCACCTTGCGGAACAACGGAAATAATACCGTCCGCTTCACCCGGACAACTGATATTGGCAGATTGAGAAGGATTCAGGAATACCTCGAAAGGACTGGGCTCCACTATCGTAACCGTATGGTTGAAATTGCAATTATTATCATCCGTAATTGCCGCAGTATAGTTTCCTGCCGCCAATCCACTCAAGGTAGGACCAGGTGTGCCATTTTGCCAAACAATATTGTAAGGCGGTGTGCCACCACTTGGCAGCAAAGTGATTTCCCCATCAGAAAGACCATTGCAGCTCACGTTGATGATATTCTGACCAGGTGAAATCGGCAAAGGGGATGGTATATCCACTTCAAAAGTATCATTGCAAACACCATCTGAAACGATAACACTTTGAATGCCAGCACAAAGCTGCACGGCGGTACTACTGGTTAAATTGTTGTCCGTTTCACCGTTACTCCAGGTGAAATCAAACTGCCCGGCTGAGTTATCACTGTAAAGTGCCGTAGCGGTGGCAGTTCCATCGCAGGTTTGCCCAGTATTTGCACAGCTAACCGAATCAACAGCAGAAAAAGTAGCCAAAATGGAAGGAGGGTCAAGCAAAGTGACAGAATCAATTACAGGTGGGCAGCCAGCTGCATCAATAATCGTCACTGCATAAGTTCCTGCCACCAAGTTACTATTCACGAAGAGGCCATTCCCCATCAAACCATTCGACCATTCGAAAAAATAAGGTGTGGTGCCACCGCTGACAAAGGCAATGATATTGCCGCCGCCCAGTCCTGGACATTGAGGTGAACTGGTTTGGAAACTGTCAATCGTAATTTGCGAAGAGGCCAAAACGTCAGCAGTATCAATGGCAACACAACCTGACGCATCAACAACTGAAACCCAATAGGTACCCACTGAGAGGTTTGAAATCGTCTGTCCCGATTGGCCATTTGACCAGTTATAGCCGGTGATTGGCGTATTGCCTGGAGTAGCGGTTACCGTCAGGCTTCCACTGGTACTATTGCATTGAACAGTGACATCAGGTAGAGAGGTAATTGCAGGTGGAGTTGGCGCTGTGATAGTTGAAGTCAAGGTGCCAGAACACATACCTGCGTCAGTTACTGTCACAGTGTAGGTACCTGCATTTAGGTTGGAGGCGGTAGGTCCAGTCGAAGGTGAGTTGTCCCAGACATAGGTAAACGGCGCTATGCCACCATTCACACTGACCGTAATGCTCCCATCGTCACCAGGTTGGCAAGATTCATTTTGGGCATTTGCTAACGCAACATCGAGGCCGGTGGGCAAATCCAAAACAAATGTAGTGTCAATTTCACAACCATCTAAATTCTCAATGACAACCGTGTAGGAACCTGCGCAAAGACCAGCAAGGGTGGTCGTAGTGCTGGTTTCAGCTACTGGAGGTGGGGGAATCGGATTACCAAACCAGTCAAAATTGTATTGTGAGTCAGGAGTACCACCAGTTGAAAATGCGGTCAGGAAAATACCACCACTACATACACTACTGCAACTGATCGGAGTGATAACGACGTTGGCATGTATTGTTTTTAGGGCAGGAAGGAAGATGTTTTGGTCAATCTGGCAACCATTGTTATCGGTCACCAATAATTGATAGGTATCGGAAATTAATCCAATCACATTTGACATTTCTCCGGTGATGCTCAGTCCGCCCCCTATATCCGGCCATTGAATCAGGTAGTCGCCATTGCTATTTGGGGTTCCTCCCGAAATCACAACTCCAATTGTGCCATCACCTATGCCCGAACAAGTGGATGGGCTTGAGTTGATATTGGCCACCAGCGGCGTAGGTTGGCCCAAATTACTGGTGGCTGTCAAAGTACAGCCAGAAGCATTGTTTGTAACAGTCACCGGGTATGCTCCTGTAGCTAAGTCTGAAATGCAATTATTATTACCCGATCCCGCTACACTCCAACTGAAAGAATAATTTGCTGTTGGATTAGTTACAGGAATGCCACCAGAAACGAGTTGAGCACATACTGAGCCATCACTATCACCATTACAACTTGGTTGGCTATTTTGAAAAACAATATTGAGTGGTGGTGGGCCTGTGACTGTGACTTGTTCACTTGAGACAAGCGGTTGGCCTTGGCTATCGGTCACTGTCACCCCGTAAGTTCCTGCCGAGAGGTTATTGGCTGTAAAGCTTCCCCCATCTATATTGATGACACCGGGGCCGCCAACTGGACCACCAGCTGTATTTTGCCAAGTAACTTGATATGGAGGCGTTCCTCCGTTCACAGTGGCCGTGAAGCTTCCATTCGTCCCACTTGGGCAAGTTACCGGATTGGTAGTAAAATTGATAACGATTGCTGAATTGGAAACGCATACTTGCCCATCTATTCCATTGAATCCAAGCTGGGAACCAGCCGCATTTACTACTTCGATGGAGGAACCAGCTGGTACAATGTAATCGATACCCGTGCATTCACCATCGGTGCCAACCACGTTGAAGCAAATCTGATAAAGTACAGTTCCAGTTGGCACATTGACTCCCATTCCTGAAAGACTCGCCCAAGAAAAAATCAGTGTATCGCCCAAGCTGTTAAAACTATTGGCAACTGAAAAACCTGGAAGTAAGCCAGTAAGGTTTTGCACGCCTGTGTACTGCAATATCGTTTCGTCCCAAGTGAGGCCATATTGCATCGAAACAATATTGTTGAATCCACCTTCATTGGTAACATCTAGGCAAATCATGTCATTGGGTGCAGCAGAAACCGACTGTACACTTTGCGAAACATTGACACAACTGCTCATATTAGCTAGCAAAGTAGCGCCACAGCTTTTGCCGTCCTCAATTGTAATTGTGTACAGTCCAGGTACTGGCACTTGGAAAGAAACCGTCGAACCATCGGTTACTGGTCCATTCAATACTGTTCCATGAACTCCGGAGTTACCTATCAGAGTGATTTCTAAGTCATAATTGCTCCCGTCAAATTCGGGAAGCCCGCCAGATACCTTAAAACTTCCTTTACATCCGCTGATTCCTGTATTCGTATTTAGGTTGGAAGTGGTAATTTCATTGAGATAAACCACGGCAAAAGCCTCACTTACGTTCAAATTTACACAAGGGCCAACTTCTCCAGTATTTGGGTCCGCTTCGAAGGTATTAGGGAATTGGTCGAGGGTTATCGGAGCAAACCAGAGTAGCACAGGGTCGCCTCCATTGAATACGTTTTGTGATACGCCTGTATTGCTGAAAGTGATAGTGCCATTGGGTTGCCCACCACCTGTTATCCACAAATCATTGATAGGAGCAGGATTCGTGATGATACAAGGGTCTGTCAAAATTGAGGTCAAATTTGGGCCGGAAATAGTGGGCGGGCAATTGAAATAACCATAAGTTATCCCGGGTACAGTAGTTGGGTTAGGGTCACCAGTTAAATTGGCATTGCCGTTAGGCGTAATCTTTATCTCATCACCATAGCAAAAATAGATTGTATCAAGGTCGATATCATTGCTCTGTCCAATGAAATTGGAAAAGGAAATTGTGCCAGCAAATTGATCGGCACAGGCCATCAATTTTTCTCTATTGCCAAGTTTACCACCTTGTTCAAGCTGGATGGGAAGTGGCACTTGAGCAGCAGCATTTTCCATCAAAAAAAGGAGGGAAAGCAATGGGAAATAACGGTAAAACATTTGCTGATGTTTGATTTTTAAAATACCTGATTTCTTAAAGAAGCGGCAAAATTAGCAGAATTACTGGTACGGGTTTTTCAATACAATGGTTTCACGGCAGTGAGGTTGCAGGTACGCCAAAACAAGGTACGAAATAGGCACACAATCCAAATGTGGTTTTGCCCACTTTTGTTGCTCAGCTACGTTGTAAAAATCAAGATTGTAACCATCACATCTAACCAAGAAAAACCTTTGGCTTATGCCTGTAATTTATCTAAACCAAAAATAGGCCGCTATTGAAACCTAATGTCAACTATTTGAACAATTGTCAACTTTTTTACGCCTTTTTCCATTCTGGTATTTTGGCAAAATGCAGCTTCACTTTAAAAATTAAACAAATACCAAGCCTGATTAGAGTTAGAATGGTCAATTTTACTTGTCACAGTTTTTCACAATCTGCACTTGTGGTTCGAAGCCCTTGCGCTGCTTGGTTTTTTGTTAATAAAATTAGGTGAAAAACCAGACCAGAACATTTTACTATAAAAAAAATATTTTAGAGCTCAAATTTCAAAAACCAAGTAATATCAAGTCTTTTATGTCATTTTTCAAAAAAAAATCCTTGCACATATAGCCTACGGTTGAATGTCACAAGTTTTATGAGTTATCTTTGCAGAGCAATTATTCTCCTTCTCCAGCTAACGCAGTATTTTATTCCCTCCTTATTTGAATTCCCCCTTTTTTGATTCTTACATTCTTACGTTATTAACCAAAACTAACACAACACTAGATGAAAAGCACTATCCTGTCCTTGCTGCTCGTGGCAAGTATTGCAATTGAATCCTCAGCAAAAGTTATTTACGTCAAACAAGATGGGACTGGAGATGGAACCAGTTGGGCTAATGCCTTTGGCAGCTTGCAGCAAGCCCTGACTGTTGCAAAATTCGGCAATGAAATATGGGTTGCAGAAGGTACCTACCACCCTGTTCAATGCGAATACTGCGATGTGCATCAGCGGGAAATTGCATTTCGAATACCAGGTGGCGTAAAAATTTACGGTGGCTTCAATGGAAATGAAAACAGCTTGGGGCAACGCAGATGGTTCGCACACCCCACAAAATTGAGTGGGGAAATCGGCACAAAGGAAGCTGGCGACAACTCATTCACGGTAGTTTACTTTAAGAATGCAGACTCAGGCACCCTCCTCGATGGTTTTGTCATCACAGGCGGACAGTCCGATGCCTGGGAAACCGTTGGCAGTCGTAACCGCTCGGGAGGTGGCATTTTTAATGATGGTTCAGGCAAAGGTGGTCGTTCCACCGTTAACATTAAAAACTGCGTTTTTCTCGAAAATTATGCGGAAGAAGGCGGTGCGGTGTTCAACCACGGACAAGAAGGCGAGGCTGTAGTTGAGTTTGACAACTGTACGTTTGTAGCCAATAAAGCGGCCAAAGGTGGAGGTGCTGTATTCAGCAACAATGACTACGGCCTCGGAAAAATTGAAATGAAAAAATGTAAGTTCGTAAACAACGAAGCTGCTTTCGGCGGTGCGGTCTTTATTACCCAAAACAGCGGCGCTGGCAAAAACCAGATAGTATCCACAAATTTTGTAGCGAATAAAGCGACGGCAGGTAGTGTTCTTTTCACCCTGGCCTTAGAAAATGTTTTGGAGCCCGACTTTTTCCTCTGTGACTATTTGAATAACCAAAACCAAGATGACGAAGTGTTTTTCTGTCCAGACACTTCTGTACCTCAACGCTTGCTGAACAGACTTGCGGTCAATGTTTCTTCGAAATTATAATTCCAACAATAGGAGATTGGGCCGAAAACCCAATCTCCAAATTCTTTTTATTCCTCCCAAACCAATCCCCACTTCCCATTTTCGTATGCCTTCATGCAGTCAAGAGGCTTCCTCATCCCACCTGTTTTGCAGACTTCCTTGCAGTTGGCGTCGTAAATAAATTCAATGCCATCATAGGCAGCCGCACCACTTTGCAGCCAATAATGGTCGGAGCCATTTACTGTCATTTTGTATACCACCATCCTACCTTGTGCTACCCGGTTGTTTTCAATTTGCTTCATGATACAGTCTGGTAGTTTTTCCTTCGCTAAAAAACGAAGTTCCATCACAGAAACCTTGGGGTTTGCAGCAGCCATTTCAGGTAGGTCGCTGTTGAAACTGCCCTCGCCTTGTACTTTTTCTGCGCCTGGGTTGTCTTCTGAAGGTTCAAAGCGCAGCGAAAGTGCAGCGTTTAATTTGCCCCCATTCCAGTCCATTACATAGCCTCCATAGTCCCAACCAAAACCACCCACATTAAAGTCCTTGCCATTTATCTGCCTGACTGTAGACAACAGAGTGCCTATGGTAATGCCTTCGGCAGTCTTCCAATCAGAACCAGTACTATCCCCATAAATGCGCATGAATGCAGGTCTTTTGGCATCAATTTCATTATCCCAATACACTTCCATCCTCTGGCGGGCTATATATGGGAATATGACCACTCCCTCTCCTACAATACCTTCACCAAGGTAAACAGAATCCACTTTAGCATCTTTACCATAGGCGGCAAGGATGCCTTCCCGACTACACGTTTCAGCAGTCACCAAACCAACATGATCGCCTGGCACGATGGTCAAGTCAGCGGCTGTCTCTAATGAGGTCTCAGTTGCGGGTGCTTTTTTTTCACCACAGGCAACGAACAAAAAAGAAAAGAAAAGGAGGAAAAAGATTGAGTTTTTCATGTAGAAAATGATTGAGTTTGTTTGATTTTTGCTTTGAAAACGAGTTTATTTCCAGTACAGCTAATCATCAGCAATTCCAATGTTTCGTCATAAGCTTTCATTAGAGTGAAACAGATATTGTCCTGACCATTTAATTGCCAAAGGGGTTGCAGTCATTTAGGCATTTGGGCTCCAAGTTCTCCTTCACAAAATTCCTGTTAATATATTTGTCAGCCTGGCTTCAGGCTTGGGGTAGGTTATACTAAGCGCTTCCTCTAACAATCCTAAAGGTATTTCAACTCCAACTTCAGCCTGAGATAGATAGAAAAAGTTAGTGCCATTGTAGTTCATCGGCGAATACAATATTGCCAAAAACCTAAACCCACTTCGTTGCCACCCAACATTTATGCTATGACTTGCTCAACCAAATAAGTTAGAAAATAGTAACAGTCTTCTCTGAATTCAGCAGTGGAAGTGCGAACAAGCCATTGGCCTGGGAAGCATTTTGAAGCGAATGGTTATGTCGTCATTTCAAGTGCTTCCAATTTACCAGAGTCAGCTTCTTTGGAAACCCAAAAGCTAAGGTGCAAGAGATTTGAAATCCATTCTCATCAGCAATATCTGGTTTTACGCCTTATTCTACATTTTCAATTACTTGTATGATGGATTTTGCCCAATCACCATATTTGGCGTCGTTTTCGAATTCCCTGGCTTTTGAAATAATGGCTTGTTTCATAGCGACTCTCTCAGGTTCAGTGGCATACATCGGGTTGCTGACTACACTATCTCGCAACGTGTAAATCCAACCGATATACCAGTCTTCACCTCGTTCATTTGATTGGATGAATTCCTCAAACAACGGCTCCGGATCTTGGATGAAAGCATCCTTTACGGCTACTACTTCAGTTAGGCAGGGGTATTTTTGACAAGCCATGAACTGTTGCCAAGGACCAGCTGTTGGCTTACAACTGGCAAACATGCAGAAAAGTGCAAGGCACAACGGCCTTGCCAATGTAGATTGTTTTTTCATAAAATTTAAACAGTTGAAATATCCAGCAAATTAATACCGAAAAACTGGATCGATGTACAAACACAAATATAAATTAACTGGCACCACAAATTTTTACCAACATACAATCACAGCGATTTCATGCGAACTTATCCTACCTTCGTGCTCGATTTTTTCACTTAAAAATTACAAATGCGACATTTGTTCATGGCAGTTTTAAGTCTTTTTAGTGTTGCTATTTCCGCCCAAACAGCTACCTACACCACGCCATTTGAAGAAAATGATCAAACCACGGCCACCTATGATGAAGTCGTCGATTTTTACAAAAAATTGGACTTGGGTTACAAGCAATTGACCATGTCCGAGGCTGGGAATACCGATTCTGGGAAGCCGCTGCATGAAGTGGTGGTGTCAAAATACGCTGAATTTGACCCAGAAAAATTGCGCCAACAAGGCAAGCTCATCCTGCTCATCAACAATGCCATCCATCCCGGCGAACCAGAGGGCGTGGACGCTACCATGATTCTCTGCCGTGACCTACTCCAACGCCAGGAACTCCAAAATTTGCTGGAAAATATCGTCGTGGTCATCATCCCGATGTACAATATTGACGGGGCACTCAATCGGGGCTGTTGCAGCCGAGCCAACCAAAACGGCCCAGAGTCATATGGTTTTCGGGGCAATGCCCAAAACCTCGACCTCAACCGGGATTTCATCAAAAGCGACACGAAGAACGCCCGCAGTTTTGCGAAGATTTTCAATAAATGGCAGCCTGATGTTTTCGTGGATAACCACACTTCCAACGGTGCAGATTACCAATACACGATGACCATGCTCGCTACCCAGCCTGACAAGCTGGGGCCAGTGCTAGGCGGCTATTTGCGTAGCACCATGATGCCCAATTTGTACAAACAGATGGCCAAACGGGGGCAGGAAATGACGCCTTACGTCAACGAATTCAAGGAGACCCCACTTGATGGGATTTCTGGGTTTAACGATTCGCCGAGGTACAGTTCTGGCTATGCAGCTTTGCACCACTGCATCGGTTTCGTACCGGAAACGCATATGCTTAAACCCTTCCCAAATCGGGTGAAGGCAACTATTGATTTCATGGTGGTGCTGTTGGAGGAATTGAGCAAAACGAATAAAAAAATCAAGGAATTACGAAAGCAAGCCATCAAGGAAGCAATGAGATGTGAGGAGATGAACCTCGACTGGAAAATGGACGACACCCAAGTTGACAGCATCATTTTCAAGGGTTACGAAGGAAAATACAAACCCAGCGAAGTAACGGGCCTTGACCGACTTTGGTACGACCGAACTGCTCCATTTTCGAGGAAGATACCCTACTGGAACCATTTTGAACCGACCGTCAAAGTCGCAAAACCCAAGGCGTACATCATTCCGCAGGCCTACTCGGCGGTCGTGGAATTGCTTGAGTTGAACGGGGTAAAATTCAAGCGCCTCACTGCCGACGCCAAGCCGGTAGTCGAGCTGTACCGCATCGGAAAATACGAGACCAGACAAGCTTACGAAGGCCATTATCTGCACCACAATATTCAGGTGGAAAAAGAGACGAAAAACTGGGCGTTCCATGAGGGAGACTATGTGGCGCTGACCGACCAACCCGCCGTCCGTTTTTTGATGGAAACCATTGAACCTCAAGCGGTTGACAGCTATTTTGCCTGGAACTATTTTGAAGGAATTTTAGGGCAAAAAGAGTATTTCTCGCCCTATGTTTTTGAGGATATTGCTGCGCAATTTTTGAAGGAAAACCCTTCCGTGAAAGCCGAACTGGAAGCCAAACGGCAGGCCGACCCAGAATTTGCGAAGAGCCAGTGGGCACAGTTGTATTTTGTTTATACTAAAACCAAATACTTCGAACCCACCCTGAACCTCTACCCCGTCGGCCGTGTGATGGATTTGAAGAGACTGCCGTTGGACTAATTCACTCATTACATCCTTCTTTCATTCGATCATTCACCTTTGTCCAAAAAAATCCACATCATGGGCGCTCCTGGCGCAGGCACCACTTGTCTTGGCAGGGCATTGGCTGAACGCTTAGGTTGCCCGCACTTTGATACGGATGATGTTTACTGGTTTACAGACGACGACCTACCCTACCGCCGGAAACGCAATCCTGACCACCGCCGAAAATTGTTGGGGGAAAAGCTGAACAGTGCTGAATCTTGGGTGCTTTCTGGCTCGCTCTGTGGATGGGGAGATGTGTTTATTCCTCAATTTGAAGTCGTGGTTTGGATTTGGCTACCTGCCTCTATCCGTATCCCCCGCATTGAAAATCGGGAACGGCAGCGGTACAGTGATGCCCGCCTCGACCCCGGTGGCGACTTGCACTTGGTTTTCGAAAAATTCAAAAAATGGGCGGCGGATTGCGATGGTGATGGAGGTGGTTTGCGAAGCAGGAAAAATGAAATGGCCTGGTTGGAAAACTTGCATTGCCCAGTGCTGAAGATTGAAGAAGAGATGGAAATTGGAGAAATAACTGAAGTAGTATTGGGAGTAATTCGAATTTAGAATTTGTGAAATTCAGACTTCGATTCCCCATTCACCTGTCTGTGGGTCAAAGCTGGCAAATTCACCAGTATCCGTAAATTCAGAAGCAGTCATTCCGATTTCAAAAATACCATCCTGCGCAAAACCACTTGAAAAAATAGCCCTGATTCCGTCAGTAATGCGCTTATTCCTAACTCCCCTCCTTTGAAATTATAGATTAATCTATTCGATTGCTCATTAACAAGTTGGAAATCATAATTCAGCAACCGTGCTTTAAGATAAGTAATTTGTTCTTTTGTAAAAAAAGCATCCCGACCATTTTGCTCAAGGTATTCAGATGGATTTTTATGTACTTTAACTTCTTTTCGCAATAAATAACATGGTGCAACCCATATCCTTCCAATTTTTTAAATTTCGAAATTATATCACCAAAAAACGCTTCACCAGCACCCCATCCCCCCCTCTAATTTTCAGCAAATATAGCCCATTTGGGAAGTTGGTCAAATCAACTCGCTGCGTTTGCGAAGCATTATTGATTTCCAATTTCTGATCATAAAAATTCCGCCCAGCTGCATCAATAATCTGCAACTCGTAGCCACCATTTTCGAATTCTTCAAAATCCAAATTCAATCTATCGGATGCTGGGTTTGGCCAAAGACTAAGTGTGCCTTTCATCGCTGAATCTTCCAAATCATTTTGGCTCAATACTGGCCTTCCATGTTTGTACCGCATAAAAATGGGTACTCCCGTCAATGCCAAATCGGTTGCCGGAACTTCCTGGCTATCAGGCGTTTGTGAATAATCCCACTGCCAAATAACTACGGTATCATTAATCTTTGCATTCGGAAAACTGTAATTCGCACTGGCCACTTCCGATTTGTCCACTTGCGTTTTTGCCCACAGCACAAAAATCGTGTCGCCGGGCTTAGTAAAGGCAGCACCATCTACATCCAAAGGCAAAGCCAAAGAAGCCGTCATTGCAGCATCATAGACTTTTCCTTTCAAAAAATCGCTGGTGGTTTTCAAAGCAACCGCTTCATCGTGGGCTTGATAATTGGGGTAAGTGAAACCCCCAAGATTATCAAAAAGACCCATTGTTTGGAACTCGTAAACGGCGTTTGGTTCCGGCACTTCATCAGAAATCAAGTAAAAATAGAGCTGCTCAAAATGCTCTCGCTGCCCTTCCACCAACGCCTTGATGATGTAGTTCCGTTGCGCCTCGTTGGTGCCCCAATATTCAGGATTGAAAGACTTTCTGGGCAAGTTCATCTCCGATACGAGGCGCAGTTTTTTTTGGTAAACATTGCCATCGTAACCTCGGCTGGCGGCCACGTTTTCTATCTCCGTAATTTTCTTCGTAATTCCCTTCGCCGCCCAGTCGGAATTGCGGTGGTAAACCCAACCAATCGGGTCCACATACTCCCGCAAACTACCGTCAAAATGCGGGAAGGAATGGACACTCAGCACATCGAAATAGGCTCCGCCTTTCAGTGGGAAATCAGTAGAAACTGCGCCGTCGTTGGGATTGTCCGTGTTGCGAAGAATGGCGTCCAAAAAGGCCGGATTACCTAAACCACCCGTACAGACGTAACTATCAGGGTCAAGGGTTTTCACGATTTCCCAAGTGATGCGCAACATGCGGATGTAATGGAAAATGGGCGCCGCCATCGCTTGGTCGCAGGGTGGTGGATTGTTTTCCCACCAGTTTCCAGGCTGACCGGGCTGACCGAAGGCGGTGAAGGTATTCCATGCGAAATCCGGCTCATTCCAGACCTCCCAAAACCGCACATAATCCTTGTACTGGCTCACCATTTTATAGACATAGGCAGCGTAATAATTCAGCTCGTTGTAAGGCGTACCATTCATCCCGCCATCCCAGATGGGCTGGTACAAATTGGCAAAAAGCGCCGACTCCGTGCCGGGGCAATACTGCGTATGGTCCCGGTGATCTTCTGTTGGATAGCCAATAAAAACGAGGTGATTATCAGCGCCCAGCGACTGATAATACTGATAATACGAAACCCGAATATCGTAGCCCCATGCCTCCAGAAAATGTTCTGGCAGGGAGCCACGGAAGGCATCCAGACCAATTCCGGGCAGGCCAAGCGAGGTGTTTCCGAAGGAAATATCGGCCACTTTCAGGTCGTCCCAGCCGGGGTAGTAATTCAAATTTGCACCGTAGGCAAATGGGCCAGCGTAGGGTATCACTTGTTCGTTGGCGGTGAAACTGGGTTGTGAAAGGGCGGTCGTTGCGAAGCAAAAAACGAGGAGGTAGAGGAAGATTGTTCTCATGTTTTACGAAGCTGAATAGTTTGTGTTTGAAAACGAATGGTGGGTAAAGCTAGAAAATCTTAGAACTGGAAAATGTTCGGTGAGGCGTGAATATTGGGCTATGACAGAAATTTGGCATTTGCCTAAAGCTGGCATTTCCTCAGCAAAAAAACCAAAAATCCTGTCCTTTTTGCAGGCCATTTTTTTGCAAAAAATCATCGATGAACGCTTGGCCATCCACCGCAGCCACTGCAACAATCACTTGTGAGTCAGGTAGTTGTGAAATGATTTCATAAGACAGCATTTTCACGCCAGCGATTTCGTGGCCCCATTTACTGGGCTGGTCACAGACCCAGTGAAATGCGATGCTACAGGTTCGTAACAGCGCTGCCAAACGCTTCCCTTTTCGCCCGGCACCCCAGAGTACCAATGGTCGATTTTCATCAAAATCCGTTTTCAGGAACCACTGGGTTTTCAGGTCGAGGTAGCTGTTGTCAAGGTATTTCGGGTCGGTGCGGCTAGTGCGGTCAGGGCGCTCCCGCCAGTGGTGCAGCAGTTCCGAAGTGGCGATAATTTTACAGCCAGCGTGCCGCAAGCGGAAGGTCAAATCGTAGTCTTCAGGATAAACATCCTCCTCGAAGGCAGCCGCCAATACAAGGTCGCTGTGCCACGCCATCCAAACTGGCGAGGGCAGCACATTTTCCCGGTAAATCTCCTCGAAATGACGGCCCGAGGCAGCGAGTCCGTTCAGCCAAGCTTCATATTTCCGATAGCCATCCCCTACCCCACTTTCTCCGAAAAAACGCACAGCGCCTGTAGCGACATGGCCTTGCCCATTTTCCAAGAGCATTTTTTTCATTAAAAAAAGCCGCTCCGGCGGCATGATATCATCGCTGTCCATACGGGTGACGAGCGGCCCCCTCGTCCGCTGGAAGGCAAACCGATTGGCTGGGGAAACGCCCGTTCTGCCTAGTTCATCTTCGTTGTGAAAAAAGCGGATGCGGGGGTCACTTTCGGCATAGGCTTGCAGGATTGCGGCGCTGTTGTCAGTTGAGAAATTATTGACGGCGATAAGTTCCCAGTTCTCCTCGGTTTGCGCCAAAATACTATCCAAGCATGCCACCAGGTAAGGGGCCATGTTGAAAGTGGGCATGAGGATGGAGATTAACATAGTAGGCAGCTCGACAGTTGGCAGTTGGCAGTCAACCAACCGAGATTGGGCAAAGATGGGAATTTGGTTTTAAGAAAAGAAAAAGCGCTGGCAGCCATTGGTAGCTGTCAGCGCTCATATTGAAAACTCGGTGTTTATTCAAAATAATCGGTATCGGAAACCAGCACGGAGACCAGCGGCGTACCATTTGGCGTGGGTTTCAGAATTGGATACGACGTCCAGTAGTTGGGTCTGAGCATGCGCTTGACATTGAATCCCCAGTTTTTGACTGACTGAGATTTCGAAACCGAAGCCCATGTCTGCCATAAAATTCACGGTATGGAAACTGCTTGAGTTATCTTGATTTACGCCCGTTTGACTGCCGCCAGTTCTAAATCCATAGGTGCTTACATTCCTCCCGCTCAGAAAATAGGAAGGCCCAACAGCAGCTTGAATAAATAGCCGGGAATTACCGTTGGTCAGATATTGGCGAATGCCAATCGGTATTTCCAAATAGTAGTAGCTGTGCTTAAATGTAAGGCTGTTAATTTTTTCACCAGAAGGTAAATTTGGATTGAACTCACCTGTTGTAGTATCAAACATACTACCATACCGAAGGTTGTTACTTTCAATTTTATCGCCATAGCCCATGAACCTTATCCCTGCCACTAACTCCCGCTTAGGGTTCTTCAAAGGAAATGCCATTGCCAAACCGAAATCATAGTTCAGGTGGCCATTAGTATTGGCTATTTTGTTGGAATAATCGGTAAAATTCAAGCCTGTGGCGAATTCCAAATTGGCGTTGCGTTGCGCAATACCAAGCATTGGGAGAAGGGCAAAAAGGATAATTGAGCGGATTTTCATAAATAGCTATTTAGCTGGTTGATGAATCGTTTCAAAGCTGATAACGCAAGCCAGTACCCACCCCAATATCCCAACTGCGCCTTCCAGCCGTTATTGGGGTGAGGGAAAAACCTGCATTTGGCCCTGCCACAAAAATCAAATTCTCGGTGATGGACCAAGTAGCTGCCACACCTGCATTAACCCCAACCCAAGTGGGCTTCAAACCCTTCACGGACTGCCCGTCGGAATCTGTCCGGGCACTCACCAAACTGTTGACGCTGGCCCCGATTTTACCTTCCAAATGACTCCGCCGTCCCCAAGCCAATCGTTTCACCACAGCCACTGGGAAGCTGTTGTAACGCAGCGCAAGCCGCCTCGCCCGAAGATTTGTAAATTGGTAGCCAGCTTGCAAGGTCGTGTGGGAGTTCAGTTCGTAATTTACTTTGAAACCCATGCCATAGGAAAGCCCCGTGCGGCCCGTCAGGAAAGTATCCTGCTGGAAGAGTCGGCCCAAAGGCAAACGGAATGCGGTGGCTCCAGCTTCGACTGAGAATTTAGGATAATCAATTTGAGGGCGAACCAGAATTGGCTTTACGACCAACCTCCTAGTTGTATTGTTAATCAGCGTAGTGTTTTTGGAAGCCAAAGCAACTGGAATCCCCAAGTTGGATTCTAAGTTTAGGTGAGACTCAGAAGGCATTGAACTATCCAGCTTTTTTGTTTCTATCAATTCTGATTTTTGTTGAATAGTCTCTTGAGAACTGGCTACAATCCCCTGTTTATTATCATGTTGAGTCAAAAACGATTTTCTCAAATCAGTCCGCTTCGCCTCAATTTGAGCACCTTTTGTTTGCTTCGAAACGATTGATTTCTCGCTTTTCAACTCCTTTTTGACTGGGATGCTTGAATTGAAAATTCTTGCCTTTTCAACTTGCGGAGAAGTGGCCACAACTGTTTGTTTTTCGGCAGGAGTAGTTGTGATTGGCGCAGGATTTTCGTCAGTGGTTGGCGCTGGAACATTTGTTTGAACAGTAGCATCCAAAGCCTGCAAACGCTCCTCCTGTTGGGCTACGGTTATTTTCAGCTTTTCAATTTGGGAGCGGTCACGGTGCCAAAACCAAAGCACCAAAACTGCCACGATGGCCAGAATTGCAAGTCCAACCCACCTTCCAGCACCACTCCACCAGCCACTCCAATACGGTGGCTTTGGCGGAATGACAGGCTCCATCCTCGACCAAAAATCGTCAGAAGGTGTCGGCGCATAGCCCTCCAAATTCGCTTTGAAGAAGCGCTCCAAATTGTCGTTATGTTGATTTTCTGCCATTTCTTAGCGCTAAAAAAGTCATTTGTCATTGTAGTCATTAGACATTGAAGGAACTGGTCAAGCTGAAAAATGACCAATGACCTCAATGACAAATGACAGGTTCAAATCTCCGCCCCCACGCTTTTTTCAAGCATCCGGCGGAGCATTGCCTTGGCCCTCGAAAGCTGCGAGCGGGACGCACTCTCAGCGATGCCAAGCATCTCGCCAATTTCAAAATGCGAATATTCCTCCATCACGTAGAGGTTGAAAACCGCCCGATAACCTTCCGGCAATTGTTGCAGCATCCGCACCAGCGCCTCTTCCCGAAACTTTGAAAAAAGGTTGTCGTCTGCTTCAAAATTGTCGGCCACCTCGCCGATTTCCACCGTGCTGAACGCCCTTTTGCGCTTGCGCAACTGCTCCAGCGAGGAGTTCACCATCACCCGCCGCAACCAAGCACCGAAAGCGCCCGTGGGCTGGTACTGGTAGAGGTTGGTGAAAATTCGAACGAGACCATCCTGCAACCAATCCTCCGCTTCATGGAAACCAGAAGCGTAGCGCAGGCAAATGCTGAAAAGCATGGGCTTGTATTTTTCATACAGTGCTTGTTGCGCTTTTCGTTCGCCTTTTCGGCAGCCACGGATGATATCTTCGTCAGATGTTATCAAAAGGTTTTGTCTTCGTTCCAAAGTTTGAGCGGTTTGAAATGCTAATGCAATATCCGTAGCGAACGCTGCACAACGATTGTTTTTTTCAAAAAAATGGCCGGATAGATAACCAAATGTCAAAAACTGTATAAATTTCCAACCTCAAGTACCTAGTGAACCAAAAGCAAAACAATTATGATGCTACAAATTACCTACCCAGTTCGCTGGGTATTGTCCTTTATTTTTTGCTTCGCAATTGGTTGGAAAGCATTGGCTGCCGACCCGCCAAAATCGGCCCTACTGGTCGCCATTGGCAATTACCCACCTGAGACCGGCTGGCCCGCCATCAGTTCCCTCAACGATGTAGCCATCATTAAAAAAGCATTACTGAAACAGGGGTTTTCTGAAAATGAAATCCACGTCATTACCGACGAGGCGGCTACGAAAGCGGGCATCGAACAAGCCATTCAAAAATATTTGGTGGAAACGGCAAAGCCGGGCGGGGTAGCCTATTTCCACTTTTCCGGCCACGGCCAGCAAGTCGCCGATGACAACGGCGATGAACTGGACGGTTACGACGAGGCCATCGTCCCCATCAATTCCCCGCTGAAATTTCAGGAAGGTGTTTACGAAGGGGAAAACCTGCTGCGGGACGATGAGCTTGGCCAACTACTGGACGAGGTGCGCCGCAAACTTGGGCCAAAGGGAAATATGTTGGTCGTGCTGGATGCCTGCCATTCCGGTACGGGGACAAGGGGCATCGGCAAGGCACGGGGTACCCAAACCAAAATGGCATCAGAGGCTTACCAAGCCAATAATTCCAAGACTGGCAGCGATGTCTCCGGCATGGACGGGAGCACAGAACGGGATGCCAACCTGCTCGCCCCGATGGTTTCCTTTTCCGGAGCAGCAGCGCACCAACTCAATTTCGAGACGAAGGATGAGGACAAAAACGGCGTCGGCTCGCTGAGCTACGCTTTCAGTAAAAAATTTGCTGCTGCAACGCCCAAGACCACCTACCGGGGGCTTTTTGAGCAAATCAAACTGGAAATGTCGGCCATTGCCCCCAGCCAAAATCCGCAAGTGGAAGGGGCACTCGACCAAGAAATCATGGCTGGGAATATCGTCGGTTCGCCTGAATTTTATCGGGTGACAAGCTGGAACGACCCCGGTTCGGTGGTCGTGGAAGCAGGCTGGTTGCATGGCCTCCAAAACGGAGCGGTGCTCGGTTTTTACCCACCCGAAACCCGCACCATTGCTGGGGCGACGCCACTGGCGAAAGGCACGGTGATTAGCGCCGAACCGACCACCAGCACCGTGGAATTGAGCACCGATTTGGAGCAGGACGTGGCCATGTCCGCTTGGGTTTTTGTTTTGGAACAAAGCTTTGGCGACCTCAGCGTCAGCTTCACCAATTCGCTGCCAGCCGACCATCCCGTACTGCCCATTTTGCGGAGCAAACTGGAAAAAACACCCGCTGTGAAGGAAGCGCCAGACGCCGAACTCAACCTGACACTCAGCAACGACGCCAGCCGTGGCGCAGCCGTTCAGTTGTTGACGAACAGCGGCATGGTTATCGAAACTTTCCGGGAGAACCTACGACCTGAGATTTTGGCGGAGAACATCATGCGGCAACTGAAAAACTACGGACAGGCCCGTTTCCTCAAAAACATGGAAATGGAGAGCTACCTGTTGCCCGTGAGTTTTGAATTGGTTCCGATAAAAATCGAATTCGACCCCCGAACGAGGAAGGGCACTTACCTCGAAGACATCCAACTTTCCGACCGCTTGGACAAAAACGGAACGATTCATTTCAAGGCGTTGGATGAAAAAGCCACGGCTAAGGTTTTTTGTGATGGATTTCGGATAAAAGTGCGGAACGACGGTTATCGCCCAGCCTATTTCACCCTGCTCGACATTCAGCCGGACAACGTTGTGAACGTCCTCATTCCCAGCCAAAACGACCGGAACGAATCGCCCGCCCAGTTCGTGGTGCAGCCGGGCAGCATTGAGGAGCCGAAAAAGAATTTCATCATCTACGCACCGCTGGGGATGGAAGTTTTCAAGCTCATCGCCACCGACCAACCGATTGATTTGCGGAACGTGGCTAGCAGCCGAGGGCAGGCAAAATCGGCTTCCTCAAACCCCTTTGAAAAAGTGTTTGCCGAAACATTTTTCAACGATGAAACCGGCGCCCGTGGCGGTAAGTCGCTGTCCATGAGTGCCTCAGAGGTAAATGTCACCTCCATGACTTTCGTGATTGAGTAAAAATGCTCAACTAGACTAAAATCACAATACCCAATTTTTTTATGAAAAAGCACCTTCGTCACCTTGCCATTTTGCTTAGCTTGATTACGGCCAGCCTGACCGCTAGTGGGCAGAACATGCAAGTTTTTTACAACCTCTACAACGACAGCATCAGCTACTTGAAAAATGGCAAACCAGTGAATTCGCTGCGGATACGGAAGGGCGACGAGGTGCGGGTGCATTTGACCGAATACAATCCTTTCGTGAGCGAAATCGAACTGACGGTAGAGGAAATCACCGACGACTCAGGCAGCGGAATGACGGGCATGGCGGGGATGGGTAGCCTGATGCCCGGAATGCCAAACCTCTTCGCTAACACTGGGATGGAAGGCGAAAGTGGCCAGTTTTTTCCAATGCTAAACCTCGACCTACCCGTGCTGACACTCAACGATAGCATCGTGACGTTGAAATCTTTGTTCCAGAGGAAAAAAGGACGTGGGGCTGAGCAAATTGACCAAGCCAACCAGACCATGCAGGAAATCCAAGTGCTGATGGGTGAAATCTCTACCGTTCAAAACCAATTGATGGCCAACGAACAGGCCATGCAGGTGAGCCGGATTGCACTAGCAAATATTGACCAACTCCGCACCGAAAGCACCCTTAGACCTTCCTTGGTGAAGCAGCTCTGTCAAGAATATTACGAGACTATTTTTCAAAAAAACGCCAACACGGACGTGAGCCTGAATGACCTCTTGGCTTGGCAAAACCTGCCTTCGCAGCATCAATTTTATGTGGATCAAATTAAGTCAAAACAGGGCGAGTTGAACGCCAAAATGACAGCCTTGGACAGGTTCAGCGCCGACATCACTTCCAATCAATTTAAGGAAGAAGTTTTTCAAAACTACACTCATAATTTGACGGATTTCAGGGTAAAAACTAGGAGCATCAACGAGCAGTTAAAGTCCCTCACCGCTAGGGGCGCACCCACGCAAAATTTGCCCAACACGCAAGAAATGGTAGCCCTGCAATTGAAACTTGCCTCCGTCATTTCGAATGATTTTACCTACCACGCCAATATCAAACCGAGCGCCGACCAAGTGAACCTCGACATCAAATTGCTGCGCAAAAACCCAGAAGGAAGCACCGATACCGCAACGGTTTTGAAGGAGCGAAACTTGAAACTGGAGGTGCGTGGTGGACTGAAAGTAAAGGCCAGCGCAGGGGTGAGTTTTGGGCAGTTTTTCGAGCCAGCACAGAGTTACTCCGTTCGGAATGGTGTCATCGTCAGTGAAGACGACGGAGTATTCACTCCGACACTAACCAGCTTTCTGCACTTCCACGGCTACCGGGGATTGAAGGCGACGGTGGGAGGCACTTTCGGGGCAGGGATACCGCTGCTCAGCGGTGACGATGGTCAGGGAGTAGAGTTTTTTCTTGGCCCAAGCGTCATGTTTGGAACCAACCAGCGGCTCGTACTGACCCTGGGGCTGAAAGGTGGAAAAGTGCAACGCCTCAGCAAAGGCTACAAAAATGGCGACCCTTTTGACACGGATTTGGGCGATATTCCGACCAAAGGGAAATACGGATTGGGGCTGTTTTTGGGCGCCTCCTTCAATTTGGGAATTTAATCTAGCCCGCCCGTGGCTTAGGTTTCTGAAGATATTTACTCTAAAAATAGACACACAAAACAGACCAATATGAAAACATTGCTGCTAGCCAGTCTTTCCCTGTTATTTATTTCCACCAGTATTTCGAAGTTGGATTTGGGCAGTAATTCCTTGAGTCTAGTTCTAACACAAAATCAAGTTACCTCAAGCTCGGAAACGGTTGTCCCAAAGTCTCACCGGGCGGTCGTCGTCGGTATTTCGGAATACCAGGACAGCCTGTTGACCAAGCTGCCGGAAAGCCGCCAAAATGCTGAATTGTATGCGGCATTTTTGAGGTCGAGGGAGGGCGGGTTGTTGGCATTTGACCAAATCCAATTGCTGACGAACGAAAAAGCGACCTTGGCGGGCTTCATTGCTGCCATCGAGTGGCTGGACGAGGAGAGTCAATTGGGCGACCAAATCACGATTTATTTTACGGGGAATGCCCGACTGGTGAACACAGACGAGGGGCTGGTGCCGCACCTTTTTCTGGCCGATTCGCCGCTGCTGCTGGGAAGGGCGGGCAGCTTGCCGTTGGCAAAATTCTGCTACCTAGCGCAGGACATCGCCCGAAAAAAAAGCCTGCATTTTCAACTAATTCTCGACCTGTACATGGGCAAAACCACGGTCAAGGAAGATGAAGTCTGGCGGGAGTGGTTGGCGGCCATTCAGCAGTCTTTTCCTTTTGCTTTTTTTGAAGAGGCTTTGGATAAAAATCAAGATTCGAAGCAAAAAATGGTCGGCATTTCCCCGATGCTTTTGGATGGGATGCTTGGCGAAGCGGACTTCAACGATGACTTAAAAATTTTACCGAAGGAGATGGCTAAATATCTGAGCACCAAGTGCAAAAAACTACCGGGTGGCTACGTTGCGTTCCTAGCTTTTTCCGAAGAAAAAATAAAAATGTCAGAGGTGGAAGAAACCCGTGGGCTTCGAAATACAGGGAAAACACAGAGCAAATTGCCATCGCTTTTGGGGCAAGATTTGACCCAACTGGAAGACTCCATGCTGGCCAGCGCTGATGAGAAAACACGGCAGTGGTACCTTGATTTCATGCTCACCAAAAAACTAGGCAAACTCATGACGCCAGCGGGCCGTTGCACTTCCGATTTGTACGACAGCCTACTTACCGTTTCCTCCATCCAAGCGCTGCACAGCCATTTGCGCCGACAGTTGGCCGCCTCCCTGCAAGATGAAACCCAGCAGGCGCTGAACGATTACCTGCGCACCGATACCCGTGAGTTGCAACGCCGCTGGAAGCACGGAGGTAATTACAAAGCCTACCCAAAGTACATGAACCGGGTGGTGGAATTGATTGGGGAAAAACATTTCATGAACAGCATCATCCAATGCAAGAAATTCTATTTTGAGGGGCTGACCGCCCGCTTGGATTTTGAAAAAAACGGGGATTCACTTCTGCTTTTGGAGGCAATGGAAAAACAGTTGTTTGCCCTAAAATACGAGCCGGAAGCGGCTTTCGTATTGAATGAATTGGGCATACTCCATTTTCTTCAACATTCAGATACCTCAAAAGTGCTCTTCCTCCATGCCATTAAATTAGCGCCGCAATGGGGCGTTCCATTTTTGAACATTTCGTTGTTCCATTTCGAGAAAGGTGAACTGGATAGCGCCCTTTTTTATGCTCACACTGCTGTCAATTTGACACCTTGGAATCCTGTTGCTGTGGCCAATATTGGCCGGATTTACCACCACAAAACCGATTATGAAAACGCTGATGTATGGCTTCGGCGGGCCGCTTCACTAGAACCAACCAACCCATCCATTTATTACAACCTGGCTTGTGTAAAAACCATGCAAGGCACCCCGCAAGCAGGATTGGAATGGTTAGAACTAGCTTTCAAAAATGGCTTTACTGACCTTGTTTTTTTGGAAAACGACAAAGATTTGAATACCCTGAGAAATACCAAGGAGTTTGAAATGCTTAGGAAAAAATATTTCCCAGATTTGACGGAGGGAAAATAAATCAAAATCAATACACGACAAATAATGAGATACCTTTTTGTAACCATTGGCCTTATAACTTCATTTTGCCGACCTGAAAAGTCCATCGCTCAAAATATCGATTCTGGCGGCCAAACCTATGCCGTTGTTGTCGGCATCTCCGACTACCAAGACCCCGGCATCCCCGACTTGCGATTTGCGGACAAAGATGCGCTTGCTTTTGCCGATTTCCTGCGTTCGCCCGCAGGTGGCTCTCTGGACAACACCCATTTGAAACTATTGGTGAATGAACAGGCCACCCAAGCGCAGTTTGCGGGTGCTTTGGACTGGTTGTGGGAAGTGGCGAAGGAGGGTGATAGGGTCATCATCTACTTCTCTGGGCATGGCGATGTTGAGAAAAAAAGCCTTACCCAGCCGGGTTTTTTGTTGTGTTGGGATGCTCCGTCACGGGTGTACATGGCTGGTGGAGCTTTTCCACTGCCCATGCTTCAAGAAGTTATTTCAACACTTTCTGTTCAGAATAAAGCCAATGTCATCATGGTGGCAGATGCCTGTCGGTCTGGCAAGTTATCTGGCAGCACGGTGGACGGCGTGCATATCACAAGCAGCAATCTGGCCAAACAATATGCCAATGAAATCAAGATACTTTCCTGCCAGCCCAATGAATACAGCATTGAAGGCGAACAATGGGGCGGTGGCCGAGGGGCGTTCAGTTACCATTTATTGGATGGTATGTATGGCATGGCGGATGAAAATGAAGATATGGCTGTGAATGTGTTGGAAATTAAGAATTACTTAGAGGATAAAGTATCCGTGGAAGTAGCGCCGCACAGCCAAATCCCCATTGTATTGGGCAACAAAAATGAAAAACTGTTCAATGTGGAGCCAGATATATTGTCCCATTTGGTTGAAAACAAAAAAGGCCAACTGAATATTTTCGCTCAAACGGACACCCGTGGCATGGAAGCGGATGTGCTGGCGAATGTGGATTCCAATATCTTGGAAGTTTATTTAAAATTTAAAAAATTATTGAGCGAAAAACGTTTCTTTCCAAATGAAACCAATGGAAGTGGCATAGAAGATTGCGCAGATTATTGCTACAATATGTTAATGAAATCGCCTCAAATGGAAAGCTTATATTCAAGTATGCGACGGAATTACGCAGTGGCTCTACAGGACGATGCACAGCAAGCATTAATTGAATTGCTGAAGGTGAATTCCGAGGAACAAAGGCTCTCGAAAAAAAATGCTATAGCTAAATACAGCACATATCCTAAACACCTATCAAGAGCAGCAGGAATATTGGGACAAAATCACTATATGTACAAAGCATTGAAAGCGAGGCAGCTTTTCTTTGAAGCATTGGTTCTAAAATTACAACTTGGCAGAAACAACAACATGGAGAAAGGTGGACAAATAATAGAAAAATGCCAGCAGTCGCTGGCATTCCAAAGCGCAAATCCTCATATCTATTATTTGATGTCTTCTACCTATGGAGAAAATTTAAGGCAAAGGGATTCAATGGAATATTATACCAGAAAAGCGGTCACGGAAGTTCCCAATTGGCAATTGCCGTATATTTCCACAGCTTATAACCTTTTCATACGATTCAATGACTATCCAGCTGCTTTTGACTTATTGGGCGAAGGCATGGAAATCGACTCCAGTGCCGATTTAATGCACAGTTATGCTTTGGCATACACATGGCGGCATATACTTGAAAGCAAAAGTGAAGATTTGAAATTAGCAGAGGCCTATGCGAATGAAGCTCTACAACGAGACTCGAACAATTATAAGATATATAATACCCTGGGGTTCCTTTATAATAATATTGGGCGTCCCAAAGAAGGCGCAATGTACTTGGAGAAAGCAATTGCACTTGACAGCACCATTGCTTTACTATGGGGCAACCTTGCCGTATCTTATTACGGAATAGACAGTATTCAACTGGCCATCAATACTTTACTAAACGCCGTTCACCTAGATTCCACCTTAATCAATTTCTATGTAGATTTAGGATGGTATTATTCAAAAACAAATGAATTCGAGCCAGCCAAAAAATATTTTGACAAAGCCTATGCTTTAGATGCTACGAACCCTTATTACTACCATAAAATAGTTGATTATTATTATGGCCTTAAAGACTATAAAGAAGCAGAAAATTACCTATGGAAACAAATAGACGCTTCCTTTGAAGTTTCGCCTGCTTATTACCGTCTCGCTACTATAAATATTGTAACAGGGCAAACAGACAAAGCATTTTCCTATTTGGAAAAAGCCTTGGAAGCTGGTTATTATGATTATAACAAGTTACAAAAAGATCCAATGATACAGCCCTTGCGGGAACAAAGCCAGCGATGGGATGATTTGATAAAAAAGTATTTTCCCGATAAATTCAAAAATTAATCAACGCTCAATAATGAATATTGGGCACTAATAAACGATTATTAAACCCTTATGAACAATAAAACAACCCAACGAATGAAGTACATATATTGTCTTTTAATGCTGTTGATATCCATCAATATATCAGCCCAGCAAAAAAATTGGAGTAATGGCCACACCTTCGCCGTCGTCGTCGGTATTTCCGACTATCAGGACGAGGGCATTCCCGACCTGCGCTTTGCCGATCGGGATGCCAAGGCTTTTGCAGAATTCCTGCGGTCAAAGGCGGGCGGTTCGTTGGACAACGACCACCTGCGCCTGCTGATCAACGAACAGGCCACGCAAGCCCAGTTTGCCTCGGCGCTTGATTGGCTTTGGGAAACGGTCGGCGAAAACGACCGGGCCTTCATCTACTTCTCAGGTCACGGCGATGTGGAGAAAAAAAGCCTGACACAGCCGGGCTTCTTGCTTTGTTGGGACGCACCCTCAAAGGTTTATATGGCAGGTGGTGCCTTTTCGTTGGGCATGTTGCAAGAAGTCATTTCGAGCATGTCCATCCAAAACAAAGCCCAGGTGATATTGGTGGCAGATGCCTGCCGGGCCGGCAAATTGTCGGGCAGTAATGTGGGCGGTGCACAGATAACGGGCTACAACCTTGCCAAGCAGTATGCCAACGAAATCAAGATTCTTTCCTGTCAGCCCGAAGAATACAGCATGGAAGGGGAACAATGGGGTGGAGGCAGAGGTGCTTTCAGTTACCACCTACTGGATGGTTTGTATGGTTTGGCCGACAACAACAGCGACCAAAGCATCAACCTAATGGAAATCGGCCGCTACGTGGAGCGCAAGGTGGCTGCCGAAGTAGCCCCGCAAAGCCAAAGCCCGATGACCATTGGCAATCGGGCTGAAAAGCTGACGGATGTATTCCCTGACATCCTATTGGCACTGGAGGAGTCCAAAAAAGGTAAGTTGAAGACCCTCGCCGCCACGGATACTAGGGGGATGGAGGAGGAAGTTTTGGCGAACGCAGATGCCAAAGTGGTGGAGATGTACCGGGCTTTCCAGACCAGCCTGGCACAGAAAAACTTCTTTGAGCCTGCCTTGGCCAATGCCGATATTTATTATGAGCAATTGTCAAAAGAACCCCAACTACAGCGCCTCCACTCAAGTATGCGCAGGAATTTCGCAGCCGCCCTGCAAGACAGCGCACAGCAAATTATCAATATTTGGCTCAAAGCCGATGTACAGGAACTGGCTTGCATCGGCAAATCCATCAAGTTGGAGTCAATTCCCAAACAATTGGAAAGAGCAGCGCAACTGCTCGGCGAGGGGCATTATATGTACAATTCATTAGTAGCCAGGAAACTCACTTTTGAGGGTGTGTTGTGCGACCCCTCCTACAAGAAGGAGGAAGCGAAAAACAGGGAATGTCTTTCCTATTTTCAGCAATCCATAAAACTGGAGCCTGAGCTGCCCATCAATTGGCACCAGATGGGCCTTATCTATGAAACTTTGGGCAAAACGGATTCCGCCATTTGGTGCGCCCGCAAAGCAAACGATTTGGCTTCGGGTTGGGTACTGCCCTACGTGGATTTGGGCTATGAATTGATGCGCCACGATAAATATGATGAAGTGCTCCAATTGATGAAGGAGGCCAATGCCGTGGATTCACTGCATCCTTATGTGTACAACCAATGGGGTGTTTACCTGACCAGTTTCCCCGGTAAGGACAGCGCCAGCATGGCAAAAGGTTTTGAATATTTTGAAAAATACAAGGACAAAGGAGGCGCCATGTACCCATGCTGGCATTTTAACTACGCAGCCTTGCTCAGGGAGGTAGGAAGAATGGAAGAGGCTGCCGACGAAATGAAAAAAGCCATTGCCTTGGACCCAACCAATCCTGAATTCTGGTACCGGCTGGGGCATACCTACTTCATGGGCAGGAATTACGAACAGGCGCTTGAGGCCTACAGAATGACCGCCCAATTGGACTCTACCGAACACAAAGGCTGGGGAAGCATGGGGGCTACTCTAATTGCATTGGGGCGTTTGGAAGAAGCAATTGCCCCGTACGAGAAAGCCATTGAACTGAACCATTATGACGCCATTGTCAAAAAAGACAACTGGAACTCCCTCAGTTATATCTATCTCCGTCTGAAACGCTACGACGAAGCCAGGCCCATCATCTCAAAATTATTGGAAGAAGACTCCACTTATATGCCGGGCTGGAACAACCTCGGAAACAGCTACCGATTGGTAGGCCAATATGAAGAGGCCGAAAAATACTATCTAAAGGCCATCAGCATTAACCCAGATTTTAACAGAACCTATGTCAACCTATGTTTCCTGAAAATAAAAATGGGGGAACTGGAAGCCGCCTTGGATTACTTGGAAAAAGCCATCGAAAAAGGCTACAACAACTACAATGAAATTTCCAACAATTTTAAAGAACTGGAAGAACTGCCAGCCTGGCAGGGATTGATGAGGAAGCATTTCCCCGATCAGTTCAAAGACTAAATCACTTGAAAATGAAATATCAGCTTATCCACATCTTCCTTTTCTTATCGGTTTGCCTTTTTGCCCAGCAGAAAGGTGCCTCACCGATCATTTCAAACAACCTAAATATTGAGTCCACCAGCACCTACGCTGTTGTCATCGGTATCTCCGATTACCAGGACAAGGACATCCCTGACCTGCGTTTTGCCGACCGGGATGCCGAGGCTTTCGCCAACTTCCTGCGCTCGCCCGCTGGTGGGAGCTTGGATGCCGACCATTTGAGCCTGTTGACCAACGAGCAGGCCACGGCCGGGCGCATCGCAGAAGCCCTTGATGCCCTGATCGAACTGGCCAAGGAAGGCGACCAGGTCATCATCTATTTCTCCGGGCATGGAGATGTGGAGCGCAAGACCGTCTCCCAGCCGGGGTTCCTGCTCGCATGGGATGCCCCGACAAGGGTGTACATGGGCGGCGGCACCTACTCGCTGGCATTTTTGCAGGAGGTTGTCACCACGCTTTCCACACTGAACCTCGCCAAGGTCACCGTCATCACCGATGCCTGCCACGCCGGGAAGCTGGCGGGCAGCCAAATCGGCGGGGGGCAGCTCACCAGTGCCAACCTTGCCAAACAATTCGCCAACGAGGTGAAGATACTCTCCTGCCAGCCCAACGAGTACAGCATGGAAGGTGAACAGTGGGGAGGGGGCAGGGGCTGCTTCAGCTACCATCTCGTGGACGGCCTGTTCGGACTCGCCGACCGCAACGCCGACGGCACGGTCACCACTGGCGAGATTGACCGCTACCTGGAGGACCATGTGACCTTGGAAGCTTCCCCCCAGAGCCAAGTCCCCATGCTGTTGGGCAACAAAACGGAGCGGTTGGCCACAGTGGACGCCTCCATCCTGACAGCACTGAAAAAGTCGAAGGAGAAGGGGCTTCCCATTTTCGCCGCCACGGAGGGCAGGGGATTTGAGGACGAGGTGCTGGCGAAGGTGGACTCGAGCATCCGGCAGATGTACCGGGCCTTCAAGCTAGCCGTGGAAGAAAAACGCTTTCTGGAACCTGCCGGAAATTGTGCCGAGGATTACTATGCCCAACTGACGCAGGTGGAGGGGCTCGCACCACTCCAGGGTTTTATGAAAAGGAACTATGCCGCCGCCCTGCAGGACGACGCACAGCAGGTGATGAACAATTGGATGAAGAACAGCGATGACCAATTGCTGAGCGCAGCGGCAAGCGGCCCAAAAGGGCTACTGCCCATAAAAGTGTTTACCGAGAAAGTCAGGTCATATCCCCGCCTCCTCGGGCGGGCAGCAGACTTGCTGGGGAAGGACCATTACATGTACGCCACCCTGCAGGCGAGGAGGTATTTTTTCGAGGGCTACCTGCTGGCGAACTCCGACCGCAACCCCAACCAAGAACTGGCCGGACGGGCACTGGCAGCCTTCCGTACTGCGCTCGACTGGCAGGCGGAACTGCCTCAGGCCTATTGGCAGATGAGCAAAGTATTTTGTTACAACCTGCTTCAGCCCGATTCAGCTGAAATATATACCCAAAAGGCCAAGGATTTGAATCCTGCCTGGGTGCTTCCCTATACCGATTTGGCATTTATGTATTCCGAAAAACACAGAGATTTTGATAAGGCAATTTACTATCTAAACCAGGCTATGCAATTGGATTCCAATTCGGCGGCAGTGTGGGAGGTTTGGGGAAATATTTACATGAATAAAAATGAATTTCTCAACGCAGAAATATATTTAAAAAAAGCTATTCAGCTCGATTCGACTTTTATTCCCACCTACGCCTTATTGGGAATTGTCTATGAAAACACAAACCGCTTAGAGGAAGCTGAAGCCATCTACAAAAAAGGTATTCAACTTGATTCGACTTCGTATGTATTTTATGCCAACTTGGGGATTGTTTATGCCAAAAAAAATCGTTATGCAGAAGCTGAGGAACTATTAAAGAAAGCTATCCAACTCGACTCGACTAGAGCAATTAATCATAGCAACCTTGCGGTTATTTATTCAATAATGAATCGAAATGCCGAGGCTGAACAACAATACAAAAAAGCCATCCAACTCGATTCGACCAATGCCACCATCCAATGTAATTTGGGGCATATTTATACAAAGACCCACCGCTATGCCGAGGCTGAGCAACAATTCAAAAAAGCCATCCAACTCGATTCAACCAATATTAATTTTTATAACAGTCCTGGGCTTTTCTTCATGGAGCAGCGACGGTTGGATGAGGCAGAAAAATACTTTAGAAAAGCTTTGTCATTAGACCCCAAAGATCAATGGGCAAAATACAATATGGCATGTATGTACAGCCTTAAGCAAGACGAGCAGCAAGCCCTGGTTTGGTTGGAAAAAACTTTGGCGTTGGAGAGCATACCTTTTAGTAAATATATGGAAGATAGCGACTTGGATAATATCCGAAACAGTGATGGGTTCAAAGCCCTGATGAAAAAATACTTCCCCGACCAAACAGGCAAATGATTCAAGAATATTAGCTTAAAAACTATGTCCTAACAGGCTGCCACAAAAATGCTTTTTAAATAATCGACATTCACAGTGATAAAGATCTCAATAAAACTGGATGAATGTCCAGTAATGTCAATCAATTTTTTCACAACCTTAAATCTTTTTAAAATGAAATCACAACATTTCATCCTCTCCTTGGCAATTTTAATTTTTGCCATTTGCGCTTACAGCTGCACCCATACTAAATCCATTTCAGGCGCAGGCGAAACAACTTCCAAAAAAGAGGTAGCCGCTTCCAAAGCGCCGATGGTATTTGTCCTGCCCGAAGAAATGCAGAAAGGTTCCAAAGAGGAAATTATGGCGTACATACGAAACCTGCACCCCCAAGAAGCAGAGAAGTTGGCGATGGAGTATCAAAACCGTCCCAAATCGAGGGGGACGGAAATTGATGCAATGCCATGCTTGACTGTTATAGCAGGACTGTACGAAAACTGTGGTGGTAGCGGCAATCAATATGTTATCATTCTACCAGAACACGTTGCTAATTATGTTGAGTGTACGCCAGCAATGTTATATCAGGCATGTGGATGTACACTTACAGATGGTGGCGAATAGCACAACCTTCTCTCATTGATCGAGGCTTTCCAAAAGTTTGAAAGACCTGACCAAAAAACCATTGCCATTGCTATAAAGAGCTATTTTATGAAATACTACATCCTCCTGCCATTTCTTCTCCTGTCCATCTGTCTTTTCGGTCAGGAGAAAGGTGCCTCCCCCATCAGTATCCCCAAGACTGGCAGCACCTACGCCGTCGTCGTCGGCATCTCCGACTATCAAAGCCCCGACATCCCCGACCTGCGCTTCGCCAGCCGGAAAGTCCTAGCAATCGACCCGATTCTGAAATCCAACGGCTATCAGAGTCACACCCTCCGTGGGGGTGATGCCAGTGAAGCAGCGTTCAAAGCCATCGGTTCTACTGCCCCTTCACCCAAGGTTTTGCATATCGCCACGCATGGTTTTTTCTTCCCAGATGTGCCCCCAACTGGTGCCGATGAGCGGAACAGCGTTGGCGAAAAAAATGAGCCATTCTTCAAGGTTTCCGAACAGCCCATGATGCGCTCTGGGCTTATCATGGCAGGCACAAACTACGCTTGGGAAAACGGTCGCCCCATGCGGCCGGGTATGGAGGATGGCATTCTGACAGCCTATGAAATCAGTCAGATGAATCTCTCCAACACAATGCTGGTTGTGCTGTCTGCTTGTGAAAAAGGGCTTGGCGATATACAAGGTAACGAAGGTGTATGTGGTCTCCAACGGGCATTTAAAATAGCAGGTGCAAAAAATATCATCATGCCCCTGTGGCAAGTGCCCGATTTCCAGACCCAAGAACTGATGACGACCTTTTACACAAAATGGCTATTGGATAAAATGACTATCCAGGATGCATTTCGTGCTGCGCAAAAAGAGATGCGGGAAAAATATCAGAACCCTTTTTTCTGGGCAGGATTCGTTTTGTTGGAATAATTTTTAATTTCACCAATAAGCAGGTGATAACGATTTTACAATATGAGAATGAAAAGAATACAGAAATCTAAATGATTTGATTTTCATGCTTTGTCTCAATTAATCAAAAAACTGGATTTAATTTTTCATCACTTTTAATATAAACCATTATGAAAATGAAAGCAATTTCCTTGGCCACATCATGCGCCATCGCCACCCTTTTCTTTTGTTGCCTTAATCAGTTACAGGCTCAAACCGACGGAGGCACATCTACTTCAAGTCAAGTCAAATACTGCGATTTAGCGTTACCCACATTAGAGAAAAAACTGCAAACCGAAGCTGACGCCACCTGTACTACTCAATCAGGTTGCATAGAATGCATGGACCGTACCTCAAAAATGATTTTAGCTGCGACTTTGGTAGTCCAACCGAAAATGGCCGAGTGTAAAACCGTGACAGACATTGAGGTACAACCTGACCCCAAGAGTCGAGGAATTGCCGCTATTGACGACCCAGTCAGTACTTTTCAGCCTAAAATAATACAAAGTCCTTGCTTTGCTGGGGGCACCAACTTGGAAGTTTATGTACCTGGGCATGATATAGACAACCGGGAATTCGCCTTCCTATGGGAAGTGGACGGACACAAGGCAGGCCACTTGCCCACCGTCCAGTGCGCCTGTGGGAAGATTGCTACAGTTAGAGTTACTTACTTGCCTACAGCCCAAGCTGTCACCTTGCGGATGAAATTAAATTCAGCATGCGGCAGCGGCACCGGTTCTGATAAATAAGCTGCAAAACCAGTAAAAAATCCTGCAATAACAAATATACCTGTTACCATAATTCAGCATTTTATAGTACAGGTATATTTTTATTAATTAGCTAAATTCTAAAAAAATGAAATCAATCACATTTAAGTTTTTAATTGTCATGATGTGCCTATTTATTTCCGACATTTCTTTTGCTCAAAAGTCGGCACGTAAAAAGAAAACAACCAATAGCATTAGCTTAGCCTATTGTGAGGATGCCATTGAGGCAGCAAAGAAAACGAATCAAGCCCAAGCAGATGCTGAATGCCGCACAGTGCACCAATGTGTGCCATGTCAAGAAAAAAAATCAAAGAAGGAAACCTGCAAACCAATAACCGTGCAGCCGACTTGCACTTCAGCATTGGTCGTAGTCAAAAAAGAGGCAGTAGATGTCGCAGGGAAAACAGTTGATAAGCAGCCATTTACTGTTGAAATTATACAAAAACCATGTAACAACGGTATGGTTTCCATCGATGCAGTTGTAATAGCTGATGAGCAGGTTGATTACGATAAAAAAACACAGCAAGCATATGATTTCGAATGGACAATTGATGGCAAAATAGCTAGTAAAACGAGCAGTATTAGTTGCTTAAATATCAAAGAAGCCAAAGTAAAAATCAGCCAAAAATCTGGCGGTGGCCTACTCACTCTATACATTGCACCTGTGAGTGAACAAGCGCTAACTTCAAGAGGGGCGCCTATTCCAGCAATTGCCACAGCATATAAAAAAACGGGATGCTTCGGACAATGCCCAATTTATGAAGTACAGTTTTTTCATGATGGCAGAATAAGATGGGAAGGGAAAATGAACGTTGGCACAATGGGAATCAAGGAAACTAAAGTGGACAAGGAAACGCTTGAGGAGATAGAAAGAATGGCCGATAAAATCAAGTTTTTCCAGATGGAGAGAAAGTATCCGGATTATCAAGTTTGGGATGCACCGTCCACTTTTATATACGTCAACATTAATGGCAAAGAGCACCAAGTGGAAGATATTCTTGATGCCCCACAGGAGTTAAAAGAATTTGAAAAGTTTTTCGATGACTTAATCAAAAAGCAAGGATGGAGAACGACGCCAGACAAAAAGGCAAAGACCGCTAAAATGGATAGCAACAATTAGCTATGTTAAAAAAGGGGGAGTAAGACATTTTTAGCGAAAACTTTAAATAGGCAGTACGCCACAGATAGCAATGGCATCTGTGGCGTACTTTTTTTAAAAAAAAATTGAATACCCCTGATAACTAAATCCAAAGCAAGGAATATATGTACATCGAAAGCAACCAACATCGTTAATTTTTAATTAAATGCCTTATGAAAAATTCAAAGAAATTCCGCTTTTTGTCCATGATTTTTGCTATTTGCATGATTGTATTTTTCTGCAACGAATTATCAGCACAAAATCACAAAACCCCTACCAATACTACATTTGCAAAAAAAGCAATGATTAAAATTGCCCCTGATTTTGATTTTCAAATAATTGCCAATACATGTTTTGCAGAAGGTGTCTCTTTGAATATCAAGATTGATAAACCACAAGATTATGCATACATATGGGAAGTAAATGGCAGCCACGGTGGTCACCAAATGAACCAAGATTGTATATGTGGTGATTATGCCAAAGTTAGGGTGATGCGATTGAAGGATGGGAAACAGGTAACACGAACCATCAAACTGCCATCTTGTGGAGACCAAAATCAATAGGTAAAAAATAAAATCACAGCAACCAAATGAAAAACAATTGAAGCAAAGGTGGCTGTCTGAAATAACCATCTTCGTTTTTCAGCAGAGCCAATCCTAGAAATAATAGTTCGAGAAAGAGCAGTGATTTTATTCCTCACCCGGTTTATTAAGCTGGGTGAGGTTTTTTGAGCTTAAAAATATATGTCCAAAAAACTAAAATTAACTTTGCCCACATGAAACAAAACCTCTTGAAGTATGGCCATCATCTTGCCGTTGCACTCGTGCTAGTTGGGTTAGGAGTTTATTGGTTCAGCCGACCTGCACAGCCTCAACGGTTGGAGTCGGAACTTTATCAGCCGGAAAAAGAAAAATATGCGGCCATATTGGAGGAAATGAAGGTAGCTGGTTTTGCTGGGCTGGCACAAAACCAACAGGACAGCCTAGCCGTAGCGCTCGACAAGTATGGAGTAGCCAACTACCAGGAAGCCCAACAATTGCTGAATGTTTACCTCAAAGCTCACCCTGACGATAAGACCGCACGCTTATACTTTGGCTTGACCTTTTTGTATCTGAAAGCTCCCGAAAAAGCACTAAAAATCCTCTCACCGCTATCCCAACTCAGTGGCTTTGACCTACAGGACGAGGCTCGTTGGTATACTGCCCTAGCTGCCGCAAATGTTGACCAAATGCAGGCCATTGGACTGTTTTCAGCATTGGCCAAGGATGCCAGTTCCAAATACCAACAGGCTGCCGCTGCCGTGATGAATTCCATCCTAGAGAATCCGGGAAAATTCAGTTTTCAAATCGAAAGCGCTGAAGGTCTGAAATGCTCCATGCTTATTGCTCCTGACCCGGCATGGTGGCAAGCTGGCTGGGCGAGGACACTGCTTGGCCTACTTTTCCCAGCAGCAGGTGTCGGCTTGTTTTTCTGGCAAAAAAAGATGAAACGTCTTGAAAAAGAAAACAGGCAAATGGGTGTGGACATGGAAGCTTCGGATGCCCTGCTTTACAATATCCTGCCTGCTGAAACTGCCCAAGAACTCAAGCAATTTGGACATTCAGACACCCGTCGGCATGAGATGGTGACCGTGCTTTTTTGCGATTTTCAAGGCTTCACGAACATTGCGGAGCAAATTGGCCCAGAGGAATTGGTGGCTTACCTTGGCACCTGTTTTGAGGCGTATGACCGTATCATCACAGCGCATGGTTTGGAAAAAATCAAGACCGTTGGGGACTGCTACATCTGCGCTGGTGGGCTCACCGAATCTGGACTTGCTTCGGCAAATGCGGCTTTTGATGCGGTAAGCGTTATAAAAGCGGGGCAGGAAATGCTGATTTTTTTACAGAATTTTAATCGAAAACAAGAAGCCTTGGGCAAGCCACCTTTTAAGGCACGGGTTGGCATCCACACCGGGCCTGTAGTGGCCGGTATTGTGGGCATCAAGAAATACGCCTACGATATTTGGGGAGACACGGTGAACATCGCCGCCAGGATGGAACAGACCAGTGAAGCAGGCCGAATTAATATATCTGGCTCAACCTATGAATTGGTAAAAGAGCAATTTGCCTGTATTTATCGTGGCAAAGTGGAGGCAAAAGGTAAAGGGGCTGTTGACATGTATTTTGTAAGCGAATAAGACTTAAATGTTAATTCATCTGACAGAATTTATCTTAAGATTATTCCTACTTTTATTTCTAAACATTAATTCTAAATTTGCAAATAACCTTATTTAACCATCTAAAACCCAATCATTTATACACTTAAACAATTATTTATCACCGTTTAAAAATTTTATGATGAAAACGATCCTTGCCCAAATGATGGCTGTGCTATTTTTAGTTGCCATCGTTAAAAACACCTCTTTTTCACAAGGAATTATTGATGAGGATACAAGATGTATCGTGTCAGACGTAAGTGGAAAAGTTACTTACAAAGATAACGGAAGCAGTACAGACAAGCCAGTAGAACCTGGCACCTTACTCAGTGAAGATGCAACTGTAATCGTAAATAAAAAAGCGTCGTTCACCTTGGTAAAGGACGACCGCTCTATGACCATCAGTAAAAAAGGAAATTACCAAGTGGCTGCCTTGGCGAAAGAGGTGGAGGAAAAGGGAGAAACATCCAAATTTGCAGCGATGGCGTTTGCAGCAAAGGGATATGGGACTACTGACACAATTAAGAAAGCCAAAGGCTGGGGAGACAAAGATTCTCTCCTTTTCAAGAATCCATTTGAAGGGAAAATCCTACTTCAGCCTATTACATTTAGGTGGACTTCGATTCCAGGCAATACATCTTATCATCTTATTGTTTATCAATCATCACAGGAATCTCCAATCCTATCTGCTATAGTTGCAAACTCTTCTTTTAGTATTGACCCATCGCAGTTAGATATTAAAACGGGAGAAACCTGCTATGCTCAAGTTATGCTTGCAAATGACAACAAGACAGCTTCAAAAGTTATAAGTTTTACTTTTGTTTCAGCCAAGGAAGAAGAAATGGCTTTAGCTACATTAATAAAGGATAAAGAATACAACAATTGCAATGCCATTCAAAAAATCTTATTGGAAGCATTTGAACTTGACTCTCAGAATTTTAAGTCATCTGCTGCAATGCGATATCAAAAAGCTATGAAAATGGACAGCAAAAATGTAATCGCTTCTCAAATATATGTCGCATTTTTGAAAAATATTAAATAATAGAATGTGTATAAACAAAAACTTAATACCAAAAAAGGAGGCAACCATGTTAATTGCCTCCTTTTCTTTTTGGCATTAACTATTAAACACTAATTCAGGAAAACTACCGCTTTTCTGGAAAATATTTTTGAATAAGTAGTTTATATTGTTCCTCACTTCGTATATTTTCTAGATCAGAATCAGTTTCAATTTGTTCGTATTTATAGCCATGCTGTATTGCTAATTCAAGCCAATCCAATGATTGCGAATTATGATTAAGCAGTGACTCAAGGCAAGCAATATTATAATAATAGAGACTTGAATCAGGATTTAAGCTAATTATTTTTTTATTTAACTCAATAGCTTTTGAATATTTTCCGACATAATAATATGAAAAAGCCAATCTTTCATATACAAGATATAAGCTTGAATCCAAACTGACAGTTTTTTCTGCCATTTCTTCCGCCATATCAAATTTCCTCCATTCCCTATAGGTATATGAAGCATTATGATATGGCATCACCCACTTAGGTGCCAACTCCATCGCAGCTTCATAATTATCCAACTGTTTTTGGAACAAAATAGAATTCATGCGCTCATTGTCAGCTGCCTTATAAACCAACCTAATTCCATCATAAATCAACCCAATTTCATTATAAACATAGGCAGCTCCACTGTCCAATTCCAGCGCTTTAAATTCGAGAGCCAATGCTTGATTCAGCATTATTGTGTCTCCTAACTTCCCACCCTCCAACCGTTTTATTAAGCCTTCAAAATAGTACTGCTTAGCGATTAATTGATTGTATAAAACATGTCCTTTGCCCAATACTGAGGCAGCTTTTGCAAGATATAATGGATTGGTTTTGTAGTGGTCAATTTCGTCGTTCCATCGACGGTTGAGTTCAGCTTGGTCTGCACGGAGGTAGGCATTGATGGCCTGTTGCGAATCATCTTGAAGGGCAGCGGCAAAATTGCGCTTCATCAATCCCTGCATGGCCGCAAGCGACGTTTCGTGCGACAATATATCATATAACTCACTAGCAGAGCGCCCGGATTGACGGTCTTTATTTATATCGGAAGGCAGGAAATAATGGCTATCCACCGCCACTAAAAACTCCTGATATAGCTCTTGAACTGAAGTATCCGCAGCAGCTAGGATATCAGTCTCCAGCCCTTTCGACGTGATGGGCTTCATCTGTTGCGGCGCAGCACGTTCAGCCATCAGCGCCACCAGTTCCACTGGGTCAACTTGAACGAGCTTCGTCCCTTTTGCCCCCGTAGTATTTGGATACTGCTGCTGGTCAGTCTCTACCGGCACAGTCTGATCAAGGTAACGCTCCAATTCGGAAAGCGTCACGATATCGTCCTTGTTACTATCTGCCATTCCCACCAACCCATCAATCAAGTGGTAGGAAAATACACCACGCCCCCCACCCCACTGTTCGCCTTCAAGGGAGATTTCGTTCGGCTGGCAGGACATGATTTTAACTTGGTTCATGAACTGGGAAGACAATGCCGTGGCGGTAGCCAATACACCATCCCTTCCCCCGGCCAGATTGCCAGAGTGGCATGCATCGGTGATGACAATGATTTTGGCTTTCTGGTCCACGAGTGTTTCGAGGTAATCGTTGAGGTCATTCAGCCGCAAGGCACCAATCATGTAGTTGGTAGGAGGCGTATCATAAGCAAGCAAAAAGCCCGGTTGCCGTTTGGTTTTGGTCTCCACATCGCCATGCCCAGAGAAGTAAATGAGGACTTGGTCGTCTGGGCCGCTGGTCTCCAACAACCAATCAAGTTCCGCATAAATTTGGCCATAGGTAGCTTGCTCGTTAGTAAGTAATTTTATCTGTTCATCTTTCAGGCTGCCACCGCCCTTTGATTTCAGGAATTTCACAAATTCCTTGGCGTCTTTGTCGGCATATTTCAAATCAGGAATGCCATCTTCTTGATAATTTGAAATGCCGATGACCAATGCCCTTGTAATACCCGGAACGCTGTTGGCTTCTGACATGGGTGCGGCCCCTTTTGCTGTTGGAGCAACAGGTGATTGGGCAAAAAGCATATTAAAAAAAAGGCATAAAAACAGGATGCTCGCTATTTTCATTTAGGTTGTTTTGAATGCAGTTTCACGGCAACGGTTCAAGGTGAAATTAGCCATATTTTCTATTTCCTTGAAATACAAATTTATGTTTTCACTGATTCCTTTTTGGTTTCCCAAGGTATAAACCTTAAAATTACGCCGTCAGAAAGAGGGCTTTTCTTTTTATTTTTTCACAAACCAAAATCATTATGAAAACAGTATTGCTTGCCTTTGTCACCACTTGTCTTGGCTTTTATTATTTGCCAAAAACGGATTTGGTTATCACCAAAACGGAGGAACTCGATTTCTCTGCAGACCCGGAACTCGCCACTACCTACAAGGCCAAAGTCATTCAAGGAGTTTTCAAAAAACTAAAAAATGCCAAGGGCGACCTTTTCTCCCGCAGGCCCCACCTCCGATTTGTGAAAGAAACAGGTTCGGGCGTGGCAGTGGCCTACCCAAAAATCGGCCTCATAATGCTGGAAGAAAAAGGATATGACATCTGCACGAGCTTCGGCAAAGACTCCCTCAACGCCATGGCCGTTTTCCTATCCCACGAGTTGGTACACTGCTACGAACACCACGATTGGGAGGAGTATTTCGCCTCGGAATTCAAAGGGAACGGGCTCGGTAATGCCGTGAAAGACGATGCCAAAGAGGACGAAATCCAAGCTGATTACTTGGGCGGCTTTTTATCTTACCAGGCTGGGTTCAACCCATTTGGCATCATGCCGAAATTCCTCGACAAAGTGTACGACCAATACAACCTCACGGATGCCAAACTTTCAAAATACCCTAAAAAAGAGGAGCGAAAAAACATCTCCGTGGAGTCGGAGGAAAAGCTGAAAAAGCTACTGAAAATCTTCGAAATGGGCAACTATCTGGCTGTGCTGGAGGAGTACGACGATGCACTTGAATACTACTACAAGGTGCTGGAAGATTTTCAAAGCCGGGAAATCTACAACAACCTCGGCGTGCTGTCCACACTGGCTGCCATGAAAAAGTTTACACCAAAGGAAAATACCTTCCTCTACCCGGTGGAACTGGACGTTCAGTCCAGATTGAGACCAGGAACAAAAGACGGCGACCTTGAAAAAGAATACCGGGAGGAAAAGCTGACGGAAGCCATCGGCTTTTTTGAAAAAGCACGCCAGTTCGACAATTTTTACCCGATAGCCTACCTCAACGAAGGCTGTGCGCACGCCCTGTTGGGCATCTCGCAAACCGAATACAGTGACCTTGAATGGGCCGATGCGGAAAGTGCTGCGCAACACGCCATCCGCCTAGCCGGAGACAACCCAGAATGGAAGCCGACTTTGGCAAATTCAAAAGTGCTACTCGGTATTTTAAGTGCTTTGAACAAGGATAGCCTGAGCGCAAACCAGTTTTTCAAAGAAGCACTTCAACTTGACTCCAGTCATTTTTTGGCGAAAACCAACCAAAATATCCTAAACGATATAAAAAACCCAAGAGGAGGGATCAAGAAATTGAACCTGAGTGCCGAACAAATCGAAACGGCCAGATTTGTGCTCAACAAAGTGACCGATAAAAAAGCCGATATCGTTGCAGAACCTGATTTTACAATTGAGTTTTTGGCTAAGGAATTTGCGGAATCAACCGCACTAGGCAACAGCAGCACCAAAGGAACAGGAGGAAACCGGAGGAAATTGGACACCACCATCCGATTGACAAGCTCTGATTACAAACAGGCCTCCGCCAAAGACATCATTTTGGGCAACAATCGGCAACAAGTTGAGGAAAAATATGGCGAACCCTTCGCTTTCATCAGTCTGGGCAATGGTTCTTTCTTGCGATACTTGGACCAAAACCCCAATCCGGTGTCGGGCCTAATTTTCCAATTCAACGAAGAAAACGAACTGGTTCAGTGGTGCAAGTACTGGCAGATTCGCTGAAAATTGGCGTAAAATCGGTGCGTGGTTTGTGATTTTGAAACCAGATTTATTGGCCTAATCCACTAGTTTACTGTTTACCTCCGAAACGATTTTGTCCACGAGTCCAGTTACATCCGTTGAAGGCACGTTTTGAACCACAAACTCCTTGGTGACGTTGTTTGGAAGAAAAATCCGCCCATCCAACCTAGTAATTTTACCATCTGCAACCGTGTAAAGTCCACGGATGGCGCAGGCCTCATGCAATTGCCGTGTATTAGCGAAAACCATTTTTCCCAAATTGCCTTCTATGCCGCCTTCCGTCAGTCTGTCATCGAATGCGACAGATAAACCAAGGTCGTCGTTGAATCCTTCTTTGTTCAGGAACATGCTCTGGATAACAAACTGGTTTTTGCGCTCCAACTGAATATTAGTGCCGGGGTGTACCCAGCCGATGGAGAAACTGGACGCATCGCCACTGGGCACGGTCAGCACGGGTTTTTGGTAGAGGTTCAGGTCGCTCGCCAAATTTGGCACCTCGTCCCGGGCAAATTGAAAAAGCGTTTGAACATCCACCGCCCCATCAGTGAGTGTTCCCTTCCGGCTCTGCAAACCGTAGAGCAGCCCGTAAGTCAACAAGCCCTGTTGCAGCAAGTCTGGGTCTTCGTAGCTGAGTTGGTTTGCTTCGCAACCTGCCAAAACAAAAGTGCCAGAACGATCCTGAAGCCGCTGCAACTCCCGCTTTTGCGAAGCCTGTGGTGCCTTGCTCCCCTTCAAAGCCTCGGCAGCCTTGCCAGAGTGGCAGGCATCGAAAATGATGACCCGTTTTTTGGCGGGAATCTCGCTCAACCATGCATTCAGAGTATCGGTGGAGATGCAGACGCTGTTCCGCAAACTCACGTCATCGTTGAGTTGCATGTCACTCACATCCTTGGTCAAGTAGTAAAAATCTTCCTTGTTGCCATCCGTGTAGGTAGCACCATGACCAGAAAAATAAAGGAACAGCACATCTTCCGCATTGGTCGCTTCCATCTGTTTGAACGCTGCCCGAATATTCGCCTTGCTGGGCAAACTACTGGCATCCGTGGCATCCGTGGTGAGTTGCTTGACGGTTACACGGTCGTTGAACAATTCCGTACCGGCGGCAATGGTTTCCAAGGTTTTGCCAATGGCGTGGGCATCGAGGTCAGGGAAACGCAACGTTAAGCTCGATCCGGCGTAATTCGAAGTACCTACCACAATTGCATAAAAACTTGGGGGGTTGGGTTCTCCAAAAACCATTTCATCGCCAACTTCTCCTGCACCATCGCCTTTGGATTTTAAAAATGGGTGCAGCAGTTTTGGAGGACTTTTAAGCCAGCCGCCTTCGTTGGTCACCTGCACTGAAATCGTGTTCTGTTCCTTGTTGGTGGTAAAAAAATGCTTTTGAAATTCAGTGAGTTCAATTTTACAGCCGGAAGCCCCCCCACAGGCATCGGATAGTACTTCCGTCCCATTCACGGATACCGACACAAGTCCCACGCCACCTCTACCTCGTTTTTTTAAATCAATGACCAATTTACCCTTCTTCAAATCCGCAGCTAACTCTGGGAAAAGTTCCATGTCGCCAAGCGGCGGCACTTCCCGCAAGGTACCGAGCCGTAGTCCTAGCAAGATTGGGAGCATATCCGGTTCGTAGTAGCGGCCCTTCATTTGCTCCAGTTCAATGGTCTCTGTTCCAACCACGTAGTACATGGAAGCCAGCGCTTTCGGAGAACCGTCGAAAAGGCCCTCGGGAGTGATGGCAGCCCACTCAGCCCCCCCCAATGACAGCACTGTGCAGAGCGGTTTGCCAGACAGCCCGTCCCAAAATCGGATATTGCCGTCGTTGCCAGCGGACATAGCCATTTTTCCATCCGGCGAAAAGCTGACCGACCGCACCAGCGACTGATGCCCATGTAGGAATTTTGGCTTGTCCTCCTTTAAATTCCAAAGCAGCACGTCGTTGCCAGAGCTTAGCAAAAATCGGTCACCATTTGGAGAAAATACGGCTGTGGCCAATGAGGTCCGGTAAATGAGGTCGGGAAAACGGGCATCGGGGCCATTGCTCAGACTGAAAGTTCTAATGATGGTTTTGCTCGCAATATCCCACCACTCCACTTTTGACGCCTCAAACGCAATGGAAAGAAAGGTTTTGCCATCCGGTGAAAAAGCAACAGGCGACCAACGGTTGGCTTGGCCCGGAATCGTGCTCACCAGCTTGCGCAAGGTCACGTCGTACACCGCCACCGTATTGTCGTCGGCAGCTGACATGGCCATTTTTCCATCTGGGGAGAATGCCACTGAAGTGACCTTCCCGTTGTGTCCAGTGAAGGATTTCAAGGGTTTTTCTTCCTCCAAATCCCAAAGCACGACCATGCGTTCGTAAGTACCAGTCAAGGCAAACTTATTGTCCGGTGAAATGGCCAAACTAGTCACGATGTCGTTTTTGGTTTGCAGCGACTTCAATATTTCACCAGATTCGAAATCCCATAAAATCACCTGTTTGTCCTCGCCACTTGAAATCAGGTAGCGGCCATTTGGCGACAGACAACATGCCACCACATCGCCTTTGTGGCCAGCAAAAACACGGTCAACCGTACCTTTCAAGGCATTCCAAGAGACAATCGTCTTGTTGAATTCCGACACGGTCACCAGCCTCTCCTTGTTCTTCGAAAAAAAAGCCTGTTTGAGCCGGTACGAATTCCCACTGAGGATGTGCGATGGCTTTTGCGATGCTAAATCCCAAATAATCAGCGATTTGCCAGAGTCTCCAGAAATCAACTTTGTGCCATCTGGTGAAAAACGGAGCGCCGAAATTTCCTCAGCGTGTCCTTCCAGCTTGGCAATTTGTGTTTGCGTTGCAATATCCCAAACCACGACGGCCTTGTCACGGTTGGCGTAGGCGATTTTAGTTCCATCTTTTGAAAAAACGGCGCCTTGCCCATTACCCAAAACCCATGCATCGGGGAAGCTGGCAATCGGCGATGCAGATGGGTCATCAGCACGAAACAATTTTAAGCTACCACCATCTGAAGCCGAAAGCAGCAGGGTTCCATCGGGTGAAATATCGAGTGATTTGACATAGCCGTTGTGTACATTTTTATACAACAGATCCACTTTCTCCTTGCGGATGTCCCAACGTTGCACAGCACCAGTGATGGCTCCTGCGTAGGCCCAACGGCCATCAGGCGAAAGGCACAAGGCGGTAATTTCATCGGTTTGATCAGGCAGGGTCTTGAGCAATTTGCCATTTTTTATATTCCAGATTTTCAAGAGCCAGGTTTTCGTGCTGCCATCAGCAGTTCTTTCGTTGGTCAGGGTCAGTGCCTGGTCGCCATCCGCTGTCAAGCAAAGCGCTCGGATGAACGGCTGTAAATCCTCCAATTTCCAATTTGGGTCTTTGATTACCCGCACGCTGCCCGTATCGGTGCTGCCGATTTCGAGCATTTGAAACGGATTCCTAAAAACCTTTGCCCCTTCTACAATGTATTTGCCATCGTTGCCGAAGCCAACTGCCGAAATATCCGCAGAGCCGACTTCAAGTTGGTAAGGTTCCCAAAGTTTCAACAATCGGCCGCTGCCCACATCCCAAAGCCGGATGGTCTTGTCGCTGGAACCGGAAACGGCGAATTGACCGTCAGGTGAAAAATCAACAGAATTGATGCGGTCGGAATGGCCAACTGGAATGCCAAGTTCAGGTTTTTGAGCTAGCGCCAAGGCGGCACACATGGATAAAAGGCAGGTGTTTAACAGCTGTTTTTTCATAGTTTTCAATGGTTTCTTTTTTAAAACGGGCAGGATTCAGGTTGGGTAAATTAAACGCTCATAGTTACAGCTTTTATGGCGAAGGTTATCAGCGAACAGCTTTGAAAATTTGAGGGCTGGCAGAAACAAGTCCATGAAAAAATTTCAAAAAAATAGAGCGCAGCCTGATAACCACTTCAAGATTAAGGTATTGATGGGCATAAAACAATTAAAAATTTCACTCTTCAATCTCGAAATCATGAAAACGAATCAATTTTTCTTCGCAACAATTTGCATGTTCTTGTTCGGAAGTTTGACCCAAATTCAAGCACAAAAAATCAATATTTGGAAAGGGGGAACGCCCGGCCAAACCACCAACTGGAATTGTCCAAAAAACTGGAGCGCCAACCAAGTGCCCGATGCATTCCAAACCGTGATTGTTCCTGATGTTACAACAGGTTCAGGTTTTTACCCATGCATCAATGAAGAAGGCCCAGAAGTGAACGCCTTGGTGTTGGAGTCGGGAGCGTCATTGACTATCACCCGGGATGGAGCCTTGGAAGTCATTGCCTTGATGGAGGAATTTGGAAGCTGCGCAACCAAGGTTGAAGGCAGTTTGAACCTTCCTAAAAAAGTATATGCAGGCGAGATGAAGCTGGTTCAAACAAACGAGGGATGGGCTTTTTCTGGAAATTAATAGCCATGCTAAAACTTGATTCCTGTTTTTTTTAGTTAGTCGTTAGCTGAATTTTTAAGTTTTCCGAGTTTTTCTTTGCATAACTAATCATAAGGAAGCCCCCGGCGAAAAAGTTGGCCGGGGCTTTTTTAACTTTGAGCCTGTCTCAAACACCTAACAATCTAGTATGCAAGAAATTACCGTTGACAACGCTTACCTGACGGAACTTCGAAAGGGCTCTCCCCAGGCTTTCGAAGAATTGTACAACCGCTATTTCCGCATGGTGGAAGACTTGGTTTTCAAGTACAACGGAAGTACCGAAGATGCCAGGGATGTTTTCCAGGAAGCACTGTTTGTCTTCATCAAAAAACTTCGGGACCCGGAATTCGTGCTGACCAGCAAAGCGAGTACTTTCATTTATGCCGTTGCCAGAAATATTTACCTGAAAAAAGCAGGCAAACCTACGGTCGAAATCAGCATGGACAATGAGCATTTCAATTTTTTGGGCAAAGCCGAAGATGCCAATGCCGCGCTGGCTGCTGTAGAAAAAGATGCCATGCTCAACCTCATGAACGACAAACTAGGACAGTTGGAGGCAGATTGTCGGTCGGTGATTACCTACTCGTTTTACCAGAGCCTTTCCCATGCGCAAATTGCTGAACTGACCGGGTACACGGAGGCATTTGTGAAAGTCAAAAAATTCCGCTGCTTGGAGTATTTGCGGAAGCTGGTGAAAGCTACCGACCTTTTCAAAAACCTTTAACGAATCAACACAGTATGGAAAACAACGATTACATAGACCGGATTCACAAGTACCTGAGCGGGAACATGAATCAAGCTGAAACATCAGATTTTGAAAATGAAATAAGTGCCAATGAACAGTTGGCAAAGGATGTAAAATTGGAAGAAAAGCTACTGCTGGGCATTGGCTTGGTGGGCGACGACGACTTGCGGAAAAGCATAGCCGCCGCAGACCAGCGCAAAGCCGAACAGCAGTTTTTTACCGCAGGAAAAATCGTATCACTTCAACCTAAAAAATTTGAAATGAAAAAATTGATTTCCATCGCCGCCGCCGCCGTCATTTTGGTAGGCTTAGTTTGGTGGGGCTTTTTCCGCCAAACACCTCCCAACGCAGAACAGCTTTTTGCCAGTAATTTCAAACCTGAAACCGCCAAATCCGCAGCCATTGCCGAGAGTCTTCAGGCATCATCCGGCTTGCTTGGCGACTCAACTTCCACTGCCCAGGACAGCCTGCTGGAAGCATTGAAACTCTACAATGATGGCAAATACAACGAAGCCATGGTCGCACTCGACACTTTTTTGGTGTACCATCCTGAAAACGATACGGCCCAGTTTTACCTCGGCATGTCGCACCTGAACGAATCCCGCTATGCCCGAGCCGTGGAGGTCTTGCAACCCATCACCACTTCCGAAACCTCCAGCTTCAAACTGGACGCCATGTGGTACCTTGGACTTTGCTACTTCAAGGTGGACGGTGGCTTCGCAAAAGCCGAAGAGCTTTTCAACCAACTAGCCAGCAACCCTGAAAGCAAAGACCAACAGGCAGCAAAGGGCATCCTCCAGTTGATTGGGCATTGATCAGTTAACCATTCACAATCCGCTATGCACAAAATATCAAGCATCCTCGTCGGTGTGTTGGTTTTTGCTTGCGCAATAACCTGCCGTGCCGACGCCACATCAAAATTGAACGTCGCACAAGCTGTTTTGGACAAACTCTACTTGGCCGCTGGGCAGTTTGCCGTACCGAAACCCAAGTTGGAAATGTCGAAGGAAAATGGGAAGGGAGCAGCATATTATTACGCCAAGAACTTGATCATCTTGGACGAGAAAACCTATGATATTTGCTTAAAGATGGGAAAGGACTCCATGGAGTCACTGGCATTTATTTTGGCACATGAGCTATCACATGCTTTTCAAAAAGAAGCCAAAAAAGGTAAGACTCCTTCTAATTTTTTGGCTTATGACCAGCAGTTCGAAGCCGACACCCGCAATGAAAAAGGGGCAGATATCAACGGAGTTTTTACCGCTTATCTGGCTGGCTATCGACTTACCAAGGTTTTACCCAAATTGCTGTCCTTGCTTTACGACAGCTATGGCCTCACTGGCAAAACCATTCGTGGCTACCCAAGTCTGGAAGAGCGCCGCCGCTCGGTCAATGAGGTCATCGAGATTTCAAGCAAACTTATCGACCTCTACGAAGCGAGCAGTTACCTGATTGCTGCAAGCAACTGTTCCCCTAACTACAAGTTTTACGACCAAGCTATCACCAATTACGAGTTCATCCTACAATATTACCAGGGGCGAGAGGTGTTCAACAATCTAGGTGTGTTGTATTTGTACCAAGCGATGCAGTTTTACCAGGATGAAACCGACCGATTTGTTTACCCCGTAGAGTTGGATGCCTCTACTCAACTGGACAAGATCCGTGGCGTCCCTCCCCCTATATTGACCTTCAATGAAAAGCTGCAACGGCTCCAACTTTTGACCAGAGCCACCACCTATTTCATGCAGGCGATAGCCTTGGACAGAAACTTTTTGACTGCCAAGTTGAACTATGTCTGCGCCTTGACTTTGCAGCAAAAACCGAGCGATGCACTGGCCTATTTTCAAAAAAAGAAACTGAGAAAAGCGATGTCGAAAAATGCTGCCATCGGGCAAAAATATGCACTGGTAGAAGCCATCATCTTTGCGCTGCTGAACCAGCAAGCGATGGCAGAATCAGGCTTTGGCGCATTGCTGAATTCCAAAAACCAGCCCGTGGCTGCCGCTGCTCGCTTCAATTTGGAAGTGCTTCGCAACACAGGAACGACTGTGGCTCCTGACCGGGAATTCCAATTTCCTGAGCGGTTCCTTTCGTTGATGAGTGGCATAAAAATGTCCAAGATGAGCCAAGTTTCCCCCATGAAACTGGATGAAAACGGGAGTTTTTTTAAGCAGCTTGCCGAAGGCAACACCGAAACTTTAACGTTTGGGAACAACCAAGGCAACACTGTGAGCATCATCCGTTTTCAGCCCAATCTTGCCAACAATATTGACTTGTTGGACTTAGAAGGCCCCATTGATCGAATGTTTTATTACAACTTGATCAACACTAACACGGGCTATTTTTTATCTTCGAAAAAACCGCAGGATAATTTCATCACTTCCATCAAAGTCAGTAACAGCGGAAAGGTGGAGGAGATGGCCAAACTTGTACTACATGTATGGCATTAAACGGCTTGATACCCGAACCTCGTTTTAAATGAGGTTCGGGCACCAAGCCTATTCATCCGATTTCTGGTGGTGTGCATTTATTTCTGTTAGAATAAAATTAAATGGCTTAATTCACGATTTTTGCCAAAAGCAGAACAAACACTGAGCAAAAATCAACATGAATTACAATCTACTGCTTACCCTTTTTTGCCTGGCTGGCTTCAGTTTGTCAGCGCAGCGATCGCCCAAAGCGGACAGTGTTGGTGTTGTGAATAATAACACTCCGACGCAGACACGGGCGTTGGTCATCGGCATTTCCTCCTACCAGGATTCTACAGGCATCAACAATCTACGCTATGCAAACCGGGATGCAAAAATCTTTGCTGACTTTTTGAAATCACCAGCAGGTGGAGCCTTGCCTCCCGAAAACGTATGGTTGATGACCAACCAAGAAGCGACATTGGGGGCCATCGACAATGCCTTGAATTGGCTAATCAAGGAAACGAAAAAAGGCGACAAAGTCATCATTTACTTCTCGGGGCATGGCGACGTGGAAAACCAGACGCTTTGGCAACGAGGCTTCCTGCTAACCTATGGCACACCTGCCCACCTCTACCGGAACAATGCCGTGCGGGTGGAAGATTTGGACGAAATTATCAAAACACTATCGGTAGGCAATGAAGCCAAAGTGGTCGTGATTTTGGACGCTTGCCGTTCTGGCAAATTGGCCAAGGCAGGTCCCGAACTGACCGCCGAACAACTCCAAAAACAAGCAGAAAACGAAGTGCGGATTCTCTCCTGTAAACCAGACCAAAAATCGATGGAAGGTGAAGCCTGGGGCGGGGGTCGAGGGCTTTTTTCCTTCTACTTGGTCAATGGCTTGAAAGGCTTGGCCAACAAAGGAGGCTTCATGGACAACACGGTGACTTTCAGGGAGTTGCAACGGTTCGTGGAGGACAAGATGGAGGAATCCATTAGAGAGAATAATATTGCAGAAAGGCAAAATCCGGTTTTTATCGGGGATGAAAGTTTTGAATTGGCTGAAGTGGATGAAGTGGCGCTGAATGAAGCGAGCCAAGACATGGGCCTTGTCATGGCAACGCCCAGTTCCCCCTTAGGCGATAGAGGCGTGTCAATGAAATCACCGGATGAAAAAGCCTCTACTAGCAAAAACGATGCGCTCATACAATTCATCCAGAATGCAAACTTGGACAGCCTCGTCGCAGACCCTATCTTCGGAAGTGTCGTAGCGGCAAACGACTCAAAACGTTTGCTTCAGTTTTTTACCGAAAAACTCAGCGCTGTCCTCGCACAGCAACAATCGAATGAGCTGCTGCCTGACTTTTTACCAGCTTTTCAAGCTGCTGTAAAAAATGCTGAAAACGACGCCAATTTGCGCCAGCACCTCCAAGAACTGTTGGCCGCCCGATTGCATGACCAAACACAAACCGTCATCAATGCCTATTTACGAGGTGATGCCAAGGAACTGGACAAGCGCCGCTATATTGACCAAGCAGAAAAATATGTGAAATACCCACAGATGCTGCAAGCAGCCTTGCAGTTGTTACCAAAGGACCATCTGCTGTACCACGAGGTAGCGGTAAAATACCATTATTTCGATGGCGTATGTACTCGGCTTGCCAGCCAAATGTCTGACGACCAACTATCAGGGATTCCAGCGGCACTTGAAATGCAAAAACAGGCGCTTACTTTGGATGACAAAGCCCCTTATATCCACAATGAAATGGGTATTTTATACCTAGCATTGGGAAAGGAAAAACTATCAATAAAGCATTTTGAGACAGCCATTGAATTGGCACCCTCATGGGCATTGCCACTGGTAAACCTCAGCAATTTATACCGTCGAAACGGCGATTTGAAAAAGGCCAAAACTTTGGCAGAAAAAGCCCAGCTGCTGCAGCCTGATTATTATGGCAGCTACCTAAGCCTTGGCCAAATTGCGGAGCAAAACCTAGACCTATTAACAGCTGAAACCCAGTACAGGAAAGCCCGTTCGCTGAACGACCAATACTACATTCCTTTTGAGCGGAGAGCATATTTGTTGATGAAGACGGGTAGGTTTGAGGAAGCTAATGAACAGTTCAATGAAATGGAAATCCGCAAAAGCGGGCAAGTCAATCCAATTTTGGATATGGAGCAAGATGGCTTTCTCGATCATTTTGATGGCCCGCCTGATATATCACCATATTATGATGTGGAAATATTGCCAGCATATTCCCCAGAAATTGACGCCTATTTTTTGGCTGGCAAGAAGGATTTTGGCAATAAACAATATGGGGCTGCTGAACTAAATTTCAAAAAAGTCATGCGGTTAGAACCCAATCATATCCAAGTTTACCATTATTTAGGGCAAATTTGTTTCGAACAAAAACGGTATGAAGAAGCGGAAGTCTATTTTCAACGGCAAATAGAATTACGGCCAGATAATTATGCCAATTACCTTCAGCTTGCCAATGTCTATCGAGATTGGGGAAGACCCAAGGAAGAAGAAGCCATCTATCGTGAGATATTAACAAAGAAACCTGACTTCCATGGAATCAACGAGGTATATATGTCAATGATCGCTTTACTGGATAAGCAAGCTAGATATACGGAAGAGGAATTGATGCTATGGGAGCGTTATAATGCTGGCAACTTTAAAGGGTCTGGTGGCCTTGAAGATTTTTATGATAAAATGACCTCATTATATCCGAACAATGCAGAATGGCTTTACCGATATGCCAATTATATATCCAATGAGAATCCCACTTATTATAATAATGAAGGAATTGAGCAATATTTAAAGGTAACCGAACTTGACACGCTGTTTTCTGCGAGGGCTTACATCTTTGAAAAAGCAGGAGATTATTATTTAAAGGCAGGAAAAGACAACAATAAAAATGAATCATATTTGGGCTGGGAAAGTGATTTACCACTTGCAATAAAAAACTACCGAAAGGCCATTAGTTTGGCACCTAGTCAGCCCGGGCCTAAATATGGTCTCGCCAAAGCCTGTCTTTCCATATTTGAATATGAGGAGGCATTGACCACCCTATCAAGTCTGCGTGATTCCAACGATCTGGACTTTGACAGTCGCCTAATGCTGGCCGACCTTCTTATCCGCTCAGGCCATTTTGCCGAAGGTCAGGCCCTGTTGGACAAAGCGGCGGACATCCAGCCAGAAGCAATAGCGAAATTGCCGGAATTGAATGGTCTGGCTCAAAAACTGCAAGGGAATATTGCCTCAGCCATCCAGTTTTATCAACAGGAAATAGCGCTACACTCAATGGAAGACAATAGCGACCGATATTATATTTTGGCAGAATTATTTGCCAGCCAAGGGAAAAAAACCGAAGCATTGGAATGGTTAAAAACAGCATTTGAAAATGGCTTCTATGCCGAATTGGTAGTGAAGTATGACCCGTTGCTTAACAAGCTAAGAGGAAATATGGATTTTGAGGACTTGTTGGTAAGGCATGAAATGAAGTAAAGAAAAAAAACTGCTGGGTAGCTTGAAGGTATTACTAGAAAAAGTAGATTTGCTATTTTTATTAATTCTGAAGAGGAACCCTAAATGGCACCTAACTCGTAAAGTCAATGCATTATGACAGGGGAGCAAACAAACCCGTCAGTAGCAATTAAAAATATTCATGGAAAAAAATCAAACAAAATCTATATGACAACTAAAATTAAACTCTTCTTGCTAATCTTCGCCTTTATTGGATTCACAAGCTGCAAAACCAGTCAGCTTAAAAACGCCCCCATTCCAGAAGCGGGGATGTACAAAGTTGCAATATTCTATCCAAACGGAGAAGACAAAACCTTTGACATGGACTATTATGAAAAGAAACACATGCCAATGGTGGCTAGCTTTTTAGGAGAAAACCTAAAATTCTATGAAATAGACAAAGGCATATCCGGCAGAACACCAGAAGACAAAGCATCTTTTGTGGCTATCGGTTATTTCTACGTTCAGAATGTCGCCGAGTATGGCAAAGCAATAGCTCAAAACAGGGATGCCATTGTCAATGACTTTAAAAACTATACTAATATTCAGCCTGTGATACAAATAAATGAAATTAAGCAGATTAAACACAATGATATTAAGAAATAGGAATTAGGCTAGTTGGCAGCATAGGCTTTCTGAACCTTCCTTTAAACTTCGACTCATGCATGTTAATAAAAATCAACCTGAGCTTAGTTTAAAAGAAGATAAGCATTGGTAATGCTTTTTATTCAGATACCAGATAAAATATAGTTTTTGCAGTAAATGAAGCAGAAGTATTTCCCCATTCTTACTTTTTTTATCGTTGCATTTCTGTGTTTATTCAAATTGGGTCAGCACCCTATTTCGGACTGGGACGAAGCTCGTCGAGGTATCAATGCACTGGAAGTGATCCGTACTGGAGATTTGGTAAATAGTTATTTTAAAGGCCAACCAGAAACATCAAATTTCAAACCCCCATTCTCTGTTTGGTGCCAAGCAGTGTCATTTAAATTACTGGGGGTCAATGAGTTATCTTTAAGATTACCTGCAGCACTATCCATGATTGCTGCATTTTTTGTGATTTTTAAGATTATTACGATGTACCGATCTTCAAGCTTTGCGGCTTGGACCTGTTTAGTTTTAGCCAGTGTAAAAGGATTAATAGGTTGGCATGCAGGACGTACAGGTGATACAGATGCTATATTGGTACTATTCCTGTTAATCAGCGTTTATTTTACCTTACAAGTCCTTGATTTTGACAAGAAGAATTCAGCGTATGGAGCTGGATTTTTTCTCGGCTTGGCTTTTCTTGTAAAAGGGCCGGCAGCATGGGTGTTAATACCTGGGTTAATATTGTATGTTTCTTTAACAAAGAAGGCTGAAAAAGTAATTCATAATGGGAAAAATTGGATAGCTTTCCTTCTCGCTATTATTTTTCCATTGGGTTGGTTTATTATTCACAAGCTATTCGGAATAAAATTGACAGAACTTCATTCAAATGAAAACTCCTTTGATAGATTGTTTACAGTCGATATTTGGGAACGTTTTTCAATACAGTCCAACGATAGTAAATCCTTATTCGACCCTCAGTTTTTCTTTTATAGCCTTGATAAAACCTTCAATCTCTGGAGTTACGTTTTTTTGGGATTTCTTGTCATTGGCATCTTTAAATTTTTCAGATTAAGGTCTAAAACCATTAATTATTTAATCAAAGATGAGAGAAATAGGCTATTGTTACTTTCACTTTGTTTGTATATGCCATTAGCTATTTTTCTTGCTTTCGCTGCAAATTCACATAGCTGGTATATGGCTCCAATAATCCCATTTGCTGGTATCATCACTTTTTGGGGTATAAGATATTATTGGAAACGTTTTTCCGTTATTAAATTTATTTTTCTTGGGGCTTTGGTTTTCACATTATCCAGACAACTGGTTTTATTTTGGCAGGTAAAGCCAAAGCCTCAAATCATTTCAGCAAATGCTCCCACATTTGAACAAGCCAAAACTATAGTCCAGTCAGGCAATATTGACCAGAATATCCTTTGTTACCTCTATTTTTTTGAAAAAAAGATGGTATTTGATACCATTCCCTGCCGTTTGAATGCTGGCGATGTACTTTTCCTAAGCAAATTAAACAAGCCTGAAAAACTTTGCCCTGGCATGAAGCTAATTTCAGAAGATGAAGAATACATGATATTTAAGTGAGTATTGCATGAAATTGAACCTTTTTCTAAAAATAGAGAAGAAGAATGAAAGCTACCATTGACCACAGGGAAGCAATTCACGAAGTTCAGCAGTGTTTCACCGAAGACGAAGCCAATGGTTACTTTCTGAACAACAACTGGAAATTTGACCTCGGTTTTTATCTGATATATTTGAACCAGCGAGGATTCAAAAATTCTTTTTTGGACAACCACTAAAAACCTAATTTTGCCCACCGTGTTTTACCCAGACTCATCCATGAGAGAATGAAAAAATGAACGAATGAGTGAACCGCACTCATCGCAATACTTTTTTCATCATTTTCAAAAGAACATAAATGTCCAACACTACCGACGTCGCCCCGACCTTGAATCCGCAACCCGAAACTCGTAATGCACACTCCGTCCGCAACACCATCTTCATCAAAGGTGCCCGTGCCAACAACCTGAAAAACGTGGACCTCGACATCCCAAAGAATAAGCTCGTGGTGGTGACGGGCGTATCCGGCAGCGGCAAGTCCAGTATCACGATGGACACGCTCTTTGCCGAAGGACAACGGCGCTATGTCGAGAGCCTGAGCAGCTATGCCCGCCAGTTCTTGGGCCGGATGAAAAAACCGGATGTTGACTTCATCAAAGGCATCTGTCCCGCCATAGCCATCGAGCAAAAGACCAGCACCAGCAATGCCCGCTCCACCGTTGGGACGCTCACAGAGATATACGATTATCTGCGTTTGCTGTACGCCCGTGCGGGCCGCACGTTTTCCCCCATCAGCGGCGAGGAAGTGAAGCGCCACAGCGTGTCGGATGTCGTGGATTTTATTGAAAAACAGCCAGAAGGAACGAGGGTACAGCTTTTCATCCCACTGCCTGTGAAATACGCCGACCGCACGCTATTGCAGGAGCTGAATTTGCTCTTGCAAAAAGGCTATTCCCGCATTTTCTGGGAGGGTGAGCTTCGCCAGATTCAAGACATCGTGGAGTCGAAGGAATTTATTTTGGATAAAACGCTCAACGCCTACAAGGACGAGGACATCCGCATACTCATCGACCGCTTCGTCGTTACGCCCGACGATGAAGACATTCGTAAACAAATCGGGGACTCTGTTCAAACAGCCCTCTACGAATCCGAAGGCGAAGCCATCATTGAAATCCTCGAATCCTCGAATCCTCAAATCCTCAAACACTTCAACACCCGCTTCGAACTCGACGGCATGGAATTCCTCGACCCCACGCCGCAATTGTTCAATTTCAACAACCCCTACGGCGCTTGCCCGACTTGCGAAGGATTCAGCCGCATCATGGGCATTTCGGAGGAAAAAGTGATTCCCGACGCCAGTAAAAGCATTTACGAAGGTGCCATTGCCTGTTGGTCGGGCGAGAAATACGGTGAATTGCATAAGGCATTCCTGAAGGTGGCCCATCACTTCGATTTCCCCGTCCACAAACCTTGGCGTGACCTCACCAAAGCCCAGCAGCAACTGATGTGGAAGGGCAACAAATACTTCGAGGGCATTGACGATTTTTTCAAGGAACTGGAAGCCAATCTATACAAAATCCAAAACAGGGTGATGCTCGCCCGCTACCGTGGCCGCACCGTCTGCACGACCTGCCACGGCGGTAGGCTTCGGGTGGAGGCCACTTACGTAAAGGTAGCCAGCAAGTCCATCACGGATTTGGTAGAAATGCCTGTGGATGAATTGCTATATTTCTTTGAAAATATTGACCTCACCGAACACGAAAAGAAAATCGCCGCAAGGCTGCTTTTGGAAATCAAAAACCGCCTCCGCTTCATGTGCGATGTTGGGTTGAAATACTTGACCATTAATCGCCTGTCGAACACCTTGAGCGGTGGTGAAACGCAGCGCATCAACCTCACCCGCACCCTCGGCAGCAACCTCACGGCCAGCATGTACATCCTCGATGAACCCAGTGTTGGGCTGCATCCACGGGACACAGGCCGTCTGGTAGAGGTGTTGAAAGAACTTCGTGACCTCGGCAACACGGTCGTGGTGGTGGAGCATGAAGAGGATGTTATCAAAGCCGCCGATTACCTCGTGGACATTGGCCCAGCTGCGGGTGTGCATGGCGGGGAACTGGTCTTTGCAGGGCCTTACGAGCAGATTTATAAAGATGCTTCGGAGAGTTTGACGACCAAATACATGAGTGGCCGAATGACAATCCCAGTGCCAAAGCAGCGCCGCAAATCGGTGAAATGGCTGGAACTGAAAGGCTGTCGCCACCACAATTTGAAAAACATTGACATCAAAATCCCGCTGAACACGATGGCCGTGGTGAGCGGCGTGAGCGGCAGCGGCAAGACGACGCTCATCAAGGAAATCCTGTACCCGGCGCTCAAGTCGCATTTCGGGGAACCAACGGCCAAATCGCCCGGCCAATTCAGCAGCCTGACGGGCGACCTCAAGTCGCTGACGCAGGTAGAAATGGTGAACCAAAGCCCCATCGGAAAGTCGAGCCGCTCGAATCCAGTGACCTACGTGAAAGCCTATGACGCCATTCGGAACCTGATGGCGGCGCAACAATTGAGCAAAATCAGGGGCTATAAGCCGGGGCATTTCAGCTTCAATGTGGAAGGTGGCCGCTGCGAGACTTGCCAGGGCGAAGGCGAGCAGGTCATCGAGATGCAGTTCCTCGCCGATGTGCGGCTGGAATGTGAGGACTGCAAGGGCAAGCGTTTCAAGCCGGAAATTCTCGACGTGCAGTACAAGGGCAAAAACATCTTTGAAATACTGAGCATGAGTGTGGAGGAATCGCTCGGCTTCTTCGCTGGCAACAAGGAAATCATCACGAAAATACAGCCGCTGAACGACGTCGGCCTCGGCTACGTGCAGCTCGGCCAGAGCAGCAGCACCCTCTCTGGCGGCGAGGCGCAGCGGGTAAAACTGGCCAGCTTCCTACAAGGCGGCAGTGCCAAGAACCCCATCCTGTTCATCTTCGATGAACCGACGACGGGCCTGCATTTCCACGACATCCGCACACTGCTCGGTGCCCTGAACGCCCTCGTGGAGAACGGCCACTCGGTGCTGGTGGTGGAACACAATATGGAAGTCATCAAATCCGCCGACTGGGTGATTGACCTTGGGCCGGATGGCGGGAAGGATGGCGGAAACCTTGTCTTTCAAGGAAAGCCGGAGGATTTGGTGAAGGTGGAGGAGAGTTGGACGGGGAAGTTTTTGGGGGAGAAGTTGGGGTAGATTTATGAGCATTACAGCAAATGATACTCCCTTTAACACTTGAAACAATGTATAGTGGATAGATTTTTAAATCAACGAAATGATAAATCCAACGAAAGCGACTCAAATTTTGAATGAACTAAAGAAATTGCAAAAGATATGCATAGAATCTCCATTTAAAGATAATGATGCTAGAGGAGATTTTTACAAACTTACCTATGATGTTTTGGATAATTTTTACAAAGGATATTTTGCACTTGAGTTGGCAGTATTTATGAATGAAGGAAAAGTAAGTTTCTCTCCCGAATTAATGCCTTATCAAGAAAACTTCGATAGATTTATCGAAATCGTTCGCCATCCAATACTTGTTAGGAGTCATCTGGGCAATTTGAACAGAAGCGTAATTATTGACATTTGGTCTGCATTTGAAGTTGTTTTAACTTCAATAGCAGAAGCATGTTTTGAGCAGACTGAGAAAAATGACTTGCTTTTGAGGGAATATGTTGATGTTGAAAAATTGTTAAAGACTTGTAATTGCGATGAGAAAATTCAATTAAAACTTAAAGAGAAGTTTGTCAAAAAACATCTATCGCACGTTTCTATAAATCATAAATACGGTAAACTTTTTAAAAGGTTTAAGAAGAAATACAAAAGAGATATTGAAAATGATAGGAAATTTCTTGAGTTTTGGGGTAAACTTCGGAATACAGTTCATGGAAACTATATTTACACTGGTAATGACTTTGAATATAAATTCAAAGGCTACCATTTTATCTTTGAAAATGGTAAAACAGTTAAGCATGATGATTTTGAAAATGACCCTTATTTTATCATGAATATGATAGATGAGATTATCCTTATTTTTACAGAAATTATTTCCCATCTTGATGAATTTGTTTTTATTCCTTACTTAGATGTTGAGGCGGAAAAATTTGAACTATAATTGTAACCATCCCATACCCCTAGCGCCACCTTACCTCCCTGTTCGTGCAAGTTTAGCACATCATATCTTGCGTTCCCAATTCAAGCAAGTTTAGCGCAGCATTACTTGCGTTCTCCCCACATAGGGTTGCAGCCAGATTAAGTGGTTTTAGAGGATAAGAATACCTGCACAAAGCCCACCTTGAGACTGCACATACCTAACCTTGAGACATGACAAAGCCCACCTTGAGACTGCACATACCTGACCTTGAGACATGACAAAGCCCACCTTGAGACTGCACATACCTGACCTTGAGACTGCACATACCTTGCCTTGAGACATGCCAAACCGTTTTTTGACAGCAAAATTTTTTGCGCCTCCATTTCCTTAAAATAAAACTACCTTAGCACGACAAATTGGTTTGTATGCGCTACTTATTTGAAAAGCGCAAATTTTATTTATCAATGACTGAACTCTGTCGCTTTAAAACCAACAAACGATGTGGTTAGAAGACTTTATCAAGCCCGAAAACGAATCAACTGACTCTTGGCACAAGGAGGAAGTTCAGCAGCTTTTAGACCGATACTACAATGGCGAGAAAAACGCTAACATGTGCAAAATGCTCATGATGTTCTACCGGATGCGTGGCGATGAACAAAATGCAAGGCGTTTTGGGAACGAAATGATAGAGCGCTTGAATGAAGAAAAACCATCAGACCCTGAGTATTTTAAGTGGGAGTACTATCACAATATGGGAAGGCTGAACGTATTTTACCAGCGATGGGACGCAGCTGTCAGCAATTACCAGGAAGCCTTGAAACAAGACGAAGTAATGGAGACTTATTTTGAGATGGCAGGCTGCTATTGTTATCTGAAAGACATGAAAAATGCCGAGAAGTATGGCCTTTTGGCTTTGGAAAAGAGCAAAGAAGATGATGACGAACCCAATTATATGTGGAAAGATATAGGCAGGTTGTTAGCAAGTAATAAAAAATTCAAAGAAGCTATTGAAATATTCAGTGAATATGCCAAGTATAACCCAACTGAATGGTATCCACTATATTGCATTGGTCAATGTTGGCAAGATTTGGGAGACCAATACCGGGCCTTGGCATACTATCAAAAAGTGTTGGCCATTAAGCCTAATAGCCCTCACGTTCTCAACAATTTGGGTGCATTGGCCATCAACGAAGATGCCAGAATCCAAGAGGGCATTGACCTACTAAAGCAGGCATTGGAACATATTGAAAATGAAAGTGCACTCAAAACCACCATATTGATAAATCTTTCCCGGGCCTATGCCCAACTGACGGATTATGAGCAGGCAGAATATTACAAGATGTTGATGCTTCAGAATCTTGGGTTCCCTGTAGAAATGGTTGAAGAAGACGATGACGAAGAGGATGACGAGAATGAGGCTTACGACGAGGAGGAACCAGAAACGGAGTTCTAATTTGTAATTTCATTTTTTGGCAAGAAACAAGTATTCACAGGGGGTGAAGGTTTACAGTTGTGTGTATGTGTATGCAATTTAAGCTATGGACTATGCTCCGTAGGAACAGCATCTTTGTAGTAATCTAGTATCGCTACAATTCAAAATTTAATCAAACAAAAGCTATTTTATTGGTTTTGTAATTTTTTAAACAAAAGATGAAAAATCACTCCTAAATTTCAGAAGATTTAGTATTGCAGGCGGCAAAGCAGTATTCTTCTAAATGCCAATTTTATTGTTAAAAATCTTTTTCCAAATTTCAAGAAAAAATAATGTATTCCTGCGAACAATTGCAAAGGGGTGGATGGTTTATCAGGTTGTATAAAGTATGAGTTTTTACTTACCCCGGTTTTGGAATTTTGGAGAATCAAATGTAGCCGAGCTATTATTGTATGATATATAGCGGCATGTTATTCTTATGCCTATTTTTTCCAATTTTCAAAATTGAATCTATTTATTAGTCGAATCTTCCAAGCTATTCTTTCATATAGTTTGGCGGTTTGTATTATTTAATTATTATATTGTAGCCCATGAAGGTTGCAACATTAATAAGGTAATATTATAACCTAACATCATCATTAATTATTAACTAAATATTTCAAACATGAAAAACTTTCGAATTCTTATGGTTTTGTTGCTAAGCAACTTATTCCTTACTTACGCCTGTCAAAAAGACAAGGCAGAAACTACGACCGATGAAAAAAAAATACTTACATCAGAAGAAACTGAATTCAGTAATGGCTGGGAAATGGTAAATCATTATTTACAAGTAATCGAAGAACAACAGCAAAAAGGTGGAAGTGTAGTATTTGAAAATGGAGGCAATTTTGTTGAGAATCCAAGCAAAGAATGGCTTATCAATTATTTCAACCATGCTGGAGAAAAAACCGATACGATTCCATGTGAATATTGTTACCAGTTTGAATATACAGCATCCGTAGCGACTTCCAACGCTAATTATGAAGCCTATAGTAGTAGCGGAACATTACTTTGGACACAAACCGTGAACCACCCTGTAGGGGGCTGGCCTGCCAATACGCTATATGTAAGCGATTGGCTTTGCGATGATTATACAACGCCTCCTTGCATACGAGTACTTTGGGATATGAACACCGTGTCAGGAACCGGAATATGTAACCAATTTAGGGTGCGAATAAGAAAGCCAAGCGGGGCAACGCAGGCAATTACGTGGATTAACTATCCAATCCCTTCTACCGATAATAGTACCGACCTTTGGTGTCCAACCGGTGAAGATTGCTGTAATTCAATTGTATTGGAGCAGGAATGTGTCCAGGATGAAAATGGCTGCTGGTACACTCAAATGACACCAAAGTTCAATGGTCAACCTATCATCAGAGGTGATGTGAACTCGCCATGTAAGACTTCATGGGATATTCTTCCACCACAAAGCCCAACCTTGGGGTGTCCATTTCCTCCAACTCCCTGGCAGAATAACAATCCAATATTATTCCCAGAATGCACCAATTGGATGGTTACCATCATATGTGGCGAATGCACTTATCAAGAAATGGGCATTGCAAATTGTTTCGCAGAATGCGGGGGATGACAAATTAAAACTATCCCTTCTTTTATAATATAGCTAGAATAGGCTCTTGGATATTTTATAGAGTCATATCACCATGAAGATGGTTGAGGGGGAAGCAACTTAGTATAATAATTACCTTGATTATGATACTGGCCTTTCTCCTCAACCATGTTTTTATTGTAATAACTAATAATTCAATTCCATCGTTTAAATACCAGTTTGAGCAAGTTTAGCGCAGCGTAACTTGCGTTCTCCCCACATAGGGTTGCAGCCAGATTGTGTGGATTTAGAGGAAAAATTCCTGCACATACCCGCTGCACAAAGCCTGCTCAAGAATAATTAGCGAAACTTAACTTGCGCTCTCAGCCAACCCCATATAGGATTGCATTTAGGATTTAGTGGACGAAAACGGGTTCGCCCCAAGAGCAAGTTAATGGATTTTGAGCAGTCAGAATGTTTCAAAACATGGTTGCTACAGAATCTTAGCTCCCTGTCAAAATTGTGAATGAAGTTGAACGGAGGATTATGACGAAGACGACTCAAGTGAAGTTGAAAACTTTCCCCAAAATGCAGCATTTGATACTTAGTTTATTCATTTGGCGAAGCAATCACATTCTTACAAATTTGATGAAAACAGCCCCCTTGTTTTTGTGAATCAATTCAGCATAACTTTGCCAGCAAAACCATACTTCAAGTTCAAATTAAGTTTGACATGAAACAGTTAACGTTTTTCTTTATATGCTTTGTTGCTGGGCTAACAACAAATGGGCAGAACATTAAGATTGTCGGCATTTTCGCCAAGGACATAGTCTATGTTCCAAGCAAAGACCGCCTATACGTCAGCACACCAGGAGTCGGAACCAACGGGAACAGCCTTTGCGCAATCAACCCTCATACCGGGGCTGTTGAGAACTGTTATTTTGTGGGCAGCGAGCCCGGGGTAATTGCATTATCTGACGATGAAAACTTTATTTACGTTGGGCTGAATGGTTCACCACAGGTAGCAAGATTCAACCTGCAAACCAATATCACGGACTTGACATTCAGCATAGGTTCTGACCCATTTTTCGGGCCTTTTTATGCGGAAGAAATTGAGGTATTGCCGGGTAGTCCACATAGCATCGCAGTTTCAAGAATGTCACTTGGAGTCAGCCCCCGGCACATGGGAGTAGCAGTATTTGACGATGGCGTCATGAGGCCAAATACTACTCAGGTACATACTGGCAGCAATTCTTTGGCTTTTGGGGAGTCTCCAGACGTTCTATATGGATACAACAACGAAACCACAGAGTTTGGGTTTCGCAGTATCAATGTCAGTACAAATGGACTTAATGAGGTAGCAGTAGCTGCCAACCTCATCTCAGGCTTTGGCCCCAGGATAGAAGGACATGGTTCTATGGTTTACTCAAACAGTGGCTCTGTTATAAACGTCAGTGGCATAGCTCCACTCCTGCAAGGGGCTTATGACTTGCCCGTCCCATCCTACTACGCCGCAGTAGAGCCGGCCCCAGATTCAAATGTGGTTTACTTTGTCGTAGGCTATTCCCAAAGCTCAATTTCCTTAAGAACCTTTCAAAAAAATACATTCACGCTGCTTGAAGAAAAGCCGCTGAATGGTACATCCGGCTATATTGGCTCTTTGGTAAATTGGGGCAGTGGTGGAAAACTCGCCTTCAACACTGACGAAATGGTGGTGATCCTTGAAAGCTGCAACTCTCTCGTTTCAGGGCCGCTTTCCGTGGAGCCAACGCAGGCTGGTGGATGTTGGGGCAGTTTTGTAGTATTGACTGCTGAAAATGGATATGATAATTACCTCTGGTCGAATGGGATGCAAGGCCAAAATATTGCAGTATATGATGAAGGAGATTATTATTATCAAGTAGCTGACTCTTTGGGTTGTTTTAGCCAGCCGTCCAATATAGCAACAGTTATGTTTGGAAACACACCACCAACGCCATATATACAAGTAAACGGCAATTTACTTGCATCATCAGCAATGCAGGGAAACCAGTGGTTTTTAAATGGGAATCCGATTCCGGGAGCTAATGGGCAGTTTTATACACCTACCCAAAACGGCTTTTACAGCGTACAAACCAATGATAATGGATGCGTTTCGGACATTTCTGACATTGTCAACTTTACTTTGACTGCAAGTGACGAGACTTCATTGAGTCCTTCAATAATTATTTATCCGAATCCTGCAAAAGACTATTTAAGGTTTATATATGATGCCCATCGCTTCGATGTTAAATCAATCGAAATTTATGACATGCTTGGGAGGTCAATTGACTTATCACTACATGGAGACGAAATTCAACTGGAAGGCATGAGCCCTGGCACGTATTTCATCAAGATAAAAGATACACTGGGGAATTTGGTCGCTGTTCAAAAATTCTTGAAGGTAAACTGAGGGCAGAATTCCATTTAGTATTGTATCAAGGTTTATTCATCAAGCGCATAATTTGGGATAATTTTCAATTAAAACATTCACTTACTCTTCCCTCCGCCTTGGTGGTGGAGGCCCACCTGGTTGCCGCAAGGTTTTAAAGAAAATAGCTTTCATAAGCTCCTGCTGCTGCGGATTACATACGTTCAGCAAATCCCGATAATGGTGTACCAAACCCTCGTCCAACTCGCGGTGTAGCTCTCCCGATTCAGCGGTGAGGAGGGCCACGAGGGCTGTATCCGTGTTTGGGGTTTCAGCAGCATGTAACAGAGCTCTTCGGTTTTCCATTTGCGCCTGTTGAAGTGGTTCAGTTTTGCGTCGGTGCTCACCAATAATTTCCCTGAATTCGGCAACTTGCTCAGGACTAAGCTTAAGCTCATGCCTCCAAAGCTGGATGATGTCGTTGGGCTGAGGTGGGCCTTGTTTTTTCCCAAAAAAAAGGAATCCCATCAAGGCGAGGTTGAGCAGTACCAAGCCAACAGTGAACCAGTTGCGGGAAATGCTGAGGTTTTCCATATCATCTCAATGTTGAGGTTGAAGCATAGACCAAGTGGCATCCTGTTGAAAGCCATACTGCTTTGAAACCGCCTGCACCAGTTGCTGTTCATTGCTTTTGGAAGTGGTGCGGGTGGCTGAAACGATGGCCATTCCGTTGGCCAGCAACAGCACACAAAACGCAGCCCATGACAGGGCTGGCCGCCATGTGATGCTGGGCTTGGCGATTTCCTTAGACTCCATTTTCGCTTGAATCCTCGTAAAAAGCCAAGGATTGCCAGGCACCCGTTGCATGCCCTCCAAAGAAGACATGGTGCGCTGGATTTCTGCTTCGATGCTTTTTTTGTGGTTCATCTTGGTAGGTTTAGCAAGTTTAGTGGGTTTAGAAGGTTTAGCCTCGTGCATAAAACCTCCTAAACCTGCAAATCCTATTTGAATGGATTCCCAAATTTCACATCGGCAATCATTTTATCATCGGTCAAAGTTTGGAGGAAAGCCACGAGGGCATCTTTTTCCTGCTGGGTCAGGTTGAGGCGCAAAGGCTGTAATGGACCTCCGGGGCCACCAGCAGGTGCTTTCAGGCGATTGTCCAGGTTCGGGCCGTCAATGATCCCACTGTTGTAATGCTCCACCACCTCTGCCAGAGAACTGAACCTGCCATCGTGCATGTACGGACCAGTGATGCCTACGTTTTTCAGGGAAGGCGACTTGAAAATTACGGTTTCATTGGCGTCAAGGCCATTGTCCAAACTGTTGGCGGCAAGCGAAAAAGTGGTCGGGTTGTGGCAACCCGCACACCCAGCCCCGCCTTGCGGTGGCGGCATCAGGTAAAGCTGTTTGCCTTGGTTTTCCTGTGGGGTAAAATTGGGGAATGGTTGCCCTACCCCAGCCCCCGGCTGCGCTGGATTGAACACCTGCGCAAACCCATCGTCGAACTTGCTGGTCGTGGACACCATGCTCCGCACGAATTGCGCCAGCGCCAATTTCATGTTGAACTCAGTAATGGTTTCCGTACCAAATGCTTTTTTGAACAAGACCGGATAGTATTCCAGTTTGTTCATCTTGCTGATAAGCGAGTCAATGCCACCGACGGCATCCTCAAAGCCCATTTCCGAGTGGTCTTTGATGGGGCGGGTCACTTGGTCCTCCACATCCTCGGCCCGCTTATCCCAAAACATCTTTTCGCCAGTGTAAAAATTGGCATTGGCCAAGCGCATGGAATGTTTGCCCGTCAAGTCGCCATTGAAACCCTGACTCAGCACGGCATTGTCAGTAAATCCTTTCTCTGGTGAATGGCAATTGGCACAGGCCGTCTCATTGTTCAGGCTTAGTTTTTTGTCAAAAAAAAGCACCCTTCCGAGCGTGGCACCAGCATTCGTCACGGGATTCAGGCTGGGGGCATTGTCGGTGGCAAGGATGTTCGCATCGTAATGCGCTGGGTAAACAGGATTGGCGTAGTTGGCCAAGTCATCAAGGTCGATGTTCAGGTACTTCTGAACGATTTCATTTGGCGTCAGCGTGGGTTGCTGCGGCTCCGGCTCAACGATGACATCATCATCCTTGCATTGGGTGAAAACTGTGAGGAATAATAGGGCAAACAAGCTGTGTAACAAGGCTTTCTTTTGCATATCAAATGACATTTTAATGGTTGAAATCAAATCATTTTTTCTTCGTAAAAATCCCGCAGCAATTCCTGAAGCCGACGTTTTGCCCGGAAAATTAGCGACTCCACGGCTGGCACTTTCAACTGCATCACTTCGCCGATTTCATTGTGGCTCAGTCCCTCCACTTTGTGCAGCACGAACGCAGTTCGCTGGTTTTCAGGCAATTGAGCCATTTTTTCAAACAGCAATTTTGCTCTTTCCGAGTTTTCAAGTGCAATGCCTGGATGATTGAACTCGTCGGTCATTGCCCCAGCTCGCTCATCTTCCAATCCGACAAGCGACTTGAAGAAATCCAACCGCTTCTGCCGCTGCCGCTGCCGGATTAGCTGCAATGATTTACTCACGGCAATCCGGTAAAGCCAAGTGTTGAGGCTGGAATCTCCCCTGAAATTGCCTACCGACCGGAACGCTTCAATGAACACTTCTTGGGTCAAATCCTCTGCATCGTGCAAGTTTGGCAAGAAACCGAGGCAGGTGTTGAGCACCCGTTCTTGGCACTCATCCACAAGACGGCGGAAAGCTGTTTCCTCGCCAAGCTGCAAAGCCAGGATTAGTGGTCGTTCGTCCGTCAAGCGCCGGAGATTTTAATGATTGGATGCCGTTATTTTGAAAACCTTGCGGAAGGTGGCCATTTTTTTCAAAAAAAAATTTCACGACTTAAACATGCAGTTTCGAGCCCTTCTCAAGATTACTGCTTGAATGGACTAAGGAACTGGGCTTTCGATTAATACAAACTTGAAAAAACTAAGGGCTACAAAGATTTTGCTCCGACGGAGCCGATCTTCTAGGCATGGCTCACATTGACCGCTACCTCACTCCGTGCATCTTTTTTCGGATGATAGGCGCAAAAACGATGGCAACAATGGCAACCACAAAAGAGACCACCGTAAGCATCCAGAAGAAGTAGCTGATGCCTTTTTCGTCGGCGATTTTGTCCACGTTTTCACCGAATTTGGCGGCACCTTTCATCCCGATGGCAATGGCTAAGTACCAAATACCAAACATGACGGCAATCATGCGTGGCGGCACCAATTTACTGACGTAGGAGAGGCCGACTGGCGAAATACACAGTTCGCCCATCGTATGAAACAGGTACACTAATATGAGCCAGACCATGCTCACTGATGCTGTTTTTGCGCCCGGCTCAATGCCGCTTGCGCCAAAGGCAACGCAAGCCATTCCGATGGCGAGCAATGCCATGCCGATGGCATATTTTACATTGGCAGGTGGGTTGTATTTGCTTTCCCACCATTTTGAAAAAAGTGGGGCTAGGCTAATGATAAACAAGGAATTGAGGGTGGAAAACCAAGAGGCCGGCACTTCCAGCGTCTCTTCGGCGAATTGATTTTTCAGCATCCAAAAAGCGATTCCCCAAACAATGACAAAACTGGAACCAAGGATGATATTCGCAATGGCGTATTTCTTGAAGGTTTTCACGAAAAGCCGCCAAAGTACCCAAGTAATGATGCCCAACGGGACAAGAGTCATCAAGGAGTTCACTACTTTGAAAATGGTGCCAGCGCTGCCCTCCAGTATCCGGTTGGTGTAGTCACGAGCAAAAATGGTCAAAGTGCCGGGCGACTGTTCGAAAATGGCCCAAAAGAAAATGACCAAAATGGCAAAAAAGGTTACCGCAATCATTCGGTCACGGGTGATTGGGGAGTACTTCGCAATCCGGTAAATCAGCAGTCCGAGAAAGAGCACCAATGCCAGCAGGATGGTGAAATTGTTGCCAGAGAGGCCGAGTAGGTTCCAGTCAAAAATATCAACGGTGCCATTGGAAATCTTTTTGGCAGGTTCGAAAACAATCCAAAGCAAGCCAAGCACAATCATCACCCCGATAAGCACCAATTGTGGCATCGTGAAGGGATTGGGCTTGTCGCCATCGTCTTCCACTTCTGCCTTGGCGACGTCTTTTTTTACAGGCTTGAGGCCAATATCGCCAAAGATGTTTTGTGCCAACCAAAACTGCAACATGCCAAAAAACATGAAGATGCCAGCTAGGCCGAAGCCCCAACTCCAACCTATTTTTTCACCTAAATACCCGCAGAGCAGGATGCCGAAAAAAGCACCCGCATTTACCCCCATATAGAAAATGGTGTAGGCACCGTCCTTTTTCTCCGAATGCGATTTGTACATTTCAGAAATAATGGACACCATGTTTGGTTTGAAAAAACCATTGCCAAAAACCAGCAAAACCAAGCCTAAGTAGATAGACCAATGCGTTTCGATGGCCATGCAGGCGTGGCCCAAGGTCATCAGAGTGGCACCCACTACCACCGCCCAGCGGTAGCCTATTTTTTTATCGGCAAAATAGCCGCCCATCATGGTGGACAAATAAACCAGACCTACGTATGAACCGAACAATGCCATCGCCTGCTCCCGGCTCCATTCCCAGCCACCATTGGCAAGTGTGGAAGTCAGGAACATCACCAACAATGCCCGCATGCCATAAAAGGAAAAGCGTTCCCACATTTCGGTAAAGAAGAGCACAAACAACCCGGCGGGGTGCCCAATGACTTTGTTTTCAAAAAAATGGGCGGTGTCCCCTTGCGGTTTCTGTGAAATCTCGTTACTCATATCCAGCTTTTACAGTTTTGTTTGAAAATGGTGCTTTTGGCAAATGTAGCCCACGCATCAGATTTTCAGTAATTAGTTTCGAAAAGTTTGCATACCTGTCGGCACGGTAGCAACCGGGTTACGTGTAGGACTTTTGAAGCATTTCATTGATTTACGGGAGCAGCTGCCAATTAATTATGGATAGTTTTGCTGAAAAACAGACATCGGAATTAAGGAAACAGTCGGCTAAAAATGGATTCCCCCACTCATCGAATGACCGTCAAGTCTTGCAAAATATCTCCCTCGTAGGTAACGCCGTTTTCATCTTCCACCAGGTAATGGAGCCTTGCCAGATACACGCCTAGGTTGACGGGCTTGCCTTTGTAATTGCCATCCCAAAAGTCTTCGGGATGCTTTGAACGGAAAAGCAGACCACCCCATCGGTCGTAAATTTCCAGGTTCATAATCGTGAATGAACAGGGGCTGTATGGTCGCAATTCGTCATTGAGGCCATCTCCATTGGGGCTGATAGCAGTCGGCAGAAAGACCAGACATGGGCAATTGACTGTTAAGTTATATTGATAAACAGTCGTATCGGAGCAGGAGACTTTGAAGGCTTGATAGGTGCCGGGGATGGTAAATTGACGGGTTAAGGTTGAAGTTCCATCTTCCCAAATTGCATCCGCAGTAGGTGGCGTAACGGTCCATGACTGGTCACAAAGCAGTTCCTTTTCGAATGTGACGGTGTCTCGTTCAATTTTTGGCTGGCATATTTCACGCTCTTTAAAGTTGAGCGTTTGGGTAGAAAAAATGGGTTGGGCATTCATGGTAACTGTAACGGATTCGACGGTAGGTATGACCGGGCTGAGGGAAATTGGTATTTCCACAGGGCTAGTGGCCTCAAAATCTTGCCAATAAAAACAACTATCTGGTGGGCCGTCGAGCGGGAAATGCGCCAAGAAATCGTAGTTGTATTCTGGTAATTGAAAATTACCGTTGACTTGTCCGAATAGTGAAACATTATTCTCTGCATCAATTGCGAAGGACATAAAAGAAGGGCTGATTACTTGATTGCTGACCAGTCGTTTTTGTCCAAATATTTCACCGTCGGGCGTCAGCCTGAGCTGACAAGGAACAACGCCAGGGTTGTTAGGGCATTTGTAAAAACAAATAGCATCACCATCGGGCAGCCGGGCTAAGCCTTCGATGGAATAACTATGGGCAGGAAACCGGTCGGATTGCCAGCCCAAAGTCCCATCGTTGCGAAGGAGAAAAAATTGGTTCTCAGGTCCTTGAAAGTCATTATTTTCACAAATAAAACCTGACTCAATTTCCAATGGGGCAGTATATTCTGAAGGGGTTTGTGTAGCCCATAACAGTTGTCCATTTTTATCTAGCCGAATCATTGCACCCATTGATTGCGCAAGCACGCCACCATCTTTGGTCAGAATGCTTTCGGCAGAGGCGTTGAACGGAAGAAAGTGCCTCGCCCATATTGGGTTGATATTTTCATCAAAAATAATGACGATACCGTAAGTTGAGCTTGGAGGATATTTAATTACACCGGAAAACATAAGACGACCATCTCTATAAATTAATGAATAGTCGTTCATATCCCCCCAATCACCCGTTAGCTGAAAATAAGATAACACCTCGCCGTCACTGTCAATTTTCATCAAAAAGGTTTTATCTGGAAATCCATCCACTGACCCCATTGCATAAAAGTCGCCGTTTTTTCCTGCTTCTAATTTGTCGAAATAAAGATTGCCTGACGGATGGTACCATTTTGTCCAAAGCTGTTTGCCGCATGCATCGAAACGAGTAAGCTCAAAACCGGGTTTGTGCGAAAGGCCAAGCCCGTTTGTCAACTGATCACCAACAATCAGGCTACCATCTGGAAGTTGGATTATGGTTTGATAAAGACTAGTATATGGCTCCTCTAATATCTTTAAATAGCTGTTTTGTGCGGAAATATCAAAGCATAATAAAAAGCTGACAAGTTGGCAGCAATAGTAGAATCTTTTCATTGGCCAAAAATAGCTGGCATTAATTTCCAACAATAAATATTACGTGGATAATTCAGTAAAATGAATGACAGAAAGCAGAATGACTAGAACGGTTGGGAATGCTTTCCCAACTCCCTCATGCTCTCAAAATTTTCAAAATGCCCGACCGAGGCTATTATTCAAGCATTCTCTAAAGAAAGTTCATGGATTTTAGACCAATGCAAGCCATGTACCTACAAACAATTTTTTACAATATTCAAACATCATTGAACTAAACTTTTTCCAAAGCATTAATGCTAAGTGTGTTTTTGACAGGAACGTATTATGTCCAGAAAAAACAACCTCACATTGAAAATAGATTGTACTGAATGACGAATGCTAACTATGCCTTCAAAGCAGCCCCAATTCACAAATCCACCCGAAAAACACCCGCTAAACTTGCCTTGTTTCTAAGCTTTTTGCTTCCAATTGTGCTTTTTGCCCAGGCTCCCGCACAAGGCGGACTATTGAAAGAAGTGACGCTACAGGATGCTATTGCCTATGCTATCAAACAGCAGCCAATTGTACAGCAATCCCAATTGGATGAGCAGATTACGGATGCACAAATCAGAAGCAAGCTGGCCGATTGGTATCCACAGGTCAACTTCAACTATAATCTCCAGCACAATTTTCTGGTGCAGTCCGCTTTTGTAGGTGGCAATACGGTAAAGTTGGGGACAAATAATACTTCTTCACTACAATTTACGGCTTCACAAACCATATTCAACCGGGATGTCTTATTGGCAAAACGAACTAAAACCGAAGTCGCAAAACTCTCCAGGCAATATACCGCAGAGGATAAAATCAACCTGACAGTGGATGTTTCCAAGGCATTTTATGATGTGTTATCTACATTGCAGCAAATTAAAGTTGCTTCCTCGAACATAACGAGAATAGAGCGCAGCTTAAAGGATGCTTTCAACCAATACAATGCAGGCATTGCTGATAAAATAGACTACAAAAGAGCTACCATAGCGCTCAACAACGCCAAAGCTTCCCGAAAAGGTAATGAGGATATATTAGCCGCAAAATTAGCATACCTCAAATCGTTAATGAACTATCCAGATACGGCAGAATTAAACATAGCATATGATAGCCTACAAATGGAAAATGAGATAGCACTGGACACTCTGCAACAACTTAACTATAAATCACGCATTGAATTTGCACAACTTGAGACGCAACGCCAACTTTTAGTTTCCAATATTGAATATACCAAATGGAGTTATCTGCCTTCGGTGTCTGCATTTGGTGCTTATAACCTGAACTTTTTGAACAATGATTTTAGTGAGTTATACAGTAAAAATTTCCCTACAGCTTACGCCGGCCTAACGATTGGTGTGCCGATTTATCAAGGCGGGAAAAGAAAGGAAAACAACCTGATTGCTGCACTTCAACTACAGCGAAATGAGCAAGACATGGCTTATTTTGAAAACGTGGTGAACGCACAATATGCACAAGCATTGGCAATTTATAAAAGCAACTTGACCAATTATTTGACATTAAAAGAAAATATGCAATTGGCCGAGGAAGTATATGACGTACTTCAATTGCAATATCGTTCTGGTATAAAGACCTATCTGGAAGTAATCACCTCTGAAACCGACCTCCGAACAGCCCAAATAAATTATTACAATGCCGTTTATGAACTTTTGGCAAGTAAGATAGACGTGCAAAAGACATTGGGGCAAATCAATTATTAATCCGAAAATTAAACGAGCAAATTATTCATGAAAGATATGTTGACCAAAAATACAATAACCTTGACGGCTTTTGTTGCCGTGCTGATGATTACCGCCTGTGGGCAAGAACAAAAAGCCGGACCTCCTGCGTCACCGCCACCTGCACAAGTTACAGTGGAACCAGTCAAGTTCATAAAAGCGGCATATTATGACGAATATCCAGCTACTGTGGTAGCATTGGAACAGGTAGAATTGCGTCCACAAGTAAGTGGGTTTATTACAGGCATTCATTTCAAGGATGGGGACCGTGTGCGGAAGGGGCAGTTGCTTTATTCCATTGACGATCAATTATATGCAGCCAATTATCAGCAGGCAGTCGCCAATTTGCAGGTACAGCAAGCAAATTTGAATAAAGCTGAAAAAGACGCTGCCCGTTATCATGAATTGGACAAACAGGATGCCGTCGCCAAACAATTGGTGGACAATGCAGATGCCGCACTGGAAGTAGCAAAAAAGCAAGTAGCCGCTGCCAATGCCAATATCCAAGGCGTACAAACCAATGTAAAATACACCAAAGTATATGCACCATTTGATGGTGTTATTGGGATATCTTCCGTTAAAAATGGAGCTGCGGTATCGGCTGGGCAGACAATTCTTAATACCGTGTCAACTGACCGAGAGCTAGCGGTTGATTTCAATATTGACCAAAAAGAGATATATCGATTTACTACCTTATTAAATGAAAAACAAAAGCCGGGTGATTCCACTTTTATGCTTGCTTTCGGAGGGGAAGTCTATCCATTTCCAGGCAGGTTGGCTCTTTTAGATAGAGCTGTCAACGCACAGACGGGAACATTGAAAGCCCGACTTGTTTTCCCAAACAATAAAAACCTCTTAATAGCTGGTATGACGGGAACCGTGCGGGTTAAAAGCAATAATGCTTTCAACTCGATACTTATACCATATAAAGCTGTTACAGAGCAACTGGGCGAGTACTTTGTATATGTGCCAAACGATAGCAATAAAGTATCACAAAGAAAAGTGGTGTTGGGGAAACAACTTGAAAAGGATATAATTATCAAAAATGGCTTGGAGCCCACTGATAAGATTGTGGTGGAAGGAGTCCAGAATCTACGGGAAGGTGCTTCAATAAATACTACGCCACCAGCTGCCAAAGGTGCAGGGGCTAATTCTACCACTCCCAAAAACTAATACTTCCAATTTATCCCCATAACCCCATAACCGTTTGTTAAAGCATAAAAAATGATTGCAGATACTTTCATAAAAAGGCCAGTGACGGCCATTGTTATATCTATCGTAATTGTATTGGTCGGCCTGATAGCAATGAACACTTTGCCCATCGCCCAATATCCAGATATAACACCACCAACGGTCACTATTACGGGCAATTTTACGGGTGCGGATGCTCAAACCGTTGAACAGACCACTACTACTGCTATTGAAACACAGGTAAATGGCACACCTGGCATGACATATATGTCAAGTAATAGTACGGCAAGTGGCCAAAGCACCATTAATGTAAACTTTGAAATTGGGACGGATGTGAACAATGCAGCCGTTGAAGTACAAAACAGGGTAAGCATTGCCCAACCTAGCCTACCTGATGCAGTCAAAAGATTGGGGCTAACCGTACGAAAACGGAACCCAAGCATTATGGTAGCTTTAGCACTCTATTCTCCCAATGGCACGCATGATCCAAGTTTCATTGGCAATTATGCCAATCTATATGTTAAGGATGCCTTACAACGGGTGAAAGGCGTAGGCGACATCATCTCCCGTGCAGACGATTTTGGAATGCGCATATGGTTGAACCCTGAAAAATTGGCCAATTTAGGTTTGGCTACGACCGATATATTGGCCGCATTAACCGAGCAAAACCTGCAAGTTGCTGCAGGTACCATTGGCGGAAATCCACAGCCTAATACGCAAACATTTGAATACAGTGTACTTACAAACAGCCGCATTAATACCAAGGAGCAATTTGAGAACATCATTGTACGAACTGTTCCTTCAACAGGCACTGTACTTTATTTAAAGGATGTAGCAAGGGTTGAATTGGGTAAATTTGATTATGCTACCAATGCTTTTGTAAATGGCAAACCTGCCGCATTTGTACTGATATATCAAGCGCCAGGTGCAAATGCATTGTCCACATTTGAGGGCATCAATAAGGCATTGGCTGAACTCAAAAAATCTTTCCCAAAGGATTTAGATTACGTTATGCCCTTAGAAACGGTTACTGTGGTAAAAGTTTCTATGAAAGAGGTCGTAGAAACCTTATTGATAGCACTTGCGCTGGTGGTTTTTGTAGTATTCCTTTTCTTACAAAACTGGCGTGCGACATTGATTCCGGTATTGGCCATACCAGTTTCATTGATTGGTACCTTTATATTTTTCATACCATTTGATTTCACCATCAATACACTGACTTTATTTGCTTTTGTATTAGCCATTGGCATTGTCGTGGATGATGCTATTGTAGTGGTGGAAGCTGTGCAGCATAATATTGATCACGACCAACTTTCCCCTAAAAAAGCTACAAAAAAAGCTATGAAGGATATATCTGGGCCAGTAATTGCAATTGCCTTGATATTAGCAGCGGTTTTTGTCCCTGTAGGTTTTATCCCAGGCATTGTTGGAAGATTGTACCAACAATTTGCTATCACCATTGCTGTTTCGGTTATTATTTCAGCATTTGTAGCTTTATCACTAACGCCCGCATTATGTACCATAATGTTGCGCCCTTCAAAAGACAAAAACGCAAAAAAGAACCTGTTAGAAAAATTCTTTGCTGGATTCAATCGCAAGTTTGACCGTTTAAATCATGCTTATACAAAAGGTGTTGGAAAATCAATACGTGCCACCCCTTTAATCATGATTTTAATGGTTTGTATGTTTGTTGGTCTATATTTTATGTTTCAAAACAAACCATCCGGGTTTATTCCAACAGAAGATGAAGGTCGTGTATATGTTACGTACGAAATGCAAGAAGCCGCCTCTACTACCCGTAGCAAGGAAATGTTGTTGGAAATCCAGAAAAGGGTCAGAGCTATACCTGGTGTAAAAACAGTGGGCGGACTTGCTGGACTAAACATCGTAAGCTTTTCCAATAAATCGAATGCGGGTACGATTTTCGTGTTATTTGAGCCTTGGGATGAGCGTAAAGGCGAAGGGATGCAGGCAAGTGGCATCATGGAAAAGATTCAAAAAGCGGTGGCCGACATCAAGGAAGCGAGGGTATTGGTCATTGGGCCGCCTGCTATTCCGGGTTTGGGTGCCACTTCAGGTTTTACATTTGAATTGCAGCAGACTACCAGTACCGACGATATTAAACAGTTTGAAGCAGTTTCAAAGAAGTTCTTGGGGGAATTGAACCAACGACCAGAAATCGGCAGGGCCTTTACCTTTTTCACAGCTAAAACGCCAAGCTATCAAGTAGATGTCGATAAAGAAAAAGCAAAAAAACTGGGTGTTTCAGTAGCAGATGTTTACAGCACCATGTCAACACTGCTGGGGAGTACCTATGTTAATGATTTCAATTTATACGGTCGAAATTTCCGAGTAGTTGTGCAAGCGGATAGCAGCTATCGCTCGAATATTGACGAGCTAAACAAATACTATGTCCGAAATAGCCAAGGGGGCATGATACCGTTAAGTTCACTTGTAACGACTAAAGTTGTGGAAAGTCCATCACTTATTTCGCACTATAATATTTACCGTTCTATCGAAATAAATGGTGTTCCTAAACCGGGCTTCAGCAGCGGTCAGGCTATTCAAGCGCTGAAAGAAGTCGCTGCTAAAACATTGCCTGAAGGATATGGCTATGAATTTTCTGGATTAAGTCGAGAGGAAGTATCAGCAGGCAGCAGTTCACTTATGATATTCGGCATTTCCATAATTTTCGTATTTCTATTCTTGGCTGCGTTGTATGAAAGCTGGTCTGTTCCATTTTCCGTATTATTTGCTGTTCCAATCGGAGCATTTGGCTCTATCCTTACTTTAACTTTATTGCCCAATATCAGCAATAACATATATGCCCAAATTGGCCTGATCACCCTGATTGGGTTGGCAGCGAAAAATGCCATACTTATAGTAGAGTTTGCAAAAGAAAGAGTGGACAGAGGTGTTGGTATTTTAACAGCCACCCTCCAAGCGGTCAGTTTACGTTTGCGGCCCATAGTGATGACCTCACTGGCATTTATTTTTGGGGTTTTGCCTTTGGCTTTTGCCACAGGCGCTGCCGCAGAATCCCGAAAAACTATTGGGTGGACTGTATTTGGAGGCATGTTAGCAGCCACTACTTTAGCTATTTTTGTTGTTCCCGTATTATTTGTTTTTATTACAAAAATCACTCACAGGAATGGCAAAATTAAAGAAGAAGGAGAAGAAGCTTAGGATATTAATTAAAGCCTAGGTTTATCTAATAAATTATAAGGGGACTTAACTGATGAGTTGAGTCCCCTTTTAGTAATTTGATTTGAAGCTAATTAATAGTAACATAAATCGAATAGCCAGCTGGTATTAAGGCTGAATATTCGCATCGCCAGCTCACAACTGTGCCACATATTGTCAGAGAACCAAAGCTTGGAGCACCTGTAATATTCCAATTTTGGGCACAAGCATTTCCTGTTTCACCTGCCTGACAGGTGAAAGGCAAATTGACTGGACCCGCTACCGACCCTGACACTGTCGCACCCGGTGCAATAGAGCCTAATGAAATCAAAAATGGAGGTGCACTTGAATCAAAAGCCCTAAAGTCCCAACTTACAGTGCTGTTATTTGTCACTTTAGCTCCTAGCATTTGAGCTTGAGTCGTAAAATAAGCTCCAAAAATCATCAAAAAAGTACATATCAAATTTTTCATGATAAAGTAATGAAAAGGTGAATGCCTACTCTATTCGCTTTTCGGCTTCCGCGCAAAATATTATGTCTATTTTTTTATTTAATAAATAATAAGCTATTCAGCCTATTTGGTAGCAATAAGCAAATTTAATTAATATAATCTTGGGTAAGCAGGCTAGGGAATAAGGTAATATTCACAAGTAATAATGACACAAAATTAAGCCATATCTCTATGTAAAAACCTTTCAAAACCTTTCATTCGGCATTTGACTCTAAATTAGGTGCATAATCTACTGGGTAAACACCTGGCGGGTATCCAAAAGTATCATAAATTATCTTTTGCCATTTTGGAGAGAGCAGTCCACCGGGCAGTTCCAAATGGTTTGATTTTATCATCCGCCAAAAAGTAGGATAGCTAATTTGGTACTCTTCCGCTATTTGAAGTCTAGTTTTTGTGCCTATAAATTTGTTTGTTTCCATATTGAGAAGAATTCATAAAATATGAAGATGACCACCGGGGGTGGAATTATATTATCTATTAATTAATCATTGAAATATTTAAAAAAACTTAGGTTGGAGGGCCATTAAGAGAAAAGCCAAAAATTGAAACTGAGCAATACAGTTGGATACAACTATGTTTTGGAATGATGTACGGGTTGAGCGAATGGAGAAGTCCCATTAGTTTAAGTATTTATGTTTGGCGAAAATATAATTACTAAATACTGTATGTTGGAAATCAATAAATTGTTGGGGGCAGAACTTGATTTTTTTTGAAGAAAATGAATTCAAGCCAAAACACCTACATTCGCCCAATAAAAACAGCCCAATGAGCTACTTGCCACCTGCAATTCGAGAAGTGAATATTGTACGCTACGTGACCCCGCTGCGAGAGGGTGGCTCACTGCCCGCCATTGTAGAAGCAGATGATGGCTTTCTGTACGTTGCAAAGTTTAGAGGGGCTGGCCAAGGCACCAAGGCCCTAATTGCCGATTTAATCGGGGCAGAATTGGCAAGGTCCATCGGCTTGAAAGTCCCTGAACTTGTGCTCGCCAATTTGGACGAGGCCTTTGGCCGCACCGAGCCAGACGAAGAAATACAGGACCTGCTAAAATTCAGCACAGGCACCAACCTAGGCGTGCATTATCTGTCTGGGGCCATCAGTTTTGACCCCGTGGTGAATGAAGTTGACGAATTGACAGCTTCCAAAATCGTATGGCTGGATGCTTTGCTGACCAATGTGGACCGGACGGCAAAAAACACGAATATGCTCATTTGGAACCGGGAGCTTTGGATGATTGACTTTGGTGCCTGCCTTTATTTTCACCATGCATGGGACAATTGGGAGCAGTCGGCCCTGTCACCCTTCAGCAATATTCAATCACATGTTCTATTAGCTCAAGCCAGCCTATTAAATGAAATGGATGGTCAGTTGAAGGCCCAGTTAAGCACAGAGCTACTGTCTGCCATTTTGAATAGCATCCCAGATGATTGGTTGAACGGGCATGGCACTCCCGACGAAATGCGCAAGGTATATCATGATTTTTTGACTCGGCGTTTAGCCGCATCCGATAACTTCGTAAAAGCAGCCCAAGATGCAAGAGCGACACTTATTTGAATATGCGGTTATCCGGTTCATGCCTCGGGTAGAACGGGAGGAGTTCCTGAACGTCGGCGTCATTTTGTTTTGCAAAAAACATAAGTTCCTACAGGCACTTTTTGAGTTAAACTTACAGCGTTTGCAGGCATTTTGCCCTGAATTTGATTTGGAAGAATTGACCTCACATTTGGAGGCACTTACCAAGATTGCTGCTGGCGAAAAAGATGCAGGTCCCATCGCTCAATTGGATGCCGCTGGCCGTTTCCGCTGGTTAACGGCAAAGCGGAGCACAATCGTTCAGACCTCACAGGTGCATCCAGGCTTTTGCGAAGAACCGAAGGAAATGTTGGAACGATTGTTTCGGGAGGTGGTATTGTGATAAAAAAATAATATTCAAGTCAAATCATGAAATATTTCTTTTCTCTCGCTATATCTTGTTTCTTTATGATTCAAATTGGCCATACACAGCTTGGTCTAAGTATTGGCACTAAAACATTGAATTCAAAATGTTGGGATATAAATGAAAGCAAGCTGAACGCTGATCCATATCCGAAAGAAAATCTAGCAATATGTATAGATTATCATTTGTTTGGGGCTAAAAAAAGAAGAATTGAATTTTATCCTGAGTTCTCTTTCAGTAAATATTCATTTAATAAAGATCCTCTTGACAGTATAAGTTATGAATATGTCAAATTTGTACACTTACAGAATAGTTTTCAATTTAACACCCGTATCTATCTCTTAGATATCAATTGTGATTATAGATGCGACTCAATTTCAACAATTGGTAGTTTTTTCAAAAAAGGGTTATTTGTTGAAGTTGCTCCAATATTAGTTTATAAGAACAATATTCATTATCATTTTATATCAAAGGATAGAAATTTATTTAAAGGTTCGAAAAGTTCATTTTCAGCAGGCATTTCGTTTGGCGCAGGCATGGACTTATATTTTAGCAAGCGACTTATTTTTACACCATTCTTGCGATTATGCTATTTGTCAAAATATTGTAAGTGGGCAAATCCCAATATTCAGGTATACAATTCACACTCCAACCTAAAACAGTTTTTTGTCGGATGTAGATTCGGAATTGAATTTTAGCCGGAGAACAGGAGGTTTCATAAGTTTTTTTTTTAAATTTGACCAATCTAAAACCCTTCCATCATGCAAATCACTGCCGCCAACCTTACCATAAATGTAAGTGACTTGGAAAAGTCAATTATCTTCTACCAATCCCTTGGCCTAAAACTTGAAAAACGATGGGGCAACCATTATGCACAGCTCACAGCCCCAGGCCTTGTGATTGGGCTGCACCCGACCAAAGCAGTCAATATTAAAGCAAGCGCAGGCAATGTCTCTATTGGATTTATTTCCGATGATTTTGAGACCACAAAATCTGAATTAACAGCCCTTTCAATTGACATTTCAGAACGAAAAGAAGAGGGCGGAAACTTTATCCATTTCAATGATCCTGACGGCACAGCTTTATATTTTATTCAACCCAAATGGTAGCGTTAACTACGAGAAAATGATTCCAAGATTTGTGAAACTTCCATTTGGTAACTACGCCCTATGGGCAATTTTGCGCCTGTGAGCTCCACTTCAGTTGCGGTGAACGCAACGATTTTGTCCTTAGCAACGAGGTAAGAACGGTGTATCCGCATCAAGTTCGGTTCATTCAAATGATCCAAGAACTCGCCAAGCTGGAAACGTGTCACCACGGTCCTGCCTCCAATCAAAACGATTTTCACATATTCCTTGAGGCTTTCCACGTATTCAATTTCATTATTGAAAACCTTCACTTGACGCTTATTTTCGTTGAAAAAATTAAAGGCCCTTGTTTGCTGATTAGCGTTTGGCAACTGCGCAGGCGGTAGCTCCTGCGGAACAGCCAATTTATTGACGGAAGCAAGGAAGCGAGGAAATCCAAAGGGCTTGAGCAAGTAATCCACGACATTGAGTTCAAATCCTTCGAGGGCATATTGGTGGTAGGCTGTGGTAAGGATGACTTGCGGCGGGTTTTTCAATGTTTTCAGAAAATCCAACCCTTTCAGCTTGGGCAAATGGATGTCTAAAAACAGCACATCCACTTGGTTGTTCTTCAAAAAGTCCAAAGCAGAAAGGGCATCAGGACATGCCACGACAAATTCCAAAGTCGGCACCTGCCGGATGAACTCCTCTAGGCCTTCGGCGGCAAGAGGTTCATCTTCGATAACTATGCATCTAAGTTTGGTCATTGGAAATAGAAGGTATATTTAAGTCAACAATAAAACTATCCTCTTGATTATCAAGAATTAATGCATATTTTGGATAAATCAATTCCAATTGCCGTTTCACGTTTTTCAAGCCTATGCCTTCCGTGAAAATTCCAGCACCAGGCGATTTTTCATTTTCCACCCGAAAATTCAGTTGGCCATTTTTTACCCTCAAAGCAATGCGAACCCAGGTCTCACCCCTGCTTTCTGAAGCGCCATGCTTAAAAGCATTTTCCACAAAAGGCAACAGCAAAAGTGGGGAAATAGTCTCGTTTTCATCCTCCAAATCCACTTGAAAGTCAGCTTGAAGTCGGTCACCATACCGCAGCCGTTCTAGTTCCAAATAGTCTCGAATCACTTTTATTTCTTGGGAAATCCGAATGCTGGTTGTGGCACAGTCGTAAAGCATGAACCGTAACAAATCTGAAAGTTTCAGAATTGCTTCAGGGGTGTCTGTGCTCTGCTTTCGGGCAAGGTGGTAAAGGTTGTTGAGGGTATTGAACAAAAAATGAGGGTTCGTTTGCGCCCGCAGAAAATTAAGCTCGGATTGCAGCTTCTCCTCCACAAGTTGTTTCTCTTTTTCAGCGGCAGAAAGTCGGTAGCGGAAAAATTTTAGCGCCGTTGTCACACCCAGCAGCATCAAAATATCGAAAGATGACCACAACCAGCGGAACACAGCATGTGCCATGTTCACAGCAGGCTCCGGTGATGAAACCTTGTAAATGAAAGGGTAAATGATTTTGTACCAAACAGTTTGGTTAACCAGCGCCACAAAAATTGTCGTCATCAACAAGCCAGCGAAGAGCTGCCACAGCAGCTTGTTCCTGAAGTACCGAGGTACCAAAACGTACAGCACAAAATAGACTGCCGGGATTTTGAGAACCAAAAGGCATGCCTCTGCCGTGTAGCCCAGTTGCAGCCGTTCCCAAAAACTCAACCCAGCAAACGAAGAGCCCGCCATCGGTGCTCCCAAATAGCCATCATACAAGGCATAGGCAGCCCAAAAAGCGAGGTGCATGAGGATTCGGCGTTGCTTCATTGAGCAAATTTCTAAAAAAACCAGCGGCACGATGCGCTAGTTTCCAAACGACAGCTTGCTGCCGATGAACGACATCCATTTACCGCAAAATGCTGCTCATCGGCTAAAAACCAGATTCTAAGTGGTGCAATCCGACGTTTTTACCAAAGCAAAAATGAGGCAAGGGGTTAGCACCATCTTTACTCTAAATCAACATTTATAAGATGAAAACTAAAATCACCCTTCTTTTTTTACTACCATTTTTGGCAAAAACTTCCTCCCAGAGTTTGCACCTAGTGCCTGCTGATTTTTCCACCATTCAATCGGCAATTTCCGCTTCGGAATCAGGGGATACGGTACTAGTTTCCGAAGGCGAATATTTTGAAAATCTGCGTTTTAATGGCAAGAGCATTGTACTGACCAGTCGTTTTTACCTCACTAACGAGGCTAGCACCATTGCCAACACCATTATTAATGGTAGCCAGCCTGCCCATCCGGATACAGCCAGTTGTATCCTCATCGTGGATGGTGAAAACCCATCTACTGTTGTCCAAGGTTTCACCATCACCGGAGGCACAGGCACCCGCTGGCTCGACCCTGCAGGAGCAGGTACCTTCCGGGAAGGTGGCGGTATCTTGACGGAAGGCACCTCACCTACCATCAAATTCAACATCATCCGAAACAACGAGGTAGGAGCAGTGGGTGCGGGTATGGTTTCCAATGGCGGCGGAGGTATCCGAAGCGGTGAAGGCAGCCCAATTATTCACAATAATTGGATTCACCACAACAAAGGTGGCGGATACGGCGGGGGTGTGGTTTACAATTATTGTGGGGGACAGATTTACAACAACCTTGTCAGTTTCAATGATGGCGGCAAAGATTACGGCGGTGGTGGGCTTTGGTTCACAGGTACCAATCAAAATACCCTTGTCGAAGTTTTCAATAACACAATCGTCCACAACAACAGTCCAGGCTCAGGAGTTTATGGCGGAAAGGGCGGCGGCATTTTCGTCTTTTCCATCAAACTAGAAACCAGAAACAACATCATTTGGGGAAATACCCAGACAACAGGCGGTGTGATCGCTAAATTTGGCAGCTTGGTCAATGCCAGCTATTCGGACATCCAAGGTGGCTACACTGGTACAGGCAACCTTAACCTTGACCCGCAATTTTCTGATACGGATATGTTTTTTTCGGTAAAATGTGCTTCGCCATGTGTGGATGCCGCCAATGCATTGCTCGTCAGTTCAAACGATTTGGCATCGAATGGCGCTGCGGTTTTTCCTTCACTTGGCAGTGAACAAGGTGACCTCGGGGTATTTGGTGGTCAATGGGCAAATCTGCTTCCTTTTGGCATTCAGCCCTCACCACAATTTACAAAACTGACCACTGGGCCAATGGTAACAACCCCATCTGACAGCCGAAGTGTCAATTTTGTGGACGTGAATAATGACGGTTGGGATGACCTTTTCATCAGCAATGGCCCACAAAGTGGCTCGGTCAACTACCTGTATTTGAACGATGGTAGCGGCAATTTTTCCGCTGTCGGAAATGACCCAATTGTATCAGACAGCAAGCCATTTGATGGCGCTACTTTCGCCGATTTTGACAATGATGGCGACCTTGATTGCTATGCCGTTACTTGGTACGGGGTCAAAAACTATTTGTATACAGGAAATAGTGATGGAAGTTTTTCCTCACTCGGTGGTGCAGCGCCCTCTCAGATCGGCACCTACTCCGAAACGGCATCTTGGGGTGATTTTGACAATGATGGCCTTCTGGATTTGTACCTTACAAATTCGGACGGCGGGTTTAAAAATTTAATGTTTCACAATGAGGGTGGGCAAATTTTCTCACAACTTTCCACAGGCCCACAAGTCAATGATACCAATACTTCCCGTTGCGTCAATTGGGTGGATTTTGACAACGATGGCTACTTGGATATTTACATTTCCAACGAATCGAGCCAGAAAGATGACTTGTACCGAAATTTGGGGGATGGCAGTTTTGAAAAAATACTGAACAACGCACCTGGGCAAACCAACAGCAGTAGCATGAGCAGTAGTTGGGGTGATGTGGATAACGACGGCGACCTTGACCTTTTTGTTTCCAATTCGGGGTTTTATGCACCGCAAAACAACCAGCTCTTTTTGAATCAAAATGGAAGTTTCACCCCTGTGGCGACAGGTGATTTGGTCACGGACGGTGGCTGTTCCTACGGTTCCAATTTTGGAGATTACGACAACGATGGCGACCTTGATTTGGTAGTGAGCAACGGGTTTTGCAATGGTGCCATCGTCAATTTTTTGTACAAAAACGACGGCAATGGCCATTTCTCCCGTGATTTGGAAAGTGCAGAAGACCTTGCCACGCCATGTAGCTATGGTGCCGCTTGGGGCGATGTCAACAATGATGGGTTTCTCGACCTCGGCATTGCCACCTGCAAGAACACCAGTGCCTCCCCACTCCCTTCCAATCTATTTTACCTGAACCAAACTAACTGTAACAACTGGCTGAAAATCAAACTGATAGGCACCAAAAGCAATCGCTCCGCTATTGGTGCCAGAGTATGGGTAACCGCCACAATTGCTGGGCAAACGATAACTCAAATGCGGGAAATCAGCGCTCAAACAGGGTATTGTGGGCAGAACAGCTTGACTGCACATTTTGGGCTTGGGGATGCGGTCACCGTGGAGGAAATCAGGGTGAAGTTTTTGGGAGGGCAGGATACAACTATTACAGGAAGTGATATCAACCAATTGCTGGAAATAACAGAGAACCAACTACCAAATAACACACAAACCATTGAATTTCAATCTTTTGCAGCCCAAGTTTACCCAAACCCTGCGGCTGATTCCTTTATAGTTTTAGTTCAAAATGCAAAGCCAATTTCCTCACTCAACCTACGGCTGACCGACCCAGCAGGGCGACTAATTTTTGAAAAAAATTACCACAACCAGCCAGAAAAGTTCGAGGTCGGTTTTTCAAAAAAAGACCTAGGCATGACCGCAGATGTTTATTATTTAACTCTGGAAGCTGATAGCAACTTGAAGACAATTTTGGTGAAATGATTTTGGGCAACAGTGTAATTTAAGTGCATCAATTTGCCCAATCATGCAGTAATTTTTACAGAAAAGCAGAACTTGGCATTTAAACCATGTGAAAAAAACGTAGTCGAACTCCTCGTTCTGCAACAAATTCAAAAATTACAAGCATGAAAAATTACATCAAAATCACCATCCTAAGTTTCGCAGCAATTTTGTTTGCTACCAATATTACAATAGCACAAGATGCAGAAGATTCCGGCCTGCCCGGTGAAAATTTTAGCCTGGAAGGGGCATTGGAACTTTTCAAAAAGGCAGATTCCCCAGAAGCATTTGAGAAGATGCTGAACGCCGAAGAGAATCACGTCAACAACCTTGACCTCAACGACGACAATGAAATTGATTATGTTAGGGTTGTGGACAACATGGATGACGACGTTCACGCCATTGTATTGCAGGTTGCCGTAAGCGAGGATGAATCGCAGGACATTGCGGTCATTGAAATCGAAAAAACTGGCACCGATGAAGCCATTTTGCAAATCGTGGGCGATGAAGATGTTTACGGTGAACAAACCATCGTTGAACCATACGAGGCGGAGGCCAGTGAAAATGGCAAAAATGGCCCACACATTACAGTGGAGCGTGTAGTAGTAAATGTTTGGGGATGGCCAAGTGTCCGTTTTGTATATGCCCCTGGCTATCGTGTTTGGGTCTCACCATACCGCTGGCGGCATTACCCAGTTTGGTTTTCACCTTGGCGACCACATCCATTTCATGTTTGGCATCCGTATGTCGTCAGTTATCGCCCTCATTATCATGTAGTTACGACTCACCGAGTTGTTAGGGCACATGCAGTTTATGCGCCTCGCAGGGTTGGCTCAAAAACGGTTCATACCCGCACTACGGTCGTTAAAACAAGGAGAGGGGCTGTTAAAAAAACGACCACCACGACTACCAAAAGAGGGCCAGGAGGGCATGTGAAGGCACAAAAAAAGACAACAACAGTTCAAGGAAAAAGACGCAGAGGTTGATTGCCTTCCTTCAATAATATTTGAAAAAACAAAAAGCGACGTGGCAGCTTGCCACGTCGCTTTTTTATAAAAAAGGGCGACCTAAGCCGCCCTGCAAAAATTGAATTAGTATGAAAAAACTGCTTTTTGGACAAATGAGGTTCTTATTGGCCTTTTACTGGTAAAACCATGCCATTTGCAATTGAATTTTTTTCAAATAAACTGTACTGCGCTGATTCTTGTGTATCAATTTCTTCGTAAAACCCTTCGATATACTCCTTGATTGCCAATCGGTCATTATTATCGAGCAAACTAAAGTCATTTACGATGTCAAGCAGTTTCGATTTCTTCGAGCGGAAGTAGCTCAGTGTAGCGTACAACTCACTGGAAGATTTTGCAGCACCCATGAACACACGCTCCCCTACCCTGCGCTGACCTACGTCAACATTTGGACGAGCATAAGGCGCACCTACAACTCCAGAGAAATCGAAATCATAGGGCACAGGCACCAAGCTACCATCCTTGCGGTGTAGCAACTCTACATTGCGCAGCATCTCAATGCTCCAGTCAGTGTTACCAATCATATACTGGAAAACTGAAGCGATTTTTTCGTGGGATGGGCTCAAATCAATTGGTTTTGTACCCATCGTTTTCACGATGTCACTGTTGGTACGCCAACTCAGCTCTTCTTCATCTTCAATTACAAAACCTAATCGGCTAATCCGAGTATCAGGGTTGTTTTTGTCGATATATGTGATTCTGGCCAACTGTACCCGTAAACTATGGGGTGTCATTTCGTTGTAAAGCTTATAAGCCAAATATTCACGTAGCACAAGCCCTTTTGATACATCTTTGTCATCTACACAGTGGGTCACCAATTTAAGTTCGTTCATCTCATTCAAGCCTGCAGCCTCCAATTCTTTCTTGGAAAATTTAAGCTTGAGCGGAGGAAAGTCACAAGTCATTCGACGGAATTTACCTCTGGGTTTGATGTTTGCTTGAAAATTATGCAGTATGCCTTTTTCATCCACGAAGCTGAAGTCGGCAGCTTGGTATTCTACGTTTTTACGTTTTTGCAGCAAGCTGTCCAGCTCGGTGACAATGGTCATTTCCAGCATTTGCTGGTTGTTGTTCATCACCATGAACAAGCTTTGGTCGCTGTGAGGTTGATAACTGCTCAGATCTTCGTCAAATGCAGTGGAAGAAGCGCAGGAATTGAACGAAATCAAAGCGAAAATGGCAAGCAACACAAAATTTGTCTTCACAATCCGGGTTTTCATAATCTATAAAGGTTTTTTACCATCTAGCTTCAAACAGGTATCCGTTCAGGATAAAATCTTTGTTTTTAGGTTTTAAAATGATTGGTTTGGAATAGATTTTTACCCCAATTTCAATCTTTCATTTATGCTACTCAAGCAAAATCCTTTCCACAAGTAAGCATAAGTGTCATTTTAACACAAACTTCGTAAAAATAGTTTTACGAAGCAATATGAAATATTGTTTTGCACCAAATATCGTAAGTCACTAAAACAGAATAAAGATTCTGTTATTGCGTATTGAGCAATTTTGAATTGAACTGGAAGGAAAGACTACAAAATCAAATAAGGTTGCAGCCAAGGAAAGTGACCAATCTTAAGAAATGGTTAATTTATTTTCGAAAAATCTTGAGCAAATAGAAAACCAACACGCCAATAGCAAGCAAAATCAAGCCAGGAATGGCTTGGGCTGGTCTTTCCAAGAAGGTATTAATGGCAAAAGCTGCGGAGATGACTACGAAAATGATGGGAACCACCGGGTAGCCCCAAGCACGCACCGGACGGTCTGCGGTCGGCATTTTCTTTCGAAAAATAAAAATGGCTGCACCAGCCAAGCCCATGAAAGCTATATCCATGAACGTAACAAATGTGATAATTTGGTCAAAGAGCCCTTGAAAAAAAAGCAAGACGGCAATCGCCCAAATCACCTGAACTACCATGGCTACCACCGGGGTACGCCATTTTGGATGTACCCACGCTAGTTGTTTGAAGAAAATGCCATCCTCTGCCATGGCGTAGTAAATCCTAGGTGCCGACATGGTGTAAATGCTTATGGTACCAAAAATCGATAATGCAATCGCAACGGCAACAGCTTTTCCACCCCAAGGAGCCAGCGTAGCGATGGCGTCTCCAGCTACCGTTTTTGTATTGGCGATGACATCGAGCGGCAACAGAAACATATACGCTAAATTTACCAACAGGTACATCGTTGTTACAATCAAAACGCCAAAGAACATGGCTCTCGGCACGGTTCTCGGCGCATCGATGGCTTCGCCAGCCACGTAGGAAGCATGGTGCCAGCCTCCCACAGAAAACAAAACACCGATTAGTCCAGTGAGCATGGCCGTAGTTAGATGCTGAGGCATGTTGGCGCTTAAAGAAAAATCGACAGGAACCTTCGTTCCATCAAAAAATACAAAGCCTGCAACGATGATAGCCGCAATTGCCAGTAGTTTTAATCCTGTAAAAAAGTTGGAAAGACCTTGGCTTACATTAACGCCGAGCGCATTCACTGCTGTTAATACTATCATGGTTATGGCAGCAATGGCTGTTTTATCACCATCACTCATTTGCGGAGCAAAAATCTTCATGTAATCCGCAAAGGCAGCACAAAGGCCGGCCAGGGCACCTGTATTTATCACCAATAATATCACCCAGCCGTAAAGGAAGCCAGCCAGTTCGCCGTATGCTTCTTTCAGGTAAACATATACCCCACCCGATTTCGAGAACATGCCACCCAACTCGCTAAAAGTCAAAGCACCAGTCAGTGCAATTAAGCCACCCAACCCCCAAACGGCAAGCACCAGTGTAGCATTTTGCACGGAGCTGACGATTTGCCCTGGCGTTGCGAAGATGCCTGAACCGATGCAAGAGCCGACTGCAATCATCGTCAGACCGTAAAGGGTGAGTCTTTTTTGAAGCATCATATATATGGTTGGATTGTCGAATTGTCGTAATGTTGTGACCTTCGGGGTTTCGAGACAAATAAATTGCTTTTTATGAAGAAACTGTTGCTTTTCTTTTTTTTGCTAGCCCTTATTGTCATTGCATTTTTGTTTTTGAGGGGAAACAGGCCAAATGGCAGTCCTGCTACCATTTCAGAACAACCCACAGAAAACAAAGTGGATGCTGCGCAGCTTTATGCCGAATTCATGCAGGATGAAGCGGCAGCAAATGAGAAATATTTGAATAAAATAACCGAGATATTGGGTGTGGTTTCCACGGTAACCAAAGGCCCAAGTGGTACGAATATCATTCTGAGAACCAACGACCCTGACCATGGCATTCATTGCCGAATGGAAGAAAAGCCAGGGCAAACAATTAGAAAATACGAAGTGGGGCAAAGCATCCGGTTAAAATGCCTTTGTAGCGGTTATATCCAAGAAGTGGAATTGGTGCAATGCGTGGAGAAGTAAAGAATTCAAAACTGCTTCATAATTTTCTGAAAATAAATCCAACATTTTACTCAAATAACAACCGATACAATTCCTCGATTTTACCAATCGTCTTGATTTCGATTTTGAAGCGCTTGGCATCTAACCCTTTGATATTGTACTTTGAAATAAATATTTGTTTAAACCCCAACCTGTCAGCCTCCTGAATTCGCTGGTCGATGCGGCTCACAGCACGAATTTCACCACTCAATCCTACCTCGCCAGCAAAACAAGTATCTTTTGTTACCGCTACATCCTGCAACGAGGAAATAAGTGCTGCCACGATTGCCAAGTCGATGCCAGGATCTTCTACTCGAATACCTCCTGCAAGGTTTAAAAACACGTCGTTTTGAGAAAAAGGAAATCCGCCCCGCTTTTCAAGCACCGCCAGCAACATGCTCAACCTTCGTAAATCGAAACCAGTAGCCGTGCGCTGCGGAGTGCCAAAAACAGCCGTGCTGACCAATGCTTGCGTTTCGATAAGCATGGCCCGCATGCCCTCCATCGTAGCAGCAACACTGCTGCCACTCAGTTCCTCCTCCGTTTGAGACAGCAACAATTCGGATGGGTTCGAGACTTCCCGCAGCCCAGTTTCTTGCATTTCATAAATGCCCAATTCGTCTGTTGAGCCGAATCTGTTTTTCAAAGTCCTTAAAATCCGATAGGTATAATTACGGTCGCCTTCGAATTGCAGCACTACATCCACAACATGTTCCAACAGTTTAGGACCAGCTATTGAGCCATCCTTAGTAATATGTCCTATGAGGAAAACAGGGATATTCGTTTCCTTCGCAAAGCGTTGCAGATCGCCGGCACATTCCCGTACCTGTGAAATGCTGCCGGGCGTACTGTCTATATGAGGCGAGGACAGTGTTTGGATAGAGTCAATTATAATTAGATCAGGTGCGAGTGCCTGTGCATGGTTGAGAATTTTGGCCGTGTTGGTCTCAGTTAGCAGATAGCAGTCAGAAATTTGATTACCGAGTCGGTCGGCCCGCATCTTTATCTGTTCTTCGCTTTCCTCACCACTTACATAAAGAATTTTGGCCTTTATCCGAAGCGCCAACTGCAACATCAAGGTTGATTTACCGATGCCCGGCTGCCCGCCAATCAAGATAAGCGAACCACTTACAACCCCACCTCCCAAAACCCTATTCAGCTCTTTGTCCAAGGTTTCGAGTCGGTGTGTATTACCTGTTTTCACTGCTGGCAAAGCTACAGGCTGTGGGTCACGTCCACCAGTTCCAGGCCCCTTCCAGAGCTTACTGCGCTCTTCCGGGGCAGTTTCTTTCATCACCACTTCCTCCACGATGGTGTTCCATTCGTTGCAACTTGGACAACGTCCCATCCATTTTGGAGCGGTGGCACCACAACTGGAGCAAACAAAAATTTTTCTAATTTTTGACAAAATAATAGTTTTAAGGTATCACAAAGTATGTCACCACTCAAACCTCCTCGTTCGCCTGCTCAAAATCCTTACTCAGTATTTTTCCAGAACCAGACGTTAGAGGTGCTTTTACTTTTACAAAACCTCATTTTTTGGGGAGAAAAATTTTTTTTAATTTTTTCTCTCATTTCGAGTTACTTTTTCAGTTACTCCCGTCTGAACTCTTGCAAACAGTGAAATAACCCCCTTAGTAGTGGACACTGTTTTAAGTTAAGAAAATACAAGGCCTTTTTGCCTAAAAAAATATGTAGATTGTTTTCATTTGGTTTTTTGGGGTTATGCAGGGTACAACGCTCGTTGATACCCTGTTTTTTTTATTCGCTTTTTTGCTCAAACCCCTTGATTATTTCCTCAGGTGACTTACCTAAATTTTTCAATAAAAACTGCGCATCATCCGCAAACTCATCGTTTGGGTATTTTTGGATAAAAGCCTCATAAACTGGCTTTGCCTCGTCATACTTCTTCATGTCATTATCAAGCGTAAATGCCTTCATGAACATAGCTGAAGCAGCCTCTTTGCTGCTCGGATAGTTTTTTTCAATCTTGTCAAAAATCTCAAAGGCCTTGTCATACTGGTGCAGTAAACGTGCAGTTTCGCCTGCTTTTGAAAGGTACTTTACAGAGAGGCTATCAGTTGGAAATGCATCCGCATACCCAATTAAGGCAGTTTGAAGCGCCTCAATCTTATCGGGTGGAGGTGTATTTGCAGCACCAATTTCCTTCTCCAACGAATTGATTGATTCAGACATTTCAGCTTTTCCAGGACCAGATTGGCAAGCCACAAACAAGGACAGAAATAACAGAATGGCAGTGTTTTTTTTCATAATTTTCCGTTTTTGTGCGTTGCAATTTTGCAAGGCAGGGCGAATATAGTTGGTTGCCAGCTTGGCTTTCAACTTTTTGGTTTCCTGAATTCTACTTTTATCGCCAAAAATTATGTTAATCGAAATCCACCCAGTTTCCCCAGAGCCACGCAAAATCAAGCAAGCAGCCGATGTCTTGCGGTCTGGCGGGATTGTGATCTACCCAACGGATACGGTATATGGAATTGGATGTGATATTTTTAACCACCATGCGGTTGAAAAAGTCTGCAAAATCAGGCACCTCGACCCGGACAGGGCGATGCTTTCTCTGATTTGCAAAGACATAAGTCAAGTGTCGGAGTACGCTTGGCAACTTGACAATGAGGTTTTCAGAATGCTAAAAAAAAATCTACCTGGGCCGTTTACTTTCATTTTACGTTCAGGAAATTCGCTACCCAAGCTTTTCAAAAACCGGAAAAGAACCATTGGCATCCGTATTCCTGACAACAAAATTGCATTAGCACTGGTGGAAGAAATGGGAAGACCCATCCTCAGTACTTCACTTAAAGTTGATTCGGAAGCTGATGATTTCGAGGAGTATTTCAGCGATCCTCATGACTTCAGGGAGGAATTTGAAAAAATTACCGATTTGATAATCGATGGTGGGTTAGGAGGGCAAATGCCCTCAACGTTGGTTGACTGTTCTAAGGGTGAAGTAGAAATCATTCGGCAAGGTGCCGGAGAACTGAAATGGTAAAATCAAATTGTAATAGAGTATCTAATTTGGTTCTTCTTTGTTTTTGAAATTATTATGATAAAATCTCATCAGACCTGCCGTGTTTTTGACTTTTAATTTCTGAATCAAATTCCGACGGTGCGTTTCAACGGTGCGGGGGCTGATGTATAAAATTCCTGCGATTTCCTTATTTGTCAATTCTGCAGCGATATGTTCCAAAATTTCAAGTTCCCGTTCGGTCAGTGATGATTTTTCTACTGGCTCCTTGGAAGCAGATGGGCGACCTACATTCTCCAGCATTGCCATAATTTTCACGGAAATTTCTTTTGCGAAATAGCTGCTGCCATTAGCAATCGTCTTAATTGCCAGTACCAGTTCATCAATCGGAGCTTCTTTCAACACATACCCTTTGGCACCAGCACGCAGCATGTTCACAACATAATCTTCCGTTTCAAAGGATGTCAAAGCCAATATTTTTGCATCAGGAAATTCGGCTAAAATTTTGCGGGTAGCCGCAATACCGTCAAAAATTGGGAGGTGGATATCCATTACCACCACATCTGGGCGAAGCTGGCATGTCATGCGGACTGCCTCATTGCCTTCTTTGGCCTCCCCTACAATTTCAAAACCTTCTTCTTTTGCTAAGAGTGTGGCCACTCCGGTGCGGAACATCAAATGGTCATCCGCCAAAAGGATACGAGTATTGCTCATTTTGGATGTTTATAAGTGTTTGTCGTAAAAAAATGCATCACAAGTCACTGAAAATCAATGGCTTGAATAAGTGTATCAAAGTGTGAGCAAGTAAAAGTGAAAGCTGAACGATAATCATCGTTCGATGAAAAAAGGGGGGAAAGTTTCAAGAAGGGAGAGAAAGTTGTGCTTCTGAACAAATCTGTCAAAGTAAATAAGAAACTACTCAAACAAATTCTGGTTCAAAAGTACAATTTAAATCTTTGCTGTGCAAATTGCGCCACAGAACTTTGAACATTCTACAGGTTGGCAAAAAATAAGTTTGAAAATGATCAATAAAATAAGACTGTTTGGCATCATTGGCTACCCGTTATCACATAGTTTCTCACCAGGCTATTTCACCACAAAGTTTGAAAAGGAGGGAATTATTGACTGTAGGTACGATGCTTTCCCACTGGCTTCCCTTGATTTTTTCACTGCTTTTTTGGAAGAAACTGATGGGTTGGTTGGCCTAAACGTCACCATTCCCTACAAATCGCTGATAATTCCACACCTTCATTATCTATCTGAGGAGGCAAGAGGTATTGGTGCAGTCAACGTTGTAAAAATCAAGAATGGCATTCTAACGGGTTACAATTCTGACGTTTTTGGTTTTGAAAAATCACTGGTCAGGTTTTTACCACCCTCAATCTTGTTTGGAATAAAAGCCCTTGTTCTTGGTACTGGCGGCGCAGCCAAGGCTGTAAAATTTTCACTAAAAAAACTAGGGATACCTTTTTTGAACGTGTCTCGCCATAATGGGCCTGACACAATTGTTTATGAAGAAATTACAGCTTCCATTTTTGCTGAGCACCAGCTCATCATCAATACCACGCCATTGGGTATGTCACCAAATCTAAAAACTTGTCCATCAATACCTTACGGGCTGGCTTCGCCAGACCATTATTTCTTTGACTTGGTTTATAATCCTGAAAAAACCCGCTTTTTGGCACTTGCTGAAGCGGCGGGGGCAAATACCCAAAACGGGCTTTCCATGCTATATTTGCAAGCGGAACGGGCATGGGAAATTTGGAATAGTCCCGACCTTTAAAATCAAAATAATAAAATAGATACTATGACTATCGCAATCGGCTGTGACCACGCAGGTTTTCCTTACAAAAACAGTGTCATCAATTTCTTAACCAAACGGGGAAACGAAGTGCTTGATTTTGGGACAAACTCCACAGAATCAGTTGATTATCCAGATTTTGTACACCCTGCTGCCTCAGCAGTGGAGGAAGGAAAAGCAACGATGGGCATCCTCCTTTGCGGCAGCGGAAATGGCGTAGCCATTTCCGCTAACAAACACCAAGGCATCCGTTGCGCACTCTGCTGGAAGGTAGAACTCGCAGCACTTGGCCGACAACACAACGACGCCAATATGCTTGCCATTCCCGTGCGGTTCATTAGTAGGAAAATGGCAATTAACATGGTGAAAGCCTTTTTGGAAAGCAATTTTGAAGGCGGAAGACATGCGGGAAGAGTGGGGAAAATAGCTTGCTCATAGGCATTATTCCAATCGATGCTTGTTGTTCGATGATATATTTCTAACTGTCCAGTCCACTTTTTTCACAAAAGGAGCCTGCCTTACTTGGCAATCATGCTTGGAACAAATCTGGCAGGAGAAGTCGAGGCAGCCATCCGTGTGTACGAACATTTCTACACTTTCGCCAAATTTTTCCTTGACCATCAGGTCAATTTTGTCCACTTCGTCATGTGCTTGGTGGACGTTCAAATACCAAGGTACCGTCAAATGAAAATCAAGATGCAGCACGCTGCCGTATTTGATGATTCGAAGGTTGTGGACATCGACCCAATTTTCTTCCCGACGCTCATTGAGGGTCGCCACTAGTTTGTCCAATAGCTCATCATCAGCCTCATCCATAATTCCTGCGATGGAACTCCGAATTATTTTTAACCCGGTGTAAATAATGACCAAAGCGAAAATCAGTGCCACTACACTGTCTACCCAGGCCCAGCCTGTAAACCGCATTATTGCTAAGCCTACAATGATACCAATAGAGCTGTAAGTATCTGATTGTAAATGTTTTCCACTGGCGATGAGAGCGAGGGAATTGTTCTTTTCGCCTTTTTTCACTGCCATAAAACCCACGAAGTAGTTCACCACAGCAGCTAAAATTACCAACAGGATGCCATAGTCCAAACTCCCGATTTCGTGCGGATGCCGAAGGTTGTCGATGGCTTCGTAAATGATGACAAAACCTGCAACAGCAATTAGCGCACCCTCAATCCCAGCTGAAATGAATTCCACTTTGCCGTGGCCGTAGGGATGCTCCGTGTCCCGCGGTTTTGCAGACAAAATCAGGCTGTAAAGGCCAATAAAACTGGCCACCACGTTTACTGTGCTCTCCAAAGCATCCGTAAGAATGGCAACGGAAGAGGTGATGTACCAAGCCACAATTTTGATGATAAAAAGCGCCAAGCCTACCCCAACGACAAGCTTTTGTACACTAAGGTTTTCTTTGGATGCGGTCATGTCTTGAGTTTATGTGTCTTGATTAGTCGAAGCGCTTCCCGTTTGGTGAGCGGTGATAGTTGGGGATTGTTTCCCACAAAATCCATGACAGCTTGCGGGTCGGTTCTGGTGTGCTGGCGCAATGCCCAGCCAGCCCCTTTTTGCAGGAAAAACTCCTTCGAGATAGCCACCTGCAGAATAAGTTTTTTCATCAACTCAAAGTCCGTATCGGTTCGGTAAGCAAGCTGAAAAATGAGGCATACCCGTTGCAACCAAAAATTACCCGAGGCCATCCATTGCTCGGTAGTAGGTATTATCAGTTCAGGGTATCGTTTGAAATGGATGCCGACCAGCTTCGCTAACCAGTCCACGGAGTCCCACCAGCTTTGGGTGACAATGAGTTCTTCTAAAAAATTGATGAATTCTGAAGGCTGTTTTTTCAAGGTTTTTTGCACCATTTCGAGTGCAAAATAATGAAGTTCCCGATGCACGTCTTCGAAGCAAAGCCTTGCAAACATTTTCAATTCCTCGCCTTCGAGTAGGCCTTTTTGTAAAAAAATGGTTTTGGAAAGTTCCATCCAGCGGGGGGCCTTCAAGCCGTAGTATTCAAATTTGAAGCGCATGTAGCGCATTTGTCCTTGGGCTGTGATGGGGTCGCCTTTTTCTAGGAAAACGCTTTGAACATGATTAAAGTAATCAGCAACAGGAGTCATGAAATCAATTAAATATTGGGCGTGCATTTTTGTGAAGCCTCGAAGCCCCAACAAATTGCCAATGCAAAAGTCTAAAAATTAGTCCCTACCACTAATCAAATTTTCGCCCCACCAATTGTTTCCAAATAGAGGTCATTGATAAAATTGAAAAACTGTTGCAGTGCATTCGTATCCTTGGTAGTCATTTTCAGAAACATCTCGCTATCGACCGAATTCGTCACTTTTTTAGAAGAGGTTGCTTCCATGCTGTAGAATTCCTTGCCGATATTGTTCAAATATCCCATCAGACCAATATTGCTGTTCGCTTCGTCGCCAGCTACTGCCCGAATCGTGTTTGGGATATTCCAATATACTACCGATGCACTTTCGCAAAGCCGTTTCTTGTGATTTTTTGGCAACCTCAATTTCTTCGCAAAACCCTTGTCCAGGTTCTGTTTCATCAGGTAGGCATTGTTGGTGAAAATAAGCAGGCCATCTTGTTTTGCTAAGAAAAAAGACATGCCGTCCATTCCCGGAACATCCAGACGGTAGTATCGACCTTCATGGGTGAGCACCTTACTGTGCAGGCCCAAATCAATGAATTTTTGAATATCCTTCCCGTTGCCATAAGATGCTAGAGCTGTAAAAATCGGCACCTGTTTCATCATCGTTGTATCACGGGTGGTGAAGTTGAAATCGGCATCGTAATCGTAAGTGACAGTCTTTGTTTCCACAGTCTGGATACCTGAAATTGCAAACATCAGGTCGCCTTTGAGCAGGTTGCCAATGGCTTCTTCATCAATGAAAATGCCCAGTATTTTTATGGCATCCGCTGCCGCCTCTCCGTATTGTGGCGTTGCCTCGAAGATTTTGTACAACAACGCTTTGCTCTCATCGATGGTGTTTTTGATATTGTAGTTCAGGTAAAAATAGCCAAACATCTCGTCGCCCCCCTTCACGTACCGCAGGAATTTTTTATTGAACTTGGCATCTAGCGCCCGGCTGTAAAACCGCTTCATGTCCTCATTGAAAAACAACTGTGAGCGCAAAGCCATTTGGCCATCCTCAAAATTGAGACCTAAGGAAAGGTAGGTGTCACTGTAAAAAATGTCCATAAACCCACCCATTGCAGACATGAACTGGTTCATCGAATTACCGGGCCCCATCCCCCCCATACCAGCCTTTTGCATATCAGTCATGCTTTCGGTCAAAAAAGCATAATCTACCCAAAAATGAACATCATTGGTGCGGCCTTTGGCCAAAGCAAAGCGCTCGTTGCGTGTAATTGGCTGTAAAAATTGCCGATTGAGCAGTTTTTGTACCCAATTAAATGCAGCAGTATCAGGCGCCTCCTGATAGGCAAAGGAAAAATCTGGAGTATCAAAAATTTCAGAAGGCTCGCTCGTCGTTTCATCCTCAACGCTGCCTTGCTGTTTTTTTATACCCTCCAACATCACACGTAGTCCTGCCGTGTCCGTAAAATCCAAATCGTCTCCAGACAGAATAGTCGTATCGCCTTCTTCTGAAATAAATTGGATAGTGAAGGATTCATCTGTTTCATCTTGCATTCCGTCTTCAGTTGCGATTTCTTCCTCAGACGAGGAATCAACCCAACCCTCTTCTTCATTAGGCGCTACCTCTTCCTCGTAACCATAGTCATAATAATTTTGGTTTGGGTCATAGCCTTTTTGGTGCACTACTTCCAGTACTACTTCGTCGTTCCAAGCAAGCAAATTCTCTCCTTGGCGCCAAGTACTCATCCCATCCGCCTGCATCTCAAACGGTTTGAAATATTCGCCCATAAGTTCCTTGATAGCTGACTCATAAACCGCTTTGTTGCCAAGTTTAGAGATGATAGTCGTGTAGGTATCAAAGCCCACTTTTTCCATAAAAACCACAACCGGTTCTTTGGTATCAAAGCCCACGCTGGCGGGAGATGTGAGCATTTTTTCAAAAAAAGCCTGAATCTTAGGGTTGTCCTCAAACTTGGGGGAATCGCTCATTTCCTTCAGCATCGCCTGATAAAAATCATACTGGCGCAACTGCTCCAAGTTAACTTTCTTGTCTAGGTTTTGAAGGTTGAAAGTCACTACGACATCTGCCGTGGAAGGAACATATTTTAGCACAGATTGGCCAAAAACAAGCTTCACCAGCAGCATGAATAGCACGGTGACGAGTGAGGTCCTCAATCGCAAATTGATAGGATGAAGTACAAGCTTGTTAAATGGATTCATTGCTTCTTGGATTTTACGAAAAATGAAATTTGGCAAAGTTTATTGGTGTTCTGTAGCACCAAACATACAAGAAAACGGCGTAGATTAAAAGAGGTTACAGGGCAAAGCAACCGAACTCCCCAACTACCAAACCCTCAAATTTATCTTCAAAACGTAACTGTTTCGGAAAGCGTACCTGTTCCTTTCATCAGTTCGGAGAGTGGCAATGTGAGCATCACCGCTTTACCACTTGGGGAAAGCTGTGCCTTCGGATGGCTTAGTTTTCGTATGCTGCGGTCGAAGCGGTAAATACTGGTCATGGTGGCGGACTCCAACACGTAGCGTTGTACAGAAGGCAACTCGGCGTATTCCTTGGCTTTGGTAGGGTAATTGAATTGGCGCTTGAACTGCCCATTACTGTAGCCAAAACCCGAATTGCCAGAGGCAGCAAATTTGCCTTTCTTGTCGTACTCCTTCGCCACGATTTCCATCGCTTTATTTAGGGCCTCCACATGTGCAAACCGACCGCTAACGGTGAAAATGAAATTTGACCAATCGCTCTTCGTCAACACTGCCGACATGCCAGGCACAGCAGCCATCGTGTTTTTTATTTTCTGCAAATTCGATTCCACCTCATCTTTTGTTGGCACTTTGTAGCCCTCTACCGTACCCATCGTCATGTATTTTGCCATGTTCTGCTTGCTTTGGCTGAGGTTCAAAACGAAAGATACCTCTCCACTTCCGTCAGCCTTCATGTTCACCTCTTCCCGGATTTCGAAGCAACCAGTAAGCAGGAATGCTAGCATAATTGTCGCCAATATTTTCATGAACAAGTTTTCAAATTGAGAACATTAAACAGGCTGCAACTGTAGTCACAGTTTACCGCTCGCAATTAATTATTAAAGTACATCAGCAAAGCTCCCATCGCTGTTATCAGGGCAATCAACACTGAAGCCATTTTGATGGAATATTGCATGTGGTTCGAGAAGTCGAGAATGTCTTGGCGTTGATCGGGGTATTTAGGCAGTATCTCTTCTTCCATTTTTTTTCGGTTAAAAACGTGTGCTGCCCCAAACTCCACCCGGTTTTTAACCAAACGACCATAGGTTTTAAGCACTTTGGCCCGGAAATAAACATTCACAAAAAGCATGGCCAAGAACAAGCCAATGAGGAAAAATGTAAGGATTTTGAACATTTACTGCTTCGTTTTTATGCAAAAATACGACTTGGAATGAATTGAACGCTTTCGCCTATTTTTGTCCTGCACAAGGCTTTAACAATCATCATGAAAATCGTTGCCCCCATTCTCCTTTCCCTTTTTTTCCCTGCTTTTTTGCTTGCGCAAAATTCCGCATCTTCACAATTGGGCCAACAACCCTACCGTGTGGGCTTGGTACTCAGTGGCGGCGGGGCAAAAGGCTATGCGCATGTTGGCGTGTTGAAAGTGCTTGAGGAAGCAGGCGTTCGCATCGACTACATTGGCGGGGCAAGCATGGGTGCGATTGTGGGTGGGCTGTATGCCAGCAGCTGGTCGGCGGCAGAATTGGACAGCATACTAAAAAGCACGGATATGGGTGCGTTGTTGGAAGATGAGATTCCGAGGGACGTGACCCCAGTTTTTGAAAAATTCAATGGCGAGAAATACCCGTTTTCACTTTCTGTGAAAGACGGCAAAGTAGGGCTACCACTCGCATACTCTGATGGGCAGTTGGTTTACAACCTGCTCAGCCAACTAACGGCCCGGGTTTGTTTCACCGATGATTTCAGCCAACTGCCCATCCCATTTTTCTGCACAGGAACCGACGTGAGTACTGGGGAAAGTATGATGCTTGACCACGGCAATCTTGCACTGGCCATGCGGGCTAGTGGTGCTTTCCCTGGCTTGATTTCTCCTGTTGAAATCAATTACCGCTTGCTTTCCGACGGCGGCATTGTAAATAATTTTCCAGCGAAGGAAGTGAAGGAACGAGGCATGGATCTCGTTATCGGGGTAAATGTTGAAGAAGGGCTTTTGGGCAAAAATGATTTGAATTCGCTCGAAAAACTCATCACCCAAATTGGGTCATTCCAAATGAATGCCAAGTCAGAGGAACAGCTCCAGTACTGCGATGTGCTTATTTGCCCCGATGTGGTTGGCGTTGGCCTCACCGATTTTGAGTTGGCCGACACTCTGATTAACAGGGGGGAACGCTCTGCAAGAGAACTTTGGGACGTGCTGCGGGACATTGCGAAGCGCCAAAAACAATCGCTACCACCACCTCGCCGCTTGCCAAACCCAACTGTGAATCCCTGGAAATTTGATACTGTTTGCGTTGCCTCAAATAAAAAAATAAGTAGCGAGGCAATTCTTCGCAATTTCCCCGGCAAACTTTCGGGGTTATGTCCTGAAAAGGATTTTTATCAAGGAATCACCAATCTCTATGGCTCTGGTGATTACCAATTCATTGGTTATCAATTTTTTAAGACACCCGATGGGCGCTATGGCATTGACTTAAAACCATCTATCAATCAAGGGCATGACCGCCGATTTCGGGCAGGACTGCATTACGACAACGAATACAAAAGCAGTGTCCTACTGAATGCTACTTTCCAGAATTTACTGCTGAAAAACTCCATCGCCTCGCTCGATTTAATCTTGGGCGACCGTTTTAGATACAATTTTTACTACTACCTCGACAGAGGCGCCAAGGCTGACTATGGTATCAACAGCCGCCTCAACTACAACAATGTCCGCTTCCGGTTGCCAGAACCACTGATACTGCCTGATTCCAACACGATAGACCGACTGGTTTTCAATTTTCTGGATTTCACGAACGAGGCTTACACTCATCTCGTGGCTGGCAGCAATCATGCGTTTGGGTTGAGTGGCGAAGTGAAATACTACAAGTTCAGCACCAACCAACTCCAAGGCAATGCAGAGGATGCTCCATTTTTTGATGAAAAAGGACTTTACCTGACTGCCTCCACATTTTTCAAGAAAGATACCCGTGACCGTCGGTATTTTCCTCGCAGTGGCACGTTGACGTCGATGTTTGGGCGGGTCATTTTCCCAGCTGCGGTGTTTTCAGGTGATGAAGGTTCTCGTGGCAAATTTGGGTACAATATCGACATCAATTTTTTTGCAGCCCAACAATTGAGCGAGCGGATTGTCTTTGGTTCCTCTACATCAGTGGGTGGGCTAATGGGAGAAAAGGCCGCTCCATACCGTTATTATGTGGGAGGCAACAACCTCAATATTATCAACAATTTCAAGCCTTTTCTTGGCCTGAGCCTCGGCGAACTTGCAGCAACTAAGTTTGCCTATGGAAGTCTTTATTTGCAACGGAGGATATTAAAAAACCAATACTTTTCGCTTATTGGCAATGCCGCTTTATTGAAAAATGCTTTTGAAGCTGGCAGTCGCTTCATTTATGGTATGGGCATAAGTTATGGATTGGACACGGTATTGGGACCTATTGAATTGACGTATGGGAGTTCCAACGAAGGTGGGGCGCTGTATTTTAATTTGGGGTATTGGTTCTAATAGGTTTAGTGGTCTGATAGGCGCCACTGAGAAAAAACAAAAACACAATCCTATTTCAAAAACTCATCCGTGAAATGCCCACGCTGCTTTGGTTGTTCAAATTTGGCAGTGTTGAAAGCTTGTGAACCGCCCCGTGGGATGGAGAGCGAAGACCATTCCGCATCCTTCACCATTTTACCGATAAAAACAATTTGCCCGACGTGGTAGGGGTAATGAGCCAACTGCCTGTTGATAGCCTCCAACACCGTATGGCCTTGGTTACGGATGCAAATAATGTTGTTTAAATTTTCTTCGTCAACCTGATCGAGTGCATGGAAAAGACAGGCCCAACCTTCATTCCATTTGGCTAACAGTTCCATACGGCTTGGGATATCATTGTCAAATTCTGCTTCTCGATTTCGCCATTCCTTTTCGCCATCGGTAGTGAGGAAGTCAGTCCAGCGACTGAGCATATTTCCCCAGAGGTGCTTGACGATGGTGGCAATGCTGTTGCTCTCGGCGTTGAACTGCCAAAAAAGCTGGTCATCAGTGAGCTGGGCGAAAGTTTTGTCACCGAGCATTTTATAATACTCGAATTGCTTACGGACGGATGACAGGTATTCCATGTGGTACTAGGAGAATGGTGATTGATTTATTCTTTAGGAGGGCGTTTGCCTTGGCGGCGCAGTACTAGAAAACCAATGACAAGCAGTACAATCAAACCGATGAGCAGTTTGGTTTCAGCATCAAAAAAACTGGGTGCGTCTTCCATCTATGAAACTTTCTTTTGAAAAAATTACTGGGGCAAATTTGAAGTTTTTGCCGCAAATCAACCCCAAAATATTTTGTCAATGCCTGACTAAAATTCGTTTTCCAAATACCCAAGGCATTGAAGTATGTTATAATTTGCACTGGCGTTTATATCTGTTTTTCATAAAAATGACTGGTGTTATACTGAAAATGTTGACACAAGGGAGGTTAAATCCACACATCGCTTCCATCGGCATTTCCTACAGCTTATTTCAAAACAATAAGGGGTTCCGCTTGGAATAGGATTACTGGCAAATACCCTACCCATTGGAATATTGCCAAAAATGTACAGTCCACAGCTAATATCTCCTCCCATTATTTCAAAAATGACTGTATAGGTCTCAGCAGTTGGGCTTCAAGTTTTGAAATGATATATTTACCGTCACTATGCTATCAAAGCCATTTAGCAATAGAATAGTTCCTATACTATTGGAATGATTGCGGTCGTAAAGAACATCATTTACCTCAATGCTATAAATTTCCTCAAAACATTAGAGTATGTAGATTATTATCTCAATTTATTGTGAGTCGATAAAATTAAAATGTACCCTCATGGCCAAGAATGGCAAAACGATGATTTTACCAATTCTGATAACAGATAGCAAATTGATTCAAATCACAGAGGACAATCAATTGACTAACCTTGAAATTATAGCTACATTTCTTTGGGATGTAGTCGAGAATAAAGAAAAATACAAGCGCATAAGAATTGGTTTTGCCCAATCATCCAAAAATGTAATTGCGGAAGAAACTAATATCAATGGCTAGAATATCCGACCAATATTTTGAAAAAATAATAAGCTTGAAGTGGAATGATGGCCTCATTATGCCAAACAACTTACTTTTTTCCCCAAATATCACTAGCTCAAGGAGGTCTGACACATTGTGACGAGTCTATTGACCTAATCATGTCCCATAAAATTTGACTTGCTATCTTTCGGTGAACAAACACCGCTATGATAGGCGAAACAAAAACAGGGATAGGATTTTGGGCACAAGAAATATTAGGTGCCAAGCTGCCCGACGAACGATTCCGGGGG
>WGNL01000033.1 GCA_016124585.1 Bacteroidota bacterium | reverse complement strand
CGATTCAGGATATTGTCCGATAGGTTGAGAATGCACGACATAAATCAATACCATGAAATAATCGGGCTTTGTGCTGGCCTTTGGAACCACAGCCTAATTTGTCCAAATGATTGATTATCATGTCAAAACAACTCTATTATTGAATTATTAAGTACAGAATATCGCTCAAAATATTATGTATTCTTAAATGGCACTGTAGATAAACGAAAATTTAATGCCTTAATAAAATGGTGCTACGATGAGGGAATCTCTTACAAAGAGTTTACTCGAGGTGAAGCAACCTACTTGGGCAAAAAACTGAACTATAAAGAAATACAAGAATTCAAAGCAAGAAAAATCAAAAAATAATTGCCCTATTTCCCCTCAACCACCACTCCCTTCGGCAGCACCAATTTATCCAACGGCGGATTTTTCGCTAAATCCACCTGTACGCAATGCCGGCCTACCTTCACGCCACTCACGATAGATTCCTCACCCAGTGTTAAGCCCTGCCACATGAAGAGGCGAACATTGTTTTTTTCAATGACCCAAGCATCACATTCAATATTGGCGACCATTTGTTTGCCATCAGGCTTGCCGCCCATGTTTTTCATGAGAACATCGGCGAAAGCAGCCATGTCCTTTGTGCCATGCTTATCAGCAACTACGATGGCTTGACGGCTGTCGAAGTAACGGGCTTTTTTTGTGGATGGATTGTAAACATACCTATTTTCCCCGTCCAGGTATTGCACCTCATTGGCCTCTTCCTTGAAGGTGCCCAATTCGGTTTTTGAACTGGTATATTTTGCTTCCCGCCAGCCCCAATTGTCAAAATAAATATGATCAGTACCTGACATGGCTCCATCGTATTGAAAAACAAAAGAGCCTTTCTCCACCCCGTAACGCTTATACCCAGCTGCCACCATTTGCTCTGCACTGCGAGCCGCATTGGTGGTGCAGTTTGCAACTGCCGATTCAAAAACCTGAGCCAAAAATTGGTCATAAACATTGTGAAAAATGGGCTGTGGACTTGACAATTGAGAGGTCTCAGCTACTTTTTTTGAGTAGGGTAAAAAAGCCATTGCCAAAAATGCAGCAGGCAACAATAACCAATTGGATTTCATCGAAAAAATGGATTGCGTTGGGGAGGGCAGTTTTATGTTGCAATTATGTTGCCTAAAATTCTGTCGAAACAGATTTAATGTATCCGAATTTAACTTTGCCTATTTGTCTTGTATTAGCACAATTGTGGGTATTTATCCAATAAATCTCCCTTTTTGGTGACTTAACCACATTTGCACGTCCATAAAAATGTCTGTGTTCCCTACGGGAATTATTAAGGGCTGCCACGAAATGTCGAGGCAGCCCTTCTTTCATCACTCAATTTAGTCATAGCTCAGTTTACGAGCACTAACTTGCCACTAAAAACTTCTGTAGCTGTTTGTAATCTGAAGAAGTAGGTACCGACCACTTGCAAATCCAATTTATTGATTTTCAATTCATTATAGCCAGAGGTGAAGTCGCCCTGAAGTTTTTTCACCAACCTTCCTGATGCGTCAAAGACGGTCAGAGTAGCCTCCTCCGCTTCGGGGAGCGTAAATCCAATTACCGTTGTTTCGCTGAATGGGTTAGGACTAGTTTTAACTAAAATTGGTAGGTGGTCATTGGTTAATGGCGTGTCAAAATTCAATGCCAAATCCAACAATTCACTATTCTCAAAATAGGCTTCTGCTTTGGTATAATCCAGGCCAATATGAAGTGCCTGTGAGAGATTCACACTTTTCCTTGCGGAAAAGACTAGGCTGAACAATACGGCATCGTCAGGTAGGTTTGCTGGCAAAATATCGTTCCAAGAAGTGGTCAAAATACCCTCGTCGAGCAACCTAAAACCAAAATTGGCCTCCTGAAGCGATGTTAACTCTCCCATTTCAACCCGCTGAAAATCAAGCAACTCCGTATCAAAATGCAGCGCAAACTGGTAGCCGACAATCTTCTTGAAGTTTTTCACGGTGAAATCCAATTGCCCCACTTGACCAGGCAGCAGCGCCTCGTCTCTTACATGGAGCTGAAGCACTTGGCCACTTCTTTCCTCAGCAGGAGTGGAAAAATTGTTCGGTACGGCATTGCCGTTTACGTCGCCGATTTTCACAGCAATAAAATCCACTGCGTCCATGTTGCCTGCAAAATCGTTGATGTTGTAAACTTCCGGGAACTGCGTTTGGAATGGATTCTTCGGGTTCGGGAAAACATAGGCTGCATCCACAAATCGCCAAGATTGGTTGTTTGCAAAATGGTCAATGACATGAAGAACCAATTTTTGAATTTCGACAATGTCATAAGTAGTCACCGAATTTGAATGGTTGACATCCGCTGCGATGATTTTGTATGGCGAATCAAGGGTGTCCATGTTGAGGATATGCCGCCGGATGAGTACGATGTCGTAGGTCGAAACCCCATTCAACAGAAAAGTGTCCTTTGATGGAGCGACAGTGTAATCGCCGCCGAGTGGCACACCAGAAAAGCCAAAATTGCCATTGGCATCAGTCATGGCCATCTGCGACAGGGGGTCGTTCAAGTTTACATGAACGCTCTGTACATTGAAGCCCATCTCGTTCGTGATGGCACCGCCAACCCCTGCTACCAATGGGGTATTCCCCCCGCACGCATTCATGTTGTCCTGCACGACCAGGAAGGTGGAGCAGTGGTCTTGGTTGCCACTTGCATCCGTCACCCAAAGTTCGATGGGCTGCTGACCGAGGTCGTCACAATCAAAAGTAGCAGAGATGTCATTGATATTGGGTGAAAATGACAAAATCACAGGCCCACAGTTATCATAGCTGCCCGCATCAAAATCGGTAGCCCAAGTGGTCACCATGCCTGTTTGCATCAGTTCAATGACGAGGCCGTTTTTGCAATATGGCGTAGGCTTTTTATCATCTTTCACTAAAATGGAAATCGAACAAGTTCCGCTGTTGCCGCAGCCATCGGAGATGACGTAGTTGGCGGTGTAGTTGCCGGGGTTTACGTTGGTAAACGGCCCATAGCCATTGGCAAAGCTACTTGTAACCGACACACTTACATTCTGGCTACAATCCTGAATATTGGTTACCAGCGGCAATGTGACGGTTGCCTTGCAATTATCATCCACAGACACGACCATATTAGCCGGGCAGGTGAAAGTAGGCGGAGTATTATCCGTCACCATGATGATTTGTGCCCCTTGCCACAGGCCGGTGTTGCCGCCAGGCACGTAAGTGCACCAGTTGATGACCTTCCAAGTACGCACGATTTTGAAACAGGCTGGACCGGACACCGTGAACACCTGATCGGTGAAATTGGTCGCCAAAAGTTCACAATCACTGGAAGTGACAGGGGCATTGTATGGCGCAGGCAAATTGGCAGGAATGAGGTCATTCAAACTCACGCAACCGGACACAGCATAATCCGGTGGCAAAGTCACACTGACAGGCGTGTTGTCCTCCAAAGTAATGGTCTGTGTGCAAGTGCTGGAATTTCCGTTGCCAAGCTGTGCTTTCCAAGTACGTACCACGGTTCCCACATTGCACATGTTTAGATTTACCACATCAGTATGCGTCACGGTTGGTGTACCACAGGCCGAAGCCGCAGTGGCTGTTCCAGTCAAATTCAGGTCGTTGAGATCTTGTGTACAGTTGATAGTGAGGTTGGTTGGGCAAGAGATGGTGGGCTGGGAATTATCGGTCACATGCACTGTCACCATGCATGAGTTTGTGTTTCCGCTGGCATCTGTCCCTTGCATCTGAACGGTCACATCACTGCCAGAATCGTCGCAGCAGAATTTTACCGAAGGGCCATAAACTGGTTGCGTACCGCAAGCGGCCGTCATCCGGCGTACAGTGAGTGCCACATTGCTGCAATTGTCATAGCTTCCATTGTTGAAAGTGTTGGGATAAACGAGCGCCATGCCATTGCTGTTGAGCGTCACCGTGGTGTAGGATACACAAATCATGGTCGGCGAATCGTCATCCACCACTGTCAGCTTCATCGTGCAGGAAGCTTGATTTCCGCAGCCATCCATCACATTGTAAGTAATGTTGTAAACACCGACGCCCACATTGTTGATGGTGCCACCATTCCCGTTTATCTGGCCTACGGGAGTATTCATGGTCACTGTAAAATGGGTGGAACAATCATCGGAAATACCCACTGGTGGCAATATCACCGTCGCCTTACATTGGGTAGCAGAAGTAGTACCAGTCGTTAAGTCGGCAGGGCATGCGAGTGTAGGCGGATGCGTATCTTTTACTGCAATAATTTGCACATGCGTCTGAATGGTACTCGTGCACCAGCTCACCACTGTCCAAGTGCGCAGGATTTTATAGCTGGCTTCGCAAAGCGGGATGGTCTCGTCACTGTGTGTGACGGCCATATTACAATATCCGGAGTTCGGTATCGGGTAGCCACCAATCGAGGGGGCGCCCGTGTTAGTTGGTGTCGTGTTTGGGTTCAAACAATCGAGCATCGGAGCACCAATGCCATCAAGATGAGGCGGCCAAGTGATATTTGCGACCGTTGGCTTCAGGATGTTGATGGTTTGGGCACAGGAACTGACATAACCGCCAATATCCACTGCCATCCAAGTGCGGGTAATAATGGCAGAATAGTTAGTGCCTGTGCATCCAAGTACCTGAGTCTGGTCAGAGTGGCTGATGCTGAAGTCGGAGCAATCGGTGGCCGTAGCCGTGCCAGTGGCTGCCACGCTGGTTGGAGCGGTGCAAGCCACCGACACGTCGGGCGGGCAAGTGAGTGTGGGTGCGAGTTTGTCCTCAATATTGATGTAGCCCCAACAAGAATTTCCTGATGCTAGGTGTTGCACTTTCGCAATCAAAGTTTGGCCGATGTAGTTCGCATTCACCACCGGACTGGTGGGGATGGGCGCATTGGCCAAGTTCATGACGATTACGTTAAATGCAGACGGCCCATTTGGCGAGCAGTTTGGAATGCTTTGGAGAATCATGTTGTAGGTAATCGTTCCCTGGCAGTCGGCCGGGAGCGAAACGTTCGTAGAACCGGAGCAGGCCATGCTGCACTGGGCGTCTAGCGTGTTGCTGGCAAAAAGCCCTAAAATGAGCAGGCTGCCTTGTAGGATTAGGTGTGCGGACGTTTTGGTTAAAAAACAGTAAAAAGCCCGGCCATTGGAAACGGGTGTAATCGTTTTTTTCATCGGATTACAAATTTGTTGTGTTAAATCGGTTAATAAATCGGTGTAAGAATCGCTTTGAATTTTATAGGTCAAACTTTTTCAACCCTCTTAAAATCAATGCTTTGAGATTATAATTTGTCAATAACGGGTACAATACATTGGTCAGTCAGGCGGAATGTAGCCTGCTGAAAAAGCCTTTTTCTTTGATGTCACCGTAGCATTCGACGAACGCCCGGAGCATAGTTCCAGTAAGTGTGGATTGTTCTTAAAGTGTGCAGCTTAACCGATAGCATCAACATGACCGAGCCATGCTCACGATGTCCTTAAATTGGAAAATACTTGTAAAAGGGTAGATTGAAAATGGCTGAAAGGCGCTTCAGGAAGCGTTCAGGAAAATGGGCTGGGTCTTGAAAATTTTAGGAAAAAATAAGTGCAGAAAAAATGCGGAATACGAGTGTGCTAAGTTTTGGATAATACTTTTCATGGGAAAATCGGTTACGGATTATAAAATCGGTTCGTTCAATGAGGCAAAGGTAAATAACCTATTTGGATTATCAAATGGTTTTTGAAAAAATTTAATGTGTATCATTTTTATGATTTTATCAGCTTATTAATCCGTGATATGATTTTGTTATTAAGTTTTCAAAGTGAATTGTATGTTTACATATCAATCTATAAGACCACTTTCACAACAAGTCTTATACGACACTGAATCAACGCTTTTTCATCACCTAAAACATATCCTAGTATGACACGAACACCTTCTAACCCAGCTCTTCGCTTACTGCTGTTTTTCGCCCTTTTCTCCACCCAATTTCATGCCTCTGCGCTCATTTGCAAAAACGGGGTTACCGCTATACTCGATGGCAATGGTCAGTTGACCCTTCCCGCTGAGCAATTTGTGCTGGATAACAATTCCTGTTGCAGCGTTGGCATTAGCTATGAGATTTCACGTGACAATGGCATTAACTACAACCCTACAGCCAGCTTTGACTGCGACGACCTTGGCCTATATCCTGTCCAATTAAAATTCAATGACTGCCTTGGCGTGTCCAATTATTGCGAAACTTTTATCATCATTCAGGACAATTTTCTTTATTGTGAAAACGGTTGCAATGGATGTTGCTACCCTAATTTGTTGGTTAGGCCAATGACAGTTGCACTTCACGATAACCACACGGCTAAAGTCAATGCAAGTTGGTTTGATGATGGCAGCTTTTCAACATGTGCTACAGGTACTTTGCGATTTTCATTCTCATCAAACATCAACGATACATTAATCACGTTAAGTTGCAATGAAATTGGTCAACAGGCCTTACAAATATGGGCCACTGATACAGCAGGCTATCAAGCTTTCGCAGAAACCTTTATTATTGTTCAAGAAGTCATAAACAACTGCATAGGGCCTGGCCCCTGCCTACCTTCTCCAGTTGCGCACAATGGGATAATTATTTCGCTGTTGCCAACAGGAGAATTTTTTGTTCCTATCAGACTGTTCAACTTGGCCAGCCATACTGGTTCTTGTAATATGGCTGCCAGTTATTCATTTTCCACAACAGGCAACCTTGCGGACACATTGCTCCATTTTACCTGCGATGACCTTGGACAACAAGCTATTAGGTTTTATATCCACGATGACCTTGGCAACGTCAACTATATCGAAACCTTTGTAATTGTAGAAGACATGTCCAACTACTGCAGCAACCCACCCAACCTTGTTCCTCCTAACGATGATGTTTGCAATGCTTACGATATAAACTATCTACTCAATACTGATTGCAACGAAAAGTTCTTTAATATTGGCGGAACCGCTGATAACAATGAAGTGACTCCGCCCTTGGGTGCTTGTGGAGACCCAAACACTTGGTGCGATACAGCAGTTGTCGCTGAAAAAACGGTATGGTTCAAATTTGAAGTAACAGATTATGGGCAAGCAACCATTATAACTACTGGCATGAACACCCAGTTGGCATTGTGGAATGCAGCCTCATGTGAAGATATAAAAGCGGGTAATGCTGTACTTGTGGCTGCAAATGACGACGACCCATTATTGCCTGATGGCGGCTCCAAACTCGTGGCCGAATGCTTAGCCATCGGCAAAACCTATTATCTTCAAATGGATGGCTTCAACAATTCGGAAGATTATTTTGGACTGAACTTTACCTCAACTGGGCCACCTTGTGACCTAGCCACTTCTGAAGGAAAATTTGTAGAAAACGGGTTCACAATTTTACCGAACCCTGCTTCAGACGTGGTGAAGCTCCAACTTCTACAAGCTACTACAAGTTGGCTGGGTGGAAAAGTAGTCCTAACCGACATCAGTGGCATGGTGATTATGGAGCAAATCATTACCAACGAGCGCATGGTACTGGACATCAATGAAACTCCAACTGGTATTTATTTCCTTCATCTACAATTTGGCAACCTCGCTACTTCCATGCATAAACTAGCCATTTTCAAATAAAACAAAAACCCCCTGACGTACTCCGTCAGGGGGCGAAACTTATATGTTGATTTCAAACAATTTCTAATTATTGCAACAGAATCATCTTCCGCACGGCATTGTGCGATGGTGTTTCCAATTTGTAGAATACTACCCCACCCGACTGCAGTTCGGAGCGCTCAACGTTCACTTCGTTGTAGCCTTTTTCAAAACTACCTTGGAAGATTTTCAAGATTCGTCCATCAGCGTCATAAATGGTCAGCTTGGCTTCGGCACGTTCTGGCAGCGTAAACCCAATCGTGGTGTTCTCCTTAAACGGGTTCGGCTGGTTTTGATATAACTGGAAGCCGCCGCTGGTCTGTTCGTCCTGCAAATTTGAGAATTCAAGGACTGGCAACATCGGTTGACCGTCGGTCTGATAAGCCAGTGCATCAGTATAGCGAGCAGTCATCGAGAGCATTTCGCTCAGACGGCCTGATTTTTTCGCCAAAAAACGGAGGTTGAAAAGGGCGTCGTCCTTTTTCAAGGCAGCAGGGGTCGGATTGAACCAAACTGCCGTGAGAACTCCCTGCTCCTGTAGCGTTCTGCCAAAATCATCATCGCTAAGCGATGGCAGTGCGCCCTTTTCATAGCCCCGCAATTCCAGATCGTCTATAAATTCTAATGTAAATTGTATGGCAAGCAAATCGCTTGCAGTCGTTATCTTTATCGGTACGGTAATTTCCTCGCCTGCCACTACATTCCTGTCTGCTGTGACGAAAGGTAGCACTGCACTGGTGCGCTCACCTGTGACAGCCCCAGTGAATCCTGGCAAAGCACTACCGTTGACGTCCCCAATTTTTATCCCCACAAAATCCGCATTAGGCATTTGTTGACCAGCAGTCAGGTAAAGTGCCTCAGGGAACGGTGGTGTAGACGGGTCTGTTGGGTTCGGGAAAACATAGCTTTTTGGGACAAACCGCCACGAGGTGTTGTTCGGGAAGTTGTCGTAAATATGCAAGATTAGCTTACGTATTTCAATAATGTCAATCGTGGTCACCTTCCCGCTGTGATTGGCATCGGCAGCAATCAATTTGTACGGATCGGTGAAAGGCGTAGTCCCTAATACATGACTAGTAATCAGCAATAAGTCAAAGCTGGTAACACCGTTCAAGGGCGATATATCTTTTTGCGGTGCAATGGCGTAGTTTCCACCTGTTTGCAAGCCATTTAGTTGATAAATCCCGACATTATTGGTTTGCGCCATCATGCCTGCATTCGTTGCGGCGACTTCCACTTGTGGCATTTCATCGCCCATCATTGACTCCACATAGCCTTGAATCGAGGTTGAATTGACAACCAGTGTATCATCATTGAAGGGGCATACATCCATATTGTCCTGTACGAATACAGTTGTCACACAGAAATCGCTGTTGCCTTCCTCATCGGTCACCCAAACTTCCACTTGGTGTGCACCTTCGTCGTCACAATCAAAAACGAGTCCGCTTGTCGGTGCATTTGGATCACCTACCAACCGAATGGTATAGGTAAGGTCGCTAGGTGCTGTACAGTTGTCGAAGCTGTTGTCGTTGAACTGTACGGCTTGCACAGATGCCATTGCTTGTCCAGCCATCAATTGTAATTCTGAAACGATGCCTGTATTGCAGTATGGTGTGGGGTCTTTCAAGTCCTTCACTGTAAGGTTGAATTCACATTTTGACTTGTTGCCACAGCCATCTTTCACTGTAAAAACAATGTGGTGTATGCCCTGCGGGTAGTAGCCTGATGCATCCGCACCATTGCTAGTAGCATAAGGCTGGTTGTTGGTTATCGTAATGTTCGGACTACAATCCGTTGCTGTTACTGGGAAAAATGTTGCCAAAGCAATACTGCAATCCAAGTCAACACTTACCGTCGTATCAGATGGGCAATAAGTGATGACAGGCGCTTGTGTATCCACCACTGCCACTATCTGCTGATGTGTCCATGCGCCAACGGTCGGGTTGGCAGGGTTGTACTGGCACCAGTCTATCACCTTCCATGTCCGTACAATTTTATAGCAAGCTGGTGATGAAATATTGAAAACTTGATCAACATAATTTACTGCCAGCATGGCGCAACTTGTGGTTGGCGTTATTGGGAAATTGTATGGCGCTGGAAGGTTGCTAGGACCAAGATTAGCTGGACCAGCGCAATAATTCACCAGCATGGTGTCCAACGGCCAAACGATACCTTGGCCGTTGTATGGTGTTGAATTGATGACTGAAATGACTTGGGTGCAATTACTGCTATTTCCACTTGAGTCTGTCGCCGTAAATTCACGGATAATTGTTCCCACGCCACAGTTTTGGATGTCAATTGAATCCACTTCAGTCAAAGTATATCCACATGGGTCGTACACGAAAGGACTACCAAATACCGACAAATCAGAATAATCAGCGGTACACTGAATAGTTTGTGGGCCTGGGCAGGATATGCCTGGAGGAATTTTATCCTGAACCACTACCTGAACCATGCACGTGTTGAAGGATGAAAGGTTACCTCCTTCGGCAACTTTCATGGTTACCATGATGGTGTCGCCAGCATCTGCACAATTGAAATTTACGGCAGGTGTAAACGGCAAACCATCCCGGCTTCCCGTAAATACTAGCGGCCCTGGGCAGTTGTCATGGCTACCAGCGTTGAAAACACTGGCCAATACATCAACAGTGCCATTACTTGGCAATGAAACAATTGGGAAATTTTTACAAATCGCTGTAGGCGTTTCATTGTCGATTACAAAAATCTTCCTCGTGCAAGGCGCCGAAATATTACCGCAACTATCCGTGGCAACAAAAGTCACAAGTCGCATCCCTTTAGGGACATCTTGAAATGTAAAATCTGTGGTCACTGGAAAGCCTGGGATGCTAGCTTGGACGGCAAACTCACTGCAATTATCTGTAACATTGGGCATGTCCAAAACGATGTCCGCACTACACAGCCCAATATCGGTTTGGTAAAAAACCGAATCGCCGCAGCCTGTAAAAACAGGTGGTTCAATGTCTTGCAACAAGATAAGTTGCGTATCAATCTTTACATCTGCTATGATGCAATTGTCACTTACCACCCACCTACGAAGGATCGGCCTTGTTCCACAATCCGAAGGAATCTCTGTATCGGTATAGCTTACAAACAAATTGCAAAGCCCATTATTATAAACTGGTCGCCCATCGATAGTCGGCCTACCAATAGAATCTGGGTCAGTAGAAGCTGAGCAGTCAATCGTAATGTCTGCGGGCATTTGTACCATTGAGGTATCTGGTCGCAAAAGATAAATATATTGAATGCAGGAAGCTTCATTACCATAAACATCTCTCACAGTCCATGTTCGATTTACACTTGAAATGAAAGTCGCAGGAATAAAATTACAATCGAACAAAGTAGTGTCATCTTGAAAAAACAAGGTGTCGATACCGCAGTTATCGCTATAAGTCACTGGCTTTAAATCAGCAGGATCAAGCGATGCAGTACAGCTGATGGTATCTGTCGGGCAATTGATGATTGGGTTAGAACCATCGTAAACATCATAGTTACTTTCGCAAGAAGTACCGGAAGGAATGTCTTTCACCTCAATTGTTATCGTAGTGCCTAGATAAGCTGTTGCATCAAAACTAATAGAGCCAACACCCCATACGATAGTATCGCCATTCAATTCCTTGGCCACTAACCAATAAGGTCCTGTACAATCTGAAGTCGTGATGACAAAATCCACATCGGCATTTACCATACAATTAGCGCCAGGTGACAAGTTGATATTGTCACCACATGTGATTAGCCCCGCATGGGCATTGATTTGGGCAAGCAGGACTATCAAAAAAGTCCATAGCATGCCTAATCGGGAGAATTTGTTCTGTTTCATTGAATTAAAATTTGTTAACGAATCTGGATTATATGCTTCCTGCTGTTTGGATAGATTCAGGCAAATAAAACCTACCCTTACAGCTATCGAAGTTGTAAGCACTGAGTTAGTCAGTTGATAATCAACTACTTAACCTATTTCTAGCAAGGCCACGATTGAAGAACTAATTGCAGGCAGTTTTCATGCCTTGAGCAGAAGGAGGAAAGTGGTAGTTTTCTCAAATACGAATAGTGCTCCCCTTCAGGTGTTGTGCAGATGTTCTCAAAAGTAGCTAGTGCTACCGCCTTATTTTCTTGTCAGTGTGAAGTTTGGATAAGAAATGCTAAACTGAAGTGTTGTGAATGTGTCCGTTTTCTCCTTGAAGGATTGCCCGCTCATGGGCATTTGTATGTTACTGCTTCACAAATAGTAAAAATCATGCCTGTTTTATTTTTATAATATATTTTTCATAAAAAAATGACCCTTGGCTCAGCAGCCAAGGGTCATTTAAATAAAAAAGCCCCCCTCCAACACTCAGTGGAGAGAGGCCATCCCAAAAACCGATTTAAGTCTTTATTTCATTACTGAAAACGGTCTGTGGTGTATTTCTTCATATTCGTTTCATTGTTTCATTTAAGACTCAGTAAAGTTGGCAGCCGGCCGGAGCCGGCTGCCGTCTCTTTACTTATAAGTCTTAATCTACCAGAATCATCTTACGAGTAGCGCTGTCGCTGCCCGTATCGAGGCGGTAGTAAAGAACGCCAGAGGCGCCGAGGTCACCACGCTTCAGGTTAACTGAGTTGTAACCTTTAGTGTAGTCGCCATTGATAACCTTCACTACTTTACCTTGAACGTCGCTGATAGTCAGCGTTGCAGAAGTTGCTTCGGGCAGATAGAAGCCAATCGTCGTAACGCTGGCAAACGGGTTCGGTGTATTTTGGTAAAGGTCGAAAGCACCAGTTACCAAGTTGTTGTTGAACGACATAGCTACATTCATCAACTCATTGTTGCTGTTGTAAGCCTCAGCTACAGTGTAGCTGCTGTTGATGTTCAACATACCGCTCAATTGACCGCTTTGGAGTGCTTTGAAAGTCAAGCCGAATACTACTTCACCAGTAGCCAAACGCTTAGCTTCATCGCTGTTCCAGCTTGCAGTCAGAACACCTTCATTTACCAACGTAGTACCGAAGTTGCTTGCATCAGCAAGACCTGAAACTACATCTACAAATTCAAGAGCTTTCTTGTTGAAGTTCAAGCTGAACTGGTAGCCGCTAACATTGAAGTCAGTAGCTTTGAATTCAACTGTATAAGTGTTACCAGCTTCAACATTGATGTCATCAGCGTTGAAAACCAAGTCACCAACCATTGTACGCTCTTGAGCAGCACCTAGGAGGTTAACTGCAGCAGAACCGTTAACGTCACCGATCTTGATTGCAACGAAGTTGTTGTTCAACATGTCAGCAGTAACATCGTTCAAGTTGATAACTTCTGGGAACGCAGTAGCAAATGGATTGCTTGGGTTCGGGAACGAGAATGACTTGTCAACGAACCTCCAAGAAGTGTTGTTCGGGAAGTCGCTGTTGATGAAGAGTATCAACTTACGGATTTCCACGAGGTCGAATGTAGACACAGTACCTGACTTGTTAGCGTCAGCAGCAATGATCTTGTATGGGCTGCCAAGTGGCGTTACACCAAGGATGTGCTTGCTGATAAGTACAAGGTCAAATGTAGAAACACCGTTAAGTGGATCTTCATCGTACTGTGGTGTGATAGTGTAGTCACCTCCAGTTGGAACGTGAATACCGAATGCACCGTTAACATCAGTTGTCAACATGTTGTCAAAGCCACTTGGGCTGTTAACGTTCACGCTAACATTTTCAACACCTACGTTGCTTTCGTTCGCAATAACACCAGCTACAAGTGGATCGTCATCGCACTGACCCATATTGGCCTGGATGATAACAAATGTCTCACAGTAGTCTTGGTTACCAGCTGCGTCAGTTACCCAGATCTGAACTACGTTCTGACCCAAGTCGTCGCAAGTGTAAGTGTTTCCGATGTCGTTCACGTTAGCTGAGAACGAAAGCTTAAGCGCACCCGGACAGTTGTCGAAGCTACCTGCGTCGAAGTCGGTTGCCCAAGTGTCAACCATACCTGTTTGCATAAGCTCGATAACAAGACCATTTTTGCAGTAAGGCGTAGGCTTCTTGCAATCCTTAACAGTTACAGTGCTGAGGCACTGAGTTTGGTTGTTGCAGTAGTCTTTAGCTACGTAACGAACTTCGTAAGTACCTGGAGCAACGTTCAAGAATGGACCGAATCCGTTGAGCCATACACCACCGATTTTGATTTGAGCAGTAACTTCGTACTGATCAGTACACTCAGTGATTTCTGGTTCTGGAAGAAGAACAGTAGCTGCACAAGTATTGTCTTCGATGCAAACGTCTGGAATTACACAACCGTTAGTGAAGATAGGATCAACTGTATCCTGAACTTTGATAACTTGTTGGTAAGTGATGTAACCATCCCATGGATCTGTGTCTGGGTCAGTATCTGGACCAAACTGGCGAGTAGCATCAACCACCGTTGGACGGTTAGGGTTAGATGGGCCGCTCCTCCAAGAATCACGGAAAGTGTGGTCATCGCAATCACCATCGCTGTCTACGTCACATTGTGGGAAAGGAAGACCTGCGTTCTGCATGTCTCTTTCTGACTGTTCTACAACTTCTTGGTCAACAACAGCACCAACTACACACCAGTTGATAACTGTCCACTGACGAACGATTTTGTAGCAAGCATCTGTACCAGGAACAGTAAATACTTGGTCGTCGCTAGTTACTGCAACAAGTTCACATGTTTCGTAGAAGATCTCTGGCTCACCGAAGCTTGGTACTGTGTTGCCACAGTTAACATCGATGCTCACAGGGAATTCAACAGCCCAATCAGATACGTGGTCAACACGGATAGTCTGAGTACATGGCTGAAGCGCAGTGTTACCTGCGTTGTCAGTAGTAGTCCAGCTACGAGTGATAGAACCTTCCAAGCACTGGTCAAGGCTTACAGAGAAGTTACAAGTTGTGTTAGTAACACAGTTGTCGTAGTAGATTGGTGAACCGAAGTTCAAAGAAGTCAACAAGTCGCACTTAGCTTGAGCAGTTGTCAAAGAAGCCAACTGAGTCTCAAGGTTGTCAGCATACCAGTCGCAAGAAATGCGTTGGTTAGCTGGGCAGCTTACAAGTACTGGAGGCAGTTTGTCAGACACGTGTACGTTAACCATGCAAGTGTTGAAGTTCAAACCGCTAGTGTTGAAGGCAAAGTTTTGGCTCAAGAAGAGACCAGGAGTGCCATCACAGCCAAGACCTGCGTTGTTCAATGTAGTGAAGAACGGAGTTGGGTCTTGGTCAAGTACCAACAAGATAACTTGGTTGTCGCCAATGTTGTTGCAGCAGAAATCCCTGTATGGGTAGTAGCAACGGTTGAAGATGTTTGGCGAAGAAGCATCAGCCATTTTGGCCATCAAGAAATAAACTGGCTTACAGTTGTCGTAGCTAGCGTTGTTGAGGTCTTCAGCGTATACACGAGCGCAGCTAGTGCCAGTGCCGAGGCCATCGTTTGCGATAGAAACTTCAGTGTAAGAGATACAGTTAGGTACTGGTGGAACTTTGTCACGAAGCGTAACTACAGTCTCAACGTAAGTTTGGTTACCACAACCGTCAACAGCATAGTAGCGAACGAGGTAGCGAGCTGCTGCACCGTTTGCGAACAATGGAATGTTGTAGAAGTTGCCACCGTTGCCAGCTACAGAACCAAGTTGGTTCATTGGAAGTGCTGGGTTAGAACCTGGAACGATAGTCCAAAGCTCAGTAGTGTAACCAGCAACACCGCTGCAGTTGTCATAAGCAGATACTGGTGGTACGTTAACTGTACCTTGGCATACTGCGTGTGGAGCACCGCTGTTCTGTGGAACTGCTGCATCGTAAACATCGATGTTCAAAGAGCTGTAAGTGAAGAACAATTTCCACTCAACAACTTTACCAGTAGCTTGAGCAACTTCGTCGAAAACGATAAGTTCCCAGTTACCAAGCATGTCGTTCTGCCAAGCACCACCTGAGCTGAAGTCAGAGAACTTAGAGTGCAGAGTACCGTTAGTGTTGTAAGTAGCACCGAAACCACCGCAAGAAGTTGCAGCAGAACCTTCAGGCTTGAAGTTACCAATTGTGTTGAATTGGCTCAATGTTACATCACCAGTTGCAGAATCGTAGAAGTCAGCAGAAATCTTAGTACCGTTACCACCATTGTTTGAAGTAACTTCAACTACACGGCCGTTTGGTGCTTTCAGGAAGATGTCAAGGTCACTCAAACGAGCGTGGTCAACATTCAACCAAAGTTTAGCAAGGCTTACGTTGTTGTAGAACTCAGGAGTTTGGCTCTGTGGAAGCTGTACGTGAGCAAAGTACTTAGTACCACCGCTCAACTGTGGCTCCTGGTTGCAACCACCACCATCACCCAATGCTGGGATGCTGTGTGTACCGTAGTTGTTTTCAACATCACCTTCAACTGCGAACAATTCGAGTGTTGGAGCTTTGTCGTCAACAACTTTGATCAACTGATCGAAGTGACGTACGTCAACTGGGTTTGCACACCAGTCGATGAGTGTCCAGCGACGGATAATCTTGAAAGTACCTGGGCAAACATTTACTACCAAGTCTTCGTATTCAGTGCTGATTTCGCACATAGCTACCAGTGGCTGACCTTTGATTGAAGGTACACCAGAACCAGTAAGTTCAAGTACGTCTGCATCATCCAAACCGTTGTTTGGTGTTGGGAATGCAAATGGGTTAGAACCTGGGCAACCAAGACCACCGTTAGCAACGTTAGTTGCGTTGATAGCTGGGTTGTCTTGAGTCTGTGGAGTACCAAGGTTCAAGTCAAGGTCATCGCAGTTTGGATCCAAGTTCACGTCGATGATCTCAGTAGAAAGATCAGTGTCAGTGATGAATGGGTGCAAGCGAGTAGCGCCAGTGATATTAGGGAATGCATCGTACTGTTCGCAAGTCCACTTAACATCTTCAGGAACATCAACATCGTCCAAAGTTGGGCGGTTGAAAGTTACCATTTGTACACAGCTCTTGCTGTTGCCATAAGCATCAGTTGCTGTCCAAGTACGAGTTACTTTACCTGCAAAGCCACCACATACGCCATCAGTGAAGTTGTCGATGTGAGTAAGTGTAACTGGGCTAGTGCAGTTGTCAGAAGGAATGATTGGAACTCCAACGATGTCAAAGTTAACCTGGATGTTAGGAATAGTATTGATACCAACTTGGAACAATGGGCCAAATTCACCGAAAGATGATTCACCACCAAGGAGTGTCAAGTTACCATTAACAACCGGAGGTTGTACACCAAATGTGTAGTTGAACACCAAGCCAGCCTCTGGGCTGAAGCAGTGGAAACCAGTAGTTGCACCAGGAGCAACAGTAATAGGTGCATTCAACACCAACTGAGCAAGTGGGCCTGTACCTGTTTGGAAGTAAGGTGGCAGGTTAACCAATTGGTAAACGCCCAAGTTAGTCCAAGCAGCACCGTTAGTTTGGAAGCCTTGGAATGTTGGACGGTTCCACATGTGGTATTCAATAGGAGCAGCAGGAACTGCACCTGTAGCTGGGTTTGGCATACGAAGGCCGAAACCAGTGATCTGGATAGCATTAGCATAGTTGTTAGTGATATCCCAGTAGTCACCTTGTGGGCCAAAGTTACCTTGAAGTGTGTAAACACCACCTCCAACGTGGTCAGCAAAGCTGGCTGGGAATTGGATTGGCGTTGATGGCAAGAAGTAGTAGCTAGCTGGTCCGTTGTAAGGAGCAACGTTGATATCTTCAGTACACTCAACTTCGAAGTCACGGCACTCAATTACCGGAGGAAGTTTGTCTTCAACGATGATGCTACCCCAGCAGCTTTGGCCAGTTACGTTGTCAACAACTTTCACAGTGTGTGGGCCGTTGCCGATGTAAGAGGAGTTAACTACCGCTGGGCTGATGATACCACCCATTGGAGTGATGATCATTACCGTGTAACGAGTATCGTAGCAGCCATAAGGACCACCTTCGAGGATGTCATCAGCATTGATGGCACCTTGGCACTGTTGGTCGAGGCTGATTTGTACGTTGTCGTTGCAAGCAAGAACCTGAGTTGGGTTCGGGTATTCAATTACGTTGATATCGAAGCAGCAAGAAGAAGTATTTCCTGCGAAGTCAGTTACGCTAAAGCAGTTAGTAGTAGTTCCAACTGGGAATAGGCTACCTGGTGCAAGACCAGCAGTCTGAGTTGGTGTTGGAGCAGGAATAACTGCAGCATAGTTAACTTGGATGTTAGGAATAGTAGTACCACCAGCAGCACCAACAGTGAAAAGGCCAGAAGCCCAAGCACCACCCAACACAGTGAATCCGTTTACAGTTGTAGCAGGTTGTGTGCCACCATTCCAGTTAGCAATTGGGCAAGCGTTGTTGCCAAAGAAGTGGAATGAGATAGTAGCACCTGGAGCCATTGTCTGAGTAGCAGATAGCGCCAATTGACCCAAAGCACCTGTTCCTGTTGGGAAATAGGCTGGGATTGGGTTGATTACTTGTGGACCAAGGTTTGTCCACGCACCTGCGTTATTTTCAAAACCAGCGAAGCTGCCAGTTTTTGTATAAACTTGGAAGTTTGTAGATGTTGGATAAGCACCGAATGCTGGGTCAGCAAAGCGAACACCAAAACCTGTAATTGTACGAGTTTCAGTAGAAGCATTCGTCAAGCTGAAGTAGTAACCACCTGGAGCAGCGTTACCAGCATAAGAAACTACGCCAGAACCGTGAGCAATGAAAGAAGCAGGAACCTGAACTGGTGTTGGGTTTGGACCCCATGGGCAGTTGTCAGATACAGTAGGAAGATTGTAAGTAACTACTGAATTACACTCACCAGCTATCAAGTTGATATTGTAGTTGCCTGGGCAAGTGATAGTTGGAGGAGTAGTATCAAGGATGTTTACTGTAGAAGTACCATCACTTACAAGACAAGCACCGTTAACGGCTTCCCAGTGAATAGTGTGGACACCTGGGCTAAGTGGTGCAGTAGTAATGGTAGCAGCTGTTGGAATTACACCAACAACTACAGCAGGACCACAGTCAACACGGTATTGCAAAGTAGCACCATTGGCGCAACCAGCAGCAGCAAAAGTAGGAACGTTAACAGTTGCACTGTTAGGACCACAGTTAGGACCAACGCCAGTAACAACGTTAGCTGGTGGTATCAAGCGGCAAGGGTTTGCAACTTGTGAAATAGTAGCAGCCCAACCAGCTTGAGTTACACTGCCATCAGAACGGAAAACGAAGCTCATCGCTCCATCACCTGAAGTACTGAAGATAGGAGCACCACCGCCTGGGATGCCAGTACCTACAAAACCACCAGCACCGAAGTTGACAGTAGAACCAGTTACCAAAGAAGTAGCTGAGTTACAGGTACCTGCAGGGATAAGTGGTGCTGTACAAACGTCAGCAGAACCTGGGTTGCCATCTACGCGACCGTTGTAAATGAACAAGGCGTCAAAGCTGCCTTCCGTAGCGAAAGATTGGAAAGTAACTTGGATACGGTTGCCTGCTGTTCCAGGAACGAAAGTGATCTTGGAGGCTGCACTCGATGCATTCGAATAGTTCGCTCCTGCTCCTCCGTTATCGAAGAAGTTGATCGGAGTGGTCACAACCACAGGCGCCAAAGGAGTCACCGGGTTGTAAGGCATGTTCACCTGAGCCATAAGCGGAGCTCCAAACAAACATGCGAAAAAGACCATACCTAAGTATGTCAAAATTCTTTTTTTCATGAGATCTAAATTTGTGTTAGTTGTTAAAGAATGAAGAGATTCTTTGAAATTCCTAATGTTCAATAACCTTGCGATTCAGTAATCCCTGAGAATGAACAAAATCAAACATTTCTTAGAACCGCTTGATGAAACGCAAAAATTAAGATTGCAACAAAGCAACTACTTCTGCCTTAAGTGCTGTCCTAACTGATTGCGAAACACTACCCAATTCAGCAGATTCTAGGAAGATCCACAGACCTGCAGAAATTGCGTTTGGAACAGTTGCACCAGTAGTAATGTGATGTGAAACACTACTGTAGTACTTGTACTTTACCAACAAAGCATCAAAAGTTGCTGGATCATTCTGTGCAGCCATCATGTCACTCTTGATAGCTACCATTGCAGCCTCAAGTTTGTCTAACGCCACACTTCCTGAGACGAAATTCCCAGAAGGTGCATTGTAAAGCGGTGAACTGGAGCTTGGTGGGTTGGACACACCAGGAACCAATGGCACCTCAGTAAGCTTGCTCTGCGCACTGACACCAATCACTCCCAAAATCAGGAAGCAGAAAGTGGCCAAAAATGCCCTAGAGCAATTCTCGAAAATCACTTTTTTCATAAGATTAAAGATTTTAGTTAAAAAATATTGAAAAAAAGTTAAGCACTATTGCGTAAAGAATTTCATCCAACTATTTGAATATCAATTCTTTATGATTTTGAAAGCCAAACTCGAACATCCGTTGTGATCCAAAAAAAAGCATTGGCTCCGCCACAAGGACAGGCCAATGCCTCTACCTCCCGAAGGAAGCATATTGTGTAAGATTCGTTTTCCAAATGAGATTATAACTTGCCATGGATTATAATTTGCTAATAGCAAACCTTAAAAATGAGGACGAAACCTCAGTATTGTGTATGTTGGTTAAAGTAAATCCAAACTTTGTCTAGCAAAGCAACTAATCAGAAAAAATCAACTAACCGGAAACGGGCCGTCGGAACCTGACGGAGTAGAAGAAGATGTCATCGTTAACGAGTGCCTTTGGTAGGCAGCTTAATGAATTGGTGTGAAATCGGTCCCTGGAAAGAATGTAAACTTGGATCATAAAATGTTCACGGATTTGGATTATAATTCTGATGTTCTGCTATCGAAACCTTTCGGTTTTTATATTCTTAAAAAGAGAATACAAATTTAGCTCCATGTTGCCCTCAAATGCATACCTAAATACAGGTAAATAAAACATTGCAATTTTTCTTATTGCAACCATTCAAGAACCATTGCTGTCAAAATCAGAGGCGAAGATACTGAAACAGTTGGTGAAACTCAAAACTATTCTCGAAAAAAATTCTATTTGAACTGCCCTGATTGAAACCCTCTGCTAAAATGTTGACGAATTTCTAATCAACCTATTCAGTGGGCACGGGCATTACCCAGTCCAATTTCCGAAATGGACTATATTCCACCTTGGCTAGATCTGTGTCAGGATTTACCGTAAAAGCAGGCTGGTAGCCATTCCATCTAACTCGAATATTGGCTTTCACTACTGGTTCTGCCATGCCATGCACCTTGCCTTCTCTAGCCAATCCTTTTGCTACATCTGCAGCAGCAATTGGGTCATGCAAGGCGGCATTGATTTGCATCGGATTGATAAACTCTTCAATCTTAACTGGAATTTTTTCACCATTTTGCCCTTCTTGTATAGTATAACTAAACTCATCTATCAAACGGGACTGGCTTTTCATCCGCCATGAGAAACGGTTTGCCACCATTGTCCAGTTCACAGGATTTGGCAAGAAGAGCCCACGGAATGGAAACAGCAGTTGAAAAATCACATACCCAACTAAAATTTTTTGCACCCAAATTGGGGAAGACAATATTTTGGTGGGATGGAGCTTGGCTTGATTACCCTTAGTCACCATGGTGCGCAAAAAGGGGATTTCTTCCACTTCAAAAAACAGGATAGTTGAAAAAATCATAATAAACGGGAATATCCCAATATCGTTGAATGTTAGCGAGTTGGACAAGTGGAAAACCAATAATGGCAACAAAGCCCACCAACGGGTACGTTTGTACCAAAGCATAAAAGGGATTACCAGGTCAAAAGCCAATCCCCCGTATGTTTCCAAAGGAGCTTGGAAATCATTTTTCAACCAAAACGCCAATGGGTGGCTAGCTGGGATTATCTCCAGCATAGTCTTAACTGGTTCACACCTAAACAGCCAATCTGGGTTAATCTTGGCCAAGCCACCATAGAAATACACAATCGCAAAATGGAGCTGCAAAATAAAAACTTCCCACTGGGGCACTTTAACGCTTGTCATTTTCTCTTTGCCGAAAATATTTTTCACAGAAAAAAAATGGTCTGCGTGCGTAAACCCCAGTACAAAGGCGAGCAGCACAAAAAGATAGAGATGGTTGTTGAAAATTCCTTTGTCAAGCATCAGGAAGTAGCCGTAAAATGCTGCGAACACAAAACAAGCTGGTCGGAACAACCAACCTACAGCAATTAACCCTGCACAGACCAGCATCGTGTAAAGCATGGCATAAAGCACTGGTGCCGGAAGCGGCTGCAGGAAGCTATAATAACTAAGGTGTATTTTGGGTAAAATAAATGCGTTTTGCACAAGGTCAATCTGAACATAGTCCAGCATTTCATAAACCATGAAACAGCCAAAAACTATTCTAAATAGTCCTAGTATGTAACCCTGTGTAGGCGCAAGCAGGTAGTTCTTAAAATTTGTCGTCCAGTTCATTCTGAATAATTTGAATGGCATCTTGAGCTAATTGTGTTTACATAGACCAAACAAAGCGGCACTATGCACGTATCAAAAATTATTACTTTTGAACTTATTTTCTCAAAATCGAACAGCATGTTTATTCCATCGAACTTATCAAACCCTCAAATTTTTAAAACTGCAATCCTTTCCCTGTCATTTTTTATTTTTTGCTTCTTGGCTTCTTGTTCAAAGGATACAACACCCAGCAGTGATTTTGACCCTGATGCCACCAGCGAGGAAACCCTCACTGCCACCAGCCCAATGCTGAAATTACTTTCCACAGAGGAGTCTGGCATTGACTTCATCAACCACATTGACGAAACGTTTGAAAACAACGTGACTGCTCATATCAATGTTTCAAATGGCGGCGGGGTAGCCATTGCCGACATCAATAACGATGGGCTGGAAGACGTTTACTTCGTCTCAAGTACTGGCAAAAATAAACTTTATCTCAACCAAGGCGGCATGAAGTTCAAAGACATTACTGATGCCGCAGGTGTAGGCTCCGAAGATGGGTTTGAAATCAATGTAACGACAGTGGATATAAACAACGATGGGTACCTTGACTTTTACGTTTGCCGGGCAGGGCCGGTTGAAAACGAAGCCCGCCGCAACAGGCTTTATGTCAACAACCAGGACATGACCTTCACCGAACGGTCTAAAGAATATGGCCTCGACGACATTTCCGCCTGCACCGGGGCAAACTTTTTTGACTATGACAACGATGGCGATTTGGACCTTTACCTACTCAACTACCCACCCGACTTTAGCTATACCAGCAAGATAGAATCTATCGCCAACCCCAACGGAAAGGGCAGGATTCCAGTATTAACACCCAAACACCCATTGGATACTGACCGTTTTTACCGAAATGATGGCCCACCTGTGGATGGCAAGGGTGGATTCAAGGATGTATCCAAAGAAGCTGGCATCTGGAATTTTGCTTATGGCCTCAGCGTCTCCGTAGAAGATTTCAACAACGACGGTTGGATGGATGTCTATGTCGGCAACGATTTCATTCAACCTGATTTGCTCTACATCAATAATGGCGATGGCACTTTCACTGACCGCCTTGCCGAGTATTTCCGGCACACTTCACAGCATACGATGGGCACAGAACTGGCTGATTTCGATAACGATGGCCGTTTTGACCTTTTTGCCGTTGACATGCTTGCCAACAACAATTTCCGTACAAAAACTACAGTAAACAATAACTCACAGCGCAAATACAGCAGCTTGGTGAGCAATGGCTACTTCGAGCCTGTTGTCCGGAACGTACTCCAACGCAACAACGGCAACGGCACCTTCAGTGATATCGGCTGCATGACGAACGTTTTTCGCACCGATTGGAGCTGGAGCGGGCTTTTTGCCGACATGGACAACGATGGGATGAAGGACTTGTTTGTCACCAATGGCTATCGCCGAGAGATCACCAATTCAGATTTTATCAATTTCAAGTTCACAGAAATCAAGGATAAAAACATCCCGCTGGAAAAGCAGTTTAAAAACGTTTACGACTTCCTAAACCTGATTCCTATTTACAAACTGCGCAACTATTATTTCCACAACAAAGGGAACTGGGAGTTTGAAAATATGAGCGGGAAATGGATGACTGTACCACCCTCATGGTCCAACGGTGCCGCATACGCTGACCTTGACAACGACGGGGATTTGGATTACTTGGTCAACAACATCGATGACCAAGCCTTTGTCTATGAAAATTTGGCCCGCCAGCAGAACCAAGCCAACTTTTTGGAATGTAAAATGGAAGGAAGTCCGCATAATACCATGGGCACTGGGGCTACAGTTACCATTTATTACAACGGCCAAATGCAATATGCCAGGGTGAGCCCCACCAGAGGTATTTTTTCAGCGGTGGAGCATCAACTTCATTTTGGCCTAGGAAAGGTTCAAAAAATTGACCGCCTCTTGGTTCGATGGCCAGATGGCAAGGCACAAACTTTGACAGATTTGCCCGTAAACCAACAAATTACACTACGCTACGCCGATGCAAATGAAAAAGCCTCACCAAGCGAGGCCATCGCAAGTGTAACGCTGCTGAAGGATGAAACACAGGCTTCGGCACTGAATTTTGTTCATGAAGAAAATGAGTTTATCGACTTCGACTCCTATTTCCTCCAGCCGTGGAAGCTAAGCGAACTAGGCCCTTTGATGGCCACAGGTGATGTGAATGGGGATGGGTTGACTGATTTTTATATCGGTAATTCCTTCAATAAACCTGGCGGGGTTTATCTCCAAAACAAGGACGGCAAATTCTCGCTATTTTCTGCTGAAACATGGAGACAGGACGAAAGCTACGAGGATCAGGGCGCTACATTTTTTGATGTGGACTTAGATGGGGACTTAGACCTTTACGTGGTCAGTGGAGGGGTTGAAGCAATTTTCAGCGACACTTCAAAAATGAAAGGCGTATCACCTTGGGCACATCGCCTTTACATTAATGATGGGAATAAATTTATTGGTATTGGCCTTACCACAGGGGTTGGGAAAGCAATTCCCAAAATGCAAGATATAGCACTCCGCATGGCACCTTTCGATTATGATGCAGATGGCGATTTGGACCTCTTTGTTGGTGGCCGGATTTCTGCAGGCAACTACCCAACAGCACCCCACAGTTACGTATTACGAAATGACAGGGGCACATTTACCGATGTCACAAAGGAAGTGGCACCCGATTTTGAGAGAGTCGGCATGGTTTCCGACCTCGTTTGGGCCAATATTGACAGCGACCCAGCCATGGAATTGGTTTTGGTCGGAGAGTTCATGCCAGTTACTGTTTTCAAAATCGTTGGCAGCAAACTACAGAAAATGGACGGCAATACATTGGGTTTTGACAAATCCAACGGTCTTTGGAACCGGCTTCAATTAGCTGACTTGGATAAAGATGGCGACCTTGACATGATTACTGGAAATTTCGGTTATAACTCCCGTTATACAGCCACAGTATCAGAACCTATCACCTTTTTTGCAAAAGATTTTGACAACAATGGCAGTATTGACCCCATACTGACCTTCTATGAAAATGGCAAGCTCTACCCGTTAGTGCAAAAGGATGTGCTAATCAAGCAAATCCCAGGTCTTAAAAAGCGGTTTATTTATTCAAGGGATTATGGGGTAGCAACCATTAATGATATATTCCCGAAAAAGGACCTTGATGAAAGTTTGGTGCTCAAGGCATATATGCTACAAACTTGTTGGTGGGAAAATCAAGGTGGCAAGTTTATTCGCCATGATTTCCCAATACAGGCGCAAATATCTCCTGTATTTGGCATCATTACCTATGACTTCAACAAGGATGGCAATCTCGATATCCTACTTGCTGGAAACAAATATGGCTTGGAAGCAGAAACCAACAGATGCGATAGCGGAAATGGGATATTCCTCACAGGTGATGGCAAAGGAAATTTCACTTGGTTGGAAAATACAAAATCTGGTTTCTGGGCGTCCAAAGAAGTGCGGGACATGGCACTACTTCAAGCACCTAATGGCAAGGTGAAAATCGTTGTTTCAAACAACAATGATAAACCACAAATATATGGGGACTAAGATAACAACCCATGGAAGAACCAATCCATTTTTTTAGAACTATAATCCTTAAATTGATTAAAAGCATGAACCGTTTATTAATTTTATTATCTGCTCTTTTCATCATTAACGCCTGTTCAAAAAGCAACCATACTACCGACCCAAATGGGTCTACTTATCCACCGATAGATACTATTAAAAATGCTGCCATCGATACCATCATGTATCAAATGGGTAGACTGTGGATACCAGGTCCGCATTTTCATGCAATTGGAATAAATGAAAAAGATTCAATTAAATATATTGATGTAAATGGATATGCAGGCCGTATTTCCTCCACCTTTGTTACTGATTCGACTGCTACCTGGATTACAGCTCACCAAATGAATAATGAATTAGTATTGATGCGTTTTCGAGAATTTCGGCAGAAACCGATACCAAACGTTCAAGAGTCAATTTCCTATTTTGAAAATGGAAAAATATTTTATTCAAGAGAAAGGAATAGAGTCATGACCGAAGATGACCAAATAGGTTCGTTCAGGGATGAGCCATTTAAAGAAAACTTCCGTGCACCAGCGGAGCTAATGGCTGAATATATGCCTTATTGGGAAATTTCCAAGGAAGTTATTGCCAAGGATTATGAAGCCAATAAAAATAATTGATAGGCTTAAGGATTCATTGAATAAGCAGCGTATAAACTACTGAAAATCCTTATCTTTTTAATCTCCTACAATCGTTTTTGCTACTTAAAACAATATGCTTGACATACACCATCTAGAAGTCTGAGCCATATATAATAATAGTGTCATATTTTTTTACTCATGGTTATATCCTAGATCCCATAGAAACATTTATCAATAATCCATGAATTTCGAATCAGGTGAGTAAAATATTTTTTCACATATCTCGAAATGCTGAAATTATTTCTGAGCTCAACAGATTCGACGTTTGTACTTTTGAGCTTTGACTGAAATAGCGCTAAATCTTTATTATTCCCAAAGGATTTCAAAAAATGTCGGCAAGTATTTTTAATTGACCAATTTTTTTTCAAATGAAAGTATTAAAATCTTCCTCAACCATTGGGTTCTTTCGCATTTTAATGGTGATTACTATCTTTTTGCTTTTACAAAACTGCAAAGATAGTAGTACTACAGAAGGGCTAAGCGATGATAATTTAGTCGAAGTAGAGCCCACACTTAAGGCTACTAACCCTCTGCTCAATTTGTTGGAACCAGCGCAAACCGGTATTGATTTTCAGAATACGATTATCGAAGATGAGGAAGATAATTTCACCAACAACTTTTACAAATATACTGGTGCGGGTGTGGCTGTGGCTGACGTAAACAATGATGGGCTGCAGGATATTTATCTCATCAGCACAAATGGAAAGAATGCCCTATACCTCAATGAAGGAGGACTAAAGTTCAAAAATATTGCAGATGCTGCGGGAGTAAGTTCTGAGGGAGGTGTTGAAACAGCAGTCACAGCAGTTGACATCAATGCGGATGGGTGGATTGATTTTTATGTCTGCCGTGCAGGTGCAAAAAACGACGAAGCGAGGAGAAACAAACTTTTCATCAATAACGGAGACCTAACTTTTACAGAGCGTGCAAAAGAATTCGGACTAGACGATATCAGCCCTAGCACAGGTGCCAATTTTTTTGACTCCGACAACGATGGCGACCTCGATTTATACCTCATTACCTACCCTACATCCAATTTAGTCGCCAACAATACCGAATCCACCCTTGCCGCTGACGGCAAAACAAGAATACCCAATGTGAAGCCACACGGCCCTTTGGATACGCACCGATTCTACCTCAATGAGGGCAATAAATTCAAGGATATTTCTGAAAAAGCGGGTGTACAAACCTACCATTGGGGGCTGAGCGTAGCTGTTTCCGACTTTAATCATGATGGCTGGCAAGATGTTTACGTAGGTGTGGACTTTTTACAACCCGACATCTTATACATCAACAATAAAAATGGCACTTTCACCAACCGTTTGGACGACTACTTCAAGCACACAGCTCGGAATACAATGGGGGCTGATTTAACGGATTTTGACAACGATGGGCAAGTAGACTTGCTAGCTGTTGACATGCTACCTGCTGACAACAAGCACCGCAAAACCACTTTCTCTATGGAGCTCAAAGATTACCAAGCTGCCATCCAGAATGGCTACCCGGAACATGTCGTTCGCAATGTGCTCCAAAGAAACAATGGCAATGGCACATTTTCAGACATTGGCTGTCTAGCCGGTGTTTACAAAACTCACTGGTCTTGGAGTAGCTTGCTATTTGACATGGACAACGATGGCTTGCGGGATATGTATATTACAAACGGTAACCGTCGTGAGATTACCAACCGCGACTTTTTTGACTTCCGTGCTACGGAGGTGGGTGCTAAGTTCAATGGCAATTGGAACAAGGAGGCATACAAAGAGTTATATAAAATGGCCAAGTACCTCCCAACACTGAAACCAACTAACAATTGCTTTCAAAATAAAGGGGATTGGACCTTTCCCGACAAATCTGGCGATTGGATGACCGTGCCAGCATCGTGGTCGTGTGGGTCAGCTTGGGCCGATTTTGATAATGATGGAGACCTTGACCTAGTTGTCAACAATATTGATGACCCAGCATTCATCTATCAAAACCTTTCAATCGAACAACATAAAGGCAACTACCTACAAATAAAAATACAGGGCAGCTCTAAAAACCCACAGGCGGTAGGTGCTTCTGCCACTATTTATTACGGCGACAAAGTTCAGTACCTTGAACTAAATCCAGTGCGTGGCATTTTTTCTTCCGTTGAAAATTTACTGCATTTTGGATTGGGACAAACACAAACTGTAGACAAGATTGTTGTGCGATGGCCAGATGGCAAGACTCAAACATTGGAGAACGTGCCAGCTAATCAACGACTTTCACTCAAGTACACTGATGCCTACGGTTATACCGCTTATATCGGCCCTCAGCCCCCTGCTCCCCAATATTTTGAAGAAAAAAACATTGGGCTGGATTGGAAACATGAAGAAAATGAATTCAATGATTTTACGAACTGGCTGCTCAATCCGTGGTCGGAATCTGACTTAGGTCCCTTAGCAGCAGTAAGTGACGTAAACGGAGATGGACTTGACGATTTTTTTGTGGGTGGTGCTTTTGACAAAGCTGGCGCCTTATTCATACAAAAACCAGACGGCCATTTTGAGCAAACCAACAAGGAACTATTCGAATATGACAAACGCTACGAAGACTATGGTGCCGTCTTTTTCGATGCGAATGGCGATGGTTTTCAGGACCTATTTGTCGTAAGTGGCGGTGTTGAGGCGGACAACCCCCTTGCTTGGGAGACCAGATTGTATTACAATACAGATGGGAAAGGTAAATACGCAAAAGCCATCAACCCCATGCCGCCAAGCAAAGATGTAGGCTTCCGTGCAGCCCCGTATGATTTTGATGGAGATGGTGACCTTGACCTGTTTGTCGGGGGCCGGGTCACACGGGGCAAATGGCCGATAACGCCGCATAGCCATGTTTTCCAAAATAATGGTGGAAGTTTCTCCGATGTTACCGCACAAGTCGGCGCTGCATTTGAGCTGTGTGGAATGGTAACCGACTTGGTTTGGGCAAATATTGACAATGACCCACAACCTGAGCTAATCGTCGTGGGAGAGTGGATGCCTGTTACAATTTTCAAACTAAGGAACAACAAACTCGAAAACGTAACTGCTCAATTCGGGCTTAGCAAATCGAATGGTCTCTGGTTTCGTGCTGCTGTCGCTGACATGGACGGCGACGGTGACAACGACATCGTAACAGGTAATTTTGGATTAAATACCCGCCTTATTGCATCTAATGAGTTTCCGTTAATATGCTATGCAAAAGATTTTGACAACAATGGCCAAATTGACCCATTGATGGCCTATGCAGAAGGCGGAAAAACTTATCCAATGGTCCAAAAAGAAGTGTTAAACAAACAAATACCCTTGCTGAAGAAGAATTTTATCTACGGAGAGGTCTATGGAAAAGCGACCATAGACATGGTTTATCCCCAAAAGGAACTTGATTCCGCATTAAAATTAATGGCATACACACTCGAAACCTGCTGGTGGGAAAATCAGGGTGGCAAGTTTGTTCAGCACAAACTGCCCATCCCAGCACAAACCTCCCCAGTACAAGGTATTCTTTTGGATGATTTTACTGGCGATGGCATTATTGATATATTAATGGCGGGAAATAAATATGGCATCGAAGTAGAGACCAATAGGTGCGATGCCAGCAATGGCGTACTGTTGCGTGGGGATGGCAAAGGCAATTTTGTTTATGTAGAAAATACAGCTTCGGGTTTTTGGGCTTCTAAAGAAGTACGAGATTTAGAATTGCTTAGAACCACTGGTGGGAATAAGTTGGTTTTGGTAACCAACAATAACGCTGCTCCGCAAGTATTCATCAAAAAATAATTATAACTCAACATATATACGACATTAAAGAAATCGTTGATTTTAAACGATTTCTTTAATGTCGTGTCAGTTTTTACTGTTAATAAATATTAAGGTATAGACCGCAATATTGTATACCTCAGAAATAGTTCAATTAATATCAAACAAATGCCCACCCAAACAAATCTGTAAAACTCTTCACTGTACCGTTTCACAGAAGTCACCTCAATTTCCGTTTTTTCAAGTCGGTCAATTTCATCGTAAATCCGCTCCAAACTACGGGCCGTAGTCGCTCTAAAATACTTGCCCCCGGTCATGTCCGAGATTTGTTTCAACAGTTCTTCATCAATCTCTACCCTCGCCATCCCCATCACATAGCTACCGTCGATTCGACGGCTAATGGGGGAAACGGCTGTGCCCTCCTGCCCTACCCCAATGGTGTAAACTTTTACCCCAAATTCTTTTGCAATTTCTGCGGCAGTGAGCGGCTTTACGTACCCAGCATTGTTCACACCATCCGTCAACAGTATCACAACTTTGCTTTTACTAGGGCTATCTTTGATACGGTTAACAGCGGTGGCAAGCCCCATCCCGATGGCCGTCCCGTCTTCCAGAATACCACAACGAAGCCCCTCGATGAAGTCCGTGAGTACCCGGTGGTCAGTGGTAAGTGGGCATTGGGTAAATGCCTCACCGGAGAAAACCGCCAAACCGATACGGTCGTACTGCCGCTTTTCTACAAACTCCGCTGCTACCCGCTTGCAGACTTCCAATCGGTCAGGTTGAAAGTCCTGTGCCAACATGCTGCTCGATAGGTCAATGGCCAAAAAAATATCAATGCCCTCGGCTTTGATGTCTTCTTTTTTCAAAGTCAGTTGTGGGCGGGCCATGGCAACTACTAACGCTATGAAAGCTAGGGCACGCAATAGTGGCAACAGTTTCTGAAGGTCAGCTTTCCAGGATTTCATGCCAGCGGCAGCCTCCAGCGTCGGCATTTTCACCGATGCTTCTTGTGCTTGCCCACGTCTGTTGCGGAGCCAAACCACGAGCGGGAGCAGTAGCAAAAGCAGGAAAAACCAAGGTTGTTGAAAGCTGAAATTACTGAACATTGCCTGATTGGGTGCTATTTGGGTTTTGAAAAACTGCTAACTGATGAGGGCGACGTTTAATCACAATCGTACCTGCGAGCCTGTCATGTAGTGTTTGACGGTAATTTTTATCAAAGAAAAACAGCAAATAACCGAGTGAAAATAGCAGCTCGCTAAGGATATATTTACAGGCGGTCCTGATACAGGAAGTTTGGAAAGAAATCGGATGGCCTTCTGTATCCGCCACCTTAATACCGCATATCTTTTTGCCCAACGTAGCGCCACCCCGGTATTCAAAAATGGCAGAGTAGGCAAGAATCTCTAAGGCATAAATCAGGTAAATCCAAATTTTTGAAGGGTTCATCCCAAGGCTCGAAAACAAGAACCCCAACCCAACTGCCGTTACCAAAATCAGCACGACGATCACCAGAATGTCAATTAAACGTGCAAAAAATCTGGACCAAAAACCAGCTAATTCAAAACTAGGCTGAAAACCAGGGCCTTGCACATTGTCGCCCGCAGCGACGTGGGAAGCAGACGCTGCCATTTCCATGAGTTGCCTTTCAGTTGGTTTCGTCTCCAAGATAAATTCCCGTGCCACCCTCATGGCCTTTTCATGGAACTCCGCAGTAGGTTCTGCTTTCGCAAATTTTACGAGGTCGGCGGTTTGTAATACCTCGCCCAATTTTTTCGAAAGCGACAGGTCAAAATCTCTTTGTCGAAGCTGTGCCAAAATCTCGTCCGTCGTTTGCTCCAATGCCTGAATTCCATAGCGTTTCTCTAAGTATTCCCGCACAATATGCGTCAGGGCACTGTGATAACCCTTCACTTCGCCCTTCTGCCAGAGTCGCTGTTGCGCCAGTGAATCCAACTGTTGCAAAGCCAACTCGTGCGGAAGTAATGGCGCTACCTGAACAGAGGGGGGCGGCAAAGCCACTTTCCTTTTGTTCAAAAATATCACCAGTAAAACTATTATCACCAGTGCCACCGCCCCAAGAATATACCAAATAAAATCTTGGATTTTCAGTGGTTCCCGCAGGATGGGCTTGATGTCGGCCAGCGTGGTGTCCACTTGCGGAAAGTCAATCTTCATCGTGATCTTGCGGGTGTAGAACGTGTCATTTTTGCCACCGTACTTGTATGCAATGGGAATGGATGGGATGCTCTGGTAGCCCGAATCCCATGCGATAAACAACAAGTTTTTTTGTAAACGGAGCTTATCAACGCTGGTGCTGAGCGTGTCCCATTTGCTTTCCGACAAAATCTCGAACACAGAATCAGCAGACACGACTGACAGGTCGAGCGGCTTGATTTCTACGGTTTTTGAAACACTGAGTTCGAGCCGCATCCGCATTTGGTCGCCGACATACATGCTGGCGCTGTCCACCACTGCTTTGCCGCTCACTTGTGCGAGTACCGCTACTTTTGCCAAAAAAAACAGGGCCGCAAGGGCTAGGAATTTACGCATTGTTTTTTGTCTTTGCCGAATTCGGGCAATTTTTCGGTTCTTAGCCGGAATTTGAAGAGAGCATGAAAGGTCGTTTGGCGTTGAAGAGTTAAACCGCTCCAACCACAATCAACCGCTCCAAAGCGCTTGGGTTTTGGGTCGCCAAAATTAAGCACTCCCAACGAACCCGGAAATTTTCGATGAAATCACTTTACCAAAGCTCGAATTTTAGGCAAAACGTGGGAATCGCCAGCTTGTTTTTGTTGCTCACGCACCTTTTTTACTGGCGCACCGCATCAGCTGGCTTCGTCACCGACTTCACAGGTCTGCTGCAGCGGCTGGACGGTGCAACGTTTGGCGGCGTGTGGAACTGTTTTGGCTTCCCAGCCATGCACCAGGTCACCAATTTTTTCCTGTTTTTCTTCGTGAAATGGTTCGGCACTGCTGGCATTGGATGGTACCTCGTTTTTACTTCGTTGCACGTCCTCAATGCATTTTTGGGATTTAGTTTGGCAAAAAAAATCTTTGAGAAGAATGGTCACGTCAAGCCATCCGTTCCAGCACTGATGGCCAGTTTATTGTTCCTGCTATCGCCCTATCAAGTCGAGGTGGTGGTTTGGCGGGTTTGCTTCAATTTTTTGCTCTGTACACTGCTGGTGCTCACCTCGCTATTGTTGTTGGTAAAATATTTTGAGGAAAAAAAACAAAGAGACCTGTTGTGGTCACAAGGTCTTTTTGTAGTGGCCCTGTTCACTTTTGAACTGGCACTCGCACTTCCCCTGTTGGCCATTACGCTCTGGTGGATTGCTGGTAAAAGGGTGAAAATCGGTACAATTCTTTTCCCTCATCTCATCCTGGTTGCTGGTTACTTCCTCCTCAACAAGCTCATTCTAGGCGGATGGGCGGGTCATTACGGCGAGGCTGTCCACCTGAATTTCGACCTTCGGAACATCGGCGCCAATTGCCTAAAATATTTCACGAAATACCTACTCTGGTGGCGGGAATGGCCGCACGGCGGCAAGGAAAGGTTCATCCTTTTTTTCGAAAAACCCGTGATGGCCTGGAGTGGCCTAACCCTTGGGGTTGTGGCATTGGCAGCGCTTGTTTTTTATAAAAAAACGCCATCAAAACTGCGGCTGGTGGGCATCAGCTGGCTCCTGTTCTTCCTCGCCTTGGCCCCAGTGGCCAATTTGTATGTTGCTTACATCCTGCAAGGCGAAAACGACCGTTACGGCTACCTCCCCTCCCTGTTTTTTTTCTTCGGACTGGTAGTATTGTTCGATTCTTTTCCTCGGTGGCTCCGCAATGGGCTGTTTGCAACATGGCTCCTGGCATCCACTTTTTTCCTCCAAAAAATGACAGGCTACTGGCAGCAAAGCGCCCGCATCACGACCAGCTTGCTCGACGATTTCCGCTGGCAAGAAGCCTCAGAAGTGTACGTGCTCGCCATGCCTGAAAACTATCACGGCATCCCCATGTTCAAGGATTTTTCACGAGAAAATTTGGCCTTGAAGCACGCCCTGCACTACCTCGCTAACAAGCCTAGCGATGCCCAGTTTTACCAAGTTGCTCAGTTTAACCTGACCAACACAACCAACGGTTTCACAGCCAGCCGGGATAGCACGGCGGGCATTTTTCGCTTGCAATTCAATCAGTGGGGAAACTGGTGGTGGCTTTACGGCATGGGCCTCGGCGACTACCAGACCGAACAGTACCGCTTCCGCACGGACGGCAACGGTTGCCGGGTGGAGATGAAGCAGTGGCCGCCGAAGCCAGGAACAGTTTTTATTGTAGCGCAGGGGGGGAGATGGGAAGAACTTTGAGTTGGCAGTTAAGATTACTACCATTTCCCAAAAACGAAAAAACCGCCTCCGACGAAAGGCCAGAAGCGGTTTTGTTTTAGTAAAAAACAGATTCAGAGCAAGGCGGGGGCAGGCATTTGGGACCGGCCCCCTTTTAATTATTTGGTATTTGTGATTAGGTATTGGAGATTTGAACAAATCATCAAATAACCGACACCTAATACCCAATTTTACAGCCGCACCATTCGGCGGGTAGCAGTTTGTGTATCCGTTTCGAGCTGGTAGAACAGGATGCCAGAGGCGCCCAGTTCGTTCTGGTTCAGGATGATTTCGTTGTAACCTTTTGCAAAATCGTCGGAAATCGTCTTCAGTACTTTGCCGGACAGGTCATACACGGTCAGTGTAGCCTTGCCAGCCTCTGGCAAACGGAACCCGATGGCCGTCGTTTCACGGAATGGGTTCGGGTTGTTTTGCAACAATTCAAAATCGTCACTTGGCACCTTGTTTTCAGCGCTGTTGAAGCGGAGGTTCACATCGAGCAATTCGACATCTTCGCCTTTGGTACGGTAAGCCTCAACAGGGATTACGCTGCCCGTTACGTGGAGCATTTTGCTCAATTTTGACTTCGTGTTTGATTTGAAAACCAGCGTGAAAAGTACCGTGTTGTTATCGTGTAGTGTGTTTTTTGAATTGTCCCAGCTAGTCGTGATAATACCGTCTTCGAGCATTGTCAAACCAAAGTTTGACTCGTTCAGTCCTTCCAGTTCACCTGCCTCAATGTCTTCTAAGCTGAGCGCTTCAGGGTCGAACTGAAGGGCAAACTGGTATCCAGTCAAGTTGACAAAATTGCTGGCACGGAAAGGAACACGGTAGGTATTGCCAGGTTCGAGGGACATTTCATCCAACATAAAATCAAGCTCACCAACAAGGTTTCGGCTGCCAGTGTTGCCACCGCCAAGGTTCGTCACGGCTGAGCCGTTCACATCTCCCACTTTCACCGCCACAAAGTCAACCCCATTCTGGTTATTGGCCAAGTCATTGATGTTGAAAAACTCTGGGAAAGGCTGCGTAAACGGGTTGGCTGGGTTCGGGAAACTGTAATTTTTGTCAATGAATCGCCAAGAGGTATTGTTCGGGAACGTTGGCACCAACTGTAGTATCACTTTACGAAGCTCTACCACGTCTGCTGTGGATACTGCACCGTTCTTGTTCACGTCAGCTGCAATGATTTTGTAAGGTGAATCTAGTAGCTCAATGTTCAAGATGTGACGGGTCATTAGCACAAGGTCGTAGGTAGAAACGCCGTTCATCGGTGCCATGTCGTAGTTTGGCGTTAGGGTATAATCGTAGCTCAAGCTAAGACCAGAGAAGACGAAATTCCCGTTGGATGAAGTGCTGGACGGCGATGTCAGTGGGCCATTGCCACTTACATTTACAGCCACGCCGCTCATGCCGCTTCCACTTGCTGTCGCAATGTTTCCGCTTACGCTCGCGGATAGTGGTGCTGGACAAGACACCATGTTGTCCTGGATGATGACGTAGGTCTCACAGTAGTCAGTGTTGCCAGCTTCATCTGTGACGTACATTGTCACTACATTAGTACCAACGCTGTTACAATCGAATACAGAAGGTACGATTTCGAACTCCAGGTCTTGTGCTGCCGTGCAGTTGTCGAAGCTGCCTGAGTTAAACATGCTTGGCGTGAGTTGAATCATGCCGCCGCCGTTCATTGGCATCAGTTCTACTGCGAGTCCGTTCACACAGATTGGGCTTGGTTTTTTGCCATCCACCACGGTGATTGTGAAATTGCAAGTGGCCTGGTTACCGCATTTGTCCTCCACAGCAACCGAAACGGCATGGATGCCGAACGGATAGTTTCCGCTGAGATTTGGACTAGTGCCAGCTTGATCCATTGTGCCGTCAGAATTGAAGTCGATTTTTACTGTCCAGTTCAAACTGTTGCTACAATCAGTGGCTGTCAAAGCAGGTACGGTGACCGCACCATAGCCGCAGTTGGCGTCAAGGCTTGGTACGGAGATATTGCCTGGACAAGTCAGTACCGGTGACGTATTGTCCATTACTTTTAGAACCTGTACATGCTCCCAATAGCCAGGGCTATTAGGCACGTTCGGGTCGTATTGGCACCAGTCAATCACAATCCATTTCCTCAAAATCTTGAAACATGCCGGTGGATTGATTGGCAGCAATTGGTCAGTGTGCGTCACTGCAACAAGGTCGCAAGCATCTTCCGTGATGCCCGGTATGTCGTAACCAGTAGGCAAGTCCGTTGGCTCCAATGCTGGGTCGCACTGGTAAGTTGTGTAATCCAATGGCCATACAATATTCGTTGAATTGAATGGGTAGGAATTGATCACTGTGATGGTCTGTGTGCAAGACGCTTTTCTGCCGCCCGCATCTGTCACTGTGTATTTACGCTTGATAGTACCTGTACCGCAACTTGTAATATTGACAGTTTCCGTATTGGCCCAAGTAGCGCCAGAACAGTTGTCGCTGAAAGTTGGTGCTGAAACAGCAGGAACTGGATCTGAGCACTCGATAGTTTTGTTCGGTGGGCAAGTGATAACTGGATCGATTTTATCCTGAACCTCCACCTCTACCATGCAGGAATTGTAGTTGCCAGCAGCATCGTACACCCGCATCGAAACCATCAACAGTTCTCCAATATCGCAGCAGCTGAAAGGTGCATATGTATCAAATGGAGTTCCATTTGGGAGGCACAAAGAAGGCATACGGCTCACGACCATGTGGTCAATGCCGCAATTGTCCGAGCTGCCGTTGTTGAATGAAGTTGCAGAAACTATGGCCGTGCCATCGTCCGTCAACGAAACTGCTGTGTGCTGGATACAAACTGCCACAGGGGCCGTCACGTCTTTGATCTGCATCGTCGTATTGCATTGGCCAACATTACCGCAGGCATCCGTAGCAATGTATGTGATATTGTGGGTTCCAACTGGCACGTTCAGAATCGGGCCGCCGTTGCCATTCACAATTCCGAATGGGGTAAGCACTTTAACCGTGAACGCTGAGCAAGAATCAAAAACCGTTGCAGGAGGTAAATTGAAAGATGCGTAGCAGCCACCAGAAGAACTACCCTGAACAATTGGCGCTGGGCAAGTAACACTTGGTGGGGTTGTGTCGTGCAATTTGATGACCTGGATGCAAGACCAAGGGTTGCCACTACCTGGGGTAGTTGGCAAGCACCAATCATAGATTGTCCACGTGCGTAATATCTTCTTGCCACCACCACAAATAGTGAAAATCTCATCCGTGTAGGAAGCCGCAATTTCACAGAAATTGTTGGCACCCGGAATTACGTTGTAAGCAATCCCACCTACGGTAATGCGGGGGTATCCTGTGGAGGTTGGTGCTGTGCTTTGTGGGCCAATGCCACATTCAAGCTCCACATTCGATGGGCAAACAGGCGTAAAAATTGGGTCAGCCAGTGTCACCCGTTGGATGACGATATTCTGTGTACAAGAACTTGAGTAGCCATGCGCATCAACAGCTGTCCAAGTACGGGTCACAATTGCCACATAATTGGAATTGCAAGTGCCGTGCACAATATTGTCTGTGTAGCTGAAACTTGGCGTTCCAGAGCAGTCATAAACCGTTGGTGTAGGCGCATTGCCGCCGTCTATCGTCGGCTTATAGTTTGACAAACAGGTCATTGTCAAGTCTGCGCAGCCAGTGATTTCAGGGCCAAGTTTGTCCTCTACGCTGAGTGTGCCCCAGCAGGAGTTTCCACCAGGCTCCCCTACCGAATAGAGCAGGGTCTGACCTATGTAGCTGGAATTCACATAAGGCGTTGAAGGCAACGGCACACCTTGCAAAGAAAACAATGAAATGGTGTACGGGCCGGCACATGCCGAAGGATCCTCGAGCAAGATATCAGCTGTCATTTCCAGCGTACAATACTCACTTGGGCCGGGTAGTGATACGTTCAAATCGTCGTTGCAAACAAGGGCGCATTGAGCAAAAGCACGGTCACCCCAATTTGCAAACACCAGCAGACACAGCAGCGCTGCCGCCCGAAACAGGCGACCCGCATCTTGCATCCCGCTTGCAGTAGCATCCCAAAAGGTAGTCGGGATGCGCTTGATGGGTTTAGTAAACTCGAATTTTCTCATGGGATACTAAAATTGTTAATGATTGATTGATACTAAAATGCTAATGGTTGTTAAGTGCTTTTTTGCTCTGTTTTCTATTGTAAAGTCTTGATTGTTAGCTTTTTATCAGTATCAAGTTTTATAACTTGAATTCTTTTTCTTTCAACAACCCGAACCATGGCGAAGGGGCTACCACAGCGTTTGTGGTCGGCTCCCTCCGCCAGGCTCTTCTGGTTGGTGGTACCTTTTCAAAAGTTCATGGGATGCTTTCTCATAGTATCAGAATCCTTTTGATGGTTACCGAATTGATGACAGTCCGATTAAAAATTGTGTGTGTAACTGTGTGTGTAAATTGTGTGTAAATGGTTAAAGTAAACGTTGTGCTTGGCTACAGAATGGTAGATTCAGTATCGGTACTGTCGATATGAACATGGGTATCTTTGAATTGAAAATGGATAATTGATAATTGAAAAACGTACACGACTAGGTCATTCTCAATTTTCAATTTTTCATCCTCAATTAGTTTTTCATCATTTTAATCACTTGTCTTTGGAAGTTGCCTGCATCCATTTCGAGGAGCAGGATACCGGGCGGAATGTCGGCCAAATCAAGCGGAAGTTCATGGCGGCCCTGGTCGAACTGGCCGTCCCAGGCCCTAAGTTGCCTTCCGAACTGGTCGAGTATGCGGAAGCTGACAGATGTCGCTTCTGGCAAGTAGAATTGAACAGTTGTTTTTTGGTCAAACGGATTGGGGAAGTTGCGGAAGAGCATTGGCTCGGTAGCTGTGGGCTCACTGAATTGGAGCGCCACTCCCCAAGTTTGGAAATCGTTATTCTTGGTGGTAAAATCACCAGCGTATGCCTCAGCAGGCGTTTGCAAGGAATTGATTTTCAATACATTGGAAAGACGACCATTTGTTTTAGCCTTGAATTTCAAGGTAAAGATTTCACTAGAAGCGTTCAGGTCGATGGCCGATTCGTTTACCCAACTCACTGTTAGAGCGCTGGTGCCGAGTGATTGTGGCAAACCAAAATTATTGGCTTTCAGCAGGCTCTCCCCTCCATTGCCGACAGCAACGAAATCCAAGGCATTTTCATCATAATCAAGGGTAAACTGGAAGCCGGCCATGATGCGTTCTGGGTGCGCCACGAAGGGGATGGCATACTCATGGCCAGCAACCAATTCAATGTCTTTCGTATTGATTATCAGCGAATTGTCAAAGTTACTGCGCTCTTCATTTTCATCCTCACCAAAAGTTGATGGGTTGGCACTATTGTTTACATCGCCCACTTTTATGCCCACGAAATCTGCTGTCCAGTAGTTTGTGACGATGTCGTCAAGGGTAATGATTTCGGGGAAAGGCTGACTAAACGGGTTAGCGGGGTTGGGGAAATTATAACTCACTGGCACAAACCGCCAAGAGGTATTCCCGTTCGGGAACGAGGTGCTGATGTTCAGAATCAGCTTCTGCAGCTCCACCAAATCGAGGGTGGATATGACGCCAGAGCGGTTCACGTCAGCTGCGATGATGGTGTAGGGATTGTCAAAAACCTCAATATTCAAGATATGCCGACGGATGAGTACGATATCGTAGGTCGAGACACCGTTCAGCGGTTTAGTGTTATAACTTGGTGTCAGTGTGTAGTCTTGTCCCAAAGGAAGATTTGGAAAGGCAAAAGTGCCATCCACATTTGTTTGAACCCCATTGCTGATGCCGCCAGTTAGACCAACCAGCTTGCCAGAAATCGGGTCACCATTTTGGCGTGCCAGCTTGCCAGCAATAGTTGCCGTGTTGCCAGTGCTGCATACATGAAAATTATCCTGCACCACAACATTGGTCTGGCAAAAGGCACTGTTGCCCGCTTGGTCAGTTACGGTAAGTGTAACGACTTTGGTTCCAATGCTTTGGCAGTCGAAAGTGTTCGGGCTTACCTGCATGATGAGGCTAGCTGTTGGTGAGCAGTTGTCGCTGCTGCCGTTGTTAATCATTGAAGGCATCACCGTCACAAAACCGTTTTGCTGGATAGTTACTGCCACGCCACTGTTACAGACAGGGCTAGGCGCTTGAGCATCCACTACCGTCACTGTCGTGGTGCAGGTAGAAGTGTTTCCACATCCGTCAGCCACGGTGTAGGTCACGGTATGGGTTCCCTTCGGATAAGTGCCCGTCGCAGCGCCCGATTGGCTTTGGGCAAATTGAGAGTTGTTGGTAATCGTCAATGTTGAGCTGCAATCGTCCACGTCAGGTACGGGTATCGCTACCAATTTCGAACAATTAAAATTGTCGATACCTGCGGTAAAGCTTGCCGGACAGGTAAGTACTGGTGCAGTACTATCCCGTACTTCTATCACTTGTGTTTTCTCCCAAAAACCTGCGCCAGTTGGGGAATTTGGTTGGTAAGAGCACCAATCAATCACCGCCCAGTTGCGGATAAGCTTGTAGCAAGCTGGCTGCGCTGTGTAAAAATAGTAATCGGTGTGGGTAATCTGCAGTTGCTCGCAATCCTTGCCGAGCACCACCACGTCACCAGTCACACTGACATCGGTATTGGGCTCGCATTCGTAAGTGAGTATGTCGTCGGGGAACGTCACAGTAATCGGTGTATTGTCAGCGATGGTCACTATCTGTTGGCAGGATGCGGCGTTGTTGCTCTGGTCTTTGGCAGTCCAAGTGCGGGTCACGGTGCCGTTGCCACAGTTGTTCAGGTTCATTTGATTCGAAACAGTCGTTGAAGCCACGTCACAATTGTCAGTAGCGAACGGTTGGCCGGTCAGCGCCGCATTGTTGTAATCCTGTCCGCAGCCGATGGTAACAGGGCCGGGGCAGATAATTTCAGGTTTAATCAGGTCTTTCACAATGGCGGAGCTTTGGCAAGTACTGGTGAGCCCACCAGCATCCACCACTTTTAACGTTACCGGGATTGCTGCCCCAATGTTTCCACATTCAAAAGAAACAAAAGTGTCGAAAGGTTGGCCTCCCCAGCTCACTTCCATGTGGTCAATGCCACAGTTGTCGTAGCTACCGTTGTCAAAGGTTGTTGCATAAATCAGGGTTGTGCCATCGTCCAACAAATTGGCTTGTACTTGGCTATTGCAAAGCGCCACTGGTTTCACTTCGTCCTTAACCGTAACCTTCATGGTACATGCACCACTGTTGTTGCAGCCATCGGTGGCCGTGTAGGTCACCGTGTAGGTTCCGACTGGCACACTGGGAAACGGCCCGTAGCCTGAACCAAACTGCCAAGTTGGTTCCACTACAGCACCAGAGCAGCCATCCGTTGCATTTGCCTGTGGCAGGTAAACCTGTGCGGTACAAACGCTGGGGTATGTTGCGAAACTCATGTTGGCGGGACAAGTCACTGTCGGTGCCGTGGTGTCCAGCACCTTAATTATTTGGGTGAAAATTCGGAAGTCTTCCGTGCAGAGGTCGAAGATGGACCAGGTACGCAGGATTTTCCGGCTGCCACCGCAGATTGCAATTTGTTGGTCGTTGAAGGACACCACTAGATCACAGCTCAGGGTATTGTCCATCCACATGCTGTCAATTATCGGGTATCCCGTTATATGGAAGTCGAGGGGGTCTTGTACGCTACACTCAAGTGCCGGTAACTGTGCGCCGTCCCGATGTTTCGGGAATTCCACCATCATCAGCGTCGCTTTTTTCAGGTAAATATACTGGGTGCAAGTGGCGCTGTTGCCATGTTCGTCGGTAGCCGTCCAAGTCCGCTGCACGAAAGCAGTCACTGGTACATTTCCGATTGAATCATCGCAGGCTAGGTCTGTAAAAATATCAATATAGGTAAATTCGATGCTGTCGGCAGGACTCACGTTGTCGGTAACAGAAGGTGTCTCTATACCCTCAAGTGGGGTATTGCACCAGATGAAAACTGTGTCGTTGCTGCAATCTACCACAGGTGGCAGATTGTCAATCAGTGTAATGTTTACGTTACAGGAGTTTCCGCTGGCTGGATGCGTCAGCGTGGCGACGAGTTGCTGGTCAATCAGGGAAGCATCTAGTTGTTGGCCATGCTGGTTGCCGTTCTCATCTTCTATAGTAATGGTAAAATTGTTGGAGCACCCATTGGAACTTTGAAGCAGCATCGGCGGGTAAATGGTGGTATTGCCCGCATTGTCAAGCGCCACCGTGATGCTATTGTGGCAAACTAGCGCACACTGGGAAAAGACGGCTTGCCCACACCCAAACAACAGTGCTGTTGATAGTACCGTCCTTATCATGAACTTGAACCTTCCTAAATACCGGGGGGCAATGGGGGATTCGCATGTTATTTTGTGCGGAGCAAAACCGTTACCTTTTACCATGAGATTATAGATGTTAATAGTGAGTTCGATTCACTGGGCAACTCGCAGTGGCGCTGGGCTGTCTTGCGTATTTTTTTGAAAAAAGACATGCCAAGGCCATTCGGCTACTTGTCGCCGGTTCTTCTAAAATCGCCTCCCATTCGTACAGGAAGGCATCAAATCTGGTGTGTAAGGTTTTGCAAAAAAGAAATGTAAGGTGCACCGCCTCTTTCGGCAGCACGGGCACAGCAATGCCCAAGATGTATTTGACCCGCTCTTCGGGTTCTAGGTTAAAGATTCGACTTATTGTTTGTTGAGAAAGGCCCAGGGTTCCTGGAAAAAGTGGGAATCAAAAGAAGCTTAGTAAGCTCGGTTTCCGGACTTTTCTCATAGTATGTCAGCCATCAATCTAGCTGTTCGGGAATTCAAAGTTTCATTAAAGTTAATTTAAAAAATTGTGCCAATTGTACCCTACAACCTCTTTTTGGCGAAATAATTTTTGAGGTATTTTGACCAAGAATGGTCTACATATTTTAGTATTATAATTTGTAAAAAACTGTTATACAATAATTTAGATTAAAATTTTAAGTTATTTTATACATTGAAAAAAACATTCTAAATCATCCATGTGCTTCCAAGCCCAACAGTTGTTCCAAGCGAACTGGACGTTTGGCATCTGCCCAAGCTTGGTAGCTACCATCGAATCCGACGGCTTCCTGCATGGATTTCACCTTTTCAAAAATGAGTTTACGTTGCTCATCATTCGGTGGCTTTAGTTGGCTAATGCGCTCTGCCAAGGCAGACACATTGAAGGATACCTGATCCTCTTTATCCCGAAACTGTTTGGTAACTGCACCGTCCGGGTTGTTGAGATACCCCTCGGCAATGGACTCTGAAACAGACTTGCCGTGTTCCACGCTCTCCTTGATATTCCCTCGACCCGTCACTGCATTGCCTACGGCGAATACATTTTCGAAGCCTTTCAAACGGCAGCACTGTCCACCAACCACCTCTATTGCGAAACCTTTCATCGGCACACCTGGCAATGGCTCCGACACGCTACCGATACTTGAGACTACTAGCGGTGCCCGATAATCCCGGTCTGAACCTAGCACTTCCATCACTCTGCCATCCTCTATTTTTGTTTCACGGAGTACCAACCCTGCCAATCGACCATTCTCAATGATTTTATCGACTGGAATATGACAGGGCAGCACACTGAAAAGGAATTTTGACTGAGCGTTCAACAACACCTTTTCCCGCACAGCTTCAGCCTTAGCCAGTTTCTCAGGTGTGTCAGTTTCACCAGGGAACAGTGGCATATCCTTTACTCTACGGCGATAAACGAGCGTACAGCCTTTCAAACCCAAGTCTGCGAGACTCAAGCCATGCGTTTCGAGGACTTTCGCAATGCCTCGCTCCAAGTCGAACATGGAGGTTTGGATGCCTCGCTCGGCCAATGCAGCTTGCACGGTCTCCATCATCAGTGCTTTGCAGATGTCAATGGAAGCGAGGCCACCACCTATCACGAGCGCCCCGTCAGCCAGTATCTTTTGCTCTCCTTCAAAGCCCTCTTCGTGGAAGTGATTGTACCAATGCATGAATGGGTTTTGGTAATAAAGCCCCTTGCCCACGTAGTCATCAATGCCTTCAATACTAAGCGGGCGGTCACGCCAAGCTCCTGTGGCAAGGAACACAGCAGAGAAGCCCCAATTGTTTACAATATCTTGAAAATTAATGTTTTTTCCCAGTCTTGCGAAGGGTACAAAAGTCACATGAGGGTCGGCAAGTTTTGCATCAATATTGGCTTCCTCCTTATCACGGAGCTTGGCATGCCACTTGGGCAAGCCATCCTCGATTTTGCCGTAGGGCAGTGCATTTTGTTCAAAAATAACAGATCGGACGCCCCGCTGTGAAAGTTGGTGTGACGCTTCGGCACCGGATACTGCGCCTCCAAAAATAGCAACTACGTGAGGGTTCATGCGGCAATTTTTTTTGTGAATTTCAGTTGGCAGGCACAAGTTATTAAAAGCGGTTAATTCTGAAAATGATTTTAGTAAAATTTGCCGAGGAGGTTTTTTGGGCGGCAATAATCAGGTAGCACGAGGATTCGGCAAGATGAAAAAAGCAGCCAAACTCTTGTCCATGCATAATTTAACAATGCTTTTTATACCTCCCTTTTGCCATCCATTAGGGGTGGCTTTGACCTAAGATTTATGAAATTTACATTGTTTTTCCACACTAAGATTTTGCATGTTGGAATTAAAAATCATGGCCTGTAAACTTGCCATTTGAAAATAAGTTAAAAACTATTTTAATGATTCTATCTTTGACCCCGACCATTCACTTATCAACTTCCTATGGCCGACATAAACCTTAAAGTCCGTCTGATTTTGTACGATAAAGGCAATATTCTTTTGCTTCGCCAAAAGAAAAGCCTTGGCGGTAATTACACATTAGTAGGTGGCACAATTGAAGAAAAAGAATATGCTTTGGACGCCCTAATCAGAGAATCGGAGGAAGAAGCTGGGCTTTTGTTGAAGCCGGAAGATCTTCATCTCGTACATGTCCTTCACAAGCGAACCAATAGCAATGGGCATCGGATTACCCTCTATTTTAAAGCTACAAGATGGGCAGGAAAAATCATCACTGGCGAGCCTTACAAATTTAAAGGTGTCGAATGGTTTTCATTGGAAAACCTCCCTTATAATCTTTCGGAAACGGTGCGGCACGTTTTGCAAGAGTACCGTGATGGTAGAATGTATTCCGAATTCAAAAACAAGCCCGTAAAATCGTGACCCGATTTTGGCATAAAAAAAGGCCGCTGGGATATCCCAGCGGCCTTTTTTTATGCCAAAAATAATTAGTTATTAGCTGGGTCACTGACCAACTTAACTTGACCGTCATTGGCAGTGGAAGTAGTGCTAGTAGTTTTTTCTCCTTTCTTCGCACAGCAACCAGGCTTACCACCTGCACAGCAAGCTTTTTTCTCGCTAGAGGAAACCTTTGTAGCGGAAGGTTCTTTTGTGCAAGATGCTTTTTCAGAAGGGGAAACATTAACGAATTTGCCAGCCTTGGTGCAGTATTCTACGCTTGTGAATGAGACTTTACCTGTGGTTGGGCACACTTCTTTGCGGACGTAGCTCACGTCTCCAGTATTGGAAACTTGCTTTACGATGCTGGCATCAGAAGCAGCAGCTTTTTCAGCATCTACAGAAGCAGCAGAAGTGCAAGAAGTTTTTTGAGCGGCTGTCTTGCCAGCACAACAGGTTTTTTTCTGGGCATCAGCCGTGAACGCCAATAAACCCATGAATGCAAACAGGAAAAATAATTTTTTCATTGTGAATTGTATTTTACTGGATGAAATGAATGACTACAAGTATTAGGAGCCGAAAACTCTTTAAATACAATGCCAAAAATAATGTCAGCACTAGTCCTTTCCTATTTCGTTTCCGCCATTTATGAGAATTTTAACCTTTTGTTAATGACCAAAAACTTGACGGGCTGGACGAGCAGCGCTGCCCTATTTTCAAGCTAATTTTTTCGTTACCTTTGGGGCTTAAGTTTCAACAAAGCTACACACTTTGATTTCCCTTCAAAATTTCCACCTCATGAAAAAAGTATTACCCGTGTTTGCCTTTTTGTCTTTGGTCATTTTATCGGCCTGCAAAACCACCAAATACACGCCCGATAAGTTTCCAATCCGACAAATCGTCTTTGGCGGTGGCGGTGGCTTCGCTGGCATTGAGACTTCCTATACCCTGCTCGAAAACGGACAGTTGTTCAAGCAAGTTGGCGTGGACGGCAGCTACACGGAATTGAAATCCATCAAGCCAAAGGAGGCTAAAGTGCTGTTCGACAAGGTGAACTCCCTCCAACTTTTCAAACTGGACATTGACAAGCCAGGCAATATGTACTACTTCCTCCGGCAAGTGACCGACCACCTTGACAGCCGAGTGAACTGGGGCGCTGGTGACTACATGCCACCACAGGGCCTCGTCAGTGTTTACAAAGAATTGAAAGACCTAGCAAACAATCGAGAGGCCATCATTTCGAAGAAATCCGAAAAGGCCGCAGCTAATTCACAGCAGAAAAGCGAAGAAGTAAAACCCACCGATGATTCCACTAAGTGGTAGCCTCGTGTGATTGTTCCTATGATTATAACGTGACGTGACGCTGATTCCCTGCAACCTGCGTCCGTCCAATTTCCCATCTTCTAATTCCCAAATTTTTTCTCCGATGAAAAATTTCCACCTGACATTGCTGGCACTTTTTGTTGCCAATTTTGCTTTTGGGCAAATGAAACCTAAACGTCCAACAGCCTCCAGTACAAGCCCCGTGAAGGCGGAAAACCTTTCGCCAATAATGCCTCTAACCCCAGCGGTGCCTTTTGCTGCACCACAATTTTCCGGCACGCAAAATTTCCGGTCAATTGCCACTTTACCAAAACCTGTGAGTGGCCAACCCAAGTTACAAGCCCTAATTTCAGAAGAAACCGGTACGCCCTACCTAATCCGTGGCACTGTGGATGTTGACCCAGCCAAATCCACCAGCATGCAGGTGCAGGACTATCTCTTGGCTGCCAAGTCCGTGCTCAGACTGGATAACCCAACGCAAGAAATGCAGGTCACAAAGACGGAAACCGATGAGCTTGGATATCAGCATATTCGGATGCAACAACAGTGGCAAGGCGTGCCAGTGTATGGCGCTGAGGCTATCCTGCATGAAAAAAATGAGCAATTCTACCTGTTTAACGGGCGATTTCATACTTCGCCAAAACTGACGGATGTAACACCAAGCATCCAGGCTCAGGCTGCTGAACAAACCGCATTAGGCGCTGTGAGCAGCATGGAAACCGTTAAAACTTTGACTGCGGCAGATCTCCGCTTGGTTAACACCACCCAGCAGTCAAAGGCAGAACTTGCTATTTTTTATCCTGAAAAAAATGAGCCACACCTGACTTGGCATGTAACCGTTGTGCCCAATATCGCTGCACGGTACAGTTATTTCGTGGATGCAAAATCGGGCGAAATCCTGAGCTACCACACAGAGATTTGCAAAATTGCTGGGCACGTTCATGAAGTTGGCAATGGGCAGACCGAGTCATTATCCATTGCTAGCAAAATGCCCACTGATGTACTGGCGAACTCAAAAATGCCTCCAGTAGATGGTCCGGCTACGGCCAATGCCAATGATCTTTTGGGACAAACAAGGTTGGTGAACACCTATAAAGTTGGCAACACCTACTTCATGATAGATGCGGCAGAGTCCATGTTCAACAGCTCACAGTCCAGCTTTCCAGACAACGGTGTAGGGGTGATTTGGACGATTGACGCACAAAACACATCGCCGGAAAACAATAATTTCGGGGCAGTGCATATTACTTCCAACAACAACACTTGGAATAATCCAAAAGCAGTTAGCGCCTATTTTCATGCACAAAAAGCATTTGAGTATTTCAAAAACACATTCGGCCGAAACAGCATCAATGGGCTAGGTGGCAATATCGTTTCGTTGATAAATGTGGTGGAAAGTGATAATACTCAGATGGACAACGCATTCTGGAATGGCCAAGCCATGTTTTACGGAAATGGCAACCAAGCCTTCACAGCACCACTCCAAAAAGCGCTCGACGTGTCGGGGCATGAGATGTCGCACGGGGTGATTCAAGCTACTGCCAACTTAGAGTACCTGAATGAGAGCGGGGCTTTAAACGAAAGTTTTGCTGATATTTTCGGGGCGATGATTGATCGGGATGATTGGAAAATGGGCGAGGATGTCACGAACTCACAGTTCTATCCAACCGGAGCACTTCGTGACCTCAGCAATCCGCATAACGGGGGTAACAACCTAAATGATAACGGCTGGCAACCAGCCCACGTCAACGAAAAATACAACGGGAACCAAGACAACGGCGGAGTTCACATCAACAGCGGCATCGTGAACAAGGCATTTTTCCTCTTCGCAACCAATGCCAGTGTTGGCAAGAACAAGGCTGAAAAAGTTTACTACCGGGCCCTTGACCTGTACCTCACCAAATCTTCCAATTTTGTTGATTGCAGGATTGCCGTCGTCCAAGCGGCCACTGACCTCCACGGCGCCAACTCCGCAGAAGTGAACGCCGCCAAAGCAGCCTTCGATGCCGTTGGAATTGGCAGCAGCGGAGGCACTACTACGCCGCCTGATATCCAGACCAACCCTGGTGAAGATTTTGTGGCAATGACAGATGCAGATAGTGACCAGCTTTATATTTTCGCAGCAGATGGTACTGATGTCTTCAATCCTTTGACTTCAATTTCACCATTGAGCCGCCCAAGTGTCACCGATAATGGCAGTTTGATTGTTTATATTGACCAAGACAACAAAATGCGGGCTATCACCATCAATTGGAGTGCTGGCACTAGCAGCAACCAAGTGATTTCACAAGAACCAATCTGGACAAATGTTGCTATTTCAAAAGATGGAAGTCGCCTAGCAGCCCTTACCACCGACAACGACGACAGAGTTTGGATCTATGATTTTGGGCTCCAAACCTGGAAGGACTTTGAGCTTTACAACCCGACCACTGCGACGGGCGGCCAAGACAGCTACAATGTGGTTTATGCTGATGTGCTTGAATGGGACGTAACCGGACAATGGGTCATGTATGATGCCCTCAGCCATATTAACACCACTGGTAACGATATTGAATATTGGGACATCGGCTTCATGTACGTCTGGAATGGCAGCAATTTTGGCGACGGTTATATTGACAAACTGTTCAGCAGTTTACCCGAAAAAGTAAGCGTGGGCGACCCTACTTTTTCCAAAAATTCAGATTACATCATTGCATTCGATTATTTTGATGAGTTCAATGAAGAGTATTATCTGTTAGGTGCCAATGTAGAAACGGGCGAAGTGGGCACCATCTATGACCAAGGCACAGACCTCTACTGGCCCAGCTATTCTCCCGATGACCACCAAATCGTTTTCAACGAAAGCCTGTCCAATGGCACTGAGGTTCTGGCATTCCAATCGTTACAAAGTAACAAAATAACCCCAACCGGCGACCCCTCGGTTTTCGTTCAGGGTGGCCGTCAAGGCGTTTGGTTTGCCAATGGCAACCGTGCATTGGCTGCCAATGACTTGATTGCTCAAAACAACATTCGCCTCTACCCAAATCCGGTGAGCGATGGCCAATTTAACCTCGATTTTTCAGCTAAAAAAACAAGCGAGGTGCAGGTACAGGTCTTCGACCTGATGGGAAGGTTGGTTTTGGATGAAAAAATCAACGCCAGTGCTGGAGAAAACCACTATCGAATCAGCACAGAAGGCTTGATCAATGGCCAGTTTTTCGTCAGGATTTCAATGGCGGAAGGGCAGGCAGCCCTGAAGTTTTTGAAGAATTGATAAGCTAAAAAATGCATGGAATGAGGACGGAAGATTCGAAACCGTCTTCATTCCATCGCTTTTAACCCAAGGTAAACGGCCAAGAAACAAACCAACATGCTCGCCGAAACATAGGCGCCCGCCTTCAAAATTTGCCCTTCAATCAGCATCTGCACCGTTTCATTAGAAAAAGTGGAAAACGTACTGAATCCACCGCAAAAACCAGCCATTAGCAGTACCGTCAAAGGCCCGTGGAGTTTTCCTTTTGCATTTAACATCACGAGTGTGCCGAGCAGGAAACAGGCCAGCAAATTTGCCATGAGCGTGGCCCAAGGGAATTGCCAGCGATAGCCTGATGTCAAATGTCCAATGCCAAAGCGGCAAATGCTGCCGAGGCCACCGCCGATGAAAACGTAGAAGTAGGTTTGCATGAAATTTTAATTTAGCCGTGAATTTCCAAAAAACGCAGCCAATTCCAACAACATGAACCAAATCATCACCCGGATACTGTACCTCATCAACGAAGTACCCAAGCGGCTTGAAGCATTTTCGGTAGAGGAAATGACCGCCCACCCAGCGCCAGGCAAGTGGTCGAGGCGAGAAATTCTCGGCCATCTCTGTGATTCGGCGCTGCACAATTGGCAACGGTTCTGCCTTGCGCAACATACCGACGGAGATTTGCGGCACACCAGTTATCAGCAGGATAATTTGGTCAGAGAAAACAATTGGCAGGGGCAAGCAACTGCAGAAATCGTTCAACTTTGGTGCAGCCTGAATGGCCAAATTGTGGCAGTCCTGAAAAATTTGCCCAAAGAAAAACTGCTATCCTCCATTGTTTTGCCGAACGGCGAACTAGCCACTCTGGAGTTTCTTATCGAAGATTATCTGGTTCATTTGGAGCACCATCTGACTCAGATTTTTTCAATGAAAATTGAACAGCCAAGCCTCCCAAGCCGTTGGAAAGTTAGTACAGTGGAGGCCCTGGAAATCCTTGACAACCAAGTGGAAGGGAAAATTTTGGCGACACTGCTGGAAAGAGGACAGATGTACGTGGAGGTTTACCGACCCAATAAAATTGACCACCAGACAGCCCATTCTCAGGACGAAATTTATATCGTAATCAGTGGTAGAGGCACTTTCTTTAACAACGGAGAACGCTGCTCATTTGCCAAAGGCGACCTGATTTTTGTTCCGGCAGGTGTGGAGCACCGCTTTGAGGATTTTACAGACGACTTCACTACTTGGGTCATTTTTTATTGAAATCACTGAGTCCTGTAATGTATTTTCGCCCCAATCATTATTCAATTCATTAATCAACAATCGCAACACCATGTTCGGAGACCTATTCGGAAACATACAGCAACAGCAAGAGGAAATGCGCAAGAAATTGGCTGAAATTAGCGTCACTGCTGAAGCTGGAAGCGGGGCTGTCACCGTCACCGCCAACGCCAATCGGGAAATCCTCGACATCAAAATTGATAAATCGAAACTTGATTGGGAAGATTTGGAGGAAGTCCAGGACGTCATACTCACTGCTGTGAACAATGCGCTAGAAAAAGCAATGGTAAAAGAGCAGGCGGAGTCGCAGAAGCTTATATCGCAAATGATGCCACCGGGCATGAGCGGCTTGTTTGGTCAGTAAAGTTGGCAGTGGGAAGTCAGGGTGAAGCCATTAAGTCCAATCCCGGCTAACTCGGCCCTGACTAATCAACTGCCGAACTGACTGCCAACTAGTACTTCACCTCCGTCAAAAACAACCCTTCCGCTGGCACACTCCAGCTTTTGTTCAGTAAAACTTGGCGGTCCAAAGCATCCTTCACTTCTTCCAGTTCCACCTTACCAAGCCCCACATTGAGGCACATGCCCACAATGAGCCTTACCATTCCCCGCAAGAAACGATTGGCACTAATATGAAAAACCATTCGGCGAGAAGCCTCGTCGATGGTCCAATCAGCGTGATAAAGACTGCATTCCATTGTTTGCACATCAGTATTGCTTTTGCAAAAAGGCTGAAAATTCCCGTAACGCAGCAGCAGTGCAGCAGCTATTTGCATCTCCCCGATATTCAATTTATCGAAGAAAGGAAAATGCCAGGCCATGTCAATCTCAAAAGGCGATTTATCTAAAACAATATGATACTCATAGCTTCGCCTAATGGCATCAAAGCGGGCGTGGGCATCATTTTTTACTTCGTAAATAGAGCGGAAAGCGACATCGGTAGGTAACAATTTATTCAAACGACGAAGAAATTCATCCGGGAATTCTCCCTCAAAATCGAAATGCAAAAAATACTGGCTGGCATGGACGCCCGCATCTGTTCGGCCACAGCCAGTCACCTCAATTTTTGCATCTAAAATCGTGCTCATCGCTTCCTCAATGACCTGTTGCACTGATAGGGCATTGGGTTGCCGCTGCCAGCCGCTGTATTTCGTGCCTTTGTAAGCTAGCTCTGAAAAATAACGCATAGGCGAAAGGTAGGTATTTTCATAAAAAACGCCCCGATGACCAAGTGCCATCGGGGCGTTTTTTAGCATAAACCACAAGTATCTAAGCTGCTTTGAGCATTCCGAATTTCGAGCGCTCAAACTTTTCGGCAGCATAGGCTTCCGTCACTTTGAATTCCTTGATATTGCGGTCGGAAGGCAGTTCGAACATAGCGTCTTTCATCATTGCTTCGCAAATGGAACGCAATCCTCTTGCCCCCAGCCTGAATTCTAGCGCTTTTTTAGCAATATAATCGATAGCCTCTTGTGTAAAACTGAGCTTGATTCCTTCCAGTGCAAACAATTTGGTGTATTGCTTTAGAAGGGCATTGCGAGGTTCTGTAAGTATGCGGCGAAGCGTTTCAAAATCAAGTGGTTCGAGGTAGGCGGCCACAGGTAGGCGCCCCACCAGTTCAGGTATGAGCCCGAAGCGCTTGAGGTCCATGTGGTTTACGTACTTGATGAGGTTGTCCCGGTCAATGACGTTGTTGCTGGCATCATCAGATTTGTAGCCAATAACATGGGTGTTCATCCTTCGGGCGATATGTTTTTCAATTCCATCGAAGGCACCTCCGCAGATGAAAAGAATGTTCTGGGTGTTGACTTTTACCAATTTTTGCTCTGGATGCTTGCGGCCTCCTTGCGGCGGCACATTCACTTCTGTCCCTTCCAGCATTTTCAGCATTCCTTGCTGTACACCCTCGCCCGACACATCACGGGTGATGCTGGGGTTGTCACTCTTCCGAGCAATTTTATCAATTTCATCAATATAAACGATGCCCCGTTCTGCAGCAGCTACGTTGAAATCACAAACCTGGAGCAAGCGGCTTAGGATGCTCTCGACGTCTTCGCCAACATAGCCAGCTTCGGTAAAAACAGTAGCATCCACGATGGCAAAGGGCACGTTAAGGAACTTGGCGATGGTCTTGGCCATGAGGGTTTTTCCCGTGCCCGTTTCACCAACGAAAAGCAAGTTAGATTTTTCTATTTCAATATCATCTGCACTAGCAGGTTGGCCTAAGCGCTTGTAGTGATTGTAAACAGCAACGGAAAGGGTCTTTTTTGCTTCATCTTGTCCAATGACGTACTGGTCAAGGTGCTTTTTGATGCCCATCGGTGTGAGATTATCGGGGAGTTGGAAATCCGCTTTTGGTGCTGACGCTTCTTTTTCATGCGTGTGTTGCTGTTTTTTATTGCCATAAAGTTCCTCTTCGATAATATCTACCGCCTGTTCAACGCATACCTCGCAGATATGTCCTTCCACCCCAGCAATGAGGATTAAGGCTTCTGATTTGTCTTTTCCACAGAACGAACAACGATAATTTTGTTTGCTTCGGCGCATCTTATACAGTTTCTAAAAAAGTTAAAATCTAGACAACGGGGATTTCCAGTCACAAAATAAGGGGCTTAGACCCAAGTCGCAATAATTTTCTTTAACCAATAGCGTAAGCCGCTACTTTTAAAACTCAAAAGTTCAGGGCCGGTTTAATTGACCCTGAACTTTGAACATTTTTTCATCAAAAAACTATACTTTTTTCGGCGTCGGACGTTCAAGCACTTCATCAATAAGGCCGTAAGCTTTGGCCTCTGTAGCAGTCATCCAGTTGTCACGCTCGCAGTCTTTTGAAATGGTGTCGTAATCCTGACCTGTAGCTTGGGCAAGAATTTCATACAAGTCTTTTTGCATGGCTTTGATCAGGCGGTAGGTTATTTCCATTTCTGTCACCTGACCCTGCATACCGCCGAGTGGTTGGTGAATCATCACCCGGGAATGCTTGAGGCAAGTACGCTTTCCGTGTGTTCCAGCGGCAAGCAATACGGCACCCATTGAAGCTGCAAGGCCCGTACAGATAGTTCCAATATCAGGTGTGATGAACTGCATGGTATCATAGATACCAAGACCAGCAGTCACGGAGCCACCGGGGCTGTTCACGTACATCATCACGTCACGCTTATTGTCAGTAGAGTCGAGGAAAAGCAGCTGTGCTTGCACTACGTTGGCCACGTAGTCATTAATGCCGACGCCCAAGAAAATGATTCGGTCCATCATCAATCGGGAGAAAACGTCGAGGCCAACGATGTTCATCGGGCGCTCCTCAATGACATTGGGAGTGAAGCCGACCACATTTGGGATTGTGCGGGCAGTTTTTTCTGCGTAATGCTCCAAGTGCATGGTGCTCATGCCAAGGTGCTTAGTGGCGTACTTGAGGAATTCATCTTTGTGAAACATACATCATTTATTTAATACTGTGTCAAGTCACATGGTGGTTTTCGGGAGATTTGGTTAGGTCTTGTTCGCCCGTTTACCCCAGTTGACAAGGGAATAAACACCTTTTTTTTAAGGTGGTTGAAAATGCAGTGAAGTTTATTCTTCTTCATCCGCCGCAAGAGCACCTTGCTTCAGTTTTGACTTCGCCTCCTCTTCTTCTATCACGGCATCGTACTTAGCCTTGAGGTCTTCCTCCGAAATAGAAATTTCCTTCAAGCCAATATTTTCCTTCATTTTATAAAAAAGCTTGTCCGCCTGCACATCACCCGCCAAGCCGTTGAGGCTTTCCGGATCTTCTAGCATCCGTTTCACGATTGGCTCCAAGTATTTCGGGTCAGCATATCCGCCAAAATATCCGGCCACTTTATTGTAAGCCATCTGCGTGATTTCCTCCTCCGTCACTTCAATGCCATACTCATTGGAAAGCTTGCTTTTAATCAAGGTCCAACGCATGTCATCGGCAAAATTGTCATAATCATTGATGAGTGCTTCCGCCTTTTTTTCTTGGCTCACCCGCAGCCAGCGCTTGATGAAATCATTTGGGAGTGGCATAATGTCCCGGTTCAAGTCAATCAGGCGGTTACGAAGCTCCCGATAAAGCAGGGAATCGGCTTGGCCTTGTTGACTGTTGCCCAAGCTAAGGGCAATGCGGGCTTTGGCATCTTCCAAATTGGTGATTTCACCAGGGCCAAAAACTTTATCGTAAAACTCTTGCGTCAGCTCAGCAAGCCCACGGTTGGTCACTTTTTCAATCGTGCCCTCGTACCAATCGTTCGTTTCAGTACCTTCGTCAATATCGGCCTGTGTAAAGTTCAACAGGTATTTTTTCACGAACTCCCGGCTGGTGCCTTCCTCCAATTCGAAAACATTGAAGCGGACTTTGTCGCCTTTTTGTTTGCTTTTGATTTCGTCCTTAGTGGCACCTGCGGCAAGACGGTTCACCAGAACTGAAAAAGTCGTTTTCCAGCCGTCCGCTTTGGGAGCGTCACCATCCAACTCTACTGCATTAAAATACACCATGTCATCCTCAGCAATGGGGCCAGTAGTTTCTACCTGATCGCCTAATTGCTTGCGGGCAGTCGTCAACTGTTGCTCTACTTTCTCATCTGGCACTTCCACCTTGTAGTAATCATACATGGTATTCTTGTCCACGCCTTTAATATCAAATTCTGGCGCTTTGCCCAATTCAAATTGGAAAGAATAGGGCTGTTCGCTATTATAGTCAAAATTCACTGGCTTTTGGTCCTGCACTGGAATCGGCTGCCCCATGTAGGTAAGCTCACGGCTATTCACCAACTCGTTCAGTTCCTTGTAAAGTTTGTCGGTGACAATTTCGGTAAGAAGGCTCTTACCGTACATTTTTTTTAAAAATGGGATTGGTGTTTTGCCCTTACGGAAGCCTTTGATGGCACCACGGTCCTTGAGTTTATTGAGTTCTTTTTTGAAATCGGGCTCGTAATCTTCCTTTTCGATGGTGACGGTAATCACGGAGTTGAGTGCGTCAATATCTTCTCTGACAACTTTAGGCATGGTGGAATTTGCTTTTGTTTTTTGAAAAATTTAGGCGAGGAGGGGTTTTGAAAGGGTTTATGAAGGCTTATAAAGTTGATAAGGGCTGATGGCTCGCTTTGCAAGTATCAACCCTTATCAACCTCATAAACCTTGTTCAACCAAAAAAATGTGCGGGTGGAGGGACTCGAACCCCCATGCCTCGCGGCACCAGATCCTAAGTCTGGCGCGTCTACCAATTTCGCCACACCCGCAATCTGTTGATAATCAAGTCAATGCGCTGTGCCTTGCGGCAAAAGCGGGCGCAAAGATAAAAAGGTTTTTGAAAAAATACATGACCGAAGGCGCAAAAACAAAAAAGCCCTTCAACCAAGAAATTTTCAGCAGAAGGGCTTTCTTTTTTCTTCGAAAAAAAAATCACACCAACAGGCGCATCGGTTCCTCCAAAATCGCCTTCAGCGTTTGCAGGAATTCTGAGCCAGTAGCGCCGTCCACCACCCGGTGATCGCAGGAGAGGGTCACCTTCATCATATTACCGATGACGATTTCCTTGCCCTTCACGATAGGCTTTTGGATGATTGCCCCCACTGCCAGGATGCAGGCATCCGGTGGATTGATGATTCCCGTGAACTCTTCAATGCCGAACATGCCGAGGTTCGAAATGGTGAAGGTGTTGCCCGTCATTTCATCCGGTTGCAGTTTTTTCACACGGGCTTTTTCCGCCATCAACTTCACTTCTTGGTTGATGATGGAAAGTGGTTTCATGTCCGCATGTTTCACCACAGGAACCAACAAGCCGTCCTCTACGGCCACTGCCACCCCGATATTGATATGCTGATTGTAGCGGATTTTATCGCCGAGCCAAGAAGAATTCACTGCTGGGTGCTTGCGCAATGCAACGGCTGCCGCTTTGATGACGATATCGTTGAAGGAAATTTTTACCGGGGCAGCCAGTTCGTTCAGCTTTGGCCGAAGCGCCACGGCACTGTCCATGTTGATTTCCATGGTCAGGTAAAAATGTGGTGCCGTGAACTTGCTCTCGCTCAGCCTGCGGGCGATGGCCTTGCGCATCTGGCTAACCGTTTTTTCCTCGAAAGCTTCGCCAGCGGAAAAATTGAAAGCGGGCATAGTAGCAGCGGGCGCTGACGCAGGCGAACTTGGCGCTGCTGCGGGGGCTGCGCCTTTGTTGTCCAATGCAGCTTCCACGTCCTTGCGCACAATACGGCCACCATCGCCGGAACCTTGCAGGCCAGCGAGGTCAATGCCTGATTCCTTTGCAATGCTTTTCGCCAATGGCGACGCCTTCACACGGCCACCATCGCTGGTTGGCACAGGAGCCGGAGCAGCAGCAGGTGCAGCCTCAGCCACTGGTTCAGGCTCAATGGCGGGCGCAGATGCCTTGGGTGCTGGTTCGGTAGATTTGGCTTGGCCGTTGGAAGTGGCTTTTGCTTCAGCTCCGCCCCCACCAACTTGCGATTTCCAGTCCTCGCCAGGCTTGCCGATGACGGCAATCAGGCCTTCCACAGGCACCACTCCCTCTTTGGCCTCAATATGAAGCAAAGTGCCTTCCCATAGGCTTTCAAAGTCCATCGTTGCTTTGTCCGTTTCAATTTCGGCGAGCAGATCACCAGGCGAAACTTTGTCGCCTTCTTTTTTGTGCCACGCAACGATATTTCCTTCGGTCATCGTGTCGCTCATGCGGGGCATTTTAATAATTTCAGCCATTGTTCAGTTTTGAATTTAGGTCCCCTTAGGGAAGGACAATGATTTGTGAGTTTCCGGTTTTGAAATGGTTTGGGCGGCAAACTTCGCAAAAATGAAATAATTTCGCTTTTCAAAATGGAAATTGCCGCTTTTGGTTTTGAAAAGCATCGCAAAATTAACGAAGTAGTTGAGACAGGCGGAATTTGTGGCGGCAGATGACCTTCGATATTTACAAAACATGAATTTTTCTTCAAAACTGATAGAACAATCCGTCGAAGCGTTTGCCAGCCTACCCGGTATCGGACGCAAGACGGCACTGCGGCTTACCCTTCACCTCGTCGGAAAATCACCGGAGACGGCGGAACAGTTCAGCGAGGCCATCGTGAACATGCGGCGACGAATCCAGCACTGTAGTATTTGCCACAATTTGAGCGATGAACCCATCTGCGAAGTCTGCGCCGATAAGCGCCGTGACCACTCGCTGGTCTGCGTAGTGGAGAGCATCCGGGACGTAATGGCGATTGAGGATACTTCTCAATACCGGGGTTTGTACCACGTTCTGGGCGGACTTATCAATCCGCTGGAAGGCATTGGACCAGGTGAACTTACCATTGATTCACTGTTGCAACGGGTTACTGGTGGCGAAATCCGGGAAATTATTCTCGCCATCTCCCCTACCATTGAGGGCGATACAACGATGTTTTACATCACTAAAAAACTGAAGGACACGGGCATTTCAGTCAGTAGCATTGCTCGAGGGGTAAGCTTCGGCGGCGAGCTAGAATATGCGGACGAAGTGACGCTTGGAAGGAGTATCGTGGCGAGGGTGCCATATAAATTGAGCAATGAGTAACTCACCCATGCTCACTACTATCATCGTCAACTACAACGTCCGCCACTTCCTGGAGCAATGCCTTCTAAGCGTGTGCAAGGCCAACCGCAACGGGGAAATCGGTGACGTCTGGGTCGTTGACAACAACTCCTCCGACGATTCGGTCGAGATGGTGCGGGCACATTTCCCCGAAGTGCAACTCATTGCAAATCAACAAAATACGGGTTTTGCTGTTGCCAACAATCAAGCAATCCAACAATCCAGGAATCCCTACGTACTCCTGTTGAACCCCGACACCATCGTCGCCGAAGACACGTTGACCAAATGCGTCGCCTTCATGGAAGTGCATCCCGAAGCGGGAGGACTTGGGGTGAAAATGATAGACGGGAGCGGCACTTATCTGCCGGAAAGCAAACGGGGTTTCCCCTCTCCGTGGGTGGCTTTCTGCAAGACCTTTGGGCTGTCGGCATTTTTCCCAAAATCCAAGGTTTTCGGTCGCTACCACCTCGGTTTTTTGGACAAAAACGAGACCCACGAAGTGGACGTGCTGGCCGGTGCCTTCATGCTGCTGCGCCGCTCGGTGCTTGACAAAATCGGCCTGCTCGACGAGGCGTTTTTCATGTATGGCGAGGACATTGACCTCAGCTACCGCATCGTGCAGGCAGGCTACAAAAACTACTATTTTGCCGACACTACCATCATCCACTACAAGGGCGAAAGCACGAAAAAAGGCAGCCTGAACTACGTCAAAACGTTTTATCAGGCCATGATAATTTTCGCCCGAAAGCACTTTCAGGGGCGGCAGGCCAGCCTGTTCATCGCCATGATTTACGGGGCCATTTGGCTCCGGGCAGGCATGACGCTCGTCGGCAATTTTTTCAAAAAAAGCTACCTGCCGCTGCTTGATACCCTCGTCATGTTCGGTGGCGTGTGGGTCTGCAAGGTTTTCTGGGCCAATTATTTTTACCACAACCCCTACTGGTTCCGCCACAGTTTCATGCAGTTCAATGCGCCGTTCTACACGCTCGTTTGGCTGGCATCGCTCTGGTTCAGTGGTAGTTACGACGAGCCTTCCAACCTCCGTCGGCTGACCCGTGGGCTGCTGCTCGGTACGGTCGTCATCTCGGCTATCTACGGCTTTTTACCACAAGATTTGCGACCGTCACGGGCAGTGATTTTGCTTGCCACGGCATGGTCAATGCTGGCATTGACAGCGCTGCGCTTCGTTTTTCATTATTTCAAAACGGGCAATCTGAATGTCGGGCGCACCCGCTTGGCCAACCTTGCCATCGTTGGCTCGGTGGAAGAAACGGAGCGGGTGCGGGAGCTGCTCCGACAGGTGGGTGTGGAGAAGAATTTCATTGGAAGGATTGAGCCCGAAACTCATTTGACAGGATTTAAGAATGCAGATATAAGATTTCAGATTTTAGATTGTTTGGGGGCAGTGGGTAACTTGGACGAGCTGGCTACGCTCTACCACCTTGACGAAATCATCTTCTGCCTGAAAGACATAAGTGCCGCACAAACCATCAGTTGGATGGAACGGCTTGGCCCTCGTATCGAATACCGCACTGTGCCGGAAGGCGGCGACACCATTATCGGCAGCAGTTCCAAGGATACGGCGGGCGAGCTTTACACCACTGCCGTCCGCTACCGGATCGCCAACCCAACGGCCCGGAGGAGCAAGCGGTTGCTAGATTTGCTGTTGGCTTTTTGCTTTTTGCCAATGGCGCTTCCGATGTTGTTTTTGGTGAAAAATGGCGGTGGATTCCTTCGGAATTTGATGGCTGTTTTATTCGGGAAAAAATCGTGGGTAGGCTATTCGAGTGGGCAGTCAGGTGCTGCAAATCTGAAACTGCCTAAGTTGAAATCAGGTATTTTGGGCCCAGCCGATGCATTTCCAGACAAGCAATTGGATGAGGCTACGATCCGGCGGCTCGATTTTTTTTATGTGAAGGATTATGGGATTGGACGGGATTTGGCGGTGGTGATGAAGGGGTGGCAGGAGTTGGGAAAAACCTAAAACCCCGGAATATACTCCACATCATCTTCCTCCACAGGAGCCTGGTCTCCCTTGTCCTCCCAGCCTTTCGGCTCCTTGACCATATTGAGCGGAGCGCCAAAAACCTTGATGAGCTGTGCCCGGATGAGCCGTTTCTGCGTTTCACTGCGGTCGAACATTTCCTTTACCTTGCGCTTGTCCGTGCCGTATTTGTACTGGTCCAGCGTGCCAGTGAGGTGGAAATAGAGGTTGAAAAAACCATTTTCCTTGGCGGGAATGGACTCCACGTTGCGGTTGCCGTTCTTGAATTTATTGGCCAAAACCTGCCCAGCGTTCACCTTGATGCCGTAATCAATCTTGTCGTCAAAGGTCTGCTGACCGCCCACGGTCATGTTCATGGCGTTGTTCTGGATAAACATGGCGGGCAGGTAGAAGGTGCTGTTTTTCACCTCCAGCCAGTTCTGCATGTCCTCAAATCGGACGTTGCGGAGGTCTTGGATTTTGGCGTAGCTGGCAAATTCCTCCAACATCTTGAAGTTCTTCAATTCCCCGCTGCGGATGCCGATGCCCGCCCAGACGTGAAGCTTGTCCATCAGAAAAACGCCCGTCGAGTCCCAAAACGCCTGGATGTACATCTTGGAGTTCATGTCCCCCGAGATGTTTTCGGCTTTGAGCACCGTCTGCCCGACGTTTTCTGTTTGGTCAAAAAACTTCTTCACGTCAATCATCTGGCAGTCCAGTTTGGCTTCCAGGCGGGGTTCTTTTTCGAAAAAAAACGTGCCATCCAAGTCGAAAGCGCCGTCCATGCCCTTGGCGTTTCCTTCGATTTTCATCTGCGCCTTCTCGAAAGTGAGTTTACCCACGAAGTCCCGCCCTTCGATTTTGTTGTAGCTGAACTCCGCCACTTTGGCATTGAAACTCCCGTTCAGCAGATCAGTGATGCGGTGGTGCTTCTCGTTGGAAGCCGTCTTCAACGAGTCGAATTCCGCTTTTTTCACCTTCCCTTCCTCCACGGGCACTTCGGAAAGTTTGACCAGTTTGGCCACGTCCATTTTCGGAGATTCCAAATCCAAATGGAAATTTAGCGAGGCATTCTCGGTGTTGAGAGAATCGGCGAGCAGGACGGGCAGCAGGTTTGTCGCCGAGCCACGCAGGGTGATGTCGCTGCCGGCACCGTCCATTTTCAGGTCTTCAAGAGTGAGTTGGTTATTGCGGAGCAATAGTTTTCCCCGGTCGAAAAATATCTTCTCCCCGTTGATTTCGAGTGCCGCATCATCCAAAATCACGTCGCCGTTCATTTCCACCTTGGCGATTTTTTGCATGTCAACCATATCGCTGTAATAGCCGTTGAGGGAGAGGTTTTGGATTTCGATTTTACCATCGCCACCTTTGATAGCGGGATTATTTAACAGGCCGTACATATAACCAATGGGCATTATTCCATCAGCCTTGAGGTCAATGCGGGGGTCGTCCAAGTCTTCCAGCCGGAAGCTGAGCGTGATGAGTTGGCGATTTAAATAGCCTTTGAAATTTGAGATTTCGAAGATGGACTGCTGATTATTCCGGCCTTCGCCGTTTGTAAATTTTGCATCAAAAGACACGTCTTGAAAAGGTTCTTCCAGACGTGGACTGGATAGCTTGCCATCGTCCAATCCAAACTCAAAATTGATGGACGGACGCTGCGAGGCACTGAGTTTCCCCTTAATCAGCGAAGTAAATTTGAAGGTGCCGCTGCTTGTAAAATCGCCCAAAGCGCTCAGGTATTGCTCTGGCAGCAAGGCAATCACCGACTCCAAATTGGCATCTTCCGCATCAGCACTCAGGTCAAATTCCGTTTCGTTTTTCTTGGAAAGGATAGTGCCTTTGACGTTGAAATTGTTTTCCTCCACGAAAAAATGGGAATCGGTGAACTGGTAGCGCCCTTTTTTCATGTCCACGGAAATGGTGGCGTCCAGCCCGCCGTGCTTGCCCACCACGTAGCGCACGCCGTCCATTTCGATGAAATTGCAAGCGAATCGCACGGAACTTTTCAAATCGTATTTTTCACTGGAAAACTGACCGGAGAACTCCACCGTCTGCACCTGTGCCTGAATTTCCTGCTTCAGTTTCAGGTCGTGGTAGGAAAGCCCGATTTGCTTCAAGGTTGCTTTTTCGAGGGTAATATTGAACTGCTGGTCTTCCGCTTCCGGGTCAGATTCCTTGAAAATGTCGTAGTTGGCCTTGCCGTTTTTGTCCACCCAGACGTCGAGCGCCCCATCGCTGATGGCCACGGAATGCACTTTCACCTGCTTTTCAAACAAGCTCAGCAACCGGAAATTGAAGGCCACCTCATCCGCTTCCAACAGTGGTTTTTTGTTCAGCCCCATCACCCGCACATTCCGCAGGCTGGCCCTTGCATCCGGAAAATTGCGGAGCAAGGAGAGGTCAAAACTGCCCACTTTCACCTCGGTTTTGAGCTGTTTGTTCAACACTGTGATGAGCTTTTTCCCCACTGCATCCTGAAAAAACGCTGCAATCACAATGGCTGCTACCACGATTACCGCCACCAAAATGCCCAGTCCCAGAAATCCTCGCTTGATATGTTTCTTCATGGTCGTTTGTCTTGCGCAATGTTTTGTATTCAAAAAAACGGACATAAAGGTAACGGAATCAAGCGGAGCAAGTGTTCTCAGATGGCTTGAAAATATTTTTTGATTTTTTTTGCCCGAACTGTTGCAAAGTAAAAAATGCGCCTATATTTGCACCCGCTTTTAAAGAAAAGCCGAAAGGGCGCATAGCTCAGCTGGTTCAGAGCATCTGCCTTACAAGCAGAGGGTCGGAGGTTCGAATCCTTCTGCGCCCACATTATCTATTAAAGAGTTATGGGTTAATTTCCATAACTCTTTTTTATTATCCAACTATTCTTCAACACTTCCCGGGGTAATTAGGGCTTATCTGAATTGAAATGGAATTACCTAGTGCGATTTACAAGCAAAATTTTTGGTAAGCCTTTTTCAGAATATGGGGAACTCTTCGAATTTTCTAAGTCAAGTAGTGATTGAGTTATTAACTCAATTCCAAACGGTGCAATCAAAGGAGTTCCAACTGAGCAAGTCCGTTGCATTGCCCCAATCAAGACCGAAGCTTTCGCCGAACCCGAGTTTTCCCTTACCAAAATATCCGGACAAGAAAACCTGTTCTTTTCGCTCAGCCAGATGTTGGTCTTTGCATTCATGCCATAGAAATTAAGCGAATTGTCCCTGAATTCACTCGTAGCTCAAAGAAATGCGTTGGTGCAAGTCCCCATGCCCGCCCGATATGATAAAAGAGGATTTATCCTTCTTAGCAGGGCTTTCCAAGCTGAGGCGGCTGGCGATTAGCCCAAGCCACCTGCAACGCAGTATTTCTGGTTATTGTGCTATACATTTTTAAACCTAACACTGAAGAAAGGCGCCCACCATATTGTGCAGGAATATTTCCTTTTATGATGGTGAAATTCTTAAAGGCATCGCTATTGAATGTGCTGAAAACCTAACAGGTGCGATGCGTTGCAAACAGGTGCCTCGTCCAAAAGATTCAGGTTCTGGTCGGCCGAATCTCCCCTCACAAAAAACCGCTGTTACCTTCCCTTGCGTATTTTACCCCGAACATCAGTTGGATGGTCTTCAGCCCGTCCTTCTATCCAAATATGGCTGGAAGTTTTCCACCTCTTTTACATCAATAAATTGCACACCGACCTCCGTCGTCTTTCAGTTTGTTCGCAGTTACCACTACTTCCGAGAGCTCGGCAGCATTTTCTCCCAATATGTAGTCAAATTTGATATCAGCATTTAGGTTTACCCATACGGTATCAGACCTATAACCGATATAGCTGAAAATCATTGATATCAATGCTGGGATTTTATTCGAAACGCTAGGGCGTTGTTTTTTGATTCCGAGACCGACATTACCCATATTGGACATGTGACTATTCACACTTGGTGGTCCGTGCAGTAGTGCTGCGGAGGTTCTTCGTCTTGCTCTGGAATCGGGCGGGCGAGAGAATAATAGCTAACTAGCCAAACAATGGATCGTATTCATATATGGCAGAAAGATGTCCGATGGAAAATGCAATTTATTCGTTCCTTCAATTTGACCTGCACAATGCTTGAGAACGATTTTCCAGCTTTAGGATGGCAGGCGTTTAGGGCAGGTTACCTAAAGTGGCAGAAGCTGGGCATATCGGGCACCTACCGTGAACTGAAACACTATCCCCCAGGTTGTGCCGCTGCACCTGGCTACTCATTGAATAAATCCTTGGTATGGTTTACTACTATTCATTCTTTCGCCGACACAATTACCATTAGGCGTTGTTCCCATTAAAATTGTTTTCCATTTTCCATCTCATTCAAATTTCACAGTAACAAATGATGATACTCAATGGCTTTTAGACAACACCCAGTACTTCCTCTTTAGAGTAGCGGTTTTTACTGTTACATCCTAGCACTTAGCCGTAAAGTAATGTGCTTAGTGTATAGACAAATTGCTGACGTGTCCATCCTAGCAATTCCAAATGCAACCGCTTATTTCAGTGAAATCATAAGGAATTAACAGCAGGCAGATGGGGCTTTTGCCGATGACTAGGTTACCTGTAAGGGAAGTACCTGTTATCCTTGAAGGCAGATAAATTCTAATCTAGCATCTACCCCCAATCAATAATGGCGTATGGCAAGGCTTCTCGCAGAAAATGGTTGCCCCAAGATTAAATCGTCATAAAACCAAGAGGAATTTAAACCTTGAACCGCATGGGAGGTCAGAAGGAAAATGAGGAGAAAATATCTACTACTTTCAGCAGCTTCAGTCTTATTTGGCTTAACTGCAACTGCCCAAACATCAACCCAAAACGAATGGACCAGCTACTGTGGCTGGCATTATGGCAATACACCTGCGTGGGGAGGCTGGGTAAGGGACTACGTCCAGCACAGCACCGGTTTTGACCTTGTCGATTTCACGGGACCTCTCCTAGCGGTCGATACCGTTAAGTTGAACAATCTGTTCAGTTACTTATCAACCATCGACACGGATGTTGACATCCTGCAATTGGACGGCGGGCTTGGACAGGCCAAGGATACCGTTAAGGCCAAAAGTTTTATAAACATGATAGAAGCAGATTCTGCCGCTTTTTGGAAAAGCCTTGTGTACAGGCAGTGCAACAAACTGGCTCAACTGCCCAATAGCCAATACCGTTTATACTATCAGCTGGGCAATGAAATCACGAGCGCTGCCCTGAGCTCTTCCATCCGCTATGCGATGGGCATGCCCTATTCAAGTGGTTCGGATTACGATATTTCCCTTATCCCATACTTTGTTGAACAGTACATGGCCCCGACCATCGAAGCCATCGACTCTGCCAGTGTCCACAGTTTCGGTGCCAAGGGAAAGATAAACATCTGCCTTGGCTCCATCACGAACGCAGGCAACAATGCAGCCCTCCCCTACACAGAGGCATTGCTGAACTATACCATAACGGGAACCAACGCACCTTCTCTGGCTGGCAAAAAGGTATATGAACTGGTCAACATCATCACCATCCACTACATGATGGGCAACAGTTCCGCAAACGTCTGGCAGAACAGGATTAACGGGTACCTTGGGTGGGTCGGAACAGGAAGGATAAAGGGGGTATGGTCCACGGAGGAGGTGGGCATCCAAAAAGCAACTGCTGGTGCAGGTGCCGCCTACAGCGCTAGGGCAACGTTCAGGTACCTAAAGACGGCAATCGACAACAACTATGCTTCAGATGTCGTCCGCACAAACTATTGGGCCTGGGAAAACGGGCCTGGGAACACGCAAGTGAACGATTTTAATTCCGAGCTGTATGATTTTTTAGGTGACGTAAAATTGAAATACGTCGACCCCATCGGCACAGGTTTTCCAAACTCGGCAAACTTGGAGTCATACGGCTTCCTCAACAGCGCTTCTAATACTGGGGTTCTTGCAATCATGGCCTCATCTTCATCGGTATCCCAAATAAATTTGCACAAACAAGGCTGGGGCAATGTCAGCGCTGTCAGCTTGACACGTTACAACACGGACGGAAATTTTGACGTGCCCGTTACCCTAAACACCGCTGCCAATTCAACAACCATCACCTTTCCCGAACAGATATTGACTTTGTCTGATGTTTTGCTCCTCAAAGTATCCACATCCTTCCCTACCCCACAAGGCCCGAGTTACCCACCCCCTTCAGGGGTTTATTGCAGTTGCGGCCCTACGACAGGACAAGGAAGCGGCTCGGTGGCCCCTGACATTGCCAGCAAGCCCTTTGTCAAAGGCATATTGGTGCGTGTTGGCTGGGACTTGGTCGAGCCGAGCGACGACAGCTACAATTGGGGGCTGATAGATGACCAGATAGCTGCTGCAAAATCCTATGGGAAGAAAGTATCGCTAGGCGTGGGCTGTGGGAAGGCCACGCCACAGTGGGTGTATACTGCTGGCGCTCAAAAACTGACCAGCTCCCATCCCGTACTGGGTAATATTTCATTGCCAGTGCCTTGGGATGCCGTATTCCTTCAAAAATGGACGGATTTTATAGCACAGTTTGGTGACCGGTATCAAACCGATACCACCGTCACATTGGTGTACGTAACCAATTCAACAGCAAACGGCTTTGAAATGCAGGAGCCGCCGGTGGTATCCCCCAGTTGGACGTCCGTGGGCTATTCTGACACTAAGATGGTTGACAGTTGGAAAGCTGTCCTAGATGCCTTTTCCGCTGCCTTCCCTAATCATTACATCGCCAACGATTTCCACCCGGTGAACGGTAGCGACGTTGTGGCGGACTCGGTGTATGTTTATGGCCGCCAGCTCATGCCCAATCAGTATGGGGCTGCCGCTTGGTGGTGGACACAGCACAATACAACGGTTTACCCCCAGCAATATGAAATCCTACAGCATTCCGCACAGAATGCACCGTTTACCGGCGTGCAGATGGCCAACAATGGCACGAGTGATTCTACAGCGTTTGGCCCAGGCGGGATGCCGGCAGCCTTACAGTTGGCAATTGACGATGGCGTCTGTTATTGGGAGTTATGGAACCAGGACATTTTGAACCCCGATTTTGAAGACCTCTTGAGCAATGCTGCCTGTGTGGCGCCCGCCGCAGGTTTCACGGTCTCACAGTCATCCGGCTGCGCGCCCTTTACCGTTCAATTTGACAACACCTCATCCGGTGCAAACTTTACTTGGGAATGGTCTTTTGAAGGGGGGATGCCAAGTAGCTCCACCTCACAAAATCCTTCATCCACTTTTTCCCAACCTGGCGAACATACCGTCACGCTGATTGCCAGTGCCAATGGCATGGAATATACTTTTGCGCAGACTATCAATGTGCTGCCTGCTGCAATTTTCAATTTGCAAGGGAGCATATGTTCAGGTGAGATTTATGAATTCAATGGCGAGACCCTCACGACTTCCGGCAACTACACGGGTGTTTACACTTCCTACAACGGCTGCGACAGCACCGTGACTTTGACGCTTGACGTCCTACCATCGGCGAGCTCCACCCAACAGGCGAGCATCTGCGAAGGCGAGACATACCCGTTCAACGGCGAGGCCCTCACGACCTCCGGCAACCACACCGCTGTTTACACTTCCTACAACGGCTGTGACAGCACGGTGACTTTGATACTGGACGTCCTGCCGACAGCAAGCTCCACCCAGCAGGCGAGCATCTGCGAAGGCGAGACATACCCGTTCAACGGCGAGGAACTCACGACTTCCGGTACCTACACCGCTGTTTACAACTCCTCAAACGGCTGCGACAGCATCGTGACTTTGATACTGGACGTCCTACCGTCAGGCACAAACAATTTGATGGTTATAATTTGTGAAGGGGAAAACTATCAGTTCAATGGGCAAACATTGACAATTGCTGGAGACTATAATTTTACCATCAACGGTTCAAATGGTTGCGATGCAACAGTGATATTAAGTTTGACTGTTCTGCCAACAGCGAGCTCCACCCAGCAGGCGAGTATCTGTGAAGGCGAGACATACCCGTTCAACGGCGAGGAACTCACGACTTCCGGTACCTACACTGCTGTTTACAACTCCTACAACGGCTGCGACAGCACCATGACTTTGATACTTGACGTCCTGCCAACAGCAAGCTCCACCCAGCAGGCGAGCATCTGCGAAGGCGAGACATACCCGTTCAACGGCGAGGAACTCACGACTTCCGGTACCTACACCGCTGTTTACAACTCCTACAACGGCTGCGACAGCACCGTGACTTTGATACTTGACGTCCTGCCTACAGCAAGCTCCACCCAGCAGGCGAGCATCTGCGAAGGCGAGACATACCCGTTCAACGGCGAGGAACTCACGACTTCCGGTACCTACACCGCTGTTTACAATTCCTACAACGGCTGCGACAGCACCGTGACTTTGACGCTGGAGGTACTGCCATTGGCAGGCTCCACCCAGCAGGCGAGCATCTGCGAAGGCGAGGCATACCCGTTCAACGGCGAAGAATTCTCGTCGTCCGGCACCTACACCGCTGTTTATAACTCCTCAAACGGCTGCGATAGCACCGTGACTTTGACGCTGGAAGTTATTCCATTTCCAATAGCGGAGTTTACATATTCAGTCTTGGACAGCGAGGTTGCTTTTACAAACAATTCTTCAAATGCCTTACAGTACTTATGGGATTTTGGGGATGGCTCAAGTAGCACGGTGATTAGTCCTACACATGAGTATTCTGCTAGTGGAGAATTCAACGTTACGCTCATGGCTACCAATGATTGTGGGACAGTGAGCTTTCATACAATTGTGACACTATTAGCTTCACTTGTTCAGGATAACGATGTAAAACCTTCCATGGTGATTTACCCCAACCCGAACAAAGGTATTTTCACACTAAAGCTACTATCAGGCTGGGGGAAGAATGCCCATTTTGCACTTTTTGACTCAATGGGAAGATTGATAAGTAAAACGGATAAATTGATACAGTTTGAAAATGAGCTTGATTATTCGGGATTGCCCGCAGGGCCTTATCATTTGAAAATCAATCTCGCTAATAGTGCTATGGTGCATATATTGCTAATAGTGGTGGATTGATATTGTAGCAGCATTTTAGAAGGATAGGCAAACAAAATTCAATAGAACATTTACATCTTGGCTTGGGGGGTGGCTATAAATCACTACTAGATTTGTACCATTTAATGAATCCATTTCCACTAAAAATAAACTTTCACATATATATTTGCAAGTGCCATTGCAAAGACATATTATTCATAAGCTTTTGCTGATTCTTTGCCTATCAGCAGGTGATATTCAATGTTTTTCCCAATCTAGCTTCAACTCAGAAACCCTCACCGTCGAGGACGGTCTCTCTCAAGGCTACGTCACATCCATTTTGCAAGACCGCGAAGGCTTCCTTTGGTTCGGTACCCGCAACGGGTTGAACCGTTATGATGGCTATCAGTTTGAGGTGTTTGTCCACAACCCGCTGGATTCTTTTTCTATTTCGGGAAACTTGATTTTCTCCATACTGGAAATGGAGGACTATTTGGTTATCGGTACATTGGGTGACGGTCTGAATGTCTTCGATAAAAAAAAGCAGCGATTTTTCCGCCTGCATGCAAAAGGGGAACTGGACAAATGGTTGAGCACAGGTGATTTTTATGATTTATTGACCGATGAAAAAGGGCACTTATGGTGCCGATTCAAAATACCGGAAGGTAAAATCTATGTGGCAAAATTGGAGCTAGGGACATTCTCGACAAAGTCTTCATGGGTACAAGATTTTGAACTTAGCGAAGCCGGAGAGTACCATGGGCTGCAGATGGATAAGTACCACAAATTCATTTGGGGTAATTCCAACAATAGTTTGTTCCGCATTTCGACTGCTACCGGCCATTTTAATTATTTTGATGCTCCCCTGGAAGGCATTACCAAGGTTAGGCCCCTTCAGGATGGCTCGGTGTTATTTTCAAGCACAGAAGCCATTGGCAGTTTCAATGAAAAAGTTTGGAAAGTAATGAAAACCGATTTTGCCACCCGTGACTTTTTTGTGCTAGAAAAAGAACTGGTGGTAGCCACAAAAGCAGGAGAATTGTTACGGTTCCATTTGCCAAGATTCGAAGCGCCCGTCTTACATGCTTTTGAAGGAGAGCATATTATTGAAATAGAAAAAGGAAGGATAGCAAGTATCTATCACGATGATTCCGGCATTTTATGGGCAGGTACCACAGGCTATGGTTTGGTGAAAGTCAATCCTAGGGTGCGACGTTTCAAGACCCAATTTTTCGGGGAAAGCATACTCAACTCGATTCTAGTAGATAGGCAGGGAGGGTTGAAGTTTTACACCAAAGATGGGGAAAAAGGGTATCCTTCAAACAGTCAACATACGTTACATGATTTCCCCTTTCCGCTTGAGCCTCACACCGTAATGAAAATTGACCCAAATGGCAGCGAGTATGTGATGACCATTTGGGAAAGACAGTTTAAGTTATGTCAGAAAAAAACAACCGGCGACGCTTGGGAACAACTACTGTCCATACCGTTTAATGACAAAACCGGGGAAGATGACTATTACAAATTTTCCTTTGATAAGGAAGGCGATATTTGGCTGGTGCGGCCAGGTATATTGTCAAAATTCAACCTGAGCGATAAGCAGTTGAAGGACTTCAGTTTTGAAAACCTATCCGCTGATTTTAACAAAGCCAACGACTTGGAGGGCACAGCAGATGGCTCGTGGTGGGTGGCCACAGACAAAGGATTGCTATGGGCAAAGCCCAATGCAGGAGGCTTTGATTTTCAATTGCTGAAAACACTGGATGGGCAGGCTAACGGTATATTAAACAACAATATCGGATGCCTGTTGACGGACCCAAAAGATGCCAACCTGCTTTGGATAGGCACACTGGGAGGCGGTCTTTCCCGTTTGGATATCCGCAAAATGAAATTCGCCCATTTTACAACTAGGAATGGACTACCCAATAATGTCATCTATACTATCATCCCAGACGAGGAAGGGCGCTTTTGGATGAGTTCCAATAAAGGCATCATACGCTTCAACCCTACGACGGGTGAGATAAAAAATTATACTGTAAAGGATGGACTTCCGGCCAATGAATTTAACGCCCGTGCATATGGGCAAGCACCAGATGGAACACTTTTCTTCGGCTGCGTAAAAGGAATAGTGTCTTTTCGCCCCATGGAAATTTTGGACAATCCTTATGTACCAACAGTGCGTTTCACTGGCTTGGAAGTCAACAACCGACTGGTCAGCGAGGGTGATACATCGGGCATTTTGAGCGAAAATATTGAGTTTGCCGAAAGCATCGAATTGCCTTTTTCACAAAACAGCCTGGCCTTGGAATTTGCAGCCATGGAGTTTTCCATTCCATCCAAAAACAAGTTCCGGTATTATTTGAAAGGGGCGGAGCAGCCGTGGGTACATGAAACCACAGAACACCAAGCCAGCTACCTGAATCTGTCTCCTGACAAATACACCTTCTTAGTGCAGGCCAGCAACAGTGATGGTGTGTGGAACGATGAACCAACCGCTTTGAGGATTACCATATTGCCACCTTGGTACCGAACGACGGCTGCTTACTTTGGTTATGCTTTGCTGTTTATCGGTCTTGTATTTGGTATGGTGAGGTTCGTTATTTATCGCCAGAAACTCAAGCACCGCATGGCTTTGGAACACCAGGAGGCAGAGCGGTTGAAAGAATTGGATACTTTTAAGACTAGACTCTACACCAATATTACGCATGAATTCCGGACGCCCCTGACAGTTATACTGGGCATGACGGAACAACTGGAATTGGAGAATGCAACCAAAAAGAATGATAAATCCAAAAAGAAGCTATCACTCATCCATCGGAACGGTCGCAGCCTGCTCAACCTTGTCAATCAAATACTTGACCTGTCGAAAGTGCAGAACAAAGAACTGAAAGTGGACTATAGACAGGGTGACATCGTACAATACACCCGATATATCACGGAGAGTTTTCATTCGCTCGCCAATTCCCGGAATATCATGTTACGGGTCGTCAGCAAACCTTCCGAAATCCTGATGGATTACGACCCAGAAAAGATGCTGAAGATAGTATCAAACCTGCTATCGAATGCGCTGAAATATACTCCGTCCGGTGGGAAAGTGACCTTGGAATTGTCGCAAAAGGACGCAGTGTTACAATTGATAATCAGGGATACAGGTCAAGGGATAGCTGATAATGAACTGCCCCATATCTTTGACCGTTTCTATCAAGCTAAAAATAGCAATGGTAACATCGGCGGCACAGGTATCGGGTTGGCGCTCACGCAAGAGTTGGTGAAATTGTTGGGGGGAAGCATTGGTGTAGAAAGCGAAGTGGGGAGTGGAACGATTTTCACTATTCAACTGCCCATCACCAATTCTGCAGTGCTTTCCAGCGAGGATGAACAGTTTGCCATCGCAGATACTCCAACTCAAAGCCCAAGTACACCCATCGTCAAGCAGCCAGCCACCATAGAGGATTCACAACTTCCCTATCTCCTTATCATTGAGGACAATCCAGATGTGGTAGAGTACCTCACGGCCTGCCTGGAAGGAAACTACCAATTGGATTTCGCATACAATGGTCGGGCGGGCATTGAAAAAGCCTTGGAGTCAGTGCCCGACATCATCATCTCTGACGTAATGATGCCAGAGAAGGACGGCTTCGAAGTTTGCGAAACTTTGAAAAATGATGAACGCACCAGCCATATTCCCATCGTATTGCTCACTGCTAAAGCGGATATGGACAGTCGCATTGCTGGCCTTCGGCGTGGGGCGGATGCGTATTTGGGGAAGCCCTTCCACCAAGAAGAATTGGCCGTCGTATTGGCGAAATTGGTGGAGCTGCGGTCAAAATTGCAAGAAAGGTATTCGAGTTGGAATACAAAAGCCCCTGCTGGCAATTCAAAGGTGGCGTCAGCCCCAACCTTAGAAGATGTTTTTCTGGAAAAGGCCAAGGACATCGTCTCCTCCAATCTTTCAAAGGCCGAATTTTCTACCCAAGATTTATGTCGGGAAATGGGAATGAGCTATCCGGTGCTGCATCGAAAACTGGCCGCCCTTACCAGTCGTTCCCCTGCCATTTTTATCCGTTCAGTCCGCCTGCAAGCGGCCAAAGAAATGCTCCTTACCACAGATGCTCCCATCTCAGAAATCGCCTACGACTGTGGTTTCAACGACCCTAAGTTCTTCAGTCGGTCCTTCTCGCAGGAGTTCGGTGTTTCGCCGACTTCATTCCGTAAAGACAATTGATTATCAATAAGTTATCTTCTTCCCTGAATAGATAATCCACCCTTTAGATTAAATAGTCCACCCTTTGGAACAGATAGTCCACTCCTTTGAACAAATGGTGGGCAGACCTTCGGCATAGCTCGCCCGACCTTTGTAGGGTCATCAAAAAGCTTCAAATATCTGACTTCACTCTTTGCCGTTTTTCATGAGAAGAATTGACGAAGAGTGGACAACTCACCCGATGGCAGCCCTCCGATGCCCATGGTTTTGGAGGCTGCCCGAGGGTGTTAAAACAAATTATCATCATGAAAACAAAGTTGTCCAATTTGCTCAAAAACTGCCTCCCCACATTGTTTAATTGTAAGGCTCAACGTATTGGGTGCGCGCTACTGGTACTGCTCCTAGCCAGCGTAACTTCGACAATCGCCCAACTGATATCCGACGGGGACCTTTACAAAATTTCCCAGTCCGGCACTTACCACGATGAAACCATTCCTTCCGGTTCGGGCCTCAATGGAAACAACTACCTTACTTTCACCCTTAAAGGGGGCGATGGTGGTGCGTACAAAGGCATTTTCAACGAAAGAAAAGGCGGCGGCGGGGCAATCGTTCGTACCAGTTTTGAAATAGGGACTGGTAGCGGTCAATTACAGCCGGGCGGCGTGGTTCGGTTCGTGGTAGGCCACCACGGCGGTACTATCAGGAGAGGAATCATTTCAGGTGCAGGGGGTGGTGGCGGGACTGCCGTTTTGTACCATCATCCCGGAGCAAACATTACCTGCACAGACCCTTCCACCGACCTTGACGATGCCAACACTTGTTGGGTCATTCTGGCGGTGGCTGGCGGTGGCGGCGGCGCCTATGCATCCGACATAGTCGGTAGCGGTAGCAATGGGAAAAACGCAACAGGCGGTGAATGTGGATTGCCCGGCCTGGGGAGTGGACATGGGGAAGGCGGATGCAACGGCAACGGTGGGGAGAACGGGGATGATGGTGTCACCAATACTGGCGGAGGTGGAGGTGGCGCATTAACGGACGGCTTGGGTGGTGATGGCACCGGTGGCCATGCGGGAGGGTTTGAAGGTGGGGAAGGTGGAGACGATTACATCAATGGTGGCAAAGGTGGATTCGGATACGGCGGCGGCGGTTACGGAGTGGGAGCTGGGCATCCTTCCGGCGGCGGCGGCGGCGGCGGCTACTCCGGTGGCGGTGGCGCCTATACCAACCCTGGCGGCGGTGGCGGGAGCTTTGCCAACGATGACGCTGAAGACGTGGATAAAAAAGATGGAAAGGTTGACTCATCGCCTGACCACGGTAAAGTAGAATACCGGTTCACTTTCAAAGAAGGCCCCGTGGCCAGGTGCAAGGACATTGAAGTGACCCTGAACAACGGTGTTATCACACTCAACAGCACGTCTATTGATGATGGTAGCACCGCAGAACCAGGTGAAACCTTGACAACAAAATGGGTGGCACGTTTGGACACTATCAATGGGATGCCTTTCCAGCTTTTCTTCCCATCCATCAAATTCTACTGCAACGATGTAGGAGACAGGACGCTCAGCCTCATCGTCGTCAGCTCTTCTGGGGAAGAATCAATCTGCACAGCAAGCGTGGAGGTACTGGACGACGTGGCTCCGGTGGTCAACTGTGTCTCTGGTCCTGTTGATGTCCAATTGGATTCCAATTTGGAATATACCCTCTCAGTCTCCGAAATCGAAAGCGGCACTGCCAGTGATGCCTGCGGTATGGTCGCGGATAAATACGTGATTCCCAGCACCTTTACCTGCGACGACCTCGGCATAAAAACCGTCACGCTTATCGCTGAAGACAATAGCGGCAATACTTCCAATTGTACAACGACGGTGAATGTTTTGCCAAGTTCCAGCACCAGTCGTTTTTATGTGGATGCCAATGCCAGCGGCAACAACGACGGCTCCTCTTGGACAGATGCGTTTACCAAATTACAAGACGCTTTGGCGGCCACTCAATATTGCCTAAACCCAACCGATATCTGGGTGGCTGGTGGCACCTACTACCCGGATGAAGGAGGCGGGAATACTGACAACGACCGTCAGGCTACTTTTACCTTCTATCCCAATGTTTCCTTGTACGGAGGTTTCGCTGGGGGCGAAACAAGCTTGTCGGAACGGAATTGGGAAACGAATGTGACCATTCTCAGTGGGGATTTGATGCAGGACGATGGGGCTGGTTTTACCAATAATGGGGACAATGCCTATCACGTCGTCAGCGGATTAGGAGACCTTTCCGGCAGGGCCCTGGATGGTTTTACCATCATCGGCGGGAACGCCAATGTATCTCAGTTCACAAGGTCCGGGGGAGGAATTTATATGTATCAAAATGGTGGGCTGACCATCAACCATTGTAAAATTTTGGCAAATAGGGCGGACATCAGCGCAGGTGGTTTATATATTGCCAATCCGGATGGAGCTGCAACTGTTGTGAAAAATTGTATCCTGGCTGGCAACCGGGCAGGCAGTGGCAGTGGAGGAGGTGTTCATATTGTCTTAAGCAGTGCGGATTTTACCAATGTGTTATTCTCTGGTAATCGGGCCGGTAACGGCGGAGCGGTTTCAGCATCAAATGCAGCAGGCACGGTCAACCTTGTCAACTGCACCGTTGCAGGGAACTATTCCAACTCAGGCGCTGCCATACTCAATTCCTCAGGCACTGACTTCAATATCACCAACAGCATTGTCTGGGGAAATTCCGGAGCGCTCGATGTGGCGAACGGAGGGGGATTCAACGTAAATTATTCCATTATTAAGGGAGGGTATCCGGGAACAAACAACCTTAACGCCGACCCTTCATTCGTCAGCCTGCCTGATTTCAACAATGCCCCGGTCCTCGGTGGCGATTTTCACCTCAAAGGCTGTATCTCTCCTGCCATAGATGCTGGAGACAATACGGCCAATAGTGCCAGCACTGACCTCGATGGGTATGCCCGGATTGTGAATGCAACCGGGACAAACACCATTGATCTGGGGGCTTACGAATACCCGATTCCCTTCGAATCCCCCAACTGCGCTTCTTATGGTACGAGGCTTTACGTCAACGCCTCGGTGGGCAGTAGTGGTGATGGTAATACTTGGGCAGGGGCTATAAAATATTTACAGGAAGCTTTGTCGATTGCCTCCTCTTGCTCCAACATCACAGAAATCTGGGTGGCGCAGGGCACCTATTATCCTGATGAGGGCTGCAGCATTACCGATAATGACCGGGACAACAGTTTTATGTTGCTAGAAGGTGTAGCCATTTATGGCGGATTTGCCGGAGGCGAAACCAGCCTCACCCAGCGCAATTGGGAAACGAATGTGACCATCCTTAGCGGGGATTTGATGCAGAACGATGGGGCCAATTTTTCGAACAACGGGGACAATGCCAAACACGTAGTCCAGGCATCGGGCTTTAGCATTTCTGCCTCAACCATGCTGGATGGATTCACCGTAACAGCAGGATATGCGGATGGGGCAAATAATGTTTATGATAAATTGGGCGGGGGAATGCTAATCAATTCTGGAGCAGACCCTACCGTTCAGCATTGTATTTTTTACAAAAATGCTGCGAGTCAAAAAGGCGGTGGAGTATATGCGGTTGGTACCTACTCAGCTTTCAACAATTGTTCTTTTCAGGAAAACTATGCTATCAACGATGGAGGTGGTTTATTCTTAATGGGTGGTGGCAATGCTGAAATTCAAAATTGTTCCTTTACCGGCAATTGGAGCAATTTAACAGGGGGTGCCCATGCAAATTCATCCGCTGATGCCACTTTTGTCAATTGCATTTTTTCAGGAAACAAGTCAGATAGCGGCAGTGCCATATATATGACAGGCTCACCTTCCTACGAAAACATCAACTGTATTAACTGCACATTTTCTGGCAACAATTCCAGTTCTGGCAAAACAGTCCATAGCAGGTTCTTTGGCGCTACAGTTACCTTGACAAACTGTATTTTGTGGGGAAATAATGGCAGCGTCAGTACACAAGATGGCGGCAATGTCAATGTGTCTTACTCCATCGTCGAAGGCGGCTACACGGGTACTGGCAACCTCGACGCTGACCCGGTCTTTGTGGATCAGCCCGATTTCAATGATGCACCGACAACGGCTGGAGACCTCCGCCTCCTACCTTGCTCACCTGCCATAGATGCTGGGAACGATGCCGAAAATATGATGATCAACGACCTTGATGGAAACCCTCGCAAGTTTGATGCAATCAGTGGTCCTGTACTGATAGACATGGGCGCCTATGAGTACCAAAGCGACGCGGATGCGGACGATGATGGCATAGCAGATTGCAACGACAACTGCCCATCAAATTACAATCCTAATCAGGACGATGCCGACAACGATGGAATTGGCGATGTTTGCGATCCATGCACATCACCTTCCATTACCCTTCCCGTTGGTGGTGTTGCAACGGTCAGTTGTCCTGCTCAGGCAACGCAACCTACTCCACCTAATGGTACCGACCAGCTCGGCAACCCGGTCAGCCCATCTTCCGGCCCAGTCATAGTGGTCAATCCAGACCCTTTGAGCTGCGAAGGAACGAAAACTTATACTTGGATCTATCTTGACTGTGACGGTAATAATTATTCATGGACCTTTGTGTATACCATAGAGCGGGAAGACTTTGTAATGCCCGCCAACGGCGCTGCCACGGTGGCCTGTCTATCCAATGCTCCACAGCCTATCCCGCCATTGGTTGCCGACAACTGTGGACTGCTGTTGAATCACGTAGGCCCGATAGTGACCTATTCGCCTGACCCGCTGACATGTGAAGGCACGAAGACCTACACTTGGACTTACACAGATTGCGAAGGAAATTCGCACGACTGGGTCTTCACCTACACCATTGAGCGGAACGATTTCACTATGCCAGCAAATGGTTCAATGACCGTTGCCTGTCCAGCCTCGGCCACACTACCCACACCGCCAACCGTCCAGAGCGATTGCGGTGAAACAATTACGCCAACCGGCCCGGTCGTCAGCTCAACGCCAGCCTGTGAAGGCACCAAGACTTACACTTGGACGTACACCGACTGTGCGGGACATTCGCACGATTGGACCTTCACCTATACGATCGAGCGGAACGACTTTGCCGTTCCTACAGACGGCTCTACAACGGTCGCATGTGCCGCCCAGACCACACCGCCGACACCACCAAATGTTCAGAGTGATTGTGGTGAAACGATTACGCCAACAGGCCCTGTCATCATTAACAATCCGAATCCAATTCTTTGCGGCGGGACCCGCACCTACGTTTACACCTACACCGACTGCGCCGGACATTCGCATCAATGGAGCTTTGTCTATATCATCGTGCCAATTCCATTTTCAATACCTTCCAACGGTGCTGCCACTGTCGCTTGCCCATCAATGGCTGTGCAACCGACACCGCCCGTGGTCAATGATGCCTGCGGCAACCCAACGGTGCCCACTGGCCCTGTAATCACTGACACTCCGAACCCGATCGCCTGTGAGGGGACGAGAACCTACACTTGGACGTACACCGACTGCGCTGGCAACATGACGCCATGGAGCTTCGTGTATACTATCACCCGCAACGATTTTGCCGTTCCGGCAAACGGCGCTGCCACGGTGTCATGCCCATCGGCTATCACCACGCCGACACCACCTGTTGTGCAGAGTGATTGCGGTGAAACGATTACGCCAATAGGTCCAACGGTCACTGCCACGCCAACCTGCGAGGGCACGAAGACCTATACTTGGACATACATCGACTGTGCCGGACATTCGCACAACTGGAGTTTTGTTTACACGGTCACACGTTTGGATTTCACTATCGGTACACCAAACGGTGCTGCAACCGTCAATTGCCCATCGGCCATTACCACGCCGACACCACCTGTTGTGCAGAGTGATTGCGGTGAAACGATTACGCCAACAGGCCCAACGGTCACTGCCACGCCAACCTGTGAGGGCACGAAGACTTATACCTGGACGTACACCGACTGTGCCGGACATTCGCACAACTGGAGTTTTGTTTACACGGTCACACGTTTGGATTTCACCATTGGCACGCCGAATGGCACTGCGACTGTCAATTGCCCATCGGCCATTACCACGCCGACACCGCCAACAGTTCAAAGCAACTGCGGAGAGACCATCATACCGACTGGCCCAATCATCGTTAACAACCCGAACCCACTAAACTGCGAGGGCACGAGGACTTATACCTGGACGTACACCGACTGTGCAGGGCATTCGCACCAGTGGAGCTTCGTCTACTCGGTGGTCCGTTTGGACTTTGGCGTTCCGCCAAACAGTGGTAGCACAGTAGCTTGTCCTGACCAGACGGACGTTCAGCCAACTCCACCAGTTGTTTTGAGCAATTGCGGAGAAGTGCTGACGCCAGTTTTGACCAACGTGACGCCAAAAAATGGCTGCGAAGGCAATCGCAACTATACTTGGACCTACACCGATTGCGCAGGGCATTCGCACACCTGGACCTATGTCTACACGGTCAAGTACCAGGATTTCAGCGTTCCGGCCAGCGAGACGATAACCGTTGAGTGCCCGTTCAATGCCGAGCAGCCTAACCCGCCAGCAGTCTATGACAACTGTGGAAACCTGCTGAATCCGACCGGCCCGGTCATTACGAACATGGAAGGCGCGGCAGGCTGCCAGGCCGGTATAAGCTATGCTTGGACGTACAATGATTGTAAGGGCAACTCCCATGTTTGGAGTAAAACCTTCCTTTTCGAGTACACGGGCGATTTCTTCACCTACCCCGACGGTGTGGACTACGTGGGCTGTTTGTCCTATGCCCAACCGCCGGTACCACCGACCATCTACGACAATTGTGGCAGGGAGATATTGGCCAGTGGACCTGTTGTTACTGAGGAAATCAGTGGGAATGGTTGTTCCGGTGTCCGCACATTTACCTACATGTACACGGACTGCGGCGGTCACACGCATCCTTGGAGCTTCACCTATTTTGCCGATGACAACGAGCCGCCAGTGGGCAATTTACCGACGGGTAATGGGAGTACCGACAACCCTGGCGTGAACGAGACTAACCTCTCGTGCGTAGAGGAAGTGCCCTGTCCGACGAACTACGACTTTTCGACAAAAATCCAGCAGCTGCTCACAGCAGGCCATTTTTATGACCTGTGCAGTGGCAATGACCTCGTGGTGACGCTCGACAGCTGGTCGGCGCTCTGGGAATGCCAGGATACGGATGGTAACGGCAACTACACTTTTGGCCGAACCTTCTACTTCAGCATCGCCGACCAGTGCGGCAACGAATTCCCCAGCCTGTGCGCCGTGACCTACTCGGGCTCCTGTCAGCCGATCACTACCTTCCCTCAATCCACTTGGGGTCTGGAGGATGAAATGGGCAGCATTGACCTCGGAACCATTCAGCACTTGCTGGACGCATACGGCCCACTGAAGGTGGGCGGCAGCGCCCGTTCGCTGACGCTGACCGTGGCACAGTGCGTGGCCGACCTCCTGCCCGGACAAGGCGGCCCCGACCAGTTGGCCAACTGCCACCAGTTAAACTGCAACGGCTGCAACCCAGTCGGGCCGAACGGCATGAAGAATTTGTTGGCGGCGAACGCCATCGCACTCCAGTTGAGCCTGCGCTACAGCATGGAGTACAACGGCGCCAACATGCCCGGCATGCTCGCCCAGGGCCTCGGCTGCATCCAGCTTGACCCGAGCATTGTAACCTGTACCTACGGCCCTTGCATGCTGCACGTATTCGACCAGCAGGGCATCGAGCACCTGTACCCCTACACACTGGGCGGATTGGTTGACCTGGTCAATTTATACCTCGGGGGCAACCTTAGCCTGAGCGACGGCCAGGCCGGGGTCTATGGCACGGCGCTGAACAATGCGTTGGACGCGGTTACCAGCAATTGGGGTAGCCAGCCGTCTCCGACCGGGTGTAACCCGAACCCTGGGGCTACCGGTGTGACGGTTGTAGACAAGGTTTTGCCGAAAGTGAACTACAATTCTGAGGTCGGCTTGGATGAGAAACTAGCGATTGACATGTTCCCGAACCCGTCCAGTGGAAAGGTAACCCTCCGTTTGCAGGGGCTCGGCAAATCTGCTGCACAGCTTACCGTGTTCGACCATTTGGGCAGGGTGGTGTTGGTTCAAAAAATCGAGGAAGGAGCGGAGCAGTTGCTGCTCGATTTTTCAAGGAAGGAATTTGCTCCGGGCGAATATTTCGTGCGGGTAGTTTCCAAAAGCGGCACTGTGATAGAGAAGCTCATGGTTTCGAAATAAGCCAGCGAGCAATAATCAATATGAGGCTGCATCGGGTGACCGGTGCAGCCTCATATGTTGATGATTTTAAGGGACTAGGCAGTTTTTTAGAATCGAAAGCTACTCCGAGGTCGATTCCCTTATTTCGATGACTTTCTATCCATTTGTAGCCAGTTGTTTGTAAGAAGATCCTGTCCATCCATAATCTAACTCTATTATTGTGAGTTCTTGTATTGTGTTTGCCAAACCATGCAGTGTTTCATCACCTACCTTTGTACCTTTCAACAGCTTACCGAAGCTCGCAGGAGCTACTCAATATCCCAAATATTTTAACTTATCCACGACCGTTATCTGGTCGTAATGTTTATTAAGTTGTAAAAGCTTAAACCCTTATTTGATAATGAGTTCCTTCATAGTTTTTTCCTGATTTTAGGTTGTCAATAATATTCCTTCATATGCCCATACCCCTCTCAAATAGCTCTTAATTGTTGTTTAAATGGGTTTTAGCAAAATTTACGCAAGGATAGTTGAAAGAACCGCTAAACGACAACTGTTTTTGCCAATTAAGAAAGCTATCACTTTCACTATTACACCGTTGATAATCCGCTCCACAAAAGCCTGGGCATAGGCTATTTTTATATCGAGAATCACTTAACTTATTTTTTATGCTAATGGATATTGTAAAACAACCCTTATAAGGTTATATTAACAGCGCTTGACCTCTATACAAAACCATTAGTTTGAATTATATACTTATTTCAGGTAGTTCTTTGGGCTCAAATATTTTATTTCCTATCAAAAAAACTGAGTATAAACTTCTTCGAATTCTTAGAATAAACAAGACCCATCCTCCACTCCATAGAATAAAAAAGGCTGACCTGCATCAGGCCAGCCTAAATAGGGTTTAGGGTTGTTTTTGGGATTAAAGGGCAATGATTAGGCGTTTAGTGATAGTGTGCTCTCCAACCACCGCTCGCAGTAAATAAACACCTGAAGGGTTTTCTGAAAAATCGAAATTGAATTGAGGAGTAACTGCTTCCTGTACCTCCGTTAATATTTGCCGTCCAGTGGCATCGTAAATGCAGACCATGACTCGGGTAGCCTTAGTCAGTTTTAGCGCAAACAAAAATTCTCCTGTTGATGGATTTGGAGACAAGTCAAAGCTGAGTATTTTCTGAGCTTCATTGCTACTTGAGACAAGTGATGCACTTCCGAACGCCGAACAGCCATTGGCATTTGTTACAGTAACCGTAAAGTTACCTGTTGGCAATGGTGGGGCAGTTTGGCCCGTTTTGCCCGTCGATCAAAGATAAGCATATGGCAAAACCCCACCAGTTGGATTCACCGTGGCTGAACCGTTACTATTGCTGATGACAGTATCGATGGTTAAAGTACTATTTGCACATGGTTGAATACAGTTTGCATTACTGATGCAAGTAATGGTTGGCCAACCATTGTCCGTAGTAAGGTTACCACCACCACAATTTACTGCCTCGTTGATAACGATGAGGTAGGTTCCACTTTGGCTGGCTTTCCTCGGTTGGCCACTAACTCTATAATTTCTTTCGACAATTCCTTGACGCCCATATTCCCCATTATTTTAAATTGTGAAACATCCAATTGGTACAGCAGCTCGAACACGAACCCAGCCATATTCTGTGCAGCTAATTCCTGCGAGCCATCCGATTTTGATTTACCATCAAGCAGGTCGGAGATTCCCCGCACATTGAGGAAGCGAATGGCGGGATAAGACAACATTGCCTGCCCAAATCCCACTGCCTCCATTTCAATGGCCGTGGTATCGTTGTAAGTCTGCTTGAGCAGGCGATACGCATCCGAATCAGTGGCAGCGACCACTTTATTGCCGGCAGCAATGGCTCCGAACACGACCTTGGCCAGCGTGTTTTTGGCACGACTCCGCCATTCCCAATTGCCTGCTACGGATTGTGCAAGCGTAAGTAGTTCCTTGCTGTAATATCCGGATTGAGGCCGAGTAGCAAATCCGTCCGGAGTTACCTTTCCAAATTCATAACCATAATATTTGGTGCCGACCATAACATCGCCGATGCTTACGTCTTTCACACCACCAGCAACGCCTGCCAAGATGACCACAGTAGGTTGAAAATTTTTGATGACCCGCTCAGTAGCTAAGGCAATGTTTTCATTCTTCGAACCAGCTTCCTGTGTGATGATTTCTAAAAGGTGATGCCGCCCCTGAAACCGACCGATGCGATAACGGTCTCCACCCAACATCTTTTCAGTAGAATCGGGCAGCAAGGCAAGTATTGCGCAGTGCTCCACAGGGGTAGGCGTAAGTATGGCTACTCGCATAGTGTTTGCAAAAATTGTCTGTTCAAAAATTTAGAAAGAGCATGCCTTTCAAAAAAAATCAAACCCGCTTATTCCCATTTCCAGTCCTACCATGTTTTAGGATACTCCAAACAGTTCGCTCGGAAATGTTGAAGCGGTGTGCTAAAGTGTTCACAGTGTGAGTCTTGTGAAAAGATGGTTCTTTACTTAGTTTGTCAAATTCCCGAAGCACAGCATACCGTTGGATTAGGGTTGCAGGAATCAAATCTTGGTCAATAAGAAAGGTAACCAATCGGTCATCCGATTTTTGGAAACCATGCCTTTCGCACCATGTTATGTATCGCTCACCCAGGTGCTCCTGAAATCTGTCCAATAAGTGTTTGCGATTCCCTTCCATGATTGCATTTTTGAGAAATTTGACGGGATAATAATGGAGTTAAACAAGCTGATTAAAATGAATATCAGGCAAACTCTATCTAAAAACGCATAGAAACATAGCGCATCAATTTTTAAGTACTAAGGAGTCTAGATAATTTTTAAGCTATGCCCCTATGCGATTACCATGTTTTTTTACTTTTGCTCTATAGATATTACCGTTACCTAATATTTTTTAAGAATTATGTTACGAAAAGACTCAGAAACGAAATTTTCACCAAATACAAATTTCACCTGCTTCACCTCGGTTTTTATGGCTTTTTATGTTTTGCTGAAATTTGCAGTAATCTTGATTTATATCGAACCCGCACACACCAAAAAGCATCAGACACTTATTTAACCAACTGAAAATCAACAAATTAAGACACTTAAGTAGTATTAGCAGCCTGATATTTTACTAATTGGCTTGCTCCTACTGAATTCAGTTTTCAGTAAATAATTTCACCACAAATAATAGACACTATACTATGAAAAAAAGCAAATTTCTTGTGCTTGCCCGCACACTTGATGAAAGAGAATTTACTGCTTTCAGCAAATATTTAAAGCGGATTCACCGTCAAGATGAAGTTTCACAAGTGTTTGACTATCTTCGGAAATTCCACCCAAGCTTTCAGGATGAAAAAAAGCTTGACATCGGCTACGCCTTCCAAAAAATATTCAAGACACCAATTGAAGCCAGCAATTCCAATCGGATTAAAATATTGAATATTCTCTCTGATTTGAACTTACGGTTGAAAGAGTTCTTGGTACTTGAGAAAGCCAAATCAGGCAGCATCGAAAGCCAAGCTTTTTGGCTTTCGATATTGAAGGAACGGGGCCTGAAAGCAGCACTTTCAAGAAAAGCGGCGCTACTTCAGCGTGATCTGGAAGCCATGCCTAAAACAAGTATTGCCGACTACATGAACGGCATGGTTTCCAATTATTTCTATTACTATCACCTCATTCTTGACAAGCAAAAAACGGACATTACTTCCCTGAAGAACTGTGGCGCCGATATGGATATATTTTATGCAGTTTCAAGATTGAAATTGGCTTGTGAAATGGCAAATAGGCAAAACATTATGTCCCTGAAATTTGACCTTGATGCAATTCCTACAGTGATTGAAATTTCTAAAACGCAATCAACAAGCCATCCGCTTCTGGAACTGTATCAAAAGGTTTATGAGCTTATTGCCCATAATAAGTACCATTTTTACCCTGAGGTGGAAGGTATGTTATTTAAGTATGTGACGGAAGTTGATGCCGAAGAAATCCATATAATTTTGAGCTATCTGCACAACTATGCAGCCGCCAAAATTCGCCAAGGCGATCAAACTTATTGGAATATTATTCACCGCTTAAACGTTTTTGGGGTATCCAATGGTATTTTCGAAAATGACAGCCACATATCATCCAGCCAGTTTAATAATATAGTATCAACTGCCTGTTTCATGAAAGAGTTTGTTTGGGCTTCTTCCTTCATTAAATCACATAAGCATTTATTGAATCAAGACATTCAAAAAGATGCAATATTATTGGCCGAGTCAATTATTTATTTTGAAAGGAAAAAATATTGGGATGTTATACAGACGTTAAACAAATCAGAGTTTACAGATTGGCACCATGCCATACGTTCCAAGACTTTGATAATGAAAAGTTATTATGAACTTCAAGACAAAGAGGGGTTTGACACGGAAGCTTTTTGCCTTGCTTTCGAAGGGTATCTCAGGCGAAATAGAAAATCACAACGCAATACCGTGGAGGCTACACTGAACTCAATCGCCATTTTAAAAATGCTCGTCCGGCGTAAAACAGCCAAAAGCAAAATTGTGGACAAAATCATGACCACAAACCCACTTTACCTTAAAAATTGGCTTTTAGAAAAAGCCAATTCATACAATGAGTTGAACAATTAGCCGCCCAGACTAATATACCATACTCCGGGCGGCCAATATCATTAATGCATAATCAAGTCATCCGTTATAATTATCGCAGAAGACTCTTCTCCGCAATCGGTAACAAAGTAGAAATTATAGATTCCTTGCGGCAGGCTGCTGAAGCTGATGGAAGTGCTTCCAAGCGTGGTTTCTGAGCTTGTATAATTGTCATTGGCCCTGACATACCAGACACGGTAAGCCGTAGCTCCTGACACTGCCCCCCATGAGAAAGACACACTGTTGGAAGCCTGAGCAGTGATGGTTACGGTAGGGGCCGTACAGTTACAATCTGGTATCGTGGATGGTGCCGAAAAGCCAAAGGCCAAAAGGCCAAAAAGTAGGAAAAAGGTGGCAAGTGCTTGCTTGCCGATTCTGCTTGCATTTTTCATAATCCGAAAAATTTTGAGTTAATAGTTTTGATGAAAGGCCTTGGGCAAGCAAATCATAGGCAAAGCAATCCTGTGCCGCTTGAAGCAAAAAGTATCGGCAGATGAAGCACAAAGCAGCCTTCTACTCGAAGTTTTGTTCGATAGGTTTAGGTGACTATTGCCCGTAAAAAACCATTCTTGTCAGCGAATCGGCGAGAATTTCCGACAGTCGTAAAATTGTCGAATTATCCCGCAGTACCGGACCTGTCCATCAGTTTTGACAAGGCAAAGGTCAGCACTGAATCCTGTGCCTACCACCCTGTTTTCCATTTACATCGGTTTAGGTAAATTGAGCTAAATTTAAGCAAGCATATGGCGAGAATGGGGGCGCTACATTATTGTTTGGCCCTGTCGGAAATGGGCCTTGCCCCCTTTATTAATTTCTGATAAGATTCCCAATACCTCCTGTACATCTCATGGTTGTGACTTTTATTGAATTCCCACACAGGACATTTTGCCCTTTGTATCCCATACAAATAATGAGACACCATCATACCTCCATTTGGAGTATTTCCATCCACTATCATAAAATAATTATAGGGAATATGTTTATAGGTAAACACCTCGAACTTGCCAATAAAGCTTTTAGCGTCAATTGTTTTTTTAATATTTGCAAGCTTCCTTATAGCATCCCTTATTGGCTCCACATTTATTATTTCGTTGTCCTGTTCACGTCTTCTGTCATCAAAATATACGCTCGCCTCATTACTTTCGGGATCAAGGAGATAACATTTAAAATTAACTCCTCTATTAAGCAGTTCTTCCACATGAGTTTTATACTCTCCGTCTCGCCTCGAATTAAAATAGGAGGCGAACGTATTTAAGGTGACCCCAAATTCCACCACTTCCTTTTGGGCATTGCTTATGAATGCCACTTTTTGATGGATTTCCAACCTACCCTCTGTATGAAATATGAAACCCTTGTTCAGATGTATGGAAAGCTCCTTTGGAATAGATTCTTTTATTTCGATGGCTTTCCACCCTTTTGATGCCAGATGTTGGTAAGATGAGTCAATCCAACCGTAATCAAGTTCAGCTTTGATAAGTTCTTGTATCGTAGTAGCCAACCCATGCAATGTATCACTGCTTACCTTTATATCCTTCAAAACTTTTCCGAAGGTCGCAGGAGCTACTGAATACCCTAGATATTTTAGTTTATTTACGACTTTTCTTTGATCGTACCGTTTATTAGAGTTGTTTTGACATGATAATCAATCATTTGGACAAATTAGGCTGTGGTTCCAAAGGCCAGCACAAAGCCCGATTATTTCATGGTATTGATTTATGTCGTGCATTCTCAACCTATCGGACAATATCCTGAATCGT
>WGNL01000016.1 GCA_016124585.1 Bacteroidota bacterium | reverse complement strand
AGGCGTGAGGGCCAGGGTCAGTAGGCTTGTACGAAAGGGGCTTTCATTCTCCAAGAAACTGGAAAACCATGTGGCTGCTTTACGATATTTCTTTTGGAGATATAATTTAGAAAGGCAGCCTTACATTTGATACACCGCCTTAAAAACACAGGGTAATAATAACTCATCTACATTCCCATACCCAGTCTGCGATAGGAAAAGTTTTGGCGCGATAGGAATAATGCCACCATTCCGTCGTCGTGAATTTCATGCCCACAGCATCCATTGTTTTTAGCAAGAGTTTACGGTTGTCAAGCACCTGCTGTGGCAAGTCGGTGAAGGCGTGATAAGCTTCTTTTCCAAAAAAATCGAACTCCGTACCCATGTCAAGTTCTTTGCCATCCTTGCCTACAATGGTAAGGTCGGCAGCCATGCCTCGGTTGTGCATTGAGCCTTTGCGTGGATCGGCCACATAGCGCGGGTCTGGTACCTTGTTCCATAGCTTCCATTGGATGGGGCGAGGGCGGTAGCAGTCGTACATTTTCAGGTGGTAGCCCTGCTCTTTCAAGGTTTTGTTGGCTTTCATGAGGGCCTGAGCGACTTCAACCCGAAAAAAGCAACGCCCGCAGTCATACATTTTTTCCTTCACAAAATTGTTTGTTGTGGCGTACCGCAAATCGAGCGAAATCGTCGGGTCGAGGCGGGTGATTTCCGTCCACTGGGTTGTGTCGTAATCAATTGGATGTATGTGCTGAACGGCAAGTTGTGAATTATCGGCAGTATCTTTTTTGGCCTCCGGCAAGGAGTCCGTGGTTTCAGAGGGTTTGTCAGGTTTGCCATCTGACGGCGAAGAACCGCAATTCACAAGCAAGAGGAAAAGGCTGAGTGTTAGGTATTTCATCTTAAAGATAATTTGGAAGTTCGGGCAGCCAAGTTCCAAATTTTTCAAAACATGCCCGAATTTTGGCTAAAACAACCGTTTGCCAAAAATAAATGTTAAACCTTGCGTGTTCAAGTGCGGCGCAGTAGCAAAGGCACTGTCTTTTGCGTTTACTTGCGTCGAAAACCTCGGCTGTCACGATTTGTGGCTGCTAATTTTGACCTAGTTTTGTTCCAAAAATACATTCAAAAAATGAAGCAAATCATCATCCTGCTTTTTTCGTTTTTAGTGGGCTTTAGCCCAATGCTGGCGCAGAATGCCGCCACTCCCGCTCCGATTTCCACTGCCCCAACTACCGCCGAAAACGCCTTGCTTTGGCGCATCAGTGGCAAGGGGCTGCCTACTACCTCCTACCTCTACGGCACCATCCACATGATTGGGAAAAACGACTTTTTTTTGACGGACAGCACCCGCTCAGCCATTGATAGGGCAAAGCTCGTCACCTTCGAAATTAACATGGAGGACATGATGAACCTGCCAGCGCAAATGGGCCTGATGATGAAATCGTTCATGTCTGGTGGCAAGTCGCTCTCCGATCTGCTGAGTAAGGAAGACTACGATCTCGTCAAGGCGCATTTCGATAAACAGGGCCTGCCGCTTTTCCTCTTCGAGCGCATGAAGCCGATGTTTCTTACCGTGTTGGCCGATACCGATATGAGCGGTGGCCTCGGTGGCGACGGAGATATGGTGTCCTATGAAATGAAAATCATGGACATTGCGGAGCAACAAAAAAAGGAAATGGGCGGCCTCGAAACGGCTGAATATCAGATGAGTATGTTTGATAGCATCCCATACGAAGAACAAGCACAGATGCTAGTGGAGACTATCAAATCATCAGGGGGTGAGAGCAGCCAGTTCGATGAAATGGTTAAATTGTATAAAAACCAAGACATCGTAGGTATGGAGTCGATGATGGGTGAGGATGAAAGCATTGGTGGCCATGAAGATCTGCTGCTCAACCAGCGTAACCGCAACTGGATACCCATCATGGGCGAGATGATGCTAGCGCAACCCACCTTTTTCGCCGTAGGTGCAGGTCATCTCGGCGGTGAGAGCGGGGTCGTTTCCTTGCTTCGCAAAGCGGGATACACGGTACAGCCTGTGCGATGAACTTGACCTGCAAAAAAGCCAGTCCAGGGCCCAAAACTTGGCAGGTCTTTTTGTCAGTGCCGAATTCGGCATATTTTTCCAATGACTGATTTTCATGGAGGCCAAACATCCGAAACTTACGCTTCAAAGGTGGGTAGCCGCTTTCAATGCAGCTCCACCCAATTTTGCCAGTTGCCTTGTCGGAGGTAAATTGCCCGTTTTTTCCTTTCCTATTCCCTCCAGCGTTTTCTTTGTTTTTTTTGCTTTTTGCTGTGCAATGGCAAGTGCCCAGCCTTGCCGGGAGGTGATAGGCTATTATCCCAGTTGGAAGTACCATGACCGCAACGAGCTCGTAAACCCTACCACTATTGATTATTCGAAATACACGGCTATCAACTACGCTTTTTTTGAGCCAAAGCCTGATGGTACTGTCGCGCCATTTGATTATCGCACCGACAAATTGCTTTTGCTGGGTGAAATAGACCCTGCCGCACCGCCTGGGTATTTCAATCGCAGGGACTTTGGGCAAGCCGAATGGCACGTACCCGGTACTTCATTGGTGGATCAAGCGCATGAGCATAACACGAAGGTGTTTATTAGCATTGGTGGCTGGACGCTTTCGCAATATTTTTCCCCCATCGCTGCAAACCCCGAAAAACGCCGCCGCTTTGCTCACTCTTGCGCAGCAATGGTGCGTACCTATAATATTGACGGCATCGACATAGACTGGGAGTACCCTGGCTACCGGGCGCAAGGAGGGTCGCTCAATGACGGTCACTATTTCACACTGCTGTTGCGGGAAATTCGGGACAGCCTCAATTCCTTGGAATGGGCTACCGACCGCCAGCTTTTCCTTACCGCTGCCTTTGGCTGTGCCCCAACTCGCATGGCCGATATCGAGTGGGATGCGGTGGTGCCGTTGCTTGATTTCGTCAACATGATGACCTATGATTTTTATGGTCGAGACTTCTCGGTGACAAACCACAACGCACCGCTCTACCCGCCAGCAAAGGGCATTGAAGGTTACGACACCCACAGCACCATCCATTTCTTGTCAAAAAATTACGGGGTTCCACCCGAAAAAATTTGCATTGGGGTGCCGTTCTATGGTCGGGCAATGAAAACGAACAGCAAGCCTGGGCTCCACGTTGGCTCGGCTCGCAGAGTGGACAACCGAACTTTCGCAGAGGACGATGGGGCACCAGCTTTTTATAATATTCTGGCAAAACAGAGCCTGTTTTTTTACGATTGGGACAGTATTTCGCAAGCTCCTTTTTTGCGGAGCAAAAAAACGAACACTTTCGTCACCTTCGATGACGAGCGTTCGGTAGCACAAAAGGCCAAATACATTCTTGACCACGGTTTGGCGGGAGCAATTGTCTGGGACATTACCGGTGATTGCATCGAAAGTCGCACACAACGGGGCGTCATTGAGCGAACGCCACTGGCCGATGCATTGGCCAATTCATTGTGTCATATTGAGCCGGCGATAGCAGAGAGTGGAAAGCCTACTTCCATTGAATTGTTGCCGAGCCTGCCGCAATCGACCCGATTCCTTCGAATTCGGTACGGGGCACCCAGGGTGTTTGCGGAGCGAAAATTGACCAAAAAAGAACAACGGAAATTGCGCAAGCAGCAAAAAAAGAAACGAAAACGGCAAGCAGCTTCGGGCCGATATTTTGACGGAGCGCATTAAATTATTAGGCCATCACTCTTTTTCGCAGCTAATCACCTGCCTTCGATTGTTTTCTTAACCTAGGTTATTTTTTCCCGCCTATTCCCACCCCCATCTTTGCATCAACAAAATCACAAAATCATGGATCGCAAAGATTTTCTGAAAAAAGGCTTGATGGGTACCGGCATTTTTGCCGCCACGTCCGCTCTCGGCAATGTTGTAAAAAACGATGTTGACGAGTTGGAACCCCTTGAAGTCATTGGCTTTAATCATATTCCTAATACTAAATCCAATATCATGTCAAATACAGTATTGCATAAAGCAGAAACCCGTGGTAATGCGAACCACGGTTGGTTGCAGAGCTACCATACTTTCAGTTTCGCCAATTATTACAATCCTGAGCGGATGCATTTCGGGGTGCTCCGGGTACTCAACGACGACACCGTAAAGGGGGGCATGGGCTTCGGCACGCACCCGCACGACAATATGGAAATCATCTCCATCCCGCTTGAAGGCGATCTGGAACACAAGGATAGCATGGGAAACGTGGCCGTCATCCGCAACGGCGACGTACAGGTGATGAGCGCTGGCACGGGCATCCAACACAGCGAGAAGAACAAGAACGGGAACCAGCAGGTGAAATTCCTGCAAATCTGGGTGTTCCCGAACAAGCGCAACGTGGAGCCTCGCTACGACCAGATTACCCTCGACCCAGCTGACCGGAAAAACAAACTCCAGCAAATCCTTTCACCCAACCCCGAGGATGCGGGCGTGTGGATTCACCAGAATGCTTGGTTCCACCTCGGCGAATTTGATGCTGGTAAAACAGCGGATTATGAAATCAAAGCCAGCGGCAACGGCGTTTACGCCTTCGTGCTGAGCGGCGATGTGACGATTAACGGCCAAGAACTGCATCGCAGGGACGGGCTTGGCATCTGGAATACTGAAAAAATTTCCATCGAATCAAACTCTCACAGCGAGGTGTTGTTGATGGAGGTACCAATGAATGTATAGACATCCAATTTAAAAAAACTTTAAAACTTATAAAAATGGCAAAGACAAAATGGGCGCTTGACCCAGCGCATTCGGAAATCCAATTCAAGGTCAAACACATGATGATTGCAACAGTGACGGGCGGTTTCGACAAGTTCGACGTGCAAGTAGCTGCTGACAGCGACGATTTTTCCGACGCTGAAATCTCCTTCACCGCCGAAACGGGTTCCGTGAACACAGGCAGCGAGCAGCGGGATGGCCACCTCAAAAGCGCTGACTTTTTCGATGTGGAAAACTACCCTGAGATGAAGTTTGAAGCAACGCATTACGATGCGGCCAGTGGCAAACTGAAAGGCAATTTGACCATCAAGAATATCTCGAAACCCGTCACGCTAGACGTGGAATTCGGTGGCGTGGGCAAAGACCCTTGGGGCAACACGAAGGCTGGTTTCACCCTTTCGGGCAAAATCAACCGCAAGGACTGGGAACTCAACTGGAACGCAGCCCTCGAAACTGGCGGTGTGTTGGTAAGCGAGGACGTTCGCATCCTCGGCGAAATCCAGTTGGCCAAAGCAGCGTAATAAAAAGTTTCGATCAAAACATCGGCGGCGTGGCTTCGGCTGCGCCGCCGTTTTTCATTTCCCACAGGACCTAAAAGGTTTCAAAAACCTTTTAGGTCTAAAACATACAATATGAAAAGTACTTTGGTAAAAAAGGCCGTCACGGAAAACCCCGTGCACGAGCTTATCCGCTCCCGCTGGAGCGCCCGTTCGTTCTCTGACAAGCCCATTGCACAAGCAGATTTGGACACAATTTTCGAAGCGGCGTCTTGGGCTTTCAGTGCCATGAACGCCCAACCTTGGGAATATGTATACGCCCACCGCAGCGATACGGAGGCTTTTGAAAAATTGTGGAATTGCCTGATGCCGGGCAACCAGCCTTGGGCAAAAAATGCAGCGGTGCTGGTGGTGAGTTTGGTGAAGAAAAAATTCGAGAACGGCAATCTCAATGCAGCGGCGCTCCACGATGTTGGGGCTGCCAATGCACAGCTATCGCTGCAAGCCACTGCCTTGGGCATTCACACACATCCTATGGGTGGTTTCGATAAGAAGGCGGTCATTGAACTGATGAACCTTGACCCGACTGAGGTGGAACCCGTCCTAATTTTCGCACTTGGCTATCTGGACGCCGCCGAAAAATTGGAAGAACCTTTCCAGTCCAGGGAATTGACGGGCCGCAGCAGGAACCCTGTGGAGGAATTTGCGGAGCAGCTTTAAGTGAAAATCATTTTGAACAAACTGGCCTCCTTGCGCACTATTTTGCTAGGAGGCTTTTTTATTTACAGGACTCGCCAGATTTGACAATATTTGTAGCGCACCAATTTACTCACGAAGAAACAAGAGCAAGCATGGAAAACATTGTAAAAAAATATACCAACGGCGAGGTCACCATCGTCTGGAAACCAGCTACTTGCATCCATTCTACCATCTGCTGGAAACGGGCAACGGGACTGCCCGAAGTCTTCAACCCGATGGAACGGCCTTGGGTAAAACCGGAAGGTGCCACGACGGAACGCATCATCGAGCAAGTAAATAAATGCCCGAGCGGTGCGCTGAGCTTTTTTATGAACAATGAATCCGAGCCTGCCGAAGAAACCAGTGCTGAAGCCAAAGTGGAGGTGATGCCGAATGGGCCACTAAAGGTTTACGGCGATGTGATAGTGAAACATACGGATGGCAAAGAGGAGACCAAGCAAAAAGTTACCGCCTTCTGCCGCTGCGGGAACTCGGGAAACAAGCCGTACTGCGATGGGAGTCATGTGAAGGTGGGGTTTAGGGATGAATAATGTCCCCTAGAATGTCAACTAAAAAACAAAGCCCTCGTAACTCACTGAATTACAAGGGCTTTTGAATTTGCAAGTGGTCCCACTAGGGCTTGAACCTAGGACCCTCTGATTATGAGTCAGATGCTCTAACCAACTGAGCTATGAGACCTGAATCGGCTTTGAGAACTTTACTTCAAAGGATTACAATTGCTAAAAGCGCCGCAAAAGTAACGATTCAACTTTGCTATTGCAATAAAAGTTCAAAAACATTAGCCGAGGCTGAAACGCACGTATTTGATGGTGCGTCCAATGGCCAAATGCTGCTTCTCGTAGAAGGTTTTGATTTCCAGTTCGGTCATCGGCAGCGGCTTGGCGTAGATGTCGTTATCGTGGTAAAGGATTTTTACGTCTTTTTCTTCTTGCAAGACTTCCATCGTGAAATCGAACAAGGTAGGGTCGTCAGTTTTCAGGTGGACAAGGCCGCCGGGTTTCAGGATTTTTCGATACTCTTTCAAGAACACAGGCGAGGTGAGCCGTCGGTTCGATTTACTGTTACGAAGGAAAGGGTCGGGGAAGGTGATCCAGATTTCGTCCACTTCTTTTTCCTCGAAAAACAGGGCAATCTGCTCGATGCGGGTGCGCAGGAAGGCCACATTTTGAAGTCCTAGCTCCAGCGCTGACTTCGCACCCCGCCAGATGCGGGCACCCTTGATGTCCACCCCGATGAAATTGCGCTCGGGAAAAGCCTGTGCCAAACCGATGGCGTAGTCACCCTTGCCGCAGGCCAGTTCTAGTGTAATGGGATTGCTGTTTTTGAAATGCCGTTCCGCCCAATGCCCCCGCAGCTCTACCTGCTCGCCATTCTCGCCAGCGAGGGAAGGCTTGCTGGCGTCGAAGTTCTCGTACACGTTGGGGAAGGTGAGTACCTCCGCAAATTTTTGAAGTTTGTTCCGTTGACTCATGATAAGGATGAGGGGTGAGGGATAAGGGATGATTTGGCACTTTTATGCCTAGTTCCTCATTCCTCATCCCTAATTTGGGTCGCAAAAATCGCAAAAGTTCTCACAAATACTTCCTGCCATTTCTGCTGCGCCAATTAAGCACAATGTCAAAATCCTTCTAGCGGGCAGCTTAACAGTTGACACGAATAGCCGCATGGTACAATGTCGGCGGTATCGGCACAATTGAAGTACATTCAGCGGCCATTACCGTAGGGTTGAGCACAATTTAGGTACATTGAACAAGCATCGCTGTACGTTTAATGCACAATCAGGTACGTCCAGCGTACATTATAGTACATTGAACGTACACTAAAGCACACCAAACGTACATTAATCAAGCAAAAAGCTTCACGAGAATGCTCGCCGAATACTCTGATCGTGCACTAATAGTCGTAATCAATTCATTGTCAGTTATTTAAGTAAAAATAACCTGCTATAACTTATCGAGTTGTGCCAACAACCATTTTCGTTCGGTGAGTGGATTGGTGGCCTCGATTTCCTGCTTCAGTTTTTGGATTTGCTCCTTGTCGTAGTGCGCCATTTTGAGCATTTTCTTGGTGTATTGTATAATGTTCTTGTAATTGTCCTTATGGTAGCCCATGACCTTTTTACGTTGTAGGTAGGTCTTCATACTGCCAATAAGGGAGTCAAGTGCGCTGAACTCGTCTAGTTCGTAGTACATTTTCAGAAGCATGGTTTTGGCAACGAGATTCATCAAAATATCGTCGTAATCCAATGTGGCGAATAGTTGCATCGCCTTTTTATAGTTTTTCCGCTCAAAATTGAGCCGGGCAAGGTTAAAGTGTACAAGGTCTTCCCGATGCTTTTCGTCAAGATAGACCTTGTATTCATTGATGAAATTTTCTACCCAATCGAATTCTTTTAAGTTGAGTCCAGCGATGACGATATTGCCGAAGGTGAACCTCGAAAGCACCCCATTTTCCAAGAAGATATTCTTTTGTATGCCGTTCTTGTAAAATTCAAATGATTCTTTCAGAAATCCATCAATACCTGCGTTTATCCGACCGATACAATAGTTAATGGTCAGAAGATAGATAACCCGCATTTCTTCCGGGGGAAACAAATGCCCATTTTCAAAAATCTCCTGTTTGAGCATGCGAAAATGTTCGAATGCTTCCGGTTTCGTCATTGCTTTGTACTGATAGTAATAGATAGCGATGGCAGGTACTTTCAAAAGCAAGGGATTGTTTTCTAGATAAGTCAACAATTCGTTGAGCATCTGAAGTTTGTAGGTCGTTTTGAATACTGCTTGGTGTGAAAGCATAATACAGCTCAACTGAAGTTTGTTGGCGAGGAAAGCCACATCGTTGGCATCAGAAACCTCTTGCAGGTTGAGTGGGGCATTTCGTCCAAGGCCACTGAGGTAGGTGTATTGTTCAAATTGGAGAAAGAACTCGTTTTCAAAATACTGATGATTGCGAAAGGGCTGTTGCTGCTGGATGTTTTGCCCTACTTCCATGGTTTTCTGGAAGAGCTTGGGCAGTTGCCGCTTGCGATAGACTTTCGCCAAAATAGTCTGTGAGCGCACTTCGTCCTTTGCCAGTTCGTTGTACACCAGAAAATTCTCGATGACACGCAGCAGAAAGTGCATCACCTGTCGCATTTCCGCATCGCTGTACGTTTTGTCTGGGTAAATGGCCTTAAAAACCCGCTCTTTTTCCAGTTTTTTCTCTGAATCCAGGTTTTGTCCAGTGGCCAAGTACTCGAACAAATCGCTCACATCCTGGCGTTGATTATGGGCTGGCGAATTGACCCATTTACGCAATTCACGGACTTCTTTTTTGTCTAATGCTCTACAAATGCTAACGAGATTACTTTTTTCCATAAATAATACGGCTATTATGGTTGCTTTTTTTCAACAAAATACAAAAAATGATTTTACGAAAAAAGTTAGTATTAATAAAGGTTTTAAGCGATATTTTTTAAAAATAGGTACTAATTTTTATGAAAATCTATTCAACAAACGCTGTTTTTTGTCTTTGATTGCAGGCGAGTTAGTTTTCACTTTTGTATCGTCATCAAAGAACAGCTCGAAAAAATTACCCATGACAGCATCGCTAAAGACATCTTCCCGTAAATCGCTCAGGCCACTTGGTCTGCTGCAAGCCCTGTTCCTACTGGCAGGCTTGGCGATTTGCTCGCAAGTCAAAGCACAAGGCTGGGAAATTTATTTTGGTGGCAACAACGAGGACTACGGCCACTCCATCATCCAGACCCAAGACCGTGGCTACATTGGTGCTGGGTTCAGCGAGAGCTTTGGGCCAGATGGCGACATGGATGTTTACGTCATCCGTACCGATGTGGATGGTACCAAAATTTGGGAAAACTATTACGACGACGGCTTTATAGAACACGGCTATTCCATTACCGAAACACCCGACCATGGCTTTTTAGTGGTCGGTGATATACAACCAGCCCAACTTTCCGATTTCAATATTTATCTCCTCAAAATCAACGCAGACGGTAAAAAACAGTGGAGCAAACAGTTTGGTGGTAGCGGCGATGACTCCGGTTACCGCATTATCCCAACTACATTCAGCAGCGGCTACCTTATTGTTGGCTCTACTACCAGTCTGGGCAACGGCCTTCGTGATGTTTTCCTCGTAAAAGTGGATGCCCAAGGCAACCAAGTTTGGAGCAAAGCCTTTGGTACCTCCGGCGACGACGATGGTAAAAGCGTACTAGAAGTTTCGGATGGTTACCTCATTGCTGGATCTGCACACAACCCCGCCAACAATACCACAGACGGTTATTTGTTGAAGGTGGATTTTAATGGAAACCAAGTTTGGAGCAAATTTTATGGCTCCCCTTCGGAAATAGATAAAATCAACGACCTTGTACTGGCAGCGGATGGCAATATTGTGCTCACTGGTTTTACGGGCGCTGTCTCGAATGGTTGGCTACTTAAAACCGATATTGATGGCAACCAAATCTGGTCTAAGACATTTGGTGGCCCACTCGGGGACGAAGCAAATGGTATTCTGAAAACTACCAACGGCGACCTCGTCGTCACAGGCGTTACTGAACTTAGCACTTCCAACGCTGATGCGTTCCTTACCCGTTTCGATAACGACGGTAATCAACTCTGGACCAACAATATTGGCCGGGGTACTTATCTCGATTGGGCACAAAGCCTTGCACCTACTGAGGATGGCGGGTTCATCGTCATCGGCTACAATTCCTTATTGGGCATTTTTGGCAACGATGTTACTTTCATCAAAGCTGGCCCAGACGGAAGCGTTTACACCAACCACCTGATTGGAAAAGTTTTCATTGACGGCGGTGACTGTGTTTACCAAAACGGCGAGACAGGCCTGAACGACTGGATTGTGAAAGCTGCTTCGGATAACGGAACCTTCTTTGGAACTACCAGCCCTAACGGCAGCTTCGACATAACGGTTGGTACGGGCAACTATGTGCTCAGTGTCTTGAGTAAAAATGACTATTGGGATGCCTGCATCGCTGCCTACAACGTTTCGTTCAATGCGGAGTATGATACACTGGTGCGCAATTTTCCCATGCTCAAAGTGGTGGATTGCCCACTGATGGGAGTTGATGTTTCTGCTCCTACTACACAAAATTGCAGCAATATAGGCTACACAGTCTCCTACTGCAATACAGGCACGGCAGCCTCCAGCAATACCAGCGTCAACATTATTTTGGACAATGGTCTGACATTCAATGGCGCTTCTATTCCAGTCGCTTCGCAAAATGACAGCTTGCTGGTCTTCGATTTAGGTTTGGTTGGCTTGGATGAATGCGGAAGTTTTTACTTCACTGTTTCCTCTGATTGTAGTGGTCAGCCAAGTGAGACTTATCAAGTAAGCGCCCATATTTTTCCGGACTCCATTTGTCTGCCTGTTGACCCCAATTGGGATATGGCAAATATCGCTGTGAACGGTTACTGCGATACGGATTCCATCAGGTTTAAAATCAAGAATATTGGATCGGGCGATATGCAAGCACCAAAAGGCTTCATCGTCATCGAAGACCAAATCATGCTAATGACAACTCCGCAGCCATTCCAATTGGATGCCGGAGAAGAAACAGACATAATTTACCCGGCCAATGGCCCCACTTACCGACTCATCGCAGAACAAACCGAAGGCCACCCCGGCAACAGTTACCCTACTGTGGCCGTGGAAGGATGCACGACAACAGGAACCTATTCGACAGGATTTGTAACCGAATTTCAAGAAGACGAAAACGACCCATTCTTGGCCGTTTCAGCACAAGAAAACATTCCCGTATTTACCGATTACATCTTTCTTAGAGGCTATCCCAAGGGCTATCAGAAGAACGGTGAAAACCTCATCCCAGCTAACACCGACATCGAGTACCATGTCTTTTTCCAGAACGTCGGCATGGACTCGATCAATCGGTTGGTCTTGAGAGACACGCTTTCTCCCTTTCTCGACCTCAGCACAGTGGTGCCTGGCGCTAGCAGTCACCCCTACGATTTTGAAGTTTACAGCAACGGTGTATTGAAGTTTACCTTTGAAAACATGCTCCTGCCCCCGGGCGGTGGCGCTGGTTCAGAAGGGTTTGTCAAATTCAAAGTTTCTCAAAAACCAGGCAACCTAAAGGGGACGCAAATCTCCAACAGCGCCGCCGTTTTCTTGGGCTACGATGCACCACACCAGACAGCCACCTACACCCACGTGGTTGGCGGTGATTCGCTCTTGGATTTCATCGTTATCAGTGATGTAAACACGCCAGCGATACCAGGCATTACGGTGAGTGCCTATCCCAACCCATTTGCCTCCACCATTGAGTTCGAGGCCAAAGATTTGCAATGTAAAACCTTGACTATAAATGTTTTTGACATAAATGGACGTCTCGTTCGCCAAGAGAATGCTACTGGCAACCATCTTTGCTTACAACGGAACGGCATGCCTTCGGGCACTTATGCCTACCAATTAATAGCAGACGGACGACCGCTCCAAACTGGTAAGATTATCGTGCGATAAAACCCATTACCGATTTACTGGAAGCCGATTACATTTTTTTGTTCCAAATCTATTTTTCAAAAACCGATTTTATCCAAACCGAGTTACCCATTCCGATTACAGTTTTATTTGAATCGCACAACCATTTCCCATCAACCCGTCCGGGTTCCCCTCCTATTTTTGGGAGGGGAGCTTTTTTCAACTAAGAGAGAAAAATGAGGCGTCGTATAGTGCAGTTGAAAGACACCACCAATTGATTTTTAGGATTTATCATGAGATTATAATTTGTGAGCCGTGCGTTAGTACGGCTTTTTTTATTTTGCCAATTCTAGCAACTACAAAACATGGCCGATTTTTTCATTGAAAAATATCTGCATTTTTTTTGTTAAAACTAATTCTCCGAACTTACCTTCGCTACGACATTTCTTTTTTAACCAACTCAAACATGATTACTATGTGGAAAGAATTTAAAGCATTCGCATTAACTGGCAACCTGCTTGACATTGCCGTCGGTTTCGTAATGGGAGGTGCCTTTGCCGCCGTTTCTGGTGCTTTCACAGGCGGAATCGTTGCCCCTCTTGTTGGTATGTTAACTGGTGGTGTGGATCTCTCCAAAATCAAAACGGTGCTGAAGCCAGCTGAAATTGGTGCTGATGGCAAGGAGATTGCGGCCGAGGTTGCACTTCAATGGGGTGTTTTCATCACCTCTATCATTGACTTTCTCATCATAGCTTTTGTAATGTTCCTCATCATCAGGGGAGTAAACAAAATGAAAAAAGCAGAGCCTGCTGGCCCGCCACCACCACCTCCAGCTGATATTGTTCTTTTGACAGAAATCCGTGATTTGTTGAAAAAATAAATTGTTCATAATTGGCTAAGGCCAAAAGCACAAACGCCCCGCCGTCTTTGATGACTGGCGGGGCGTTTTTATTCGCTAAAAATTGGCAACAAGCAACCCCTATCTGCCAACTTCATCTGTCAAAGTACCAAGATTATGAACGAGGTGCTCCCAATTTCACCCGAATATCGTCAGCAATCCGCAGTGCCATTTCACGGAGCTGCTTCTTTTGACTGATGAGATTCTGCTCGTTCACATCAAAAGTGTGCATCTGAATGTGCAGGCGTAGTGCATTGCCCGTGCCACTTGGACGAACCGTCAAGTGATTGTACTCGTTGCCAAAATAGAAACGTACACCTTCGTCAGGAAAAACCCAGTTATGTGTCGGAGGGTAAACATGGTCGTATTTGCCAGTTCGGTACATTGCTACACCTGTTACTGCAACATCGCCGATGGTCAAGCCGCCAGCAAGGCCGATTTGGTAATAGCCCAATGCCCGGCGAAGGATGGCCTTTTTTAAACGATCGCCCTCAATGCCAGGATACTCACCATCCACTGGGTCTGGTTCGTAATGGTTATAGAACAAGCCAATTTCTTTGTCGAGGTAGATTTCTTTGTCCAAAATCTCGAAGACAGTTGTTCCTTGGTCTTTGGCCCATTGTGCAATTTCTGCCAATAAAATAGCGGCGAATGTGCCATCCTTGTCCCGCACGTGTCCTTTTTCACCCAGTGAAAACAAGTCCTTAGGTGGGTAGCCCAGCAGCGCAAAACCATTGCTTTGCTCAAAGGCACCAAGGTTGTAGCTGCGGCCTTTCCCCATGCCGTGGGTTTCCATAACGACCATGTCGGTAAGCATTTGGTTTGGGTCTTTTTTACCTTCTGTAACACCCTCTACCAGCTCTCCATTCCAGCTGTCTCGAACAGCAGCACTCAGGGCAGCAAAGCCAACCCAGGTTTTGATGACACCCACACCATGTTTTTTCGCCAAAAGTGTCAGCGCATCTGTAGTGGTGTGCGATAGCACGATGAAGGATTTTCCAGGTTCAATGCTCTTGTCCAGCTTCAAGCGATACCAAAGCAGCACGGCCCATGCCTCGTCAGCTGGCAGCAAGGTGTAGTCACCACCGTAAACTTCCTGCTGGTTGGCAGGCACTTTCACGGTAAGGGCACAGCGGTCAGCATCAGGATCGGTGCCGATAAGTACATCGGTTGCATCCCACTTTGCCTGGCCATATTCTTTAATAAAAGCCTTCACGGCGATGTCGCCAGCACGGTAGTCCCCAGGGTCGGGCTGCTGCTCGAAGCCGGGGTCGCTGTTGAAGCTTGGGAAGAGGCCGTTGAGGTCGTTCAGCCCATTTTCATGGATAATGTTGATATGCTGAAACCCAATGTCGCTCAAGAGTTTTGGCACCAGCTTGCGACCAGCGCCATGGTAGGCACAGTAGGCGATATTGAGGCCTTTTGGGGAAGTAGTGTCTTGAAGCAAAAAGCTTTTTACCTGATTGCCGTAGGCATCGTGGATATTGATAAGCTGCTCGTGACCGTGGTAGTCAACGCCGGGCAATCTATTGTCGCCACCCAACCACACGACTTTGCCTTTACCCGCAGCTTCCAATGGCGTGGTTTTGATGTCATCACTCGTCACTTTCACGATATAATTGTTGTACATATCGGTGCGTTCCTCTGGGTCGAATTGCGAACCATTTCCACAGCATAGCTTATATCCGTTGTACCGGTAGTCGTTGTGGCTGGCTGAGAGCAGGATTCCCATCTGAGCCTTCACGAAGGGTATGGCGAAAGTCACTTCTGGGAAGGGGCAAGCTTCGTCAAAAAGATAAACCGTGAACCCGTATGCGAGAAACTCTTCAGCAATGGCTTTAGCGAAATCGCCACCTCGTACCCGGCTGTCGTACCCGATGACAATTTTATCGAAGCCTTTTTCCCGTCCGAACTTTGCCACTCCAGCGCTCGTCAGCAGGAGCACCACATTGTTAATTGTGTTAGGGCCTTTCAGGATGGGCGCATCAAGGCCAGCCTCTGACATTTGCACGATGCTTTCACGGTCGTTAGCCATGAAGCCGCGGATGCCGCCTGTGCCAAAGCTCATTTTCTTGCGAAACGTATTCACAATGTCTTCCCAACGACCTGCGCCAGCGGCAGCAAGGATGCCCTTGCGCACATTGGGCGAAATCCGTAAGAAGTTTTCATCGGTGAGCCATTGGTGTAAGAAAGTTGAGGTGTTCTTCTTGGCCATTTCATAGCTCTGGCTGTCAATTTTGCCATCGGCGTGGGCAGCGTCCAGATAGCCGTTGACACCTGCCTCTATTTTTTCGAAGTTGATTTCAGTCATATTATTTAGTTTGAAACTTGGACGTATGTTAATGCGGCGAAGTTAAACGATTTGGAAAACTTAGGAACTTGAAGGGCGTTAATTCTCTGCATTTGTTGGACATTCTTGGGTCTTTGCCTTGCTTCAGTTTTTTGCTTCAAATTTTTTAAAAATAAAAATCACGACTTTCGCCCGTCGAAACTTTATCGTTTGAATTTGGAAACTTACCATCCCATACCCGCTCATGGCATTTTCGCCGAAGTAGTGCTGCCGTTGGCTGTGCCCAAACCCTATACCTACGCTGTGCCAGAGGAGTTAGTGACTGCCATACGGCCTGGCATGAGGGTGGAAGTGGAGTTTGGTGGAGCAAAGCGATACGCTGGACTGGTTTCTAAACTGCACCATGACGTGCCTGCACACAAGTTCAAGTCCATACTTTCCGTCATTGACGAAGCACCTATTCTAAGTGAGAAAACGCTCCTGTTCTGGCAGTGGCTTGCTGAATACTATTGTTGCTCCCTTGGTGAGGTGATGGAAGCCGCCCTGCCAGCCAACCTTAAGTTGGCCAGTGAACGAAGACTTGTGCTAAGTCCATTTTATGATGGGAATTTTAGCGGGTTGTCAGACAAGGAATATCTAATTACGGAGGCACTTAGCATCCAGGAGACCATCACGATTGATGACGTACGAAAGATTCTGGAGCAAAAATCCATTTACCACATTATCAAGAGCTTATTGGATAAAAAAGTAATCTATCTCTATGAGGAAATGGAGGAGAAGTACACCCCAAAGAAGGTAGCCTGTGTACGCCTTGCCGAGCCGTACCGTTCTGACCCTTCACGGCTTGCTGGCGCTTTTGACCTAGTGACAAAAGCCCAGCGCCAGACCGAGGCGCTCATGGCCTTTATTCAACTTGCCCGTGAAAACCCCTCAAAAGATGGTGGTATGCTCCGTACTGGGCTATACAAAAAGGCCAACGTGGACTCTTCCGTGCTCAATTCGATGGCGAAAAAAGGCATCTTCGAGCTGTACGATAAGGAGGTTAGCCGTCTCAGTGGCTATGAAGACGAGGTGACGGAAGCCGATGAGCTTGCTGCTCAACAAGTACAGGCTTTGAATGAAATACGCACCCATTTTACCGAAGGAAAAAATACCGTGCTTCTCCACGGGGTGACGGGCAGCGGTAAGACCCGTGTCTATCTCGAACTGATGCAGGAGGCGCTCAATCGTGGCGAACAAGTGCTCTACTTATTGCCTGAAGTGGCGCTTACTACGCAGATTATCAGTCGTTTACAAAAAACATTGGGTGATTCAGTGACCGTTTACCACCACCGCATTACGAACAACGAGCGGGTGGAGGTCTGGAAAAAAGTTGGTAGGTCAGCAAGTGACGATAGGGGTTCAGTAGGTGCCGAACTGCCAATTTGCATCGTCGGTGCTAGGTCCGGATTGTTTTTGCCTTTTGAAAACCTTGGACTCGTCATTGTTGACGAAGAGCACGATACTTCCTACAAGCAAAACGATCCTGCGCCCCGTTATCATGGTCGGGATGCGGCAATTTACCTAGCACATTTGCATGGAGCAAAAGTGCTGCTCGGCACCGCTACACCTTCCTTGGAATCCTATCATAATGCCCGCAGTGGTAAGTATGGTTTGGTAGAAATGTCGGAGCGGTTTGGTGGCATTCAGATGCCTGAAGTGGTGGTGGTGGATGCAAAGGAGGAACAAAAGCAGCGCAAGTTGCAAAGCCATTTCACCAGTGTTTTATTGGAAGAATTGAAAGCGGCGATTTCTAAGGGCGAACAGGCTATTTTGTTCCAAAACCGTCGGGGTTATGCGCCCACGCTTCGCTGCAACACCTGCGGTTGGCATTCGGAATGCATCCACTGCGACGTGAGTCTGACTTACCACAAGTTTCGCAATAACCTCCAATGCCACTACTGCGGGTACCAGCAAGAATTGAATAAAACCTGTCCCGCCTGTGGGAGCCATGAGCTGAACTTGCAGGGTTTCGGAACCGAAAAAATCGAGGACGAATTAAAAATCTACCTGCCCGATGCCAATATTGGCCGCATGGACTATGACGCTGTGCGCACGAAGGATGCCCATGCACGCATCATCAACGACTTCGAGGAACGACGGATTGAAATTTTGGTAGGAACGCAGATGGTGACGAAGGGGCTTGACTTCGAAAATGTGAGCGTAGTGGGCGTTATCAGTGCTGACCAGCTTTTGCAGTTTCCCGACTTTAGATCAGGAGAAAGGGGCTTCCAACTCATTACGCAGGTGGCGGGTAGGGCAGGTCGAAGGGGTAAGAGAGGCAAAGTCATTGTACAAGCAATGAACACCTCTCATCCAGTCATCCGGGAGGTGATTGACAATGATTTTCTGGCATTTTATGAGCGGGAAATCATGGAGCGCAAGGCATTTGAATACCCCCCTTTCAGCCGATTAATAAAAATAAGCTTGAAACACAAGAAGCCGGATGTACTGAACCGTGGCTCAAAATATTTTGTGCAGGTATTAAAAAGTAAGCTCGGCAAGCGGCTACTCGGCCCTACCGTACCTCCTGTTGGCAGAGTACGTGAATACTATTTACTGGATATTTTGATAAAAATGGAGCGGAATCCTACTATTTGGAAGGCAACCAAGGACCTAATATGGGAGGCAACGAGAGTGATGCAGCAAACGGAGGGTTTCTCGACGGTACGGGTAAACGTAGATGTTGATCCTGGATAGTAATGCTGTCAATTCAAAAAATCGTGAGGTTTTGTAGTCTCATTGCCGACCAATTGAAGCAATTAATAATTTAAAAAACCTTTGCCGAACGTCGACAAAAGTTTTTTAAATTGAAAACTCGTTATGGGTGTATATTATCGCTTGCTGATCCGCTGGGTAGTGACGATTTTTTTATTGTCATCAATCACTTGAACGAGATACATGCCATTGGGCAAATCACTCACATCGTAGTGTTCATCTTTTTCAACCTCTTGAAAGGTCTTCAGTTTTTTGCCAACTAAGTTGAATATGGCAATATCCCGAATATTTTCATCCTTGTTGATGCTGATGTAGTTCGTGGCAGGGTTGGGGTAAACAGAAATTTTCACAGGCGGGGTGACTCCTGATAGCTCACTATTGCTTTGTCCAAAAAGGGCAAAAGATGAAAAAGCGAGAAAAATTACAAGTAAAGTTTGCTTCATGCAGGTTCTAGATTATCTATTTTGAAACACGGCTGCAAATTACGTGCAAACGAGTTAAGATTCAAGCTGATTGGTAGATGTTTAAAAAAAAATTAACAAACCAGTACAATAAATACAAATAGGGGTCTTTGGGAGGCATTTATTTTGCCAAAAAACACAAATTGGCATGAGCTTTTGATTAAAATTTTCCAAAACACCATTTTTTCAAAAAAACTATCTTTGCGCCGCTTTTGACGTTCCCCCAAAATATTCACCCACAATTTTAATCTTTTAAATCGCAACTATGCCATACTTATTTACTTCTGAAAGTGTATCAGAAGGACATCCTGACAAAGTGGCTGACCAGATTTCTGACGCTCTAGTTGACCACTTCCTCGCCTTCGACCCTAGCTCAAAAGTAGCTTGTGAAACCTTAGTGACTACAGGGCAAGTAGTGCTGGCAGGTGAAGTAAAGACCACGACTTATTTGGATGTACAAGCCATCGCTCGCAATGTGATAGGACGTATTGGCTACACTAAGAGCGAGTACATGTTCGAGGCGCATTCCTGCGGCGTGCTTTCTGCCATCCATGAGCAATCACCAGATATTAACCGAGGTGTGGAACGCAAAAAGCCGGAAGACCAAGGTGCAGGAGACCAAGGTATGATGTTCGGCTACGCCACCAACGAGACGGACAATTACATGCCGTTGGCACTCGATCTTTCTCACAAAATCTTGATGGAGATGGCTGATATCCGCCGGGAGGGAAAGCGGATGAAATACCTCCGTCCCGATGCTAAGTCTCAGGTGACCATTGAATATTCCGACAAAAACCAGCCTATCCGTATTGATACCATTGTGGTTTCTACTCAGCATGACGATTTTGCTGAGGAGGCAGCGATGCTTGAGCAAATCAAAAAAGACGTGATAAACTACGTCATTCCAAGGGTAAAGAAAAAATGCTCACAAAAGGTGCAACGCCTTTTTAAAAGCGATATCACCTTTCACGTGAACCCAACAGGTAAGTTTGTTATTGGAGGCCCACATGGCGATACAGGTCTCACAGGTCGCAAAATCATTGTAGATACATACGGTGGCAAAGGCGCACATGGCGGAGGCGCTTTCAGTGGAAAAGACCCATCAAAGGTTGACCGCTCAGCAGCTTATGCTACCCGTCACATTGCCAAGAATCTAGTAGCGGCGGGCGTTTGCAGTGAGGTGTTAGTGCAGGTGAGTTACGCTATTGGTGTTGCTAAGCCAACCAATATTTATGTTAACACCTACGGCTCAAGCAAGGTGAAAATGAAGGACAGTGAGATTGCCACTATCGTTAACGAGATTTTCGATATGCGGCCATATGCCATTGAAAATCGCTTCAAATTGCGCAACCCCATCTACTCCGAGACAGCAGCTTATGGGCACATGGGGCGTACATCGGAGTTGAAAAAAGTGACTTTAACCAATGGATCTGGTGAAACCATTACGAAGGAAGTAGAAACCTTCACTTGGGAGAAACTGGACTATGTAGATAAGGTGAAAAAGGCCTTCGGTATCGCTTAATTTCACAATTAAGCAATTAGGCCGTGCTAGGGTACCCTAGCACGGCCTTTTCTTTTTCCGTTTTGGGAACGTTTTACGAAGCAAAAGATTTATAACTTGCCGCTTGAGAGGGACATTAGATTTTTAGACAACTGAATTTGTATAGTCTCTATAAAATTCTAATGTTTGGTTTTTGCATCCCAAATTTTAAACAACGAAGAAATTGGCATTATGCTTACAAAGCACTCATCTGATGTCTAAATTCTCTCGTCTAAAGTCTCAACAATGGCCGAAATTCGCCAAAAACAAGTAGGGGAAATGATAAAGCGGCACTTTAGTTTGCTGCTACAACAAGAGGGTTCGTACATCTACGGCACAGAGCCGTTTGTGACTGTGACCAATGTCAAAATGACTCCAGACTTCAACACCGCCAAGATTTACCTCAGTATTTTCAATACCGAAAACAAACAGGAAGTCATCTTGGAAATGGAGAACAGTTACCCCCGTTTAAAGTCGGCACTGGTTAACCGAATCGGTAAGCAGATGCGCCGGATGCCGGAACTCCAGTTTTATATTGATGACACCCTTGACGAAATGTTCCGGGTAGATACGCTCTTCCAACGACTTGAAGCCGACAATCAAATGGGGCGAGGGCGTGAGGAAGAAGAGTAGATTTACAATTCACATTCATTCTAATCTTAAATTTGACATCTGTGAATTGTAACTCAATCCGACATTCCATGAAAAACTTACCCTCATTTTGCTTCGCAATATTTGGATTATTCTTGTTTACAACTTCATGCAAACAAGCGCCCGTCGGTGGAAAACTCGAAGGAAGCTATTGGACGTTTTCCTCCGCTAAATTTGTAGACCAATCAGTTAAACTTTCTAATGCCAGTGAAATCACCCTAGTTTTTTCCGAAGGGAAGCTCAATGGTGCCGCTCCATGCAATAGCTATTTCGCAGAATATAGCATTAATGGCAGCACCATCAGTTTAGGCGACTTGGGCGTCACCAAGCGTTTTTGTGATGAAATGGAACAAGAAAATGCCTATCTCTCTCTGCTCTCCAAGGCTCAAGCCTACTCCGTACGTGGTGATAAGCTCGATATATTTTCTTCTAACGGGCAGCTCAGCTTTTTTAGGATGAAAAAGGACAAGGCCGAGGCTGTCCAGTTTTCGCAGGGGGTTGGCAGGTTAGCCGCTCAATTCCCAATGCTTGAAAGTAATGAGGCGCTACATCTTCATCCCATCCTTCGGGTGGACAACCCTGGCAATTACCCCTTCAAAGGCAATTTAGTTGACACCAGTTTTTACAAATATTTTAGCGCAGATGTCCGGGATGTTTGGACTGGGAGCGGTGGCGAGGTTATGGCCGTTGGGCAATATGGCGGTTTTTTTATTTGCCGCATACCTGGGCGTTATGTTTCTAGTGATATTGCCATTTTCAGGGTAAAAGATAACGAAATGCAACATGTGGAGACGGTTGCCTGGGCTTGGTGTGATGAGGGGTGGTGCAACCAGCAAGATGCTTGGCTAATTGACACAAATAAAGATGGTCGCACTGACGTGGTGCAACACTATACCTTAAACGATGACAGCGGTAAGCTTAAAGAAGAACGTATAACGTTCTTGCTTCAGGATGAGAATGGCAACATGGTCTTGGATAAATCGGCAAAACTAGATGCAGGCATGTACAAAATGGCAAAAATTTAAGGATTTCAGCTTTCTTCTTAGCTTTGCGTAATGGTGACACTATGATAGTGTTCGCAATTTCATCCAAGACAAATCGGCTTTTTTCAAATGGAAAAACATCAAGCAAAACTGGTTGAAGCTTTCAATGAAAAAGGGGAACACATTAGTCCAATCCTACCTGAAGATCAGAAAAACTTCCTGATAGATATTGATGGGACAGTATGCGACGACGTGCCCAATGAAGAACCAGAAAGAATGGCCATTGTGCCTCCCTATCCCGATGCGCTTAAGATTTTGAACAAGTGGTACGACGAAGGTCATGTCATCACCTTTTTTACGTCTCGCACCGAGGAACATCGAGAAGTGACCGAGACTTGGTTGAAAAAACATGGTTTCAAATACCACGGTATCCTCTTCGGCAAACCCCGGGGCGGCAATTACCACTGGATTGATAACCATATTGTACGGGCTACCCGTTTCAGGGGTAAGTTCACCGACCTCGTCATCAAAAACCATGAAATTGAAGTGTTCAATGGGTGATTTTTAAACTGCCTTTCTTTTTAAAAACATAGGCCGTACCAGCGCAAATGCTCCAGTACGGCCTATTTTATTTTGTTGACGAGCAAAGCTTTAGGCTGCGCTCATGTCTTTCCTGATTTTGTTCAAAGCAGAACCTGCCTTCACCCAGCCAATCTGCTGCTTGTTGTAAGTGTGTTTCACTTCAAAGCTTTCCTCAGTGCCATCCGCATGTTTCAGCACGATGGTCAAATTCTTGCCGGGAGTGAGGTTGCCTTTGATGTCAATTTTATCATCCTGACGGATTTTGTCGTAGTCGGCATTGTTCACAAAAGTGAGCGCCAACATCCCCTGCTTTTTCAGGTTCGTTTCGTGGATACGGGCGAACGATTTCACGATGACTGCCTTCACGCCAAGGAAGCGTGGTTCCATCGCCGCATGTTCCCGGCTGCTGCCCTCGCCGTAGTTTTCTTCCCCAAAAACAATCGTGCTCACGCCAGCAGCTTTGTAAGCACGGGCGCTGTCTGGCACAGGCATGTACTTGGCCTTGGTGCCACGTTTGCCGTAGTTCGCCACACTGTTGGTTTGCTCGTTGTAAAAATTGAGCGCCCCAATGAGGCAGTTGTTGGAGATGTTTTCCAAGTGCCCACGGAACTCCAACCAAGGCCCAGCCATCGAGATGTGGTCGGTGGTACACTTGCCTTTTGCCTTGATGAGCACCCGCATATTGCGAAGCTGCTTCGTCGTGATTGGCTCAAAAGGCGTCAGCAACTGCAAGCGGTTAGAGGTCGGGCTGACAGTTACTTTTACTTTGCTGCCATCCGCTGCAGGGGCTTGGAAACCAGCGTCTTTTACGTCAAAACCTTTTGGCGGCAATTCCACGCCAGTTGGTGGATCCAATTTCACCGCTACGCCCTCCTCGTTGATGAGGCTGTCTGTCAGCGGGTTGAAGCCGAGGTCGCCAGCGATAGCTAAGGCAGTTACAATTTCAGGACTGGCCACGAAACCGTGGGTGTTTGGGTTGCCATCGTTCCGCTTCGAAAAGTTACGGTTGAACGACGTGATGATGCTGTTCTTTTTGTTCGGGTCGTTGGTGTGGCGCTGCCATTGGCCGATGCAAGGGCCGCAGGCATTTGCCAAAACCACGCCGCCCATTTGCTCGAAAGCCTCTAATTGGCCGTCACGGGCCACGGTGTACCGGATCTGCTCAGAACCAGGCGTCACGGTGAATTCCGATTTTACCTTCAGTTTCTTTGAAACCGCTTGGCGTGCCAACGAAGCTGCACGGTCGAGGTCTTCGTAGCTGGAGTTTGTGCAGGAACCGATGAGTCCGACTTCAAGTTTCTGCGGATAGCCATTGTCTTTTACCGCTTGCGCAAATTTGGAGATGGGCCAAGCCAAATCTGGTGTGTACGGGCCGTTCACGTGTGGCTCCAAGGTCGAAAGATCAATCTCAATGACTTGGTCAAAATATTTCTCTGGGTTGGCGTAGCACTCAGGGTCACCAGTAAGGTCCTTCGCAATTTTATCTGCCAAATCTGCCACATCAGCACGGCCAGTGATGCGCAGATAGCGAGCCATTGCTTCATCGTAGCCGAAAGTGGAGGTCGTAGCACCGATTTCAGCACCCATGTTGCATATAGTGCCTTTGCCCGTGCAGGAAAGCGATTTTGCACCCTCACCGAAATACTCGACGATTGCGCCAGTGCCGCCTTTCACCGTCAAAATACCCGCCACTTTCAGGATGACATCCTTGGAAGAAGTCCAACCGCTGAGTTTGCCAGTCAGCTTCACGCCGATGAGTTTTGGCATTTTGAGTTCCCAAGGCATGCCCACCATCACGTCCACTGCATCGGCACCACCGACGCCAATGGCCACCATGCCAAGGCCGCCAGCGTTGGGCGTGTGGGAGTCTGTGCCGACCATCATCGCACCGGGGAAAGCATAGTTTTCCAACACAATTTGGTGGATGATACCTGCGCCAGGTTTCCAGAAGCCGATGCCGTATTTGTTGGAAATGGAGGAAAGGAAATCGAACACTTCCTTGTTTTTATCAAGTGAATTGGAGAGGTCGGTCTGGGCACCGTCTTTGGCCAAAATCAAGTGGTCGCAGTGTACCGTGCTAGGCACAGCAGTTTTTGTTTTGCCGCACATGTCGAACTGGAGCAGCGCCATTTGCGCCGTAGCATCCTGCATGGCTACCCGGTCAGGGGCAAAGGACACATAGTCCACGCCACGCTGGTATTCCTTCAAGGGTGATTCGGGGTGCAGGTGTGAGTAGAGGATTTTTTCTGCCAAAGGCATGGGGCGACCCAGCTTTTTGCGGGCTTTCTTGAGTTTTGCGGGGAGCTCGGCGTAGAGCTTTTGTATCAAATCGAGGTCAAAAACCATTTGGATGTTGGATTTGGTGAGAAAATACTTTGTGTAACGGTTCTTTTGAGGGCGCAAAGGTAGTTTTTTAACAGCTAAAATAAGTGATAGTTGTACATAAAATGTAAGCATGGATGGATTCTTAAATTCAATTTTGCCCCCAAAAGAATTTCCCTATTTTGGCGCATCCAATTAGCCAAATTCATGATTGAATTTTAAGAACAAAACAGTCAACGATAATGAAAAACATCAAAGGTCCAGCGATATTCCTCGCACAATTCATGGGCGACCAAGCGCCGTTCAACTCCCTCGAAAGCGTCTGCAAATGGGCAGCCGACCTTGGCTACATCGGCGTTCAAATCCCGACTTGGGATGGCCGTCTCATTGACCTTCAAAAAGCCGCCGAAAGCAAGGATTACTGTGACGACCTCAAGGGTCGGGTAGAAGCTTGCGGGGTGCAAATCACTGAGCTTTCCACGCACTTGCAAGGCCAGCTTGTGGCCGTGCATCCAGCCTACGACCTTGGTTTCGACGTATTTGCACCAGAGCAGCACCGCAACAATCCCGCCGCCCGCACCGAGTGGGCGGTGCAGCAATTGAAATGGGCCGCCAAAGCAAGTCGGAACCTTGGTATTGATGTGCACGTGACTTTCAGTGGCGCATTATTTTGGCACACCGTCTATCCTTGGCCGCAGCGACCACAGGGGTTGGTTGATACTGGTTTCCGGGAACTCGCCAAACGCTGGTTGCCCATCCTGAATGCCTTCGACGAGGTGGGCGTTGACCTCTGCTACGAAATCCACCCAGGCGAAGACCTTCACGATGGTATTACCTTTGAGCGTTTTCGGGAGGCAACTGGCAATCACAAACGGGTGAATATTCTCTACGACCCCAGCCATTTTGTGTTGCAACAGCTTGATTATCTGGCATATATCGATATTTATCACGAGTTTATCAAGATGTTCCACGTGAAGGATGCAGAGTTCAATGCCACGGGTCGCAGCGGCGTTTACGGTGGCTATCAGGACTGGATAAACCGCCCGGGCCGCTTCCGTTCATTGGGTGATGGGCAGGTGGATTTCGTGTCCATTTTCAGCAAGCTAGCACAGTACGATTACGATGGTTGGGCGGTGCTCGAATGGGAATGCTGCATCAAGGATGCCGAACAGGGCGCTGCTGAAGGTGCGCCTTTCATCGAAAACCATATTATCAAAGTGACCGAGCGGGCTTTCGACGACTTCGCTGGCGGCAAACCGGACGAGGAATTAAACCGGAGGATATTGGGTATTTGATATTGGATATTAATAAAAATAGGCTTCACATATGCATATGTGAAGCCTATTTTATTTTGGAAAAAATCGCTCTTTTTATTTAATTATCTCACATTATACAGCTTTGAGTTAGGGTGAATCAAATCCGTTTATTAGTTTTTAAAAGTGTTGATTTTAACGGCGATATAAAAATCACCACCCGTGAAATTTTTATTGAAAAAAGTGGAGGCAAAATCCTCTGTTCCAATAACTAGCCAACTCAAGCGCATACCAAGTCCAACTTGCAATTTATTCCAATCGTTCAAGGAAATGGGTGCAGAAGCTGAAAACCACTTAGTTTGCCACCGAGGCGTCAATGCCAGAATATTTCTTCTTAGTGGCGTCTTCGCTGTACTTGCCAACTGTTGAATTATTAATGCATTGAGATATATTTTACCCGTTACGCCATAATCAGCTTGTAGGCTGAAGGCGGCGGGTAGACTCATGCTGAAACTTTGGCTGTTATCCGTTGTAATATTTTCTTTCAACAGTTCATCGCTAAAATCATGGATGGCCTTATCTAGGTCACTCGGGTAGCTATACTCCTTGTATTTTTCCAAATCCACCACGACATTAGTGTCAATATTTAATTGATAAACCTGTGTGTTCTTTTTAAATGTAATTCGGCCCATATCAAGTAAGGAAGCACCGATTTTAAGTTTAAACCCTTCTTCGGCATGGTCTTGAAAGATATAGGTAAAACCTAAATCAGCGCCAATACCTTTACCGTTCACATCCATTAATTTAGATTTATCCAAATCGCCTGCAAAATTAAGTTGTCCATCGGGTAAGCGGAGGGAAATTTTGGTTTCCGGCAGGTTTCCATAATAATATGGCTCATTGGTTTTAGCATAACCTCCTTGGTGACCTTGAAGGTATTTAAGGCTAACTCCAAAATTAAGTGAGCCATTAATGGTAGGGATTTTTTTGGCAAGGTTAAGTCCTATTTCCGACCAATTAAGCATGGAAAAATTGAGCTTCGGTATGGCCAATTGTTCCACAATTGATTTTGATTTAAACTTGTAATAGCTCAATTCATTGGGTAGGTCTTTACCCCCAATCATATATCGCATATTGTAAAATGCCCCAATGGAAATGTTTTTGCCTAATCGAACGGCAAGGGATGGGCCTGAAATAAATGCCATCGAATTAATAAAACGGCTATTATCGTCATCGAAGAAATCCATCATGATATAATAATCCGATAAATTTCGGTCTTTATTCTTGTCCTTGTTTTTTATACTATGCGATATAAAGGCAAATTTTGAAAGGCTGGCATCTTCTAAATAAAAATAGTTGTTCTGTAAAAAAATGCCAATTCCAGTAAGATTGATATCCCATTTATTTGGATTGTTTAAATTGCCAGCAGGGTTGATAGGTAAGCTGTTCACCCCAGCGTAAGTTTCCAAGCGTAACCCAAGTTGATATTGGGCATTGGCACTCGTTAAAAAAAGCGTTGCTACGAGAATCGTAGCGATTAGATGTCTCATTTTGTTCAAATAGTTTTTGTGTGTTTAAATCAAAATATAAAGCTAGAGGGAAGGGAACTCAAGGGAAGGCTATGGGCTATGAAAATAACTGTGCCAATTTTTGAAATAGCTGTTTATTTAACTTTAGGTGCCAAATAAGTTACAGTAATAACACTGGCGAAATGGCGTTTCTTGAACGCCTTTCAATCAATTTTTATGACAAAAACCATCTTGGGCATCGTGACAATTTTTGTCATCTCTGCTTGTCAACCTAGCCACCACATTCCCGCAAAAATCGGTATGCTCCGACTTGGAAAAATGGATGAAACGCTTTTTGCACAAGCCAGAAAAGAAATCAAGGATTTTTACCAAGCAGAAGTGGTTGATTTAGGAGAAAAAGCACTGCCGCAACTCGCCTACTATCCGCCACGAAACAGGTACAGGGCTGATAAATTGATAGCTTGGCTACTCGATATCCGCCCAGATTCCGTGGATTTTATTCTGGCTTTGACGGCCAGCAATATTTCCCATACAAAAGGGGAAATTGAGGATTACGGCATCATGGGTTTGGCTTACCGACCGGGCAGAAGCGGTATAGTTTCTACGTTCAGGGTGGGGAAAGGGGCAAAGACCCAAGCGCAAGTTCGAGACCGTTTTTCAAAATTGGTGCTCCACGAGCTGGGCCATAATTTCGGCATGGAGCATTGTGCCAACTCCAAACACTGCCTCATGAGGGATGCATGCGGCACGGTCAAAACATTGGACAGTGAAGGAAAAATGGTCTGCGCAAGTTGTCGGAAAAGACTCGGTAACCTGTTGCGAAATTAGGCCATCACCAAATCCCGGTGCTCCACGAATGCGTCCGATTTCACCAAAAACTTTTCCTCGCCAGCAAAAAATCTTGGCCGCTGAAAATCCTCGCCAGCGAAGCGTTTCACGGCTTCCATGTCCTGCCAGTAAGAGATAAAAGTGTGGTGCGTCATTTCGCCTTCGGTTTCATGGAAAAACGTGACGCCGAGGTTGCCGGGCGTGGCTTCGCACCTGGCAACACAGCTTGATTTTGCCAATGCCACGTATTCGTCCGTCATATTGATAGGTGTGGAACCGTGCCAAATCCGAGCAATAGCATTGGGGGTAATGGGTTGATTATCAACCACTTTGGTGGCGCCAATCGGCATGAAGCCCATCAGGTCGGGCATTGGGTTTGGCCTTTTGAACAGGCTGATTTTTTCGAAGAAAGGAATTTTGGTTTTGATGAAAACAACCCCCGTCAGCATCAAAACCGCAGCGATGAGCGACTGCCCAGTGATGATTTCATCCGCCAATAACCAACCGAGGAACATCGCCACAACGGGGTTGATGTAATTGGCCGTGGCCACTTTGTATGGTGTGGATTTTACCAACAAATAATTGAAGGCGGAAAAGGAGATGATGGAGCCGAAGACCATCAGGTATATCCAGGAAAGGCCACCCCGTTGCGTCAGGTTCGCCCAATGGAAATTAAATGCTTCGCCCGAAACTAGGCTTACAACCAATAGCACACCGCCGCCCGACAGCATCTGAATAGCAGCACTTTGCAGTTTATTGGTAGGCATGTCCGTTTTCGACAATTTCACGGATGCAATGCCCCAAGAAAGTACACTTAGGAGAATTATGCTTAGTCCCAAAATCGTTTTGGAGCCGCCGATAAATTGGTCTTGTCCCACCAAAAAAGTCATGCCGATGATACCTAGGAACGTGCCGACAATCCCTGCAAAATTGGGGCGCTTGCCGTTCATCTGCCACATCAGTAGCAAAATGAACAATGGCTGAATAGCCGCCATGAGCGCTACCATGCCCGAACTGATGAACTGCTCTGACCAAACCATGCCGCCTGTACCGATGGCCAAGAACATGACGCCGAGCTTGGCAGCATTAAAGATTTGTTGTTTGGTGATTTCGGCTCCGCCAAAGAACCTGCTCAGCAGCAAAAGTACCAGGCCAGCTCCTGTAAAACGGGAGCCCGACATGAGCAGCGGCGGAATATCTTGGATGGCGAACCAATTGGCGAGGTAGGTAGAGCCCCAAACGAAATAAATGAGGCCAAAACAGATGGGCACGAGCCATTTATCTTTCAGTAAATCTTTCATAAGTCGGGCATTCTTCGATGAATTCCTAAAAAAGCAAAAGTGCTTGGAAAAAGTTCCCAAGCACTCGCTCTTAACATCAGATGATTTCTATTTGTTCTTTAACAACTGCTGGTTAAGCAGCCTTTACGCTCGAAGCATCTTCGTACATTTTTTGCAGCTTGCGACGGGCGAAAAAGATACGGCTCTTGATAGTACCAAGTGGCGCATCCAGTTTCTCGGCAATCTCGTCGTATTTGTAACCCTTGTAGGCCATCCAAAATGGACGCTTGAAATCCTCTGGTAGGGTGCTTACCATCTTGAGGAGTTCTTTGTAGGCCATCATCATTTCCCCATCGTTTTCGATGCCAGGGCCACCGGAATTCAGGTAGTAGTTGTTCGGCGTTTGGTCAAGAATGACACCCCGACGCACTTTCTTCCGGTAGTTGTTGATGAAAATATTTCGCATGATAGTCACCGCCCAAGCCTTGAAATTGGTATCAGGTGTGTACTTGTCTGCGTTGGAAATGATCCGGTAGGAAGTATCTTGGTAAAGGTCATTTGCATCGGCCTCACTACCAGTCAACTTCAAGGAGAACGCCCTAAGCGAAGGCGTGATTTTCTCTAATTGGCTATAAATGCTTGATTCCATGACGGGCAATTTTTGGTGAACAGGTGATTTTGTAATTATTTTTTACAAAAGTACGACCACTCTGATTGTTTTGCAAACATTTTTTTCTATTTAGACGAAATCTTGACAATTTTAATAGATTCTTAACAGCAAAAACGAGGGTTTAAACTTTTTCGATGTTAATGACGTTTACATTCCGCTTACAAAAATTAGAATTGGTCTGATTTTTTGTTAATAATATCTACAAAACGCAGGAATTAATAGAATTTTGTAAAAAAAGCAGGATTGAGCATGATGGATTTCGCAAAAAATGAGGCAGGATTTTGCCTCGCAGAAAATCTGAGGGCGCTTCGAAAGCGTATGCGGTGGAGTCAAGAGGAACTCGCCGACAAGGTCGGACTCAACCGTGGCAATATCGCTTCTTATGAAAATGGGACGGCTGAACCCAAGATCTGCAACCTTGTCAAAATTGCACACCTATTTAATATTCCCGTTTTTAGTCTTACCCACAGCAACCTTCGTGATGAGGCAGCCATTGAACAGACTTTGGTAAAAAATGCCAACGGTTTCGCTCAGCCCGGGCCCGATATGCTCGGTCATTTCCTGAAGGAAGCCGACGATTTTCAGCAGGCCATCAAAGGACTCAACTGCCTTTTCCGCCTAAAAACAAAAAACGTCAGCGAACTCCCTGACGAAGCGCTTTTTTTAAAAGAACAATTCGAGCAGCTCTACGGTCTTTCGGAGCAGCTCATGGCCTCACACATTGAACTTCTGGGCATCATCAAAGAAAAATGCCCTCGGCACGGCCAGTCCAATGGCAGCGTCCCACCCGATAGTTTACAAGCGTGATTTATTTTGGTAAAAATTGGTAATTCGTTGATTGTCAGTTTATTCTGATGGAAACTTTGCGTCCATGCCACAGAAACAGGTTTAACTTGTTAACATTGCAGGAAACTTCAAGCTTCTAAAATGGACGCAAAGCCTAAATCTGGCTACATCACGGAAGTACTGGAACGACACCAAATCGACGACAAGATTTGGAATGATTTCATCGCCAGTTCCCCACAGGCTGCACCTTACGGCTGCACCTGGTACTTGGATGTGGTTTGGCCGGGCTGGAAGGCCATCGTCGTCACTGAAAAAGACCAAATCCTCGCCGCACTGCCTTTTTCCTTATCTAAAAAGCATGGAATCACCTATGTGTTCAATCCGAAGTTCAGTCAGTACGTCGGTTTGTTCTTCGGAAATGTGGAAAAAAAGAACGCCACGCTGACTTTTGCGCTGAAAAAACGCCTCGTCAAAGCCATTGTCGCAGCCCTTCCATCTGAGTTAAAAGTCTTCAATGTAAAATTTGCCCCCGAATTCGACTACCCGCTACCCTTCCACTGGGCTGGTTGCGAGCTACACACCCGCTATTCCTATTGGCTCGACAATCAAGCGGATAAACAATTTTTGTTTAAAAATTTCGAGGAACGCACCCGCACTTACATCAACAAAGCGGTGAAAACAGGGCTAGTCGTTGCCTCCGTTGAAAACATTGATGCCATCGTCGCACTGGCCAGCGAACGCAACACCTACCCCCTCGACGAGGCACTGTTGAAAAAGCTCTGGACTGCATTGCGCCAGCAAAAAACAGGAACGGCGCTGGAAGTGCGGGACGCCGAAGGTCGCCTACATGCCGGCCTTATTTACCAGCAGTTTCAACATAAAATCATCCATCTGTTCAGCGCTTTCGATGCGGAACTGGGCAACCAAGGCGGCATGTCGCTCGCCATCTGGAAGAGCATCGAAACCGCAGGGCCGGAAGTAAAAATCATTGATTTTGAAGGCTCTATGCTGGAGCCGGTGGAGAATTTCTTTCGGGGATTTGGCACAAGGCCAGTACCTTATTTGCAAATTAAAAAGAATGCGTTTCCTAAGCCTGTTCGCTGGCTGATGGAATAACGTACCTCCGAACTCCTGTTCGGTGAAGGAAATCAAAACCTACATTGGCTGATGAAACCCCGTCGCATACAGCGCCAAATGCTGCGCCACGTATTTCCCAATCACATCAAATTCCAGGTTGACGGAGTCGCCAATTTTCAAGTCCTTGAAATTCGTGTGCCCAAACGTGAAAGGAATGATGGACACTGAGAAAAGACCTTTTTTATTGGAATTGGTTGGCTTCACCACCGTCAGGCTCACGCCGTTCACGCAAATAGAACCCTTGTCCACCAGCAGATATTCCGGCTGAAACGGGTGTTCAAAACTGAAAACCCAACTGCCGTCCAGCGCTTTCACATCAGAGCAAACCGCCGTCACGTCCACGTGCCCCTGCACGATATGGCCATCCAGCCGGGAGTTGGCCAGCATGGCCCGCTCTAGGTTGACCAAACTACCCACCTCAAGTTGGCCGAGATTACTGCGCTTCAGGGTTTCGTCCACCGCCGTGACCCGGTGCTTCCCGTTCGAGATTTCCACCACCGTCAAGCAGACCCCGTTGTGGGACACGCTCTGGTCAATTTTCAGTTCGTGGGAAATGGGCGATTCAATCATGAAATGCGCATTGCTCCCTTCCCGCTCGATGGCGGCGACTCGCCCGAAGGCTTCGATGATTCCAGTGAACATGTTGAGTTGGCAGTTAGACAGTTGGCAGCGGGCAGTCAGCGGGAAAGTTGCGGAATGTTCAGCTCCAACGGCTGATTAGGAAAGTTGCAAAACTATGGAAAGGTGGACGGGTTAGAGAAAAAAAAATGGAGGGCGCTGCTTTCAGCGTCCTCCATTTACATTCATTCGCTAAGAAATACAGAAAAATTATTTACAATTACGAAAGTAGAACAGTTAAACGAGTTTTTGCAAACCGATATACCAGCCGTATAAATGCGTAGATGATCGGAGATTGGCAGTAGAAGTTATTTCAGGGATGTGATGTGATGGTTGAGGAATGAAACAGCCTATTTCACTACTGATTCCTTATGCTTCTTTGCCGAACCGCTTCGAACAGCACCACCGCTGCCGAAGCTGACACATTCATTGAATCCACTTGCCCGACCATCGGGATGATGATGCGCTCATCGGCCTGCTCCACCCAAAACTTGGAGATGCCAGTCGCTTCAGCGCCTAGGACGAAGGCCAGCGGCTGACGCAAATTGGTGGCGTAGAGTGAACTGGCCGCCTCTAACCAAGTAGCCATGATATTAATGTTCTTGCTTCGCAAAAAACTAACTGCTTCTTCCGAAGAACAAGCCGCCACTGGCACGGTGAAAATTGCCCCCAAACTCGCCCGGATGGCATTCGGATTAAAAATATCGGTGTGCGGGTCGCAAACGAGGACAGCATCCACCCCGGCGGCATCGGCGGTACGGAGCATGGCACCGAGGTTGCCCGGTTTTTCCACGCTTTCCATGATGAGCAGCAACGGGTTGTCGGAAAGGCGAAGGTCGGTGAAGCTTGGTTTTTTCATTTTCAAAACAGCCACCACGTTCGGCACGCCCGTACGGTAAGCTATTTTCTCAAAAACCATCGCATTCGTAGCGATGAGTTCACGGGGTGGCGAAGCCGCATTTTTCAACAAATCCTCCACCGTTTTGAAGGGCGTTACGGCTTCCTCAAAAAGCACGACTTCGGCTTCGTAGCCGCTCCGCAAAGCCAGTTCCACCTCCCGCAGCCCTTCGGCCACGAACAGGCCCTGTTCCCGTCGGTCACGGGCCTTGGCACCTAGCACGGCGATGTTTTTTATCAGCGGATTTTGTGGACTGGTGATTTGTTTCAGCATGTTTCGCAGCTTTTTTTGCTGGCGCAAAGGACGGGAAAATAGCCGAACCAGTATCGGTTTCTAATCAGATTGTAGATCCCATGATTGTCAGCAAACCCCCAACATGACCTAACTTAGCCACCTAATTTTTTAGCATGAAAAAACAAAACCTCTTTTTGGCGCTCGTTTCATGCGTCATTATTTCCTGCACTAGCGAGCAAAACCTTGTATTGAAGCAAGGGATGATAATAACCCAAACTGCCACAATTCACCTGGATACTTTCTTCTTGAGTGCTGCCGACAGCTTGCATTCAGCCTTGGTCATCGAAGGTGAAAACATCACAGTGGACTTCGCTGGGGCAATACTAGATGGCGGCGAGGGAAAAGAAACACCCGACCAATTCGTTGGCACAGGCATCGTCATCAAAGGAAAAAACATCACGCTGAAAAACGCAGTGGTGCGAGGCTTCAAAGTCGCCATTTTTGCCGAAGGGGTGGACAGCCTGAAACTGATTGACTGCGACCTGAGCTACAATTGGCGGCCCCGCCTCCGCAGCATCCGGGAGCGGGAGGACTTCAGCGATTGGCTCTCGTTTCACCAAAACGAAAAAGACGAGTGGCTGCGCTACGGGGCGGCCATTTACCTCAAAAACTGCCAAAAAGCACTGGTGCGTGGCTGCACCGCCACGCAAGGCATGAACGGCCTCCTGCTCACGGGCTGCAACGACGGTCTGTTTTACAACAATAAATTCCATTTCAACTCCGGTCTCGGCGTGGGCATGTACCGCAGCAGCCGCAACCACCTGATGCACAACCAGTTGGACTGGAACGTGCGGGGCTATTCCCACGGATTTTACCAGAGGGGACAGGACTCTGCGGGCATCCTCGTGTATGAGCAAAGCAACGAAAACACCTTCGCCTACAACTCTGCCACGCACTCCGGCGACGGCTTTTTCCTTTGGGCTGGACAGCGCACGATGGATACGGGCGAGGGTGGCTGCAACGACAACCTGCTCTACAAAAACGACTTCTCCCACGCCCCGACCAACGGCGTGGAGGTGACTTTCAGCCGCAACAAAATCGTGGACAACCGCCTCGACGAATGCACTTACGGCATCTGGGGCGGCTACAGTTTTGAGTCGCTGATGCTCGGCAATCACATTGAGAACTGCCGCACGGGTATCGCCATCGAGCACGGGCAGGAGAACGCCATCATCGGCAACCAGTTCCTCAACGACTCGGTGGGCATACAGCTTTGGGCGAGACCGAGCCAACCTACCGACTGGGGCTACGCCCAGCACCGGGACGTGGCCAGCCGGGATTACCAAATCGGGCAAAATCGCTTCGAGGGCGTGCGCAACCCCTTGAAAATCAGCGCCTCCAGCAAGGTAGCCATCAACGACGACAACCAGTTCACGGGCTTTGAAAAGCTGCTAGTGGCAGAGAAGAACGAGGATTTTTATTTCGTAAAAAATCAAGTGGTGGGTGACAAGGGCTGGCAGGATGCGGCCAGTTTTAAAAATATGAACCCTATCGTGAAGCAACTCCAAGCACCCGTTGACATGAGCGGCGAGGTGAAGAACCAGTCCGTGGAGAAATTGCCGGACGGCATGGAGACTGCTTTGCCCGAAGGTCACCTCCAGGGCCGACAGTACATCCTGATGAATGAGTGGGGGCCATACAATTTCGAGTACCCGAGCATCTGGCTGCGCAATATCGAAGGCGATAAATATACTTTCCTGCTGCTTGGCCCGCCGGAGGGCAATTGGCAAATGGTGAACGGCGAAGGCTGGGCGGGCTTCAATCAAAAGACGGGGAATTTCCCGGCCATGCTCATCGCCACGAAAAAGGCGGGGGCGGAGTCACTGGCCTTTGATTTTGAGTTCATCGGGCAGGAATTCAAAGACCAGTTCGGACATTTCAACAAAAAAGGGAAGCATTGGCCCTTCCGTTTCGAGCGCTTCGAAAAGAAGCTGGACTGGAAGCTGCATTGGTACAACTACGATGAAACCACCGACCCGCTCACGCATCCCGACGCCTTTCAAAACCTGAAAACCCAATCGCCACAGGCCACCAAGACCACCGACGACCTCTACTTCGCCTGGTGGGGCAGCCCTGCCGAGGGCGTGAACGAGGACAAGTTCGCCACCTTCGCCGAGGCCGAGTTCGACATGGAGCCGGGCGAGTACCTCCTCGAACTGACCAGCGACGACGGCGTCCGCCTGTTTTTAGATGGTAAAAAAATCATTGAACATTGGGACATCCACGAGCCTGCCGTGGACGAGGTGCGGGTGAAACTGGGCGGCCACCACAAGCTGGAGCTGGAGCATTTCGACGGGGGCGGGTTTGCGACGGTGGATTTTCGATGGAAGAAAGTGGATATGGATGGGAAGTGAGGCCAGATGAGGGTTTACAGACCAATGATGCCAGATTAGGATTAGCTGAAATCACTTTACGAGAAGCTAAAATCGGATTAAGAAGACCTAAAATCACTTTATGGGGAGCTAAAATCAGTTTACGATGACAAAGTATTGCTCAACGAGGAGCTAAAATCGGATTACGATGACCTAAAATCACTTTACGACGACCTGATACGAGACTGCTTCAAATGCGGCAGCCCAAGAAAGGAAAAATTTTAGCCTTGCAGCGGTTTTTCTTTTCCCTGCTTCTTGGTGGATGGATTGGGGCGATTTATCTTGCCTCGGCAAATGCTGACCATCCTGACGGGTGGGGAATTTCGATGACAACATACTTGGGAGGGCTTTAAAAAACTGGGGTGTCGTGCTGATGAAAATTGGTGCGGATTTATTGCATGTTTTGGATAGTTGGCTAAGTAAAACATGCAATGCGGCTAGCCGGGAGTTAAGCTCAAATAAAATATAAAAACAGAAGTATAAAACTGGTAAGCTTCGCCTGTCCCCAAAAGCGGCTTCGTCGCAATTTTAAGATTGATAACTAAAAGCATACTAGATGAACTACACCCAAAACAATTTTTAAGAACTGTAATAATTTTGAAGTATGGCTTTTACTGATAATCCCGGAGACGTAGATACTGAAAATGCGACTAAAACCCCGTTACAAAACCTCTTTCAGTACATAAGAGATTTGTACAACGCCTCCGATGCCTGTTTTGACTTTGAGAAAGAATCAGGAAATCCGAAATCGCCCGAAGTGAATTTTTGGGAGGTTGGGAAATTACTAAGCCTCGCAAAACAAAGCGAGCATAAACGCCTGACTGAATTTAGTCTTAGTATTGGCAATTCGCTCAATCCTTCTGAATATCTTCTGAAAATCAAAAGAACAGTCATTCCAGTTGAACCGAAAATTCCAACCGAGTTAACAGAATGGGCTACAATCAACCGTTCAGGCTCAACTCCCTCAATAGTTTTCAAAGCAGAAATTGAGATAATCGAAAAATTCGAGCAATCTGAACAAAGGATGAAGGATTTGGATAGCTTCAAGTCTCAATCTCAATCATCTTTGTTTGAAGCCATTTTACCCCAATCGTTGGTGGGTTGGATTGAAAAGTCTGATGATAAAATTTTAAGAAAGTCAGAAAAGAAAACCATTATAAAGTTTGAAAGTGACTCTAAAAGAGTAGAGATAGGAAATCAATTTAAAGCAGAATTTGCAAAATACTTTGACACCTATGAAGTCCCTATCAAAATCAACGAAGTATATGACGCATTGCATACACTTCATTACGAATTGAAGGGGAGGGACAACAAAAGGCTGTACGTTTCATTCGGATTGGTAAATGGTAAAATTGGAAGTATGAATTACAGAAACTTCCTTTTTCATGTGCCCTTGAAACTTGGTTTGAGAACCCAAGAGATAAAGTTAGAGTTTGACACATTTGCAGCCAAAATACTTTGCGAACAGTATTTTGTAGAATTGTTTGACGCTCATTTTAAGAATGAAAATCCCACAATTATTGAAGGACGTAAAAAGGAAGTTCTACTGGCAATTGACAAGTTCAATGCGCTGCCAAAAGAATTTTTCTTTGATGCTGACTTTGTGAGAACGGAGTTTTATGATAAAGGCTTGGAAATATTAGGAGGTTTCGCTCAAAAAGAGTACGCCTTTTTTAAAAATGAAGAACTGAATTATGATTTTCAAAGTCAGCCGATAAACAACCAAATCACGTTTAGTTTCTCGCCAATCATCCAACCAAAGGTGGTTGAAAGCCAAATGGCAACTTCAAAAGATGCAAATAATATCATCAATAAAATCAACGAATTGCAGGCAAGTGGGAACCTGCATTTGATACCTGACTTTTTCAAAAAACTATTTTCGATTGAAGGACTGGAAATTTCAACACCCGAAAAATCAAACGGAAATGGCATTTATCCGCCTGATAATTTAAGGAGAGACACGGAGGGTGATAAAGGAACGTCAATTTTTCATCATCGCTTTCTTTTTCCACTTCCGTACAATGACGAACAATTAGAAATTGCGAAAAGACTAAACGAGCAGGATGCAGTAACTGTAAAAGGTCCGCCCGGAACGGGCAAAAGTCATACAATCGCAAACCTCATTTCACACTTCGTGGCGCAGGGCAAGTCAATACTCGTTGTTTCTCACAACGCCAAAGCATTGAGCGTGTTAAAAGATAAGTTGCCAAGAGGCATTCAAGACCTTGCTGTTTCTTTGGTGAACGAGGGCAAAGGGAATGAGAGTCTAAAAGCATCCGTTAATGCAATCATTCGGAATTTGGCTCAAAGGTATGAAGAGGATAAGGTTATTGAACTTGAAAGCCACCTCTCAGAAACGGAAAGGAATTATGCAAATACGTTGAGCCAAATTTACAAGGCTATTCAATCCAACGCTCATCTTTTTAAAATCTACAATCCACAAATCAAGCAGTTGCAGGAAAAAACTGCCTATGAATGGGCAATTTTCTTGTTTGAGCAAAGCGAAAGTTATCAGCCCAAAGTAATAAAAGACAAAGTAAGCCACACCAAAAATACAGAGGGCGTTTCTATGAAACTTGCCGAGTTGGCAATAATTGGGAACGATTTACAGCGTGATGATTTTGAGTTGATAAATTTCACCTTTTTAGACAACAGCAAATTTCTTGACCTCAATGAACTGAGGAAGATAGAAATCCAGTTACAAGAAATAACAAGTCGAATAAATCCAGCAGATTATAGTCAAATCAAAAATGATGTATTTGATGAAAAATTGAAAAACCAAATCACAAATTTTGAAACAGAATTGGCTCGTTTTGAAAACTCGAATATTCCTTTAATCATCTATAAACACCCAAATTTCAATATTGCTTTGCTCAAAAACATTGTTTTACAGACTAATGATTTGAGAAAACAGATACAAGTTGCAGAGGATAAATTATTGTCGTACCAAATTGATTTGTCCGCAATTCAAGATACCGACCCCGATATTTTATACCAACAATTAAATCAACTTATTGTGAAGTTTGGTGATGCAAAAACGCTTGGGTTGGTAGCAAAAACCTTTTTAGACAAGAACCTGAAACGCTTTTTTGATTGCAAAGTCAATTTCATTGCAGCCAATGAAATTGAGCAGTTCAAAATTATTGAAACAGAGATAAACAGAAGGAAAAGCATAAAACAACTTTCAATTAGATTCAACAATTACCTCAAAACATTTGGGCTTCCTCAAAAAGAAGACATTTTAGAGACGTTGAAGGAAATTGACTTTACTGTTGATTTTTCATACTTGGTCAGCACATTCAATCAATTGCTTCGTGAAAGGTCGCTGCCACAGATTTCCGTAACATCCCCTGATTTGCAAGACAAATTAACGTATTTGAGAAACGTACAGCATTTTTCGCAATACAAAATTCTAACAACTTTTCTAAAAGAGACTAAAACCAGAATATTAAGCCACAGTAGTCCGCATCCAATAATTTTCAGTATTGCTAATTCCATTGAGAATGTGGAAAGAGCGAATTACGAACTGCAATTAGCCGAATACCGTTCAAAGCGGGAAAAACAAAAACAGGCAATACAATTTGAGCATTTGTTTAGGGAAGTGAATGAAGTTTTGCCAATTACCGCAACTTTTATCAAAGCAGAATGTCAAAAATCTAATTCAGTAGTCATAAATGCGGATGATGCTGAAATGGATTTGTTTTTCTTGAAAATTGACGACTTCCTTTCTTTCACCACAGTTCAAACGAAAGGCTCAGAGAAGTTGCTTTCAGACTTGCAGACAATAAAGCGAAATATTGAGAAACAAACAGCCGATATTATCGCATACAAAACATGGTTTCATAAATCGAGAAAAGTTACTTATACCCAAAAGGCGGCACTAAATGCGTGGCTAAATGACCTTATCAATATCGGTAAGGGTTTTGGGAAAAATACGGCAAGGAATATAGCATCATCAATTACAAATATGCAAGTTGCAAAAGGCGCAGTTCCTATTTGGATTATGCCACAGGAAACAGCCGTAACATTTTTTCCAGATGCCACACCCGAACAATTTGATTTGCTCATTATTGACGAGGCAAGCCAATGTGATATAAGCAGTTTGAATCTTGTTTTTCGTTGTAAGAAATCGCTGATTGTTGGAGATGAAAACCAAACGTCCGTTGTTACCGACCGCAGCATTTTTAAGATTGAAAGAACCAATGAATTGCTTGACAAGTATTTGATTTCGCACCGCTTCAAAACCCAATTCGATGTAAATAACAAGAACAATAGTATTTATACGATTAGCGGCGTTATTTATCCAAACATTGTTACTTTGACGGAGCATTTCAGATGCTTGCCAGAAATTATCGGCTATTCCAACCGTCATGTTTACAATTCCGACATAGTGCCATTGAAAACGGCAACGGAAAAAACATATGGCGAACCTGTTGAAGTGCATTATGTAGAAGACAATTACATGGATGAATACAAGCCTTTAATTGTTAAAAAAGTAGTTGAGGAGATTGAAAATTACATTATCGCCCATCAAAATCAAGAATTGAAGCGATTGCCAACAGTTGGAATTCTGACTTTGGACAGTTCAAATACGAAACATCAAAATTGGCTGATAAAGCAGATATCACAGAGCGAACTAATAAAGTATTACGAAGATAAATTAGAGTTGTTAATTGGCACTTCAAGAGAATTTCAAGGCGATGAAAGAGACATCATGTTTCTAACGATTACAGCCAGCCACAATTTTAGCGAAAGAGATAATCAGATAAGACCGCCAAGAGCAGCGACAACGGAGGAATATATGCGAATATTCAATGTTGCAGCAAGTCGAGCGAAAGAAAAATCGGTCGTCGTGCATAGCATACACCCAGACGCAGTTGCAATAATGAACCCCGAATGTTACCGTAAAAGATTGATTGATTATTATGGCAATATTAGCATCGGGCAAGACGGGGCAAAAGGTGTTAGGAATTTGCAAACGTTGATAAATCAAGTTGATGCCAATTCAGGCGAGTTTGAAAAAACAGTTTGTAAGTTCTTATACAGCAACGATTTCGGGGATTTTCTTTTCCCTCAATTCGAGGTTGGCAAGTATCGAATTGACTTTGGACTGATAAAAAATAATAAGAAATTAGCGATTGAGTGTGACGGTTTTACCTATCATTCGGGTATTGAAAAAATCAAAGAAGATATTACCCGACAACTGATTTTAGAACGAGCAGGTTGGCGTTTCTTTCGTATCCAAAGTACAGATTGGTTTTACAAAAATGAATATGTAAGCCGACAACTTCTGAATTGGATAACTGAAAATACATCAGAAAGATAGCGAAGGTGCCTTCTCAGTATAAAATAAAATACTGAAAACCTTTTAAATGAATTATATGGACAGTGCAGCCGTTAAAATACAATAATGGGTTGAACCCTCACTCATCCCCCCACCTTCCCCCCACAATTCGTACAAAACATCCCACCCGGTGCCAGCTTCGCCCCACAGTTCGAGCAGAAATTCACTGCACCCGGCGTTGGCGGTGCATAGGCCGTTTTCCGCTCCAAGATATTCCGGTACTCGCCCGACTCCGTCCATTGGAAGAACTGGTTGGCACGGGCGATTTCCCAGCCCTTGTTTTGCGTAGCGTATTTGGAGAATTTGAGGAACATGTTCTTGTTCACACTTTGGAACTCGGTGGCCTGTGTCCTGAAATCATCGAGCACCAGCGTGGCGTCGTATTTCATGGGTAGGCCCGCCGCTTTGATGAGTGCGGTGCAGGCAACGGTCACGTCCTGGCAGGCGAGTATGCCCGCCCGGTCGGAAGTGTACTGGGCGCATTGCAGCCACTCGACGAGGGCGAGTTGGATGCCCGCCGAGAGCAGTCCGCCGAGGCCCATCGTGGCGGCGGAAAGGGCGTCCATCAGCACGGGCATCACCTGCCCGATTTCAGAATATAGGATGTGGCGGCAGTGGATATGCCCGATTTCCCGACCAAAGACGAAGAGCAGTTCCGCCTCCGTGAACTTCTCCAGTGCATCCGTCCCGATGACGATGATGGTGTTCTCTACGCCGCAGGAAATGCAGTCGAAGTACAGTTCCCGCATCACGTAGAGTTGGGGCCGCTTCTGGAAATCGAGGATGTCGCAGGCCGTCTCGAAGATGTCGTACACATCGGGGAAATTGCTCTGGGTGAGCTTCAGGCTGCTGCCGAGGAACTGCTGCTTGAGCCAAGTCTCCAGGCCCCACTCGTAGAGTTTTTTCACGAGGGTATCGAGGCCCTTCGTGTTTTGCAGGGCATTCAGCGCCTTGGCATCGAATGGGTGGAGGTATTCCTCCGGGCGCAGGCCGTTGATTTTGGTGAGTTCCATTGGTAATTTTTTGGTGAAAATGGATTGGGGTTTAACATCGGCGGGTTCGAAACCTCCCCAATGTTTGTCACAACAAATTGCGGAGCAACCAAAACGCCAGCACTACCACCAGTATGACCCAAACTGCTTTCCCCCTGAAAAGCAGGTCATCGGCCGCCTGCCATTTTTCGTTTTTCTCTTTTTTCAAGAAAAAAACCAAAGCTGCGAGTAGGTACGGCACCGCAATGACCATCAGCGGATTTTCCTGAAATGCCCGACCGATTTGCAGATGGAGCAAGGCATGAAGTGCCCGCTGCGAACCACAGCCGGGGCATTTTAAACCCGTCAGCATCAGAAAGGGGCATTTCGGGAAAAAGCCATTGGTGCTTGGGTCAAACAGGAAATAGACGACCAGCGCCAAGCCTGCGCTGACCCAAGCCCATTTTAGCCAACTGTTAGTAGCCACCTTGCATCGCTGCCATGCCACCCATCGCTACCATCCAAATGAGGTAGAGCACGGAAACGCCGATGCCCACGAAGAAGCCAATCTTGGTCCATTTGGCTGCTTCCTGCGAGGCTTGTTCGGCGCCAGCGTAATCGCCAGCGGCATATTTTGAGTCCACTTTCGTGGCGTTTACGATACCTGCAATGCCGAAAGGCAAGCAACATAGAATCGTGACCAGGATGGACTCAACGAGCCAGTTCTTTGGCTTCACGCCAGTGCCGCCTGAAAAATTAGGATTGGATGGTGGTGGCGGTGGAGGCGGCGTGCCAAAAGTGCCGCCGGTATTGGCTGCAGGCTTGAGGGGATTGCCGCAGCTGGAGCAAAAGCCAGCCGTTTCGCTGTTCTGAGTTCCACATTTAGGACAAAACATAGGTTCTTCGATTTTTATTGATGATGAAATTAGGTTGATGAATTCCTTCTAAAAACTAACCAGCGTAATCTTCGGCCCGCCACCGTTTTTTGGGAAAAACACCCGGACCGTGCCGGGCATGCCACCGTTGTCCACCGTTTTTTCGAGGGTGTAAACAATTTCCTCCCCTTCGTCCCGGTCTCGAAGCGAACCAATGGCGGTGCGGTTCGTAGGCTGTGATTTAACGAAACTGATGGGTGTTTTATAGCTCCGAAAACGCTGGTGTGCCCTGTAAAAATTGTTCTGCTTGAACTGCGGCTGCATCATTTCCCCTTGCAACAGGCTGCGGTGTAAAAACTGGGCTGCCCGCCATGCGGCATTTTCCACTTCGTAAGTGGCCAGTAGTTTCACAAAATCTTCCACCAACTGACGGGCAAGTTCATGGTCGGCAAGCGTGGTGGAGGCATCTGTTGGGGCAAATGAGCCAAAGTTTTGAGCTGTGGCTGCGGCGTTGTTTCCAAAATTGAGCGTTACGGTCTGTTGCCGCTGTGCGGGCTCAATTTTGGGCTCAAAATGGTTGACAGCCTGGCCATCGAGTGTTTCAATCCGGAGGATAACCACATCGAGCAAGGCACTGCGGACCTGCGCACGGGTCATGTCCATCGTATCCACGCTGATGATGCGGAGGCGGTACTGACGGTTGTGGTCGTTCAGGCGGCCCTTGTGCTGTAGGCATTCGCTGTAGAGGCCGGGGTCACGTCCTTGCAAGAAATGGATGGCGAGGTCGAGCGATTCCTCCAAATCGCCGTCGGCTATCTTTTCCCTGATTTGGTCTGCGGTGGTCATATCTGAATTTGCTTTCGGGTTAAAATTACAGAATTTGAGAAAAAAGGTCGGGGTTTTACCAAAAATCAGCCTAGAGGTCAGGTTTTGTAGAATTTGGAATAACTTAAATCGGCAGTATGAATGCCCAATCTCTTTAAGTTTTGATAAAGTAAAAAATGTTTTTTCCTAGCTTTTGAAAAAATAACTATAATTGGCCTTGAAACAAAAGTACGACGTGCTGAGGGGAACCTAACCAACCTGCCCGCCGCAAAACCTACATTGAGAAACGCCCAAGGCCCTGTTGCCGAAGGTCAAAAAACAAAGCTCATGGTAATAAAAATGATCAGCTTAATCCTTGGCGGGGGCGTCGGCTCTCGGCTCTTCCCTCTCACCGAGCAGCGCTCAAAGCCTGCCGTACCAATAGGCGGCAAGTACCGATTGATTGACATTCCGATTTCCAATTGCCTGAACTCTGGCGTGCGCCGCATGTTCGTGCTCACGCAGTTCAACTCGGCATCGCTCAACCAACATATCAAGAACACTTACCACTTTGATCATTTCGCTCCAGGTTTTGTGGACATCCTAGCCGCCGAGCAACGCCGGGGTAGCGACAAATGGTTTCAAGGTACCGCCGATGCCGTGCGTCAGTCCATGCGCCACCTCATCAATCAGGACTACGATTATATCCTCATCCTCTCCGGCGACCAGCTCTACCAGATGGATTTTGAGCAAATGGCTCGTGAACACGTGGACCGGGGCGCTGATCTGACCATTGCTACCATTCCAGTCGTGGCGAAAGAGGCCACAGGCTTCGGCATCATGAAGGTGAAGGGCGATGGTATGATTGATTCTTTCGTTGAAAAGCCCAAGGCTGACCAATTGGGCGACTGGAGCAGTGAGGTTTCCGAGAATTTGCAGCAGCAGGGCAAGGTTTACCTCGCCTCGATGGGCATCTATATTTTCAGTAAAAATGCGTTGGCCAAGCTGTTCGAAGACCACGGTGACGCCGTGGATTTCGGCAAGGAAATCATTCCGGCGGCCATCAATGAAGGCTATAAAGTGGCCAGTTACGAGTACGACGGCTACTGGACGGACATTGGAACCATCAGCTCGTTTTTCGAAGCCAATATTGAATTGACAGATGCCATCCCGCATTTCAACCTGCACGACAATGGCAAACTGGTGTACACCCGTGCCCGTATGCTGCCTCCTAGCAAGTTCTTCGGTACGGTGTTCCGCAATGTGCTGGTGGCCGAGGGCTGTATCATCCATGCCGAGCGTATCGAACGCTCCGTCATCGGCATCCGCTCCAGGGTCGGCAATTATTCCGTACTGTCGCATTGCATCGTGATGGGGAACGACTATTTCCAACGGCTGGAAGAACTTATTGAGCGGGACGAAATACCGATGGGCATTGGCAAGCACAGCATCATCGAGTACGCCATCATTGACAAGAACGTCCGCATTGGCGACAACGTCGTCATCCGTGGGAATCCTGGCAAATTGGCCGACCATGAGACCGATACCTACGTCATCGTGGATGGCATCGTGGTGGTGAAAAAGAACGCCGTGATTCCGAGCGGCAGCCGCATCGGGGCTTAGTTTTTTTACTTCGCAAAACGGAAGAGCCGCCAACGCTTCATGTGTTGACGGCTCTTTTTTTCATGGAAAGTCGGGCGGCAACTTCAAGTTGCCGCCCGACTTAGCTATTACCCACGCTGTAAAATCACCCGTTCCGTTCCCCGTTTTTTATCCTTCGTAAAATAGGCGAGGAAGTAAATCGCCGATGGATAGCCGCTTAGGTCAAGTTTTTGGGAAGCCTGCCCTTCAGGCAGCCGCTGCAATATTTTACCCGTAAAATCAGTCAGGTACACCGCCTCCAAATCGCCCCACAACTCCACAGTCAGCCTGCCGGAAGTTGGGTTTGGGAAAGATTTCAGCCCACCGATATTGTTGTCCTGAAAGGCGATAGGTACTTGGTTGAGAGGCAGCGGTAGTTGTTTATCCTCATTACATTCCGGTACAAAAACAGACTGCTCAATGAGGCGCTGGAGTAGGCTGTTCAGCAGTTCCACTTTGTAGCTGTCGGTGGTCGGTTCTTCGTGGTTGCCGCCGATGCCGCTGTCGTTGGTGAGGCAGGCGTAGGTGCCGTTCGTGGCAAGTGCCATGGAGCGCTGAAGGTATTCGTAGCTTTTGTTGGTGCCGCTGCAAGCCAACGGGACGATGCGGACGCCCATTTTCGCTGCCAACTCAACCAAGGTCTTCATGCTCTCTCTGGCCTCTTCATGCGGGGAGGCATCGGAGATGAGGAACAGGATTTTTGTGCGGGCTTCAGCACTCCAGGACAATTGCCGAAGGGCAACTGACAAGGCGCTGTCCACGGCTTCCGGCTCATCGCCGCCACCGCCAGCGGATTGCAATTTGATAAAATTCAGCACTTTGAGCAGGTCGTCATTGAAATCAATGTGGCGGGTCACGTAGTCTTCGCCGAGGTCTCGGTAAAACACGGAACCTGCCCGCAGGTCGAGGTCGTCGTACTGGTCAAAGGTGTTGCGAAGCACATCTTCCAGTTCCAGCTTCAGGAATTCCAGTTCGTCGGACATGGAGCCAGTGGCATCCACGACGAAGGCAATTTCCACCACACTGGAGGTCTGGCAGGGCATTTTCACTTCCACGTTGTTGATGCCGTTGTGAAAGCTGACGGGCTTTTTCACCTCAAAACCTGCACCCCTGATGACGAAATCCTTGCTGTTTTTTTCGGAAAAAAGATTGGCCCAAAGTTCCGCCTTGCCCGTGTTGTCGGTCACAGCCTGCCAAATGGTTTCGCCGCTTTTTTTATCCACCAAACTCACCCGCTCTCCGACGATGGCATTGCCCGATTCATTCGTCAACTGCACACAAAACCGCTCCTTCGGCATGATGCCCCAGAACCCGCTGAACTCCTTGAACTCGGCCTCACTGAGGTCTTTCCACATCTCCCATTTCAGGAAATCATTGACCTCGCCAGCGGTGAGCAGCCGGGATTTCGGGGAGAGATTGGCAGGCAGGGCTAGGCTGTCGGAGACGAAGGTTTTGCCGTTGAGAATATCACCGCCACTGCGACCCGCCCCAGAATCGTAAGCATAACTCGCAGCATCGCTGCTAATGATGGGTGTAGTCATCATACTTGCTTTTTTTCTTGCAAAGGGTTTCCGGGAAGTGACGACCACCTCGCTGAGCGCACTCGCCTCTTTTGATGGTCTAGGTGCGATGGTGATTTTCTCTTCATAAGTTTCTGGGTCGAAAACAATGACCGTGTCGTATGCGACGGCATCCATTCTGTCCTCGGAAATTCGGACACCATCGATGTAATAGCCAATATAGCCCTTGTCCGCCACCGCCATTTCCGCCCTTTTTTCCAGCAAAACCACCTCAAAATTCGGGTCGGCCAAGGTCTTTTCCGTGACGATAACCTTGTACGGTTCAAAGCCTGCTGCCGAAAACAACAGCGTGTCAGGTAGTTTGGTGGCCACGATTTTGAAGCTGCCATCGGCGTTGGTGACCACTTGATTGGATTTGTCCTTGAATTCGACTTTGACTTTGGAGGCGCCGTAGCCCCGTTCGCTGAGCACGGTTCCGCTGATGGTTTGTGAAAAAAGGAAAGGATGTAGCGTAAAAATAGCTAGGAGTAAAGCGATGATTTTTTTCATAGCAGAAAGGTTTTGATGAAAGATAAGAGGCCAATAGATGCATGGAGCTTACCGAATAACACAAATTCCTGAAAAAAACACAGGCGGAAGCCTTGGCTATTTTTGAAAACGAGCAGAACTCATGACTTGGTTGGTGGAAAAGGGGCGCAGGTAACTTTGAAAGGAACGCCTATTTTTACCCCACTATTTTTCACAAAAAGATACTGCCAAACTTCATGTCCAATACACAAATCGAAGCAGCCCTTGCCGAACTTTTTGAACAGTGGAGCGGCGATAGCCCCGACCTTGTGCTGCCACTGGCACCTAGTGGGTCAGCCCGTATTTATTACCGACTGAGTGCTGGCAGCAAGACCGCCATCGGCACCTACAACCTCGACCGGAAAGAGAACCACGCCTTCGTGACTTTCTCGAAACACTTCCATGCCAAGGGGCTGCCCGTGCCTGCTATCTATGCCGAAGACCTCGACCGTAGCGTGTACCTCCAGGAAGACCTCGGTGCCACGACGCTGTACAGCTACCTGCTGCAAGCGGGCGACCAGTTCCCTGATTACCTCGTGCAGTTGTACAATAAAACAGTGGAAAAACTGGCGCTGCTCCAAATCCACGGCGGCGAGGGGCTGGACTACTCGGTCTGCTACCCACGCCCGGCCTTCGACAAGCAGAGCATGCTTTGGGACTTCAACACGTTCAAATACTACTTCCTGAAACTGGCGAAAATCCCCTTCGATGAGCAGGCGTTGGAGGACGATGCCCACCGCTTCGCCGAGTACCTGCTGACGACGGATTGCTCGCATTTCATGTTCCGGGATTTTCAGGCGAGGAATATCATGGTGAAAGGTGGCGAGCCGTATTTCATCGATTATCAGGGCGGACGGCAGGGTGCGCTGCAATACGACCTCGCCTCGCTGCTCTTCCAGGCCAAGGCCAATGTGCCGGATGCCGTGCGCCGTGAACTGCTCGACCACTACCTCGACACGGTGGAAAAAACGCAGCCCGTGGATCGGGTGAGATTCCTCGAATACTTCTATGGCTATGTGCTTATCCGCAGCATCCAGACCTTTGGCACTTACGGGTTCCGGGGGCTGTTCGAGCGGAAGGAGCATTTCATCAAGAGCATTCCATTCGCTATCCGCAACGTGCGATGGATTTTGGAAAATGCGCAGTTTCCGATGGAGATGCCGGAACTGATGAAGGCGCTGAATGCCATCGTGGCTTCCAAAAAATTCGAGCCGTTCGACAAAACACAGGGCGCTTCGAGCCTCCTGACGGTGGCCGTGCAGAGTTTCAGCTACAAGCAGGGCCTACCTGATGACCCCACTGGCCACGGCGGCGGCTTCATTTTCGACTGCCGCTCCATCCACAACCCCGGCCTCTACGAGCCTTATAAAAAACTGACGGGACGGGACGAGCCGGTCATCAATTTCCTGCAACTGCACTCGAATATGGAGGAGTTCCTGAACCAAATCTACCTGCTCGTTGACCCGGCCATCGAAAACTATATCGAGCGCAGCTTCACCAACCTCTCCGTCAACTTCGGCTGCACGGGCGGCCAGCACCGCTCGGTGTACGCTGCTGACCAGTTGACGAAGCATATCCAGGAGAAATACGGGGTGAAGGCGGTGGTGCACCACCGGGAGCAGGAAAGGAAGGGGTGGAAGAATTAGGGGGAATTGGCTATTAAGAAGGATGAAAAATGTAATGCGGTGACCCTGTTTTGCCTTTTTATTTCCCTTATTTTTGTCGGCTAAATATAGCTCATGCGCCAATTACCATTGCTTCTGCTCTTGCTGTTGTTTGCCCACGAGGGCCATGCCCAAGCCATCATCCCACCACCTTTTGTTTTTGGTAAAATACCTGAAGAGGACATCGCCATGACGAGCTACGAGCCGGATACATCGGCTGCTGCGGTGGTGCTTTGCCATTTTGGCACGGTAGGGGAGTCCGACAATGTGTATAAGTTTGGGTATAAATTCCATAAGCGTATCAAGATATTGAAGCGGACAGGCTATGACGCCGGGAATATTGGCATACCGTTCAAGAGTGCGTGGGGTTTAGAGGAGTTTATATTTGGGCAGGCGCAGGTGCGGCTCCCTTCAGGCGATGTCGTGAAGTTGAAGAAAAAGGATGTATTCTATGAAAAACTGAGCGATGAGTGGACAATGGCCAAGTTTACCTTCCCGAAATTGGGGCCGGGCTGCATCCTCGAATATGAATATGAGTTGCAGAGTATGCGGCAAGGCAATTTGAAGTCATGGTATTTTCAGGAGGATATTCCGGTAAAATTCAGTGAATTCAGGATCGGTCTGCCCGCTAAATTCCAATATACATATATACTGCAAGGGGCTGGGGATATGGCATTGACCGACGACTCGCCCCGCCATACTGTCTATGAAGGCAACGGCAAGCGCTGTGATATACTTTCCAATCGGTTTATCTTTAAGGATGTGCCCGCCTTTCAGCCGGAGGCGTATATTGCTTCAGTTAATGACTGTTTGGTGAAAATAAAGTTCCAATTATCGGAACTACAGTTCTTTTATAAAACCATAAGTGTGAATAAGAACTGGTCAGACTTCAAGGATATGCTCCATTTGTTGCCGTGGTTTGGCCGACAATATGAAATGCCAGAAAACACTGCGCTTGCCGCTGCCGAAATATTGCCGAATATACAAGGTGCACCCCGCTCCCGTGAGCGGGCCGAGGCATATTATTGGTATATAGCCAATAATATGAACTGGAACCATAATTACAGTTTTTCATTGGAACGTATGGTTCCGCTTGATACGATATACCAGGAGCGGCGGGGCAGTAGCGGGGAATTGAATTTACTGCTTTTGGCGTTGCTGCGCAGGGATAGTTTTGAGGCCAATCCTGTGCTGCTCAGTACCCGATCGAACGGACGCCCCTACACCGATTTCCCGCTCATTGACCAGTTCGACCACATGATAGTGCAAGTGGTGGTGGATAGTTCGGTCATCATTATGGATGCACTGGATCCGCTGCGTCCACCCAATTACCCCGATATGGAAGCGCTCAATGGGCAAGGGCTTTTGTTGAAACCGGATACGGCTTTTTGGATACCCATTGTGTCGCCTAGCGATGCTACCGACTATTATAATTATGATGTGGCAATGGATGAGAATGGCCATATAAATGGTAATTTATTAGCCACGTATCGGGGCTATAATGCCATATTGGAGCGGCAGCACTACAAGACGGACGATACCCATGATTATTGGAATAAAAGAATGTTGGAGAAGTTTCCAGGGTTTGAAAAGGATACGCTCCGGCACAGCGACGTGAACACACCTACCATATTGTTTAACGATACCCTAAGTTTTAAAATAATAGATGCGGCACAGTTGAGCGGTGATTATCTATACTTTTCTCCCATATTGTTTTCCAATTTTAATGAGAATATGTTCAAGGAAGAGAAGCGGAAATTCCCCATTGATTTTGGGCTGCCTTTTTTGGAGCAATATATCATGAAATTAAAATTGCCGCCGGGATATGAGGTGGAGTCATTGCCAAAATCCTCCAAGATTATATTGCAATCCAATAGTGGCTCCTATGTCTTCAACATTGAGCAAAAAGGAGCGGATGAATTGCATATTAATTCAAGGCTTCAGATAAAAAAGATTGTATTCCAGCCAGAAGAGTATCCAGATTTAAAACAAATGATGTCACTAGTGGCAGAGAAAATGGGCGAGCAGGTGGTATTGAAAAAGAAATAGGTGGCTTCTTGCATAAGAAGCCACCTATTTTAATCTGCGATGTATGTCTAAATATGTATCGCTCGATTCGCTGTCGCTCCCAACGCCGCCTCTTTCATCGCCTCGGCATAGGTCGGGTGTGCATGGCTCATGCGGGCGCAGTCCTCAGCGCTGGCACGGAACTCCATGAGCGCCACTGCCTCAGCAATCAAGTCGGCAGCCCTTGCGCCCACAATATGGACGCCGAGTATTTCATCCGTTTCCTTATGTGCCAATATTTTCACCATGCCTTCTGTATCGGTGCTGGCACGGGAACGGCCAAGGGCTTTCATCGGGAATTTGCCTACTTTGTAAGGTACGCCAGCTGCTTTTAACTGCTCCTCCGTTTGGCCAACAGCAGCTACTTCCGGCCAAGTATAAACTACACCAGGGATAAGATTATAGTCCACATGCGGCTGCTGACCGACGATGGTTTCTGCCACGAAGACACCTTCTTCTTCGGCCTTGTGGGCAAGCATGGCGCCTTGAATCACATCGCCGATGGCGTAGATGCCGGGTACGTTGGTTTGTAGGTGCTTGTCCACGGCGATGCGGCCCCGCTCGTCTTTCTGGATTCCGACGTTTTCGAGGCCGAGGTTGTCGGTGTAGGGCCTGCGGCCAATAGCCACGAGGCAGTAGTCGGCCTTGAGGGAAAAAGTTTCCTCGCTGTCCCGCTTCTGCACTTCAACGGTTACGCCAGTTTTGCTGGCCTTTACGGTGTTTACTTTGTGGCCAAGGTGGAACTTAAAGCCAAGGGCCTTCAGTACCCGCTGAAGTTCCTTGCTGCAATCGCCATCCATCGTCGGGATGATGCGGTCCATGTACTCCACCACTTCGATTTCGGTGCCGAGCCGAGCATAAACAGAGCCTAATTCTAGACCAATTACACCCCCGCCAATGATCACCATGCGTTTTGGCACGAAGTCAATATTGAGGGCTTCGGTACTGGTGATGACCCGTTTTTTATCATAATTAAATGCTTCCGGTACAATTGGCTTCGAGCCTGTGGCAATGATGGTCTTGTCGGTTTCGATTTCCTCCTTCGTGCCATCGGCTTTTGCGATGCTGATCTTATTGGCAGTCAAGAACGAGCCATGTCCCGTAAAGACATCAATCTTGTTTTTTTTCATCAAAAACTCAATGCCCTTGGTGTTGGCTTCCACGACCTCGCCCTTGCGCTTGATCATTTGCGGCATATTGACTTTCAGACCAGTGACGCCAATGCCGTGTACCTCGAATTTGTGTTTGGCATTGTGGTAATGTTCGGAGCTGTCGAGCAGCGCCTTGGAAGGGATGCAACCTACATTGAGGCAGGTGCCACCAAGCACCGGGTAGCGCTCAATGATGGCGGTTTTGAGGCCCAATTGGGCACAACGGATGGCGGCCACATAGCCGCCAGGGCCAGAACCGATGACGGTAACGTCGTATTTCATTTAATTGATAGTTTGATTGCTGTATTGTTGAATTGTTTTTTGGGTGGGTGCAAAGGTAAATGCCTTTCCTAAGACAAAGGGCTTGAAAAACACCTTTGCAGCTTTTAAGTTTGTAAATACATTGACTTAAAGATTAAGCATTCAACATGAAATACGCAGTTCTACTTTTCGTCAGCCTTTGTTTTTTGGGTGGCACTTCTATCTCTGAAGTTGAAGAAAACACCGTTGATGTACACTTGGAAATCAGGGCTAAAGAAATAGTATTGAAGAAAGGGGCTATACCAAATGTTGAGGTATTCCTTGTCAATAAAGGAGATAAACTTGTAAACTTGGTTCAGCCGGGAGATGGAAGCTTGTCAGGAAAGAGGACACCTAGGATTATGTGGTCATGGAGGGTAATAGACATGCCACTTTATAAGGACGAGTATTATCCTTATTATCAAAAACACCCAGAAAAATTCCCAGAAAAATTCGAATACTTCTCAGGCTGTGGTACTTATAATGGCTTGAAAAGGTCTGAAATCATAACCTTGCGTCCAAAGGAAGAAGTTAAGCTTACAGCATGGGTTGGTCAACCTAAAATTGGTTATCTCCTTGGAAAATTCGGCATCAAGTTATTTTATGAAAATAAACCCGACATTAAATGTGGAGGCGATCCAGATGCCCTCGAAATCGTACGCACTAAAACTCCAGCCGTTCAATTGGAAAGCAACGAGTTGATATTTGAGGTGGTTGAATAGGCTAAATCAAATGGGCCATGATTTTTCAAAATCACGGCCCATTTTCTTTTCTGAACTTTTATTCACCTCCACCGCTACTTGGTGGAGCGCCGCCGCCCGGCGGATTTCCACCACGCCCGCCGCCACGTCCGCCACGGCGGTTCTTGCCGCCACGCCCTCCACGGTTGCGTCCGCCGCCTTCCTTCCGTTCGCCGGATGGGGCATTCGGGTCTTGGCCGGACTGTTGTGGTGGTCTTGGTGGGCGAGGTTCTTTGGGTTCTCTTGGCTCCCTTGGCTGTTGCGGCTTGTCAACTGCTTGGCCATCACCGCCACCACTTGTACGGCGGTCGCCCCGGTTGCGGTCACGACCTCTGCCACGGTTACGGTCACGATTGCCGCCTTCCTTCTTTTCGGCAGGCTGGCCGGTCGTATCATCGTTGGTGGATTTGTTTTCGGGCCTTGCTTCCCGTGAGCGAGACTCTCCACCCCGGTCACCGCTTGGTTTTTTCTTTTTCTTCTTTTTACGGCGCTCTTCCATCGGCAGTTCGACCACACCTGTGAGGTCGCCAGCGCTGTATTCCGGTTCATCATCTGCAGGGCTAATTTCCCTTGCAGCGACGAGGTTGGCGAGGTCATCGGGGAATTCGCCACGTTTGTTTTTCGCCCTGATCATTTTCACCTGCTCAAGGTCCAAGGCGTAGAGACGCCCACGTCCGTGGTCTTTCTCCAAACCGTAATACATGAGGCCTTTGAAAATATCGGTCTTCACCAACACCGCCATGCCATCCTTTGTTTTGAGCTTGTCGGCATCGTCGGGGAAAGCGGAAAGCGCTTCCATGTAGGTGTCCAACTCGTAGTTGAGGCAGCACTTGAGGCGACCGCACTGACCGGAAAGTTTGGCTTGGTTGATGGCGAGATTCTGATACCTAGCGGCGGCGGTGCCCACCGTGCGATAGCTGGTGAGCCAAGTGGAACAGCAAAGCTCCCGACCACAAGGCCCAATGCCACCCACCCTAGAGGCTTCCTGCCTTGCGCCGATTTGCCGCATCTCGATTTTTACCTTAAAATCCTTAGCAAACTGACGGATGAGTTCCCGGAAGTCCACCCGGCCATCAGCGGTGTAGTAAAACGTAGCTTTTTTGCCATCGCCTTGGTATTCCACGTCGCCCACTTTCATGTTCAGGTTTAGGGTGCGGACGATGGCCCGGGCACGTATCATCGTCTCTTTTTCCATCTGGCGGACCTGGTCCAGTTTTTCTAGGTCACGCTCGTTGGCCTTTCGCACTACCTTCGGAAAATAGCCGTCCACGGGTACCCGTTTTTTGCGCATTTGAAGTCGAACAAGCTCACCAGAAAGCGAGATGCGGCCTACATCGCAGCCCGCTTGGGTGTCTACCACTACCATGTCGCCAGTGCTGGCACGGGTATAGGGTTGGTTGAAATAAAATGCTTTGCGTGAGCCGTTTTTGAAGCTAACTTCCACTACGTGGAATGGATCCACGTCTTCGATTTCCATGGTGGTGAGCCAGTCAAAAGTATTAAGGCGGTTGCAACTTCCTGAGCCACAGCTCCCTTTGCTTCCGCAACCCAAAGGCGCCCCGGCTTCTTTAGAACCTACTGAACATCCTGCGCATGCCATGTTTTTGGTAATTGAGAATTGAAAATTGAAAATTGAGAACGAATTGCATGGGGCATTTTCAGTTCTCAATTCTCAATTCTCAATTTCTGAGTATCTTATTTAATTGAATGGAGGCATCCAAAAAAAGCAGCTTCTGATTGGCGTTCCGTTCGATGTAGAACGAGCAATCGTTGAAGAGCTTCGTGATGCGCTCGATTTGCCCAAACCCGATGATTTTGCTCAGGTTTTGGGCGGTTTTGAGTTCTTCCGGCAGCAGCCTCACTTGGTCATTGCCGGTGGTTTTAAGGAGCATGTACTCCCGCATGAAATGCAGGGCGTACTGCAAGAATTGTTTCTGGTTTTCACGTCCTAAGTCGGCAAATGTTTCGGTCAGGCTGGCCATTTCCACGCCGTTTCCTAAGTAACATTTACGAAGCCAATCAAGAAACAAGGTCGAGTTGTCCTTGAGCGGCTGTGCCGCAATATTAAGCGCTTCATTGAAATCGCCAGCGGCCAAATGGGCAATGGAGCGGGATTTTTCAGCAGTTAAATTTTTCAAACTGACGAGACCCTCTTCCACTTCCTCATCGCTCAGGCGGTTCACTTTCACGATTTGGCAACGGGAGAGGATGGTATTCAAAATCAGTTCCTGATTTTCTGCCACGAGAATTATCAGGGTGTCATCGGGTGGCTCTTCGATGAGTTTCAGCAGGCGGTTTCCTTCCTTGCCGAGATATTCAGGCAGCCACATTATCAGCACTTTCTTATTCCCTTCGAAGGCTTTCAAACTCAACTTTCGGATGATGGCCACACATTCCTCTTTGTTGATATTGCCTTGCTTGTTCTCTGCGCCAATCCGCTGTAGCCACTGGTTTACGTTCAAATATGGGTTCTCTGACAGTGCCGTTCGCCAATCGGCGATGTGGGTGTCACTGGTCACGTTCGTGCCTACTGTTGGGAAGGAGAAGTGCAGGTCGGGGTGGACAAGTTTCTCCACCTTGCTACACTGGCTGCACTGCCCGCAAGCGTCGCCGCCTTGCTTATTCTGACAAAGAACATACTGCGCAAATGCCACTGCCAAGGGTAAATCACCACTCCCAGGCGCCCCCAACAACAGCAGTGCGTGCGGGATGCGCTCGTTATCCGCCATTCCCCGAAGAAGGGTTTTGGCGAGGGATTGGCCGATGACAGAACGGAACTGCATGTGCGTCAAATATTCGCTTTGAGCTTGTGTCTGGTTTTTGATTTAAGATTTAAGATTACATGATTTGAGATTTGCCGAAGTAGCAATAAATCTTAAATCTGCAATATTGAATCAAATTTTCAGACATTCAGCCAATCAAGAATCACATCATCAAGGGTACTGGTAGCAGGTGGGAAAACATGGACGAGACGGCCCTGTTCATCAAGGGCATATTTTTGAAAATTCCAGGTTACTTCGCTGTCTTGGACGCCATTGAGCGCCTTTTTTGTGAGCCATTGGTAAACTGGGTGGGTGGTTACGTCCACTTTCGCAGCTAGGGGGAAAGTGACACTGTAGTTGTGGGAACAAAACGTTTGTATTTCCTGATTTGAACCCGGTTCCTGCGCTCCAAAGTTGTTGGCAGGAAAACCCACTATTGTTATTTTATCTTCAAACTCCTCGTACAATTCCTGTAGCTGCTGGTATTGTGGCGTAAGCCCACATTCCGAAGCAACATTGACGATTAGGATTTTTTTGCCAGCAAAGGCGGCAAAATCTATCATCCCTCCCGCAATTCCATCTACCTTGAATGAATGAATCGTATTCACAAATATTTTTACCTGATAAAAAATCAGTGAAGGCCAAAGGTAGGAAGGTTTTGCGATTTAAGACTGATGGATTTACGAATAGGCTCAATCGTAAATCATAACTCCCTTTTCCACAAACGGCCTGCAATCAGGGTGTTGAAAATTGTGTCTTGCAAGCTGCGGCTAACTGGGATTTGCTTTCCCTTGATTACGAGATTGCTGCCGTCCACCAATTCCACTTTTTCGAGTGAGACAAGGTAGGAGCGGTGTACCCGTAGGAATCGCTCCGGTGGGAGTTCTTTTTCCAACTGTTTAAGGGAAAGCAGCGTGAGGTAGCGTTTTTGCTCGGTATGAATAAAGACATAGTCTTTTTCACTTTCAAAAAACAGTACGTCGGCCAGCTTGATCTTGATGAATTGGCCATCGCTTTTAATGAAAAAATACTCTGGGCCGACAGCGGGTGCCTCGGGTGGCTTTGTGAGGTTTTGTCGAAGCATTTCAAAATGAGACTGTGCCTTGTTGGCAGCCTTCAGGAAGCGCTGGAATGAGATGGGCTTGACCAAATAATCAAGTGCATTCAGCTCAAAACCTTCAATGGCGTAGTCCCGGTAAGCAGTGGTGAAGATGACAGAAGGTGGATTTTCCAGTGAGCGCACGAACTCAATTCCCGTGAGGTCAGGCATCTGTATGTCGAGAAAAAGCAGGTCAATCTTCTCTTGATGGAGCACTTCATTGGCTTCTACGGCACTCTTGCAAGTGCCTGCCAGCGAGAGGAATGGCACTTGCTCTACGTACCCGGCGATGCCTTTTCTGGCTACAGGTTCATCATCAACGACCAAACATTTTATTGTCATTTCAGCTTGATTTTCAGGTTAGAAATATAGGTTTCACCGTCGTCTTCAATGGTCAGTTTGTGGCGGTTTGGGTAGGTCAGGTCAAGGCGGCGCTGCACGTTTTTGAGGCCGATGCCGCCTACCCGGTCTTGGTTCCGGCTGTTTTGGTTGATGGAATTTTCGGTGGTAAAATCCAGCTCGCCGTTTTTTACGGCCAGTTTCACGCCTACCTTGTAGCCAGAGGAGTTGGAACTGTACTTAAAGGCATTTTCTACAAAAGGAATGAGCAGCATAGGTGCAATTACGTAGCCATTCACATGGTTGGGTAGCTCGCATTGGAGTTCAAGCAGTTCCTCGTCGTGGCGCAGGCGCTGGAGTTCGATGTAGTTTTCAAGGTAATCGACCTCCTTGCCAAGATCAATCCAATCCTTGTTGTAATCGTAGAGTTGGTGGCTGAGTGTGTCGGAAAATTTGAGGAGTGCCTCCTTGGCTCGTTCGTCCTCTTTTTGTTCCATCAGGAAGTAAATCGTATTGAGGGTATTGAAAATAAAGTGCGGGTTGATTTGCGACTTGAGCATTTCCAGCTCGCTTTCGAGGTTTTTTTTCTCCAACTGCACGGCGTAGTTGTTGCGTTCGTGCCACTGCTGGATGAACTTGAAGGCCGTAGTAAAAGCCACCAAGACCACCGTGTCCACCGATAGCGTAAAAGTCCCTTCCCAAGAATAATAGTAATCCTTTGGTGAGATGAATTCCCGAAGGAAGACATTTACTAGCCAGGAATTTAGGACGATAATGGTGAAAATGCTGACGATATAAATTAATGGTTTCCGCTGTTTGATGAGGTATTTCGGTATCCAGTAGTAGTAGTTGAAATAAACGACGCCCATCGATCCAAGGACTGTGGGAAGGTTATAGGTATCCTTGAACTGCGAGATGAACACCACATCCTGCATACTCGCAAGAATCCAGTACATCAGCCAGAAGGCAGTGTGGAAAACCAGCGAATTGACGGGCAAGGATTGCGGTTGTTGATCCATTTAGCAAAGGTAAACTTAGTTCGGCAGTTCAACAGCGGGCAATGGGCTGTCAAAATATGCCTAAACTGAGCGTATGTGTTTAAACTTGGTTTTTTGTTAGGTGAAAAAACTAAATTTGCCAACGATTTCAACCCGATTTTTTCAAAAAACAAAACCGCAACCTGCGTTGCGCAAGCAAATTTAACTATGACTAAAAGAGCCATTCCACTCGTCGATCTTTCGAAATTCACTGCCGGAACACCAGAGGAGCGCAATCAATTTGTAGCAGAGTTGGGCAAGGCGTTCCATGAAATTGGCTTTGTGGGCGTCATCAACCACGGCATTCCGAAGCAGTTGATTGATGATTTCTACAATAGCAGCAGAGCATTTTTTGCGTTACCCGAAGACGTCAAGCGCCAGTACGAAGTGCCTGGCCTCGCAGGTCAACGGGGATATACTTCCTTCGGAAAAGAACACGCCAAACAGTCAACTGTAGCAGACCTGAAGGAATTTTTCCAGATAGGACAGGAGGCTGCTGCCGGTGAAGTGCCTTCCGAACATTATCCACCCAATGTGGAAGTGGCAGAAAAACCGGAATTCCTCCGATTGGGCAAGGAGCTTTACCAGAATTTTGAAAAATCTGGTGGCCAACTGCTCTGTGCCATCGCCATCCACCTCGGCATTGGCGAGATGTATTTTGACAAGCATATCCACCTTGGCAATAGCATCCTTCGGGCGATTTTTTATCCGCCCATTACTCAGGAGCCCGCTTCAGCCATCCGTGCCGAGCAGCATGAAGATATCAACCTCATCACTTTGCTCGTAGGCGCTTCAGCTGGCGGCCTCCAAGTGCTTACAAAAGATAACGAGTGGCTGGAAGTGGTACCTGAGCAGGACGAAATCGTCATCAATGTGGGCGATATGCTTCAGCGCCTGACGAATAACTATCTGAAATCTACGACCCATCGGGTTGTAAACCCACCTCGTGAGGAATGGCACAACCCACGCCTCAGTATACCATTCTTCCTGCACCCACGCAGCGATATGGACTTGACATGCCTGCCCTCTACGGTGACTGCCGAGCAGCCGCTGGTATATGAACCCATCACAGCTGGCGAATATTTGAACGAAAGATTACGGGAAATTGGCTTGAAAAAATAAACGGAAAGCTGCGAAACAATGCAGCCTTTCATTTTTGCCATTGGGTGATTTAGGCATTCTGGTATTTGAATGGTGATGTTATAATATTTAATAAAATCACTCTACCTTGCCATTTAAATAAACTACCACATGAGCCGGGAACTACACAGCCCATCCGAGGAAATCATTGCACAAACAGACATCGCCAGCTTGGCGCAGCAGTTCGTTCTCAATCTCTTCAACCAAAAAAACGATGCCCGATTGGTGTTCCGAACCTATCGGCAGGCGATGGAAATCGTCAAGATGGTGAACAACTTGGCGCAGGCCAACGGATCTACCGAAATGGAATGGGAAACGGCGGCGCTGGCTGCCTGGTTCAGCAATGCGGGCTATCTTTTCGACTACCAAAATCCGGAACCGAAAAGTATGGAGTTGGCGGAAAAATTCTTTGCTGCACACCATTTTTTACCCGAACGAAAGGCGCAAATAATCGCTACGTTGAGAGGGTTTTTCAATGACCAATCGTTGCGTACCACCGAAGGCCAACTGTTATCTGATGCGGTAAATGCCGTTTATTTTGGGAGCGCCTTTTTTGAAAACTCGCCACTGATGCGATTAGAACAGGAACTTGTATTGAACCGCCATTTTGGCAAGGAGGAATGGGAGCAGTTCCAGTTGCAGCAATTGCTCAATATGCGGTTTTTTACTTCCCATGCCAAGCTCACCCACGAACCCATTGTGGCCAATCATATTTTGACACTGAAGGAACGAATCGACAAGCGTAAGGATAGCATTGGTGCCCAAGGTGAAAAGAAATTTCAAGGGTTCAAACGAAGATTGTCGCCAGGGGCGCAGACTTTTTTCCGAACAAGCTATCGGACGCATATCAACCTGAGTGCCATAGCTGACAACAAGGCACATATCATGATCAGCGTGAATGCCATTCTGATTTCAGTGATGATTTCGGTGATTACTTACCGTAATATGACCGAAACGAACCCTGCCGTGTTGATGCCAGTAGTCATTTTTCTTGTTACGGGGTTGTCGTCACTAATATTTGCTGTGCTGGCAGCCCGCCCTAAGGTGACTAGCCTCATCAATGACAGCACACCAATTGACGATGCTAAGCGCAATTTGATGTTTTTTGGAAATTTTGTCTCCCTGAAGGCCGAGCGCTACGAGGAATTGTTAGATGAAATGTTCAAGGACAGCGACTTACTCTACGGAAATATGGCGCGTGACCTGCACAACCTTGGCAAGGTGTTGGACCGTAAATACAAGTTCCTGTCTATTTCTTACAACATCTTTATGGTGGGCTTTGTCGCTACAGTGCTGCTGTTCCTAGTGGTGCTTTTTACCTGATTTTTCAAAATTTCAAGGTCAGGCCATTTTGCCAAGCATAGGTAACATCTGGGGCATCAATGGGTAAGGCTTTGTCTGTTTGTAAGCTGAAGTCGGTGAAAAAACTGAGTTTTTTGCCTAGCGGTGTGTCTAGCCTAGCCTCAGTAGCTAGTCGGTAATTGCTCCAATTAGTGAACTGTGGCTGGAAATAAGTGGTGCTGACGAGTGTCACACCTTGCCAGGGGCGGAAAGTGAAGGAAAGGTAATTGCTGAGGCGATGCCAATTTCGGTCAGCCGTATCATTGGTAAAGCTGTTGTGTTCAAACAAGTAAGCACTTCCAAGATAGACCCTGCTTTTGCCTGTATCATTTTTAAAAATACGATAACGCAGTCCAGCCCCACCCAATGCACGTAGCTCGATGTAGAGCAATTTGTTGAATTGTGCTTGCGCAAAAAATTCCATCGATAATGGATCGGTAATCTTTCGGTTGTAGCGTAGGTGCGCAAATCCAGCATTATTGAATTGTTTGCCGCCAGCACGGAGGAACTTTCCGTCCAAGAGGAAAAGTAGTAGGCTTTTTCCTCGTTTGTATTCAATCTGGGCAGTAGTATTTAGCTGCAAGACTTCTTCCTGAACCTTGATAAGATTAGCACCCAAGCGAAGATTGCCGTACCAGTGCACCGAGTCGTTGGTGCCTGTGATACGCTGTTCCTCGATGTTGACGATTTGGGCGTTAAGCAAGTAGGGTAAGGCCGCGAGCAGAAGTATTGCAAGATGTTTCATGTTGTAGTTGGCATTTTTGTAAATAGAAAACGCCTTGCAACTCATAGAACTGCAAGGCGTTTTTGATAAAACCGCTTCGGAAATTACTTCGCAGGCGCAGCCACACGCAGGAATTTGCGCTCCTTGATACGTGCTTTGGCGCCAATGGCACCACGCAGGTAATACAGCCTTGAGCGGCGTACCTTGCCACGCTTCAGTATCTCAATCTCTGCGATGGATGGTGATGTGAACGGGAAAATACGCTCAACACCAACGCCACTGGAAATTTTGCGAACGGTGAAAGTTTTCGTAGCTCCAGTACCTTTTATTTGGATGACATTGCCCTTGAATACCTGAATACGTTCCTTGTTACCCTCAATAATGCGGTAACTAACGGCTACTGCGTCGCCAGCACGGAACTTAGGGAAGTCAATTTTCTTAGCAAGTTGCTCTTGAACGTATAAAATCGCGTCCATTTTTCTACTATTTAGTAATTGTGAATTTCAAAAGAGGCGCAAAAGTAAGTGTTTTTTTTACTTAAAAAAGGTTTTTTTAAAAAATAATCTTGACTCCACAAAGCTGCCGTTAGCGAACGAGCGTGGCATATCCCCTGTATTTGAAGGGTTCTCCTCGAGGACCAGTAAAGCTGACTACACAAACGTACACGCCAGCAGTCGCTATTTTACCATTGTTGCCCACCTGTCCGTTCCACGGTTCTTCGATTTTCGTTGTCTCAAAAACCTTCTGGCCATAGCGGTCCCAGATGGAGAGGTTAAAATCGGTAACGCCACGAGTTACGCCTGTTCCAACGAACACATCATTGACACTGTCATTGTTGGGAGTAAAAGCGTTGGGCATAAAATAGGTCACTTTGGGCACCACGTCCACGTACTGAACAAGGCTATCGAGGCATTTTTCAGCATGAACGACGATGAGTTTTACCTCATGAAGTCCCGTGTCGGGAAATGAGTAAGTGAAATCTGGCATCTGTGCCACCAATCGCCCATCCACGTACCAATCCGAGTATTTAGCGTCGATACTTTTATTAAAAAAATTGACATCAGGGTTGAAGTTGTCAGGATTTGTAGGGTCAAAACTGAAATCTGCCACCGGAGGGGATAGAATCCGTACAAGCTGATTAAAGGTAGTGTCTGTGTAACACCCTATGGGTGAGGTTATTTCAAGCCGAACATCGAAGTTGCCTGTATCTCGGTAAACATGTGTAGGGCTAATATCCGTGCTACTTTCTCCATCGCCAAAGTCCCATTGGATATTGTAATTAGCATCAATAGGGCTGGATTGGTTGTTGAAAAAGACAGTGGCGGGAGCGCAGCTAATAGTATCGTTTGGCTTCACGAGAATAATGGACGGTACAGGCTGGTACACAACAGCACGTGTAGTGTCATCCTTGCAGCCATGTTCGTCTTCCACTTCCAAATTTACAAAAGTGGTACCTGGCATCTCGTAAATATAAACGGGGTTTCTTTGAATGGAATCTATCAAGTTGGGTTCTAGTTCCCACCGCCATTTTTGGATTTGCCCAGCTCCAAGTATGGTCGAATGGTCAAGGAAGCTGACTGGCCCTGCATAGCAAGTGTCATAGTCGTAATCAAAACTTGCAACCAAATCTGGATAAATATCTACGAAAATATTGGCTGTGTCATTGCAAAGAGAGCCAGGGTTCAAAATCAGTTGGCCTTCGTACTGGCCCGCTTCTGGAAAATGGACCAAAGCATCCCAGGAATTGTATTTTTCAACGCCCCCGTTGATGTTGAACTGCCACTGTACCGAGTCGACAAAGGAATTGTTGGTGCTTAGGTTTTGGAATGGTATATCTAGGTTGTAGCAGGTGTTCAGGAAATAGTCAGAACCGATGGAAGTCAGCCCTGGGGTATTTAAGTCAGCATCCACCAATTGCTCACAAACAGCTACGTTAAACTGAAAATCTCGTCGTATGATGCTGAGCAATTGTCCGTTTCGGTATTCCTTTACACAAATTGCCACCACGAATTGCCCCTGCACGTTGGGGGTGCCGGTCAGGAGCCCCGTCAGCGGATTTATGCTGATTTGAGGGCTACCCCCCATGGGGTTGATAGGACTGTAGGGCGGGTTCACAAAACTTGCCTCAGCGTATGGTGGTGGACAAGCTGGGTTGGGAGCAACCACATTGCAACCGCCACCTCCGCCCGGGCCTCCGCCTCCTTGGCTCCCACCAAGTAATGGTGAACAAAATTCATACACCAACTGGTCACCCTCTGCATCCGTGGCGCTATGGTCGTATATCAGTGGTTCATTTACACATATCACGATGGGTGGAAATGTATTGAAAACAGGACTGTTGTTGCACAACGCCTGTGATGCAGGGGTCAGTTCAATCGTAAAAGTGGCACCTACTTGGTCAGGGGTTTCTATGTTGGAGATAGTTGCGTTTCGGCAGCAACGTTGATAACTGATATGGTAGCTGGATGCGGACGGCCAGTCTGCAAACTGGTAATCGAAAGTATAAATCCCTTCCTGGACACAAACATTGGGAGGGATGATGGCGCAGGGATTGTCAGCAGGGTCGAGGTTTTCAATGCTGTCGGGGCCTCGCTGTATAGTGGTCAATAAGGTGTATGAGCCGTTTGCCTCTTGTTTATAAATCGAAAAAGGTGCGTTGCTGTCGAAGTTGGCACCACCAGCTGCAGCACAGTCACGGTACATTTTCAATGTAAAGGTGTAATTGCCCCCTCCATTACATTCATAAGAGAAAACGCCACCAATGATGTGCAGGCAATAAGCAGGCGCACTGAGGAGCAGGGCAAACAAGAGGTAAAGGTATTTCATACTAAAGGGTTGATTTTCGCTCGTTTGGAGCACGATTTTTACCAAAAAATAATGGTGTGATGATAAATTTCGCAAGACCAAAAAATGGAAACCCAAAAGTAATCAATGCCACTATTTAATTAGCGTAGCGTAGCCTCGGAGGGTATATTTGTCGCCACGAGGTCCGGTATAAGTCACCACTACGACATAAACGCCTTGAGGTGAAAGGTCGCCGGTATTGTTTTTTCTACCATTCCATTCTTCGAAAGGGTCGTTAGTCTCGAAAAGCTCTTCACCGTAGCGGTTCCAAATTCGTAGCTTAAAATCTTTGGCTCCCTCCATCATGCCATTACCTCGAAACCCATCGTTGGAACCATCGCCGTTTGGAGTGAAGGCATTCGGTAGAAAATAGCGCACTTCCGGAATAATATCTAGTAGCTTTTGGATGGTGTCGGTACAACCGCTTGGGTGGTAAACAACCAATTGCACCACTTGCAGGCCAGTGTCAGGGAATGTAAAACTTGGGTTTTGGTCAATCGAAATACCTGCATTGCCGAAGGTCCACCGCCATTTCACCGCATTGGTTGACTCATCGATAAATTGTGCGGTAGGTACTAAATTGCTCAACTGGCCAGGTGTATAGGAGAAGTCGGCTACGGGGCTAGGCAGTACGGTAATCAAGTTGTTCCAAGTTGTGTCGGTTTGGCAACCTAGCGGTGAAATTATTTCCAGTGAAACGACGAAGGTTCCCACGTCTTCGTAAATATGCGTCGGGCTGATGCTGTCGCCCGTTTTACCGTCGCCAAAATCCCAGTTGATAGTGTAGCTATCGTTGACGGGAGTAGACAAGTTGTCAAAAAATATCTCTGCTGGCTGACACCCAATAAACTCGCTAGGTGCTACCACGAGTAATTGTGGAATGGGGTAGTACGGCAGGGTTTTCGTTCGCAAAGCCGTACAGTTGTTGCTGTCTCGTACAAGCAGTTGCACATTAAAATCACCGGGTACCTGATATGTATGGATTGGGTTTTGATCTTGGGATTTTTTGGTGTCGCCGAAATCCCAGTTCCATGAAACAATGCTGCCCGGGCCTGCCCCAGGATTTGTCAAATCGGTAAAAGCCACTGGGCCTGCCACGCAAGTGTCATATTCAAAATCAAAATCAGATGAAATGCCGGGATAAACATTTACTTCCAGATAAGCAGTATCATCACATGCAGTGGCACCAGGGTTCAACAACAGCAGGCCGTAGTAGGTGCCCACTCCTGGAAAGTCAACAGTGGGGTTCCAATCTGTGAAAGTCTGCGTGGTGCCATTGATACCAAATTCCCAGCGGAAATCATTGATGTACTGCTGTTGGTAGCTTTGGTTAGTAAAATGCACGGCGCTTTCACCACAAGCATCCACCACATAATATTGAACTTCCTGCAAAGTGACCGTGTCAGTTTCAAGCACATCTGCTACAACGGTGGGGTTGCAAGGCGCTACGTTAAACTGAAAATCCCGGCGGGAGGTACTCAGAAGCACGCCGTTTCGATACTCTTTCACAGCGACGCAAACCACAAACTGCCCAGAAGCATTAGGTACGCCAGTCAAGAAGCCCGTGTTGGGGTCTATCGAAAGCGCAGGGTTGGCGGACAATGGGTTTGTGTAAGAGTAGGGGCCATTGAAAGATACAGAATTGTAGGGTGGGGGCAAGTCAGGGTCAGGGGCTACACCATTTGGAGCTGTGGAATTAACTTGGTCATTTCCACCGCCGTCGTATGGTGTGCATAGTTCATAAACAAGTACATCGCCATCGGGGTCGGTAGCGGCATGGTTGAAATCAATTGGCTCGCCTGTACAAATAACTATTGGCGGAAACTCATTGAATGTTGGGCTACTGTTACAAAGTTCCTGTGCGGCGGGAGTGAGTTCCATGTAATAGGTGGCACCTGTTTCACCAGGTAGTATGATGTTAGTAATGGAACTATTGCGGCAGCAGCGCTGATAAACAATATGGTAGCTGGAAGTCGAAACTGGGAGGTCAAGGTTGAAAATATAAACGCCTTCTTCCACGCAAACATTGGGCGGCGCTATCAAACAAGGATTGCTGAGCGAAGGGGGGATATTTGTGATAGTAGGTGTTCCAAGTTGTATAACATCCATGGGCACGGTAGAATTTCCTTTATAAATAGTCACAGTGCCAGCAAATGGGGCTCCATTCGCAAAATCTGAATCAAAAGCAGCACCTCCACCGTAACAATCCCTGTATATTTTCATCGTGAAAGTGTATTTGCCAGCGCCATTACACACATAACTAATGGTGCCGCCAACAATATGGGCGGCTTGGAGCGGTAACATTCCCGCCAAGAAACAAAAGGCGGTTAAAAGGGCTTTTGTCGATGTGCTTAACTTTGTCATACATTTCGGTTTTTAGCGCTGCATTTGCACTAACGAGAATGAAGGTTAAAATAAAAAATGCGTTTTAACGGCTTGTTTCAAATTGATAGCAAGTGCTTAGTGGGGCGTTTTTAACGTAAGGGCTGTCACTGGAATTTCTTTTGCTTGCTAGTTTTGAAACAAATAAATACAATATGGTTTTTTTAGAGACAGATTAAAGTGCAAGATAGGCAAGTTTTTTTTGGAAGTTTGTCAGGAATCATGCGAAATGGACAGGATTTGTCATATCAAGATCGCATACCCCAAAATCTTTGTTGCAGTTCGGCGTTTGTTAATGAGTTTTAAACGAACCGCATCATCTAAAATACCTAAAACTCATGCTAACTTTTACCAATCAGGGCACCTACATGGTTCAAAATTACCTTTTAGAACCTATCGTAAACACACTTGAAAACGGCGGACTCATCCTCTTTCCGACCGACACAATCTGGGGTATCGGCTGCGATGCTACCAATTCACTGGCAGTGGCTCGGCTCCGGCAGCTTCGTGAATTGCCAGGTGAGATACCCCTGACGCTACTTTCCTACTCTATGGAGCAGTTGAAATTCTACGTTACTTTCGTTCATCCGAGGGTGGAAACCCTGCTGCAATTCCATACTAGGCCCTTGACCATTATTTATGACCAAGCCCGTAACCTGCCTGATCAGGCAGCCGCTTCGGATGGTAGCGTCGCTTTCCGCATTCCGAAGGACAATTTCTGCCACGAACTGCTCGAAGAATTTGGCAGGCCTATCGTCGCTACTGCCGCTTGCATTGGCAACAACTCGCATCCCACTCACTTCGGCGAAATAAGCTCAGCCGTCATCGAGGGGATTGACCTTGTGGTGAAATACCGCCAAATGGACAAAGACATGGCCGAACCTTCCGTAGTCGCTCGAATCGGGGAGGACGAGGAACTGGTTTTTATAAGAGAATAATTTTGAATAGCTAAATTGTCAAATTGCTGGAAGTTTGGGGGCAGCACGCCAATATCTCATCGATAAATCAATGCAACAATCAACACTTCGATGCTAAAAACAACAGAAAGCCCCTCCCACTACCGTCACTTGGAAAAAATGACAGTGGCCGAGTTGCTTCACAATCTTAACAATGAGGACAAGACTGTGCCAATGGTAGTCGAGGAAGCATTGCCTGGCATTGAACGATTGGTGTTGGCTGTCGTTGAAAAAGTGCGGGATGGCGGCCGGTTGTTTTACATTGGTGCTGGCACAAGTGGCCGGCTAGCCGTTGTTGATGCTTCTGAGTGCCCACCTACCTACGGAGTACCACCTGATTTGGTGATAGCCATCATTGCCGGAGGCGACCAGGCAATACGCCACTCTGTAGAATTTGCAGAAGACGACTCTGCTCAAGCTTGGCGTGATTTGCAAAGCTATCATGCTGACAGTCAAGATTTTGTGATTGGCATCGCTGCGTCCGGCACAACACCCTACGTAGTAGGTGGCTTGTCTGAATGCAAGCGACAAGGTATCCTGACGGGTTGCATCACCTGCAATTTCGAATCGCCGTTGGCTGCTGTTGCCGATTTCCCAGTGGAGGTAGTAGTGGGGCCTGAGTTTGTCACGGGCAGCACCCGCATGAAATCGGGCACGGCACAAAAACTGGTGCTCAATATGATTTCCACCAGCTTGATGATACAGCTCGGCCGTGTGAAAGACAATTGCATGGTGGATATGCAACTCACCAATGACAAACTATTGGATAGGGGTACGCAGATGGTAGCACAAGATACTGGGCTTGATTATCAGGCAGCAAACGAACTTTTGCGCCAGCATGGTAATGTGCGCCTTGCTGTTGCCGCATTTCTTGACCAAAAGAATGCCTAAATTCAGAGCAGAAAAAAGTCAGATGTACGCTGTTTTTGGAGGCAATCCTTTCAAATCTTATTTTTCAAAAATATTCTGTGTAAATTGGCAAACCAATATACCAAACACCTGCTATGAATTAAGCCCGCATCTCAAACGACACAGCTTTTCGTTATGAAAATTTTTCCCTTCCGCCTATTGTCCTGCCTAGTTTTTTATTTGGCGTTGCCTTTTTGTGGTGCTGCGCAAACTGTCACAGTTTCCCCACCTGTAGTCCTGCGGGATGAAACTTCTTATGAAATTTTTGGGGACGATAGGGGCAACGTCCTGCTTTTCAAAAACAAAACCAGCGAATTTCAAGTACAGGGATTTGATGCAAACATGAATTTAAGTTGGGAAAAAGACTTTGAACTTGACAGGAAATCACCCATCATCGAGGGGGTTGTGCAAGCAGATGGCGGCGGCTTCAACCTCATTTACCAATTCCGGCAGAAACTATTACCAGTGCTTAAAATACACCGCTACAGCCCAGCAGCCAATCTTGTGGATTCTGTCACAATCAAGCGTTTCGACCAGTCATTTTTTTCGCCAAGTTTTGAAATCGAGTTTTCGGAAGATAAAAACATTGCCCTCATCTGGTACGTCAAGGAGCAAACCGAAGTCAATGCGCTTGCTTTTGATATGCGGCAAATGAAGCTGCTTTGGGAGAAAAATTTTTCCCCAGACAATATGCTCATGTATCGAGATTTCCTTCAAGCCATCGTTGACAATGATGGAAATATGTACTTCATCCTCAGCAAAGACAATAGCTCGGGAAGACATCGCCAGCATTTTATGGAAGTGTTCGATTTTGGCCCCGGTACAGATAGCACACTTCGCCGCTATACAGTGCCCATGCAGGACAACCTCACTTACGATGTGAAATTTGCCTACGATAATCTCCATCATTCCCTAAAGGCGGGCGGACTTTATTCCAACGATAATCCATCCAAAGCGGAAGGTTTCTACTTTCTTAGCATTGACTCGGCGAGGCCAGATAGCAGCTTGCTAAAGTTTTACCCTTTTGAAGATGATTTTGTCGCTATTTTGAACGAAAAAGAAAAAGTAAAAAACAGAGGCATCCCAGAAGCGACGGTGCAAAAAATCGTAATGCGGACTGATGGAGGCTTCATTCTCGTAGGTGAATTGAACAAAGAATTTCAACGGGGGGCTACCAATTCCAGTGTTTACGGGCGCACCGGTTTTCGTCCTGTTATTGACTACTATTATGATGATGTCTTCCTCATTTCATTGCACCCTGATGGCAATGTTCATTGGAAGGATATTCTTCACAAAAAGCAGTACTCGCAGGATGACAGTGCAATGTACTCTTCGTTTTTTTTGGCAAAGACACCTTCTGCGCTTCGCTTTGTTTACAACGATGAAATCAAACACGAAAACACGGTGAGCGAGTATGTAGTGCGTGGGAATGGCGAATTTGACCGAAACGCTGTGATGAGCACCGAGCGCAAGGACTTGCAACTCCGCTTTCGGGATGCTGTCCAAGTATCGGGTTATGATTTCGTGGTGCCAAGCGAGCGTCGTAATCGACTCAAATTAGTAAGGATTAGTTTTAGGGGCGATAGATAATCTGATGACTTTGGTAAGTGTTAGCGAAAATTCGCTAAATAAATTCTTATTACAGTTGCGGAACGGAAAATTAGAATGTAGTTTTGCCAGCGAAAATTCGCTAATTTTTTCAACCAGTACAAATCAATCAGTCATGGAAGACACACTTGTAAAATCCAACCTACTCAAAGGGGGCGAGTTCGTCATCAAAGAAAGCGCCGCCGCAGATACATTCATCCCAGAAGACATTAACGAAGAACAAAGCATGGCCCGCCAAATGGTGCGTGATTTCGCCAAAGAAGCAGGGGAAAAGCCCCATAAACTCGAATGTCAAGTAGAGCTGATGGAAAAGGCGGGAGAACTCGGCCTGCTCGGCTGTCACATTCCTGAGGCGTACGGTGGCATGTTGCTTGACACAAATGCCAATACCTTCATCAGCGAAGAGTTGGGGCGAATGGGTGGCGGTTTTGCTACCACTATTGCAGCGCACACAGGTATTGGCATGTTGCCGATATTGTATTTCGGGACAGAAGAATTAAAGGAAAAATACTTGCCTCGTCTTGCTTCCGGCGAATGGAAGGCAGCCTATTGCCTCACTGAGCCCGGCAGTGGTTCTGATGCACTTGCAGCCAAAACCCGTGCAGACCTTTCCGCTGACGGTTCGCATTATGTGCTCAATGGCCAGAAAATGTGGATTTCCAATGCTGGCTTCGCCAATATGTTTATCGTATTTGCTCAGATTGACGGAGACAAATTCACAGGGTTCGTCGTAGAGGCCGACTCGCCTGGCCTGACGCTTGGGGCCGAAGAGCAAAAAATGGGCATCAAAAGTTCTAGCACCAGACAGGTGTTTTTTGAAAATGTAAAAGTTCCTGCTTCCAACGTGTTGGGACAAATTGGAAAAGGTCACCTCATCGCCTTCAATGCTCTGAATATTGGGCGCTACAAACTCGGTGTGATGTGCATGGGCGGGGCAAAAAAAGCCATCGCCACCAGTGTAAAATATGCCAACGAGCGTAAGCAATTTGGTCAGAGTCTTTCCACATTTGGTGCCATCAAGTACAAACTGGCCGAGCAGTGCATCCGTAATTTTGCGTTGGAAAGTACCTGCTATCGCATCTCCGACTTATTGGACGATAAGAAAAATGCCCTCGTAGCTGAAGGCTTGCCCTACGCTGAAGCTACCTTTAAAGCTGCCGAAGAGTATGCCATCGAATGCGCCATTATAAAAGTTTACGGCTCAGAAGTAACGGATTATGTGGTGGACGAAATGGTGCAAATCCATGGCGGTATTGGCTTTTCGGAGGAATACACAGCTGCTCGTGCCTATCGGGATGCCCGGATCAACCGTATCTACGAAGGTACCAATGAAATCAACCGAATGCTCATGGTTTCCCAACTGCTCAAGCGGGCAATGAAGGGTCAGGTGGACATGGTCGGGCCAGCCTGGGAAGTGCAAAAAGAACTGGCTTCAATGCCTTCCTTTGATACACCAACTGGCCAATACGCTGATGAAAAAAAAGCATTGAAAGATTTCAAGAAACTGGTGCTGATGACCGCTGGTGCTGCCGTGAAAATGCAGATGGAGGGTCAATTGGACATCAAGGAAGAGCAGGAAATTGTGATGAACGTAGCCGACATGATGATTGATGTTTTCGTGGCGGAGTCCTTGCTGCTGCGGGTTGAACGCTTGGCCGAAATGCCTGGCAAAGCCCATGACCAGTCTGTTTATGAAGCCATGATGAAGGTTTATTTCAACGATGCCACAAGCAGGGTGAGTAAATGCGCCAGTGACGCCATCGCTTCCTTTGCCGAGGGAGACCTACTCAAAACCTTCTTGATGGGCATCAAGCGCTTCACGAAATACCCGCCGGTAAACGTCAAAAATGCACGCCGCCTTGTGGCCGATACGCTCATTGCGGCGAATGATTACTGCTTTTAAAACTTAGTTTTTACGAAAAATTTGGGGGCAGTCCGACCATCGGGCTGCCTTTTTTATTTTTGTAAAAAACGCCCATCTTCGCCATCAATCCTTCATTCATTCAATCCTTCATTCATTGAACATCCAAGGCAAACATTACCGCACCATCTGGTTGCATCCTGAAAATGAACAGGTTGTTCAAATCATTGACCAACGACTCTTGCCTCATCGCTTCGTCATCGTGGATTTAAAAACTTTGGAAGATTTTGAAACAGCCATTCGGGACATGTATGTGCGGGGTGCGCCGCTCATCGGCTCGGCGGCGGCTTATGGAATGTACATGGCGGCTTTGCAGTTTTCTGCTTCGCAACCTGTGGCATTGCCAAATTTTAAGGAAAAAATGCAGGAAGCCGCCGCCCGACTGAAAGCCACCCGACCTACTGCCGTGAACCTCGCTTATGCCGTTGATAGGATTTTGAGTGAAATGGTAGTAAGGGAAAATATTGCGGAGCAAACCCAAATCGCCTTGCAAACTGCACATGACATCACCGAGGAAAGTGTAAACCACTGCCATGCCATCGGTCAGCATGGCCTGAAACTCCTTGAAGATATTTACCAAAAAAAGCTCCAGCAGTCCTCCCAATCCGCAGTCCGCAATCATCAATCATCAATCATCAACATTTTGACTCATTGCAACGCAGGCTGGCTCGCCTGTATTGACCACGGCACAGCCACGGCGCCCATTTACGCTGCCCATGATGCCGGCATTCCCATCCACGTCTGGGTGGATGAAACCCGGCCCCGCAACCAAGGCGCTTCCCTCACGGCCTTCGAATTGGCAGAACATGGCGTTCCTCACACCGTCATCGCCGACAACACAGGTGGCCACCTCATGCAACACGGCATGGTGGACTTGGTCATCGTCGGCACCGACCGCACTACCCACATGGGCGACGTGGCCAATAAGATAGGCACTTACCTCAAAGCCCTTGCTGCTGTGGACAACGGCGTGCCGTTTTACGTGGGAGTACCTTCTTCCAGTATTGATTGGAGCTTGCGCAATGGAATGACAGAAATCCCCATCGAGGAGCGGGATGCTGGGGAAGTGCATTATATCAGCGGCTTGGATGAAAATGGAGAGGTTAGGGGAGTACGCCTGACGCCAGCGGCCAGCCCCGCCGCCAATTTCGCCTTCGATGTGACGCCTGCCCGGCTAGTGACGGGGTTGATTACGGAAAGAGGGGTTTGTTCGGCGAGCGAAGATGGACTTCTATCGCTTTTTGTGGAGCAAAAAACTTTCGACTACTGATTTTGTTTGCTTCGCAACAAACTAAGAATCAACCTGTTTTGGCAAAAAAATCTATGAAAAAAACACTCGTCATCGGCGCATCAACAAATCCAGAGCGGTATTCCTATTTGGCAATTAATTCCCTGAAAAAGCATGGCTATGAGGTTGTGGCCATTGGTAAAAAAGAAGGAGAAGTGAATGGCGTGGAGATACAGACTGGCCACCCTCCGTTCACGGATATAAACACTGTGACTTTATACATCAATATTTCCCACCAAAAAGAATACTATGATTATGTGCTAAGCCTGAGGCCGAAGCGACTAATCTTCAATCCTGGAGCAGAGAACTTTGATTTCATGTTGCGGGCAAAAGAAGCAGGCGTTGAGACGCTTGAAGCATGTACGTTGGTGCTGCTTGCTACAGGGCAGTTTTAAAAAGTGATTGGCTTAAAAATAAGTGTATAAGCGTTGATAGCTCGATAACGACTACATAACCAACTTATAAACCACCTTATGAACTCTTTTTATAAACCCTTTCAAAAGCTCGCTGTAGCCAATACCAATTCCATTTCTTGCATATAATTCCGCTTTTCTTTGCCAGGGGCAAAGACGAAACCGTCCACCAGAATAAGCTCATTTGTTTTGGCATTTAACATCAGGTTGCTTACAAATGGACCGCCTTTAAAATCATTTACGATGTCCCAAACGCCTTTGGCTTGCAAGGTGTAGGTGTTGTTGATGGTCTTGTTTTCCACAAAAAGCGGGAGGTCCACATCGTTGATGCGCATATAAGTATTGGGCTGTTGCGTGGTCACTATGCCAGATATTTCATCCCTGATTTTTTTGATGCCCTCTTTCGTGAGTTGGGATTTGTTCTTGTAAGGTAATTTGTGGACGATGATATTGGCGACGATTTCCCGTTCATCATTGCGCAACCAAAGTGTATTGGTATTGCCGTCGAACTTAGCTTGCTTGAAGCCTTTCGGGATTTTCATGTTCAGGTTGAACTTCGTCAAAACCTCTCCTTCCAGTTTGGAGTCCTCGCCTCCTTGGAAAGCGGTGGACTTAACTGTTTCCTCGTCCCGTTCGTTGATTTTTCGGCCAATGGCTGGGAAATTGGCAGCGATGCACTCAATTAGCTTGTCCTCACCGTAGCCATTCACATAGAATAGTAGCTGTTTAGTAGCCCATTTATCCTGCCCAACGGTCACATTAAAGCCTTTGTTTTTTTGGATTTCCATGAGTTTTTCTGGGCCGAGGTCTGCCCGCACGAAGCGGGCCGTCTCTGAGTTCTCATCATTTAGGTCGGCAAGGAAAATAATCGTACGAAACTCTTTTTTCAGTGGCTGCAAAGCCAGTTGTTTCGGCGTCATCTGAACGACGTCGAAAATGGGCTCTGGCTGTGGAAGCAGGATGTAGGGAGCATTGAAGTAGTAGAAAAAAGTGTCACCCACAGGGCCTTTCCATAGCGCAGTATCTGAAATGACCAAGACTTGGTTCACTTTGCCGTGTGCTTGCACTTTTTGGCCGGCTGGTGTTGACTCAGAAATCGGCCGGGAAGGCTCATTCGCACAAGCAGCGAGCAGCATTATTGAAACAGCAATTATTATCTTCAAGTATTTCATATCGAATACATTTTGGCAAAATTAGGAAATCAGAGGTTCTCTCCACTAAAATCGGCAAAGGTCGGAGAACCGAAACCTCGCAATAACAAGATGCAAATAGCGCTTGTTTTGGCGTAAAAAAGCGGGCCATCCGAGTGTAAAAATCCCGGATGGCCCGCAATGGTTCATTTGCCTGATGTTTTGTCCCCAATCCTTAAGCTCTAGGGGTTGCTTTTTGGCCCGCAAGCGGCACCGTAAAGCCTACGTTTATGCCGAAATTTTTGTGCAATACCTTTTCGTGCACAATAGGGATGTCGTAAGGCTGGGTGAAGCCGTGGGAGTACCTGGCATCGAGGAAAATCTGCCCTCCGCCATTAAAAACAGGAATCGAAACGCCCGCACCGGCCATGCCGCCCACTTCCCAGCGCTCGTAGCCTACTTTGTCAAGGTTGATGTCTGTATTGGACAAATCAATTTCCGTGATGAAAAGGTCAGCTCGGGTCTGCAAATTGCCGTTCAGGGCGTAACCGAAAGTCGGGCCAGCCAACACGTAAAAGTTACCAAACTTGGCTTTTGCCAACAGGGGCATTTCCAAGTAATTGAACTTCGTAATAGCCGTGGCGCCCAGTGGTATTGGCATATTGAACAGGTTAACATCAAAGTTTTCTTGGAGTTGGAAGCCCTTTTGCGTCCAGGAAAGTTCGGGTTGGATGGAAAAGTTTGGGTGCAGGTTTATCTCTGAAACTACACCGATATTTGGGGTAGCAATCGCTTGGAAATCAGGCAAGAAGGATAAGTCCTCGAAAATGCCAGGGGCTTTCACATTAGCCATTTGTCCGCCAACTTTGAGGCCAAGTGAAAAAGTTTGAGCCTGGATATTGAACGCAACTGCGAGCAAAAGTGCTAGGGTGGTGGTTTTCAGCAATGTTTTCATGTCCGTCACATTTTTTTGATGCGGTTCAGGAAAATAGCTTCCTGCCAGCCGCCATGTTTTACGAGATTAGGACGGCACGAAAATGTTAAACGGTACAAGGCTTTGGTTAGGGTTTTGTGAAAATTGGGCGTCGTTTGCTAAGATTTGTGAAGGAATCCAATCTTTTTCAACAACCGCCGCCAATCTTCGTCAGGTACAATGCCCGTCGCACGGGCCAGCACTAAGTAGATAGGTGAGTAGCAAGCCACCAAAATGAAAAAGCCGAAATACTGGGGAAGTTCAACCATCATTTTTAATCCTAAAATCGGCACGGCAGCGAGAGCAGCCACTCCTAATGCCTTTAGGTAAAACCCAAAAGGAAACACCTCCCGAAACTTGATTTCCAGCAGTTGCTGGATATTACGAAGTGCATACCACCACGAAAAAGCATTGGCCGCCAGCATCGCCAACGGTGGCCCGGCCATCCCAAACAATTTCACCAGCGGCACACAGAGCACTGCGTTTATCAAAAACATGTAAATGGCGGCATGAGTAATGGGTGAGGTGGCCCCTAGTGCCTTTTGCATATTGCTGTAGGATGCCACCCGTTGCAGGAGGATGAAGGTGTAAATGCGGAATGGGATGACGGCATCGGCGTAATCGGGCGGGAGCAACAAAGCGATGAACTCCTCCGCAGCCACCAAAAAAATCATCACCAGCGGCAGCACGATGACGGATACTTTTTCAACGCTTTTGTACCAAAGCCCCAGTAACTGCGAGCGTTCGCCCCGCAAGTGGTGGCCGACGAGCTGCGTCATCATCACCGCAGACACGGTGTAGGCGATGGTCGGGATGATGGGTAGTTCGATGGCGCCGGAATTGTAAACAGCGAAGACCGTGCTGGGAAGCAGCCATTGCACCACCTGCTTGTCCACCATCTTGTTCAGCACCCAGAAAATTTGGGCGAGGCTGAGCGGGACGGAATAGCGCAGCACTTCTTTCATCGTGCCTTCCGGCAATGCAGTGAGCGGTTCGTCTCTGAACATTTTTTGGAAAAGGCCAAAGCTGACGCCAAATTTCAACAAGCTGTAAATCAACAACCCAACGGGGATGGCCGTCACGGGGTTGGGCAGCAGCAGCGGAATGGTCATGGCCATGAACTGCGCCGTCCCGGTGAAAATATTGAACCAAGCCGCTGCTTTTGTCCGGTCGGTGGCAATTAAGACGTTTGGAACAGGCATCGTCGGAAGCTCCAATAGCAGCATGGCTGCCATCACCCAAACAAGGGTGTGCACAGCCTCAAAACCTTCCTTGCCAGCGCCAAACCAACCTATTGAGAGCATTACCAAGGCAGCGCCAAATGCCAAGTAAAAAAGGGTTTTGGCCAACAGCAGTGCAAAAGCCTTGCGGTTGTTGGGCGGCATTTTTTCGAAGAAAAAAAACACGCTATCCGGCAGGCCGAGCTGGCCGAATGCGAGCGCGGTAGCATAAAGCGTGAGCACGAGGTACGACACAACGGCGTTGGCTTCCTTGGTAAGTACATGCGCCAGTACCACGCCTGCCAACATTTGCGTGATGATGGTGACCGCCCGGCTCACCGTGAAAATCCCTGCTTTGCCAGCCAAGCTCATCTGCTTGGGCGAAGGTTTTTCACTATCTAAAATGTTGTTGTCGGGTTTTGCCATTTTCTTGATACTCAGACACGCTCTAACGACTGATTTCGTTAAAGCGCTGCAAAGGTTCGCTAAACTTGGCGATTCGTTGTAGAATTATGGCAAGTTTGCACTCCCAACTTTCACTTTCTATGGTGACTCAATTTTTGTTGAAATGAAAAATATACTTCTGCAGCTAGGGCTTTTAATGCCCTTCCTTACTTTTTCACAGGACGAAGACCTTGTTTACTACGATTATATCTACTCCGAAAATATCAAGACCGTCATGTTTCACGTGAACGGCCAATTGACCAGCATGCCAGCTATTGAACTGAACGGCGGCAACACGCTCCTGCTCAGTTTTGACGACATGGGCACCGAAGCGAAAGACTTTGTTTATTCGGTGGTACACTGCGACGCCAATTGGAACCCCTCTACCAATATCACGGAGTTTGATTATTTGGACGGATTTTCCGAAGGGCAAATCCGGGATTATGATTATTCTTTCAAAGTACATTCCAACTACACCCACTACTGGCTTTCACTGCCTAACCGGGACATGAAATTCAAACTTAGCGGCAATTACTTGCTCAAGGTTTACGAAGATGAAGATGAAAAGCGCCTCGTGCTCACCCGCCGTTTTATGCTGATTGACAACCTGGTAAATGTGTATGGAAGGGCCGTTCGGCCAGCACAGGTAGACAAGATTACGACGTACCAAGAAATCGATTTCACGGTCAGCCACGAGAGTTTTGAAATACGCAACCCAATGCAGGAGTTGACCGCTGTGGTGATACAAAATGGGCGCTGGGACAATGCCATCACTGGCCTCAAGCCACTTTACACCAAAAAAGCACAAGAGATTTTTGACTATCAGGATAAAATCATTTTTCCTGCGGGAAAGGAGTTCCGGTACATTGACGTGCGGGGCATCCGGTATCCCGACCCGCGCATTCTTTCAATGGGCAAAGATCCTGACGGCAAATACGTCTCTATTCTGGAAAAAGACCCCAAGCGTGGCAGCATGCCCTATTTTGAATGGCGGGACATCAATGGGAATTTCATCATCGAGAACACGGACGAGCGTGGACGTGCTAACTACAGCCAAAATGGTAGGCTCCCTGCCAGCAATTTTATCACCCAACTCACGACGGAGGAGGAGAGGGATTTTCAAAACCGCTTGGCAAATGCCTCCAATTCTGAACGGGCAGCCATCATTGCGCAGCGTCAGAGCCTACTCAATCAGCGGCAGGCAGAGGCAAATGCCCGTGACCAGGAAATTTATGGAAACGACAATTCTTCCAGCAATATCCACAATCTCGAAAGCGAATATTTGGATGTGACCCTCCAGCTGTCAAGTGTTGGTGAAATGCCCGACCAGGACGTTTATGTTTTCGGTGGCCTGACGGACTGGCAAATCAAGCCGGAGTTCAAAATGACCTATAATCCCGCCACCAATGCCTACGTGGTGAAACTGAACTTAAAGCAAGGCTACTACGAGTACCTCTACGCTGCTTTGCCGCACGGGAAAAATGTAATTGACTTCGATGAAACGGAAGGCAACTGGCACGAAACCGATAATTATTACACCATCCTGGTTTACTACCGCCCGTTCGGAGGCCGCTACGACCAAATTATCGGCGCTTCTTCCTTCTCTTCCAGAGACCAATGATTGTAGCGGATATGAAATGTGAATGGGCGGGCAACATAAGGTGGTACTGCTTCATAAACTGTGTAAAATGGGGAAAAGGCACAGCTAGAGGTCAAGTGACCGCTTAGCAGCAAGAAAAATAGTGGTAGATTGGCCGTGTCAAGGTTTGCGACCGCAGGGAGCAACCCGCAGGGTTCGACCTT
>WGNL01000007.1 GCA_016124585.1 Bacteroidota bacterium | reverse complement strand
TGGAAGGCTGTCGGGCTTTGTAAGGTCAAAAGCACAGCCATTACCGGGCGAAAAGCTGCTATGGCAAAGCATTAAGTTGTTAAATGCCATGAAGGCTGGCTACCTATTGAACCAGCAGAATTATGGGACATGATTAGGTCTATTGACTGTAGGTTGTAATGTCGTAAAATTGATACGAATGCTTTTTCAGTTAAGACTTTTCAAGTTTTAAAAGCTAGGAAAGTCTAGGCACCAAAACTACTATCCAAAACGATTCTTTAATTCTCACTGATTAAATATTAATAAATATCAGCTTGTGCCCACAGCGTAATCTGCATCGTGAACAATGTAATAACAGCGATAAAGATTTTGTGGCACTTTTTTTGGAAAGTGCATTTCAGATTTGTTAGATAGAGATAACACCTACCAATAAAATAGTTCCTAAACTATTAACACAAAAGCATTTAATCCAATCATGAAAATTTTGTCACCAATAGCAATAAGGCCATTGCTTTGCTTTATTTTGACCTTCCTATTTTCATCAATGTGTTTTGCGAACACCTATACCTTCACTGGCTCCGGTAGTTGGGCCAGCAGCGGCAACTGGCAGGGTGGCATTATCCCGCCAGTGGATGTCCCAAATACGGATACCATTATCATTAACGGCACTGGTGCTTGTAATTTCGACAATCCTTATGATGACTCCTATATGATGGTGGATGGCATATTTATTATATATACAGGCAAAACCCTCAACCTAAATTCTGGAAATATTAGAATAACGGTGGGTGTTCTTATTGTAGATGGCACATTAAACCTCTATACTGATGGCATGGATTATGACAATGGCACTGTAAATATAGCTGGCACGGTGAATGTAAATGCAGAAGATGGCTTATATTCTTACAATAATAGTGGCAGTGTGAATGTATACAGCACAGGCACTATTCATGTGAATGGGTTCGAAATTTTCGTAAGGGGTGCGTGCAACATTGCGTCAGGTGGTTTAATTGAAATAAATAGTGGTGGTACTTATTGGGGTTATTTGGGAATGATAACGAATAATGGTACAATCATCAATGGGTCAGGCTGTACATTCTTAATGGGATATGCTAACTCCCTAACCAACAATGGCGTGTTCACCAACAATGGGAACTTCGAAAAAGAAGGGGGTACCGTCACAGGCGCAGGAATGTTCAATGGCTCAGGGACGATGGCATTTGACTTTATCAATCCTGTCGGGGCCACATTCTCGCCAGGCAATTCTCCGGGCTGCACGAGCATTGATGGAGATTTTGTGAATAATGGCAATTTGGACATTGAGCTTGCAAATGGCAGTGCCTGCACCAACTACGACCAAGTACAGGTGCTGAACGGTCATAATGCCACTATTGGCGGCACTATCAATATAACATTCCCATCGGGCGTACCTGCTACCACAACTTTCACCATTGTTACGGTAACAGGGGCTGGCAGTATCACTGATAATTCGCCTACTATAAATTGGCCAACAGGATACAGTGGTACGGGAAGCGTCGTGGGCCAATCCTATCAGGTCAGTTTTGGGCTACTTCCAGTGGAGTTAGTGCGATTTAAAGCTGCGCTGACAGAAACCAACAAAGTAGCTTTGGGTTGGGTGACCGCTTCTGAAACCAATAATGCAGCATTTCAAATTGAGCGCTCTACAGATTCTAAAAACTGGGAAAACATCGGCACGGTCCTAGGCAATGGCACAAGCCAAGTGCAACATGATTATAGCTTTACGGACAATAGCCCACATTATCATATCAATTATTATCGGTTGAAACAAGAGGACTTTAATGGGCAATATACTTATTCAAATATAGTCAACATTGTAACGGAGAATACAAATGGCAATGCAGGTTTTCTCCCCAACCCAACTTCAGGTTCCATTAGGCTATATATTGAATCAACAGCTACAGGAAGTGGCAGTTTAAAATTATATGATGTGACAGGAAAAATAGTACAAGAAATTACTATCCAGCAAGAAGGCATACAGCAATACCATGAATTGGCACTTGATTTACCTTCAGGAATATATTTCTCCATACTGGCAATTGATGGCCAAGAATGGAAACAGCGCTTAATAGTGGAATAATTTTATTAACAGGGGTGGTCTTCCAATTTTCATACACTTGGAAGACCATTTCCATTTATTGAAAAAAATTATATCTAGTAAACCCTCGTCACGCCTTCTATTTTCGATATTTTCTCCAGAAAATCCTTTTCCTTAAATGCAGTGTTTCGCCTTGGCTTATGGTTTTAAGAGGTAAAGACCTTCCAAGTTTTTTCTTTAACCCTGAAAGGACTAAACTTCACCACTACCACCCCACCCTTTCCTCCAATTCCTGCCGCTTCAAAGTAATCAAATGCCCAATGGGTGCTCCGTTCCGATAAGCCTGTACCCGCACGGTGATGGGGCCTTCTGGCAACGTCACAGGAGCGCTATATTTTGGTGAAAAATTATCCGGCATAATATCGTCAATGGTATAATAAAGGTCAAGGTCAGGTATCTCGGATGCCATGACCAGCACCAATTCCCCTGCCTCTTTTTCTGCTGTCACAATAGGGTCGTACACTGCCTTTGAATAATTTTTTCCGGCCACATCGGAACGCTGGAAGTGTGCCTCCATCCGTTTCGAAAAACTGTCCCAATTCTTGTCCTTTTTCTGCGACCAATACACTTCCGACAGCGCCCATGCACGAGGGTAGGTCATGTAGTAGGCATAGCGCTGATCGGGCACTTGCTCCGTCCAGAGGTTGCCCTGCCCACCGAGTATGTATTTGGCATCTACACCGTCAGGCACAGGCTCGAAGCTGTAGCTTTTCTGGCAACGCAGTCGGGCATAAATTGGCGGGTCAACGGTCGGGTCGCCTTGAGTGTAATCAAGGTAGGCAAAAGTCGTCGGCGTCATTACCACTTCATGGCCCATTTGCGCTGCTTCAATGCCACCCTTCACGCCCCTCCAACTCATTACCGTAGCGCCGGGGGAAAGACCGCCTTCCAGAATTTCATCCCATCCGAGCAGTTTTTTGCCTTTGGTAGCCAGTATCTTCTCCAACCGCCCCATGAAATACCCCTGCAAATCCTCGACATGGTGCGTGCCCAGTTGCTTCATTAGCGCTTGGCAACCAGGGTCTTCCTTCCAATAGCCCTTGTAGCATTCGTCGCCGCCTACATGAATATACGGGTTAGGGAAAAGCTGCGCCACCTCTGTGAAAACCTTGTCCAAAAACTCGTAAACCTTCTCGTCAGAAGGGTTTAGGGTATTCTCTACCTTCATTTTGAATGTTCCATTGTCATACCAATCTGCGAAATTGGTACCTGGATCCACAAACACTTTCTGGTCAGTGCAGCTCAGTTCGGGATAGGCCGCCAATGCTGCCATACTATGCCCCGGCACATCAATCTCCGGCACTATGGTCACATGGCGTTCGGCAGCATATTTCACAATTTCCCGGATATCATCTTGGGTGTAATAACCACCGACTGTCGATTTCTCATCAGGACGAACATCGTCCCTGTCACCAAAATGGCCGTGGCGCTCCACACGCCAAGCACCAACCTCAGTCAGTTTTGGCAGGCTTTTGATTTCGATGCGCCATCCGTTGTCATCCGTCAAATGCCAATGGAAAGTGTTGTACTTGTACCGCACCATGTCGTCAATGTATTTCTTAACTTCTTCCTTCGTAAAAAAATGGCGGCTCACATCGAGCATCAGGCCCCGCCAACCAAAACGGGGATAGTCGGTGATGTGCACGGCGGGGATGTTCCAATTTACGCTCGTCGCTTTTGCACTTTCAATTTCCTTCGGCAATAATTGCAGTAATGTTTGGACTCCATAGAACAAGCCCGCTACCTCATTTGCTGAAATGATTACTCCATTGGTGCTAGCCTCCAACGTGTAGCCCTCCTCCCCCAATTTAGCATTCGGCGTAGTGTTGACACTTAGCAGAAGGTTAGCATTTCTGGCTGGCTTCGCAACGAGAGTGTAACCTGTAGGCACATTCAATTTTTCCGCCAACATCTCAGCGACGGGCTTTGCATCCGCACCTACATAGCCAATGGTAGCAGTTCGGGTGAGCGCAAAAGACCCTGCAAATTCCTGTATTTCGGCAGGTTGTGGAATCAGGTTAAGTTGCATTTTTTGTGCTAGCAGCAAATTTGTGAATAAAGCCAGCATCAATATCAAAGTGTTTTTCATGTATTACTTAATTTGTGAAGTAAAGCTAAATTTGGTTTTGCAGAACAATGCAATGATAGAGTTTTGGCGAGAATTAAAATTAATATTCTTGACAATGTCGGTTTACGTTGTGACTTATATCCACAAACGACGAAAGGATTGCCAATGGCAATCCTTTCGAATAAAATCTGCTTAATCTACTGATTATTTAACTACCAACCCGCTCATTCTGTCCGGAAGGTTTTGGTCTGCAATACCGATTTGTGTAAGCTGTCCATTATTGCCAATACTGTAAGCTATGATGGCATTATTACCAGTGACCAATACATATAGATATTTAGAACTTTGGTCAACCGCTGCATCAATAGGTGTGGTAAGTGCCGGCACTGTGCTGGCACCAGGCACCATACTCAGGTTGCCTAAGCCAGAAACATTAATCTTTGAAACTGTATTAGAACCCGTATTAGTCGCATATAACGTTTGTTTATTATTGGTTGCAACTACCCAGCAAGCAGCGGTCTCATTGGTCGCAAGCGGCCCATCCAACAAAGATACTTTGCCAGAGTTATCAACATAATAAGTCGAAACAGTGCTGGCACCAGGTGCGCCTCCGGCTGCCTCAGATACAAAGAACCTGTTGTTGTTTCCAATATCAAAACCAAATGGTGTCGTACCTGCGCTTGGATAATTGTGCATCACACCTAATTTACCATTATATAGTACATTATAAGTTGTAATGCTATTAGTGGCTTTTTCCGTAATAATCAGCACTTTACCATTGGTAGAAAAACCCACTTGAGCTGCACCAGCACTTGAACTGCTCAAAGGTTTTGTAGAATTGGCGATTTGAATAATCTGACCTTGTTGGTTAAACCCAAATCCTGTCACATTGCCTGTACCGCCTGAATTAAGCACATATATCAAACCATTGTTGGCTGTTATACTGACTGGAGTTTCCCCACCAGAAGCAATTTTGCTTATCATCTGAAGACTTCCATCTGTATTGATATACATGACACTTATATCATTGCTGCCAGGATTAACTACGTACAAGAATTTCTTATTATGACTAATGGCCAACGCTCCTTGGTTGCCAAGCCCACCATCTGTACCAGTACCACCTGTGCTATATCGTCCGCTTTCGCTGATTGTTCCATCTGCATTTCTGTTGAAAGCAATAACCTTATTGCCACTGGCCTCATTGGTAATGGAATATACCATTGATTGCGCACCAGCCCTTTCCTCTACATTACTTTCCAGTTTTAATACTTGAAGCAACTCATCTTCGTTCAATAGATTTTCATTTGAACCTTGCTGAAGCTCATCAGTGGTCGCAAGATTACCAGTAGCTGTAGAGGTAAGTTCATCTTTGGCACACGAAGCCATAAATATGGAAACGACCATAATGGCTAGTAATTTTTGGATGTTTTTCATGATTTAATTTATTAAATGATTAAGGGAATTTGAAGAAGCAAATAGTCACTATATTATTTAATTTAAATTACCAATTATATAAAACCCCTATTGTTCATTGACGAACATGGTCAAGTGAGCATTGTATTCACTAAGTGGCAAAATCAACTTAAATAATATAACCGATTAATTACTTTTCCGAAATGATTATGATTTCAAATGATTCATGGTGCAAAGTTGCACCCAAACTATCACAGAATGGTCACAGTAAGATTGTAATTTTATAAAATGCGAAATAGGCGGGCTAATATCTTTTCACCTCTACCCCATCTTCCAAAGAAACCACATGGCAGGCCAGCTTCAGACCAAAATTGGCATCGTACGCAGCCACCATATTCGCCACAAACTCCGAAACCGCCTCTTTTTTCACCAAGTTCAAAGTACAGCCACCAAAGCCACCCCCCATTTGCCTAGCGCCCAATACTTCAGGCATCTGTTTGGTTTTTTCCACCAGAAAATCGGTCTCAGCGCAAGTGACTTCATATTCGTATTGCAGGCCATTATGAGTGGCGTACATCAATTGTCCAAAGGCTTCAAAATCGTTGATTTTCAATACCTTACAAGCAACATCTACCCTCATTATTTCCTCTACAACAAATTTGCATCGCCTGAAGACTTTATCTTCCAACCGTTTTTTTTCAGATAAAACAAAGTCCAATGGAACATCGCGCAGAGAGGCAATTTCGGGCATAATTTTGTGAAACACTTGCACCCCAGCTTCACATTCCCTCCGGCGGGTATTGTATTCGCTGTCCACTAACGAATGTTTTACTGCACTGTCGCAAAGCACCAGACTATGCTCTGGAGTATCGAATGGGAAATGCTCATAATCAAGGCTGCGGCAGTCAAGCCGGAGCACTTGCCGAGCTTGCCCCATCACGGAGGCGAACATATCCATGATACCGCAGTTCATGCCCACAAAATTGTTCTCGCCACGCTGTGCCAATTTCACGATTTCCAATTTTGATAGGCCGAGGCAGAACAATTCGTTCAGGCCCGCTAGCATCCCACTTTCCAAGGCTGCCGAACTGGAAAGCCCAGCACCCAGCGGGATTTCACCTCCAAAGACGACGTTGACGCCACCAATATTAAAACCATCTCGCTGTGCCTCGCTGATGACTCCAAGTAGATAGTTCACCCAACTTTTCTCAGATTTTCTGAAATTATCGACTTCATTCTGGTAGCGGTCGTTCAGGTCGATGGAATGAAAATGCAATTCATTGTCGTTGCGGCGCCCCATCACCATCCAGATGGCCTTGTCAATTGCCGCAGGCAGCACAAAGCCTAAATTATAATCGGTGTGCTCTCCTATCAAGTTGATGCGGCCCGGCGCACGCACAGTGATTTCGGGTTTTGTGCCAAAAATGGATTGATAAAAGCCAACAGCAGCTGCTGCACTCATAGTGTTTTCCTATTTTTTGTTTCAAAAAACCATTACCCCCGCCTGAACAATTGGTCCCGTTCGAACCGCATGACCGTAGTTCCTTCTACCTTTCGGAACACACCATCGAGGCTGGTGGCTAGTGGCAATGTCAGGGCTTGGAGTTTCATAGCCAAGGCTGAGTCAGGTACCTCTTCCTCGTTGGTCGGCATTTTCATCACCGAACTTGGGAAGCCGAGCAGGTAAAGCAACGGGCTGAACACCCACCGAATCCAGTGCCAAGGGTTGCGCCGGCTGGTGTACACATAGCTGGTGGCAGCAATGTCGAGTATGTCCACTTTCCGCAAATGGAAATTCTTTTTCTTCATTTCCGACTTGTAGCGTTCAATGGTACGGCAAATAAATTGCTCCTTTCGGGTTTCTTCCGGCGCCGTTTCTTCCACCAAAATAACCCATTGCCTAGCCACCCGGCAAACTTCGTACACCAGCCGTTCCACTTGTTTATTGTCTAAAATATACTGAAACTCGTCCATCACTACCACTAAGTCGAAAGATTTCTCAGGGAACGGCAAACGAAAAACATTGGCAGCCTGTACGTCCACTTTTTCCTCTTTCAGAAATTCCCTGGCATAAGTCACCATTTTTTCAGAACTGTCCACCCCGTACAGTTCTTTCGGATTGTACTTCGCAATTTCTTTCAGCAAATCACCGATGCCGCACCCAATCTCCAACACCGAACGATACTCGGCCAACTGCCTGAGATTCAGCAGGTTTATTAGTTTTTCTTTTCGGTAAACATCAAAAGGAGTGCGGGGAACAGGCAGTTGAAGGGCTGGTTTTACAGCTGCTTCCGGCAATAATTTAACCTGCTGCTTTTCGGCCCCTTTTAGGAAGGAAAGCAATTTTTGAGTGGAAAAATTTTGTGGCAACAGGTATTTCATCGTCAAAATTGAACCCGTCAAATGTAGGGGCTTTTCATGAAAAACCACGGATACTCAAAATTGTCAAACACTTGCTCAATACCTATTCCCTTTTCTTCGGCGGAGAAGGAATATTGTAGCATTCATTAACCTAATTAATTTAAACACATGTCAAAAACAGGAAAGCCTAAACAATGGACATCAAGCGATAAAGCTCGGATAATGAGTACAACCGCAAAGCAAAATGGAGGGAACATTCCGAAGGAACACTGGGCTACCAAGGTTCAAAGCAAGGTGGATTCAAGGACTGCACCGCCAACATTGCCAAGCAAAAAGAATTCGTAGCAATTCCATTTCGAGGAATTGATAAATGGGTTGCCCTGTCGGTAGCGGGGCAGCTTTTTTACTAGCCTGTGGAAGCTGCCAAGTCAAGCACCCCTTCCACCATTGCCGCCCAAGAGAATCTTTTTTTGCCTTCAGCAACGCCCGCAGTGAAAGCTACAGCACGGCCATTTTCATAAAAATCCACAATGGCATCGGCAATAGCCGTTGCCTCGACTGGAACCACGTAGCCAGCCTTTCCATTTGGCACAATTTCCGCCAACCCGCCCACATTTGTAACTACCATTGGTTTTTCGAAATGGTAGGCCATCTGCGAAATGCCGCTTTGCGTAGCGGTTCGGTATGGCTGCACCACGAGGTCGGCAGCGCCAAAAAAATGCCGAACCTGGTCGTTCGGGATATAATCCGTGCGCATAACCAATTGGTTTTCAATACCCAAACGCTTGATTTGCGCCTCATACTTTTCTTTGTTTCCGTAATATTCCCCTGCCACGATGAGCTTCAAATCCAGCCTGCGAATCCGCTCATCCGCCATTGCCTCCAACAATAAATCCAGCCCTTTGTAATCCCGGATAAAGCCAAAAAACAACAGGTATTTGCTTTCTGTAGAAAGCCCCAATTGCGCTAGCGCCAACTCCCGAGGTGAGTGCTCGCCGTAGTTGTCGTAGATAGGGTGCGGGATATTGGCCGCAGGCTTTTGGGTAAATATTCGTAGGTCTTCCAGCACTGATTTGCTCATCACAATGAAAGCATCACAGGCATTTACGAACCAGCGGGTGAACAGCCGGTCGCCAGGACGCTTTTCATGGGGCAATACATTGTCTGCGATGGCGACAACCTTTGTATGGCCATTGTTCCTTGCCATGCGCAAAATACTGCCAAGACAAGGGCCCATGAATGGCAGCCAATACCTCGCCACGATGAGGTCCGGTCGAAGGCGGCGCAGTTCAAGACCGACTTTCAGCCAGTTGAGCGGGTTCACGGAATTGACGCAGGTTCGGATGTCTAGGTCGGGCGGTGCAGGGTCATTGCTGAATTGCGTAGCACCGGGAAATAAAAAACTTGGGTATTGCAGGGAAAATGAATAGATGGTGACCTCATGTCCAGCCTGTTGAAACTCCAAGGCAAGGCGCTCCGTGGAAGCAGCAATACCGCCACGTAGGGGGTGTGCGGGGCTGAGCAAAATGATGCCATGTTTGGAATGCCTGTGCATTATTTGAGTTTTACTTTAGGAAACGTGTTGGAAGCCTCCATTTCTCATCAAAAAATAGTTCGTTTCCCGTTCGCATTTCGGAAGCTTTGCTCACCGTATTTTTTTACGACCCTGCGAGCCACGCCACCTACCCCTAGCGTCACGTAGAATGAATTGCCACTGGCAGCATCCAGTTTTTTGCTGAAATCGGTTGGGCTAAATCCAGCCCGAAGCCGCAGTATCCCGTATCCGTCTCGCCAAGTGGGATTGGAGGTGTAGGGGCTGCTGAGTTTAAAATCCAAGTTCAGGCCGAAGATTGGTGTACCCAAGGAGTTCAAGCAAATATTATCATAATCAGGATGCTTCTTAATATCCGCATCCGTTGCTGAAATATTCTGAAACGTGAAGCCAGCAAATGGAAACAGCTTCCACCGAGGTGTGTCCGCCAGTTCATAAGCTGCGCTTAATTCAAAGATCAGGTGGTTGAATTTGGAGCTGTTTGCCCAAGTGGCTTTGGGTAGTACAATTTCTTGGTCAATTTTGCCGATTCCGATGTGGTCACGAAGTCCAAAAATCCATTTTTTATAATAAAAATCGAAGGCAACACCGATTGGGACATGATGACCGAATAAAGATTTAACACCACTTGTATAGCCACCGTAACCAGAGAAAAACTCGAAGTCTAGACCTCTTTTCGCCAATGTTTCTTCTTGGTTGATGTAGTTGCCGATAAAATAGCGGAAGTCAGAATCCGGATAGGCTTTCAAGTAGTCGCTGGAAGACTGGTTCAGTTGCGAAGCAGAAACTTCAGATGATTTCGCAGTGTAAACCAACCAATCCGTAAACAGCTTCAGGAACCCTTTGTCCGCTTCAGCCATATTTGTGCTATCCAATTTTTGATGAATGGAGCCCCTGTCAGCTACCAGTCTCTCCATCAATTTATTGACGAGCAAATCAGGGGGAGGGGCAATGGCCCGCTTTGGAATATAGGTGTCGTCCGCTTTGGACATGTTCCGAAACTCGGTCAAAATCTTGTAATACTGACCTGTCCAGACATTGAGCAGCCATTTTTCAAAATCGTAGAAAGCTAGGTAGTCCTCATTTTCGACCTGTGTTTCAAGGTAGTGTTGAAGGCTGGCCACCTTTTCAGTATTACCGACTTCAATTTGTTCCATAAGCATTGCCCGTCCATTCTGTATCAGGGTAAATTGCTTATTTTCATAAGAAAGGATTGCCTGCTCCAAGCTGTCGTTTTGTGAAAAAACAAAGAGCCAATTGGAACAAAAAAAGAGCAGTAAAAGATGGGATTTTTTCATGAGCGATGTTGGTGAAATTGGATAAATTAGATGCGTTCCTCAATCACGTATTGGTTGCGAGTAGTGGAGTTTCGTACCAGAAGTTCAGCCAAGAAGCCGGTGACGAACAGCTGCGTACCCACGATGAGCGTCAAAATACCGAAGAAAAACATGGGCCTATCGGCAATGCCGTACTCGTTGTTGAAGAGTTTTTCAATGCTGAGCCAAAGCAAGATGCCCAGACCAATGAGGAAGAAAAGCACGCCCCAAGTACCAAAAAAATGCATTGGCCGCTTCCCAAATTTGCCGATGAAGGTAATGCTGAGCAAGTCGAGGAAGCCGTTCACGAAGCGGTCAAGGCCAAATTTTGATACACCAAATTGCCGGGCACGGTGTTCAACCACTTTCTCTCCAATTTTATGAAAACCAGACCATTTGGCCAGTAATGGCGTGTAGCGGTGCATTTCCCCGTATATCTCGATGCTTTTCACTACATCCCGGCGGTAGGCTTTCAAGCCGCAGTTGAAGTCATGGAGTGGGATGTGGCTGATCCAACGGGTAACGCCGTTGAAAAATTTGCTTGGGATAGTCTTCATGATGGGGTCGTATCGCTTTTTTTTCCAGCCTGAGACGAGGTCGTAGCTGTCTTCGACAATTATGCGGCGCAGTTCAGGGATTTCATCAGGGCTATCCTGTAAATCAGCGTCCATAGTGATTACCACATCGCCCTCCGCCGCTTCAAAACCAACAAAAAGCGCAGCTGATTTGCCATAGTTGCGCCGGAATTTGATACCCCGGACATTCGGATTTTTCTTTTGCAAATCCTCAATGACCTGCCAAGAACGGTCCTTCGAGCCATCGTCCACCATGATAATCTCATAGGTGAAGTTATTGGCATCCATCACGCGGCGAACCCACTCTTCCAATGCTGGAAGGCTTTCGTCTTCGTTGAAAAGCGGTACTACAATTGATAAGTCCATTCGTTCGACAGTTGGCAGTTGGCAGTCAGTGGCGGGGTAACAGTCACCACTGACTGCCAACTGCCAACTGGCTAACTGCATTCTTTCTTATTTTTTCATAAAACTGGCCACCATATAGGAAAGGAAAAAGCCAGGAATCAACATGTAGGCGTATTGAAACAAAACCTTGCCTATGGTCATGGTGAAATCCAACCCTTCAATTTTCCGACCTGCATCCAGCATGGCCTTTTTCTGCAATTCTACAAGGCTGGGATCAATAAAATTGAAAAGTGCAAAAATGAAAACGGAGAAAATCAGATAGGCTACTACGTAGGTCAAAAAGGCATGTTTAAGTGCTTCCCGCTGCGCAATTTTTCCGCCGTTTTCTTCACGTTCCCTTTTCACCACCATTCTCATGGCCACCACTGATACTAATATTGGGCTCCAATATACCAATGGATTCAGCACCAATTCCCTGTCGATCAGGTGAAAAACAAACAGGTACAGCACGATGGCTGTACCTGTAATTATACCGTATTTTACTGCGGTTTGTTGCATAGAAGTTGTTTTGTCTTAAGCAATAGGGGCTGGATCTTTTTTCATGATAGCGCCTGCGATAAGCGCTGTGATAAAACCAATAAAAACAGTTCCTAGCAGTACAAATACGCCAACGATGAAAGGATTGGAAAATATTCCAACCATTTTTTCAGTCATTTCCTCCTGCCCCGGCTGCGCTTTTTCCATTGCAGCGTCTTTTATGGCATCAGCCATATCTGGAAAAACAAGGGTCATGAAAATAATTGTCCAAACTGCGCTGATAGCACCAATAACAAGCGAAGTAGCTGTTCCCACGCCCATGGCCCTGCCCAAAGTTATGTATCCGTTGAGGTCTTTGTCCCGATGTGCTTTCACGGCCATTACCACTGCCGCAATGATGATAATATAATTCAAGCAGCTGATAGCCTGTGAAGCAGGACTTGGGTTAGCTGGGTCACTCATGCCTGCAAGGTACATTACCAAGCCAATCACAATCAAAATAAGGCTAACCAAACCACCATACCGGATTGCTGTGGGCCAAACAGATACACTTGCTGGGTCTACAATTCCACGAGGATCGTCTAAAGAAGTCATAACGTTTTGTTTTTATTAAGGTGAAAGAATAGGCGGAAAGATAGCCTGCCAACTATTAAGGCTTGCTTTTTTTAGACAAAATTGGGTATTACTTTATGAAAACCTTAGTTGGGTTGTGCCCAAAACCGTCCCTTGTTCACCACGCCCAGCACTTTTCCCTTCAAGCGCCAACCTATAAAAGGTGTATTCTTCGACTTTGAAAAAATATTTTGTGGTGCAAAAGTCCATTCAGATTTTGGGTCAAAAATGGTCAAGTTCGCTGATGCCCCCACTTCAATTTTTTCTACAGGCAAATTCAAAATTATGCGGGGCAAAACCGCCAAATGCTGCACCAATTGATGAATCGTCATGGAATTGGACAAATGCATCCAGCTCAGCCCGAAGGCCGTTTCCAGCCCAATTGCCCCAAAATCGGCAAACGGGAACTCCAAGTTTTTTGCTTCAGGGTCAAGCGGGGTATGGTTAGAAGTGATGCAATCGATGGTGCCATCAACAAGCCCAGCCCGCAGAGCTTCCATGTCAGCCAACTCACGAATGGGGGGTATCACTTTGAAATTTGGGTCAAAATCATGGAGGAGGTGGTCGTCGCAAGTCAGGTTCATGGCCGCTACTGATGCAGTGACTTGAAGGCCACGAGCCTTGGCCTCCCGAACCAATTCCACGGAACCAGCGGTGGAGATATTGAAGGCATGAAAACGGGAACCCGTATATTCGGTCAGGTAAATATCCCTTCGTAACATCAGTTCTTCGGCAAGTGCTGGAATCCCTTTCATTCCCAGAGAGGTACTCATCAAGCCCTCGTGCATTTGTCCACTGGGCGCCATTGTCTTGTCGTGAGGCCGATTCAGAACCACCCCATCGAATGGCTTGACATACTGTAATGCACGAAGCATTAGCCCGCTATCCTGCACAGATTTTTTACCGTCGGAAAATGCAATAGCGCCTGCAGCTTGCATGTCGTACATTTCTGTGATGTCCTTGCCAGCACAGTCATGCGATACCGCTCCGATGGGCAAAAAATCAACGATGCTTTGTTCCGAACGGCTGCGCACATATTGAACTTCCGACTTGGAATGTGTAGCTGGCGCCGTGTTTGGTAAACAGGCAATGGCGGTGAAGCCTCCTGCTGCTGCCGCTTTTCCCACGGATTTGAAATCTTCTCGATGCTCAAAACCTGGGTCACCAACCAAAGTGCCAAGGTCGAGCCAACCGGGAGAAACACAGGCTCCATCCGCCTCAAATATCAAGACACCGTCCACGTCCAAAGCTTGACCTATCGAATCAATCTTGCCGTTTTTTAAGAAAATATCAGTGGGGGCCCCAAGTTGTTTTGCACCGGGTTGAACCAAAATGACATTCTTGATGAGTAATTCCATGGATGAGATTTGGCCGTAAAAATAGGTTGGCGATTGGAGAAATCATTGCTGCTCTTCCACTTCCTCCTGTTCCGCCTCCCCGTGCACGAGCACTCGTTGGTAAAATTTAGCTGATTTCTCACTCAACACCCCAGCGTCAAATTCCACGTTTTGCAAGATGTCAAGCAAAGTGTTTATCCGGGATTCCGTTTCAAAGAACTTGTTGATTATCACAATGTTGCGGTCTTCTACGATGCAGTATCCCGAGTTGAAATTGCCTTTTTCATAACGGATTACATAGCCAAGTTCCTGAAAAAGTACCTCCAATTTTTGAAGGGAGTGCTTGGTAAGGTTTATCATAATTTGATGAAAATTTCGAGGGCAAATATGGCAAAAAGCAAGGGAATCAACTTTAGAGCCTTTTGAGGCATCATCAAAACAAAAAAAGCATTCCAAAGAATTTTACACCAATTACATTGGGCAAAAAATCAAAAAATCAGCATATTAGATTAAAAAATCTACCAACTACTGATTATTTTCCTTAACTTAGGCCGTTATTTTATTTCATCTCCAAAACGATTTAGCATGAAGACACACCAAAGAGAAATTCTCATTTATTACAACCCCACTTCCAGCAACGATCGCAAAACGGTTGCTCATGCACAAAGTTTGGCACCCTATATCCGAACATTTGCTTTTGAGCAAGCCCCTTCCACAGGTACCAGTTGGCAGCAAATTATAAGTGCTCTCAACCTGCGGCCAAGAGACTTGATGGACAAATCCCATCCCTACTACCAGCAAAACATACGTGGTCGGAAATTCAATGATGAAGACTGGCTTAATGTTATCATGCACAACCCTTCCCTCCTGAGGGCCCCCATTGCAATGCGGGGCGACAAGGCCGTTCTGTGCAGCAGCGCCACTGATATTTACAAATTAACCACCGGCGAAGCTGTCACCTTTTTTTAAAAAACTGCCGCTGGCCTTGTTTCCAATCGCCTGAGATTCACTAATTTTGACGGCGAAATGAAAGACGGAGCAATTCCGTCTTTCGTTTTTTTGCGTCATTTTTTTTCCTAAAAATCTGACAATCAAACAATTCAACAATCAAACAATATAACAATCCACCATGCCTAGCTTTGAAATAGAGGGAAAGCTCCTCCGCAAATATGACACGGAAAATAAATCACAATCATTCCAAGCCCGTGAATTTGTATTGGAAATCCCAGATGGCAATTACCCGCAATACATCAAGTTCCAGCTAACTCAAGACCGTTGTGCTGCCATTGATGCGCACAGCGAAGGGGAACAGATAAAAGTACATTTTGACTTGCGGGGCCGGGAATGGCAGGGTAAGTATTTCACCAACCTGAATGCTTGGCGAATTGAAAAAGCTGCAACAGCGGCGGCGGCACCTCCACCTGCCTCAAACGATTATGACTTTCCAACGGCAAGCGACGAACCTGCACACGTGAACGAGGATCTGCCGTTTTAAAAGTGGATTTTGAATGAAGATTTACGATTTTGGAACTTATCGTAAATCTTCATTTACAAACCTTAATATTCCTCAATGACCCAGCTTCGCCTCCATCCGCTTGCCCATAGCATCTTCTAGCCAGAACTCTAATCCTACTCCGCCCTTTTTCTGGAAAAACTCTAATTTCAATGGATGTTTCCCAGCGGCCAAAGCCACACTTTTGGGCTGATCGTTCATCCCGTGAAGGCCATCATGGTCTATCACCAATTGACCATCAAGCTGTAGGCGTGACCCGTCGTCGGAGCGAAGATGCAAGGTGTAAGCCCCCATGTTTGGCACTTCCAACCAGCCTTCGTAAACCACCCCAAAATCTTCCTTTTTCTCAACCTGCTTCAAACTTAAATCACTGACAACCAATTCTTTGACTGGGGTAATTTCTGAAAAATCCGGAAGCGAATCCCAAGAGCCTTCGTAAACTTTTGCGGAAATCCCAGCTTGGTTACCCGTTTTACCTTTGGGTTTCATGGCTTTGGTTTTTGTGAAAACATAACGCTGCTCATGGCTTTTCAGACTATCTGGCCAAGCTGCCCGTGTCACGATAGTTGTTGTGGATTTGAGTAGAATTGGTTCCGAAAACCGCTGCCATTTGAGAGGAGCTTTACCATTTTCAATGGCATATTCAATGACAGCGTTAGGCTTTATGGTTCGAAGCGACACATTCATTTTTTTTACAAAAATATCGGCGTTGGTCGTTGGCTTTGGTGGCATTTGCCCCCGGTGAACCAATTTCAGCAACGCTGGGTCTATTTTCAAAACCTTTCTGTCGTAGGTCATCAGTCCATTGCTTTCTGTTTCTACGTCACTGACCTGGGTATAAACGGCAGCAGCCAAACCCTCATTTTCTTGCAATTCAAACAACTTCCAGTAAAGCGATTCATAGCGGTTCAACAATTCTTCTGGCGTGCTAATTTGCTGGTATCCCCAACCATCTTTGGCCCATTGGTGACCCACCACGTTCAGGCCAAGACCACCAAATTCACCTAGCACAGCCGCACGTCCATCCACCACTTTCGGAGAAGATGGGCCAGGGTAATCGTGGATGTCAAGAACATCTCCGACGCCAGCATCCGTCCAACCGCTTGCATTGTCCACGATACGGGTAGGGTCCCAGTCCCGCAGTTTTTCAACATAAAAAGCCGTTTCGTGTTGTCCCCAGCCTTCGTTGAAGGGCACCCACATCACGATGCTGGGGTGGTTGAACAAGTTATCCACCATCGCCTTCATTTCCCATTTAAATTGTGTCCGATCTTCCTCAGTCTTTGGCTCGGCGCTTGGCATATCTTGCCAAACGAGTATCCCCAATTTATCACAGAGGTAATACCACCGCTCTGGTTCTACCTTCACATGTTTGCGTATCATGTTGAATCCCAGTGACTTGAGTGTCTCAATATCGTATTCCATAGCTTCTTCATTGGGTGCCGTGTATAGACCATCCGGCCAAAAACCTTGGTCAAGTGGGCCGAGTTGAAAGATGGGTTTGTCATTGAGCATGAGGCGTGTCACGCCATTTTCGTCAGGCCCGACACTGGATTTGCGCAAGCCAAAATAGCCCTTCACCTTGTCCACAGTTCTGCCGTTGTCCTCAATGGCAATTTCAATGTCATACAAAAAGGGGTCGTCCAATGACCACAAATGGCCATCTTTTACCGAAATCAACAGCGGTGCTCCTGGCTTCCCGCTGGCTGAGGACACTGCCCTTCCATCATGCAGCAGGCTGGCAACCACTTTTTGGCCACCCAGCATACCTTCCGTTTCTACTCGCACCAAGGCTCTGCTTTTTTCAATATCTGGCTCAACACGGTACGACCGAATGAAGGCCTGCGGCACTGGCTCCAGCCATACCGACTGCCAAATGCCACTGATAGGGGTATAGTAAATTCCGCCAGGTGTCAGCGTCTGTTTTCCAAGCGCTTGGCCACCAGCACTTGTGGGATCAGTTACATGGACAGAAATTTCAGCTTCCGTTCCAAAAATGACCTCATTGCTAATGTCGAAGAAAAACGGATCATACCCACCTTTGTGCTCACCTATTTTTTTGCCATTTACAAAAACCGTGGTCTGCCAATCTACCGCACCAAAGTGCAGCAAGACCCGTTGGCCTTTCCACCGGCTGTAGATAAAAGCTCTTTTTGTGTAAATCAGCTCGTGCTGGGGCTCTACGCGCCAGCCACAGCCAGAGAGTGCTGATTCGACTGGGTAGGGCACTAAGATTTGACCACTCTTGTGAGGCCGACCAGTTCCTTGGTCTTGAAGGCTAATATTCCAAAGTCCATTCAAGCTGAACCAATCTGGACGGATCATGGTGGGGCGTGGATATTCGGGGTAAGGAGCTTCTGAGGTCACTTTGTCGGTCCAAGGCGTGGTCAATCCACCTTGCACTGGTTGCCAGCTTTGCTGCGCAGTGGATACAAAAGCCTGAAAACCAATAATTAATGTAAAAGCGAAAGGTAGGTTGCTGAATTTCATACTGTAGAATTAAGGATGAATAGTCGGGCGAAGGTATGTAGTTTTATGCACCAACTTTACGGCTAATAGTTGTATTCAGTTGCAAGGTTTCGAGGAGTTTCTGCTAAAAGCCAAATGCGGATAGTTCCTTTGCGCAGCTTTTTTACCTTTGCTAAAAGTCATTTTAAAACTTAGTTGATGAAACTCAATTTCAACCTTGCCCTTTCGGTACTTGCCAGCTTTTTGATAATGAAAACAACGGCTCAGAATGTACCAGTGCCTGCCCCAGCCCAATCACAGCCGATTTTGATTGCCAACGCAACCGCCCATTTAGGCAACGGGCAGGTACTGGAAAACAGTTACATCGCTTTTGAAAATGGCAAAATCACTTTTGTGGGAAATATGGCTGTAGGCAAGGCATTCACTGGACATCAGGTCATCGACGCAGTTGGGAAGCATGTTTACCCAGGCTTCATTGCCCCAGATACGGAACTTGGTCTACAAGAAATCGAAGCGGTGAGGGCTACACAAGACGCTTCAGAAATAGGTAGCATGAATGCCAATATCCGTTCCATCATCGCCTACAACACTGACTCTGAGGTGACGCCAACTGTACGCTCAATGGGTGTTCTAATGGCTGAAATCACACCGTCTGGGGGACGGATTCCTGGCCAATCCAGTGTAGTAATGCTGGATGCCTGGAACTGGGAAGATGCTGCGTATGCCACAGATTTTGCGATGCATGTGGTTTGGCCAAATGCATCAAGGTACAACTGGCGAGAGGGTCGAGTGGAGAAAAATGAAGACTTTGCAAACCAATTACGGGAACTGGAAGATTTTTTCAAACAAGCAAAGGCATACGGCGAAAATCCTACACTAGCTGAAAAAAACCTTCGATTCGAGGCAATGCAAGGACTTTTTGATGGCACAAAAAAACTTTTCCTTCATACCAATTCGGCAACAGGGATGCAAGAGGCCGTATTGTTTGCGGAGCGATTCCAACTAAAGCCCACAATCGTAGGTGGCAGGGACGCTTGGATGGTAACTGGATTCCTGAAGGAACATGATGTGCCAGTTATTTTTGCTACTACCCAACAACTTCCTAGCCGGGAAGACGAAGATATTGACCAGCCATTCAAAACCCCGGCCATGCTCCAAGCCGCAGGGCTTCGTTGGTGTTTTGCACACGAAGGTTTTTGGAAACAACGCAATTTGGCTTATCAAGCCGGGCAAGCAGTCGGGTTTGGGTTGGCTTACGAAGATGCCGTGAAAGCTTTGACGAGCAGCACTGCCGATATTCTTGGAATTGGGAAAACGGTTGGGACGATCGAAATTGGGAAAGATGCTACGCTCTTTATCAGCGAGGGAGATGCACTGGACATGCGTACTAGCAAGGTGGAGCGAGCTTTCATTCAAGGCAGGGATATCAATTTGGACAACAAACAGGATATGCTCTACCGTCGATTTCAGCAAAAATACAAAGGCAAATAGAGCTGTTCTATTTTGGCAGGACCAATGTGAAAGTTGAACCTTCACCAAATACCGATTTGACGGTTATTTCGCCGCCCAAACGCTTCGCAATTTTTTGGCAAATGGCCAAGCCAATGCCTGTTCCTTCGTATTCGCTTTGGTGGTGCAGCCGCTTAAAAATCTCAAAAATCTTGGCTTGGTTGGTTTCTGAAATACCAATGCCATTATCGATTACATGTATTAAATGAGCATCCGGCGTATCCTCAGCAGTTACCCGGATATAAGGAATAGTACCTGGTTTTACGAACTTAATCGCATTGGAAATTAAGTTCTGAAACAATTGGACATACAATTGCTGCGAACCGACTCGCCTTGGCAATTCTCCCCTTTCAATAACAGCTTGCGTCTCCACAATCCTGATTTTGAGATTCGCCAAACTTAAATGGAAAACATCGTTGAGCGAAACCTCCGTCATTTCCTCATGCGACTGGTGGATGGTCGAATATCGAAGAAGGCCATCCAACAGGTTGTTCATTCGATTCACCCCTTCATTCACATATTTGAAATAGTCCAAGTCGGAACCTGTGATATACTGTTTTGTCAATTTTTCAATTACCTGCGTAAAAGACCCAATCATGCGAAGTGGCTCCTTCAAGTCGTGGCTGGCAATGTAGGCGAATTGGCGCAAATCATCGTTTACACGCAAAAGCTCCTCGTTTTGACGGGTAATTTGCTCCCCCTTCTCTATCAATTGTGATTGGTATTCGTTCTCCTTGGTAAGTAGCTCAATCTCTTTCTGTTTTTCCCGAATTGCATGGCGGATTTCCATGTCCAGATTATATCGACTGCGTTTTACTTTTGCAAACTCTTCCTGAATGGTGGAGTACCGTTCATGGTATTCCAAAGCCTGCTCAAATTGACCTTTGGCCTTGAATATCAAGGAGAGCAGCTTGTAGCCTTTAATTTCTGCAGTGTCATCCTTAATTTGTTGGGCCAATTCAATTGCCTGCATGGCCATGTTGTAGGCGTCTTGACATCTTTGTTCTTCAAATGCCAGCCGGCCCAAGTTGAGCAAATTGATTTGTTTTCCATTGATGAAGCCCATCTCATCGAACATTTGCTGTGCAATGGCAGCATCTTGGGCAGCATCGTCCAGACGATTCAATGCGATTTTAGTTCGGCTCAATTGAGCCAATGAATATGCCATCAAATCTGGGAAATCATTTTCCTTGGCCAATTGATGGGCGTTTTCAAAATAACCAATGGCAATTTCAGGGCGCTCAGAAGTTAAATAAATATTGCCAAGGTTATTAAAAACCACGGTTTTGGTTTTCCTGTCAATTACATCAGAATGCTCCTGCAACACATTGTCGTAGCGACGGGTTGCCTCATCATAATTATAAAGGTGAGCGTAAAGCGTTCCAATATTGATTTGAATTTGGACCATCATGTCCCGGTAGCCCATTTCTTCACTTTTGTCAAGGGCCTCCAAGAAGTACTGCATCCCAATCTTGTAGTTGGACTTCACACCACACACGACAGCAATGTTGCGAAGCGCAATCACTTCCCTCTCTACATCGCCTATCTGACGGCTGAGTTGCAACAGCGTTTGGCTCATTTCCAGAGAATGGGAATATTCTTGCTTAAGGATGTATGCCTGTGAGAACAGTTTGCACATCTCCATTCTAGGAAACAACTGGTTTGTCACACCAATTTTTTCAATAACTTTTTCAATCTCCTGTGCCATTTCCATGGTGGCATGAGCATCATTTTGAGCTAAGGTAATAAGCCCAAAGCCCGAATAAGATTTCACCACATGGATGTGCATTTGGTGTTGTTTAGCAAGTTGGAGAGAAGACTCAAAACAATTCCTGGCGAGTTCGTATTCTTTTTTGTTGAAATGAATTTTTCCTTCAACGATCAAGGTGTCAATGGTCACATCGATGGAAGGGAAAGCATTATTAAACTGCTTTGCCTGATGCAAGAAATATTCAGCTTTTGTATAAAATGATGCCTCGTTTTGGTATTTTCCGTTGGTGTTGTAAATATTGGCAAGTAAGAGATTTGCAGTTGCTAAGCCAGTGTCTTCGGTGGAGCCGTTTTTGCTAAACTCAAGCGCAATCTGTGCTGTATTCAGCGCTTTTTTCATTTGCCTTCCTTGATAGAACCTCAAGGAGTCGCCCAACAATAAATTAAGTTGTTTGTCCATTTACATACGGTCTATTAGAGAAAATAAATACACAAGGCTCATAACCAACATCTCAGCCAATAAACCAATTGTGATAAAAATATGGTGGGTTGTGCAGCTATTTTCAAATAACTTGCCAATTATTTAGCAATGCTTTTTCAATGTTATCCATCTGCTCCTTAAACCATTTTTTCACTTTGCCCCAAAAATACAACTCTAGTTTTGTGTTCTTTCTGGCGTAATCTACCTTGCAGCCATGAATTGGGAAATCTATCCACTTTTTTTTCTGATTGCTGCGCTTTATGCTTCAGTAGGTTTTGGGGGAGGCTCCAGTTACATTGCCGTCATGGCCATGTTCGGCGTAAATTTCATGTTGATGCGCTCTGGTGCATTGCTTTGTAATATTGTGGTAGTGACCACAGGCACCTATATCTTTTACAAAAACGGGTATTTGGATTGGCGGAAAGTACTGCCGCTCACCCTGGCCAGTGTGCCGATGGCTTTTCTAGGAGGCTACTTACCCATCAAAGAACGTACATTCTTTCTTCTCCTCGGAATTACTCTCATCATTGCAGCGCTACTCACCTGGTGGAAACCCACAACCAACGCAAAACCTGAGGAATCAAGCACAAATCTCACACCCAAAAGCCAGGTTTTAAATCTAGGGATCGGTGGAGGAATTGGCTTTCTTTCAGGAATGGTTGGCATTGGAGGTGGCATTTTCTTGGCCCCTGTGCTGTACCTGACAAAATGGGCAGAGGCAAAAACCATTGCTGCAACGGCCAGTCTCTTCATCCTCGTCAACTCCATTTCCGGGCTGTTCGGGCAAATGGCAAAACCCGATTTTCAAATTGATTGGAAATTCACACTTCCGCTCATGGTTTCCGTATTTTTGGGTGGCCAACTCGGGTCCAGGCTGGGCGCCGTCAAGCTTTCTGCCATCTGGGTGCGCCGGGCTACTGCCTTGCTCATTTTTTACATCGGCACACAGCTTTTGATAAAATATTTTTGAAAAACTGGGACTTTGGGTAGCGCAGTTTGAAGAAATTAGAATTTCATGAGAATTACAATTCTTTCCTTCGGAATAGCAAAAGACATCACCGGGAAGCGATTTTTGAACTGGGAAATGACCGCAGGTGCATCTGTTGGTGAGCTTCGAAAATCGTTAGTGGAAAGCTTCCCCCGCCTTGCCGAACTGGCTTCCGTGCGACTAGCCGTCAACAGCGAATATGTCCCCGAAACGCTGGAGCTAAGTGAAAACGACGAAGTTGCCCTGATTCCACCTGTCAGTGGGGGCTAAAACTATGCAGCTAGCTTTGAACTAATTTTTTGAAAATGCTCGATATCAAATTGACTGAATCTAGGCTGGACGTGAATGCCTGCATTGACTTTGTCAGTGCTGGGGATGCTGGTGGCATTGATGTTTTCATTGGAACAGTGCGGAATGCCACAAAAGGAAAATCCGTTGTGCGACTGGAATTTGAAGCATACGAACCCATGGCCATTGCAGAAATGCAAAAAATTGCGGAGCAAGCCACGGAAAAATTTGGAACAAAAAAAATTGCACTGCACCATCGAACGGGTGTGTTGCAAATTGGTGAAGCTGCTGTGATTATTGCTGTAAGTGCACCACACCGGGCTGCAGCTTTCGATGCATGCCGCTTTTGTATCGACACTTTGAAGGAAACTGTACCCATTTGGAAAAAAGAGATTTTCGAAGACGGCGAAGTCTGGGTGGCAGCCCACCCTTGAATCAGCATCAAGCCCCTGCCCGATTCAGTTGTTCCTGAAACAATTCAAAATACTTTCCGACATGTAGCCCATCCATCAAGGCATGGTTGGCTTCCACAGACACGGGCATTTTCCTTCTCCCATTTTCTTCAAAAATTTTTCCGAAAACAAGCTTTGGAACGCTCTCTTCCCGACCAAATCGGCGAGCATGCTTCACGGCTGTGAACGACACCCACGGCATGATGGAATAGTGGAGTTTATCATGCTCATCGTCGCCGGGTTCGAGATGGCGGGTACGCAGTTGCTCGTCAATTCTTTCACGCCCGACCGATACAAAACTCACGAGGTCAGATTGCATTTCGAGGTAACAAAAACTGAATGTTTCGTCATCGTGAAGGACGGTGACACTGGGATGCACCTTGTCATATGTCCGAACCTCGCCACCCACCAAGCGCATCCTGAACTCCTCGATGGCGTTGGCAGCGAGTGACGAACTGTAAAGGCTTGCCAGCGAAAACGACAGGTGCTGTTTTTTGCAAAAATCAAAAAATGCCGTCACGTCCACATTGGCGCTGACGTTGAAAAATGGGTCATCAAATTTTCTGAAAAAATGGAAAACCTCACGGCGTTTCCAGGTAGTGGTATCAAGTGTTTTGTACATATTTATGATTTCACTGCTGCTCGTGTATGTGGGATTTTCACTTTCACCAAGACCAGCAACCCGATTAAGAAGAAGACCGCCAAAGCCATTACGCTAACCCGCATTCCACCTGAAAGCTGACCAGTGAAAGCAAAGCTAAATGAGCCGAGTGCGGTGGCGCCTTTTTCCAAGACATCATAAAAACTAAAATAAGAGGTGGTATCCTTTACACCTGCTGGTAGTAATTTGGAGTAGGTAGCTCGTGACTGTGACTGCACCCCCCCCATGACCAAACCCACAGCCGAAGCCATGATGTAAAATTGGACTTTCCCTGCCACAAAATATCCCCCAATACAGACAATTGTCCACAAAACAAGCATAATCATCAGGCCAGATTTGTTGCCAATCCTATCAGATACTTTGGCGAAAGCCCAAGCCCCAACCAAAGCCAACAATTGCAAAAGCAGAATAACAACGATGAGTTCACTTGACTCCATTTCCATTTCCACGCTGGCGAAGAGGGAAGCGAGCGCAAGCACGGTTTGTACCCCGGCACTGTAGAAAAAGAAGGAAATCAAGAAGCGCTTCAGGTCAGGAAGCTGTTTTGCCTGTTGCCATACTTTGTTGAATTCAGCATATCCTTTTGATAAAATCTTGAAATCAAACGGCACATTGCCATCCTTTGGCAGGCGGACAAATGAGTACTGCGCAAAACCCAACCACCAGATTCCAACCGTTAGAAAAGAAATACGAACCGCCAAGGTACCGGAATCTGCCAGGCCAAAACTATCTGGAAACGTGATGACTACTAAATTGATAATCAATAAGATAACACTACCGACATAGCCAAGCACAAAACCTTTGGCACTCACCCGGTTGTAATTTTCCTCAGTCACGATGTCAGGGAGGTAGGAATTGTAAAAAACTATTGAACCAGCAAAACCAGCTGTACCTATTAAAAAGCCCAGTACCCCAATGGCAAGCATAGGCCCGGCACCAATATTTTCACCATCGAAAAAAAACAGCGACATACAAGCCAATGAACCAAGTGTGGTAAAAAACCGCATGAATGCCATTCGTCGGCCACTGCTATCGGCGATACCAGACAGGATGGGCGAAATGGCTGCAATAATTAAATATGCCACAGCCACAGTGAGTGAGAACAAGGTTGTATTGTACATCGCCACCCCGAAAGGGCTGACTTCGTGAGCCGTAATTCCTTCAAAATAAGCTGGGAAAATGGCAACAGCAATAGTTAGCGCAAAGGCAGAATTCGCCCAGTCGAACATGGCCCAGCCGTTGATTATTTTGGGGTCATTGAGTTGAAAATCATGTTTTGCTAAGGTCATTCAATTTTGTTTTGGCGAAAGATAAGCGGATTTACGATTAACGTTTTACGATTTACAGGCGGGTTTTGAACATCCGGTTCATTTTCCATTTTTAATGGATATTTTGTGGCCTTAAAATCTGTCCTTCGCCATCAAGTATTTATGCAATATTTCTGAATTATTTCCTGTTCCGAATCGTCAATTGTAAATCCATCCATGCTAAATATCGCCCTACTTTCAAGAGGCCCAAGCCTATACTCCACACAAAGTTTGTTTCGGGCAGCCCGTAATCGTGGACACTATGTTCGCATCATCGACCACGGCCAAATCAGCCTGCTCATCGAGCAAGGTGTGCCACAGGTTGTTTACGAAGGCGGCAAACTCGTTGGCATGGACGCTGTCATCCCACGTATTGGCGCATCAGTGACTGATTATGGAGCAGCCATCATCCGGCAATTTGAGCTGATGGAGGTTTACACGGCTACCCGGTCTGAAGCACTCATCATGGCCCGTGATAAATTGAAATGCCTGCAAATACTCAGCGCAAGCGGTATTTCCGTTCCAAAAACGGTAATTGCCGGCGTGCCTGAGGCGCTTCCTAGATTGATTGATATGCTGGGTGGGACGCCAGTGGTGGTAAAAATGCTGGAAAGCACGCATGGCGTTGGCGTAGTACTGGCTGAAAGTAGAAATACGGCAGTTTCGATTGTGGAAGCCTTCACGAAGCTGGGGCAACCAGTTATTTTACAAGAATATATCCAGGAAGCTGCTGGCGCAGATGTTCGGGCATTTGTGGTAGGAAAACGGGTAGTAGCATCCATGCTGCGGCAAGCGCAGGCTGGGGAGTTCCGCTCCAATTTGCACCGTGGAGCCTCTGCCACACTGACTGAACTTTCACCGGAAGAAGAACAAACGGTACTTCAAGCTGCCCGTTTGATGAACTTGGAAATAGCAGGAGTGGACATCCTCCGTTCCAACCGTGGACCGCTGGTAATGGAGGTAAACGCCTCACCAGGTTTGGAGGGAATCGAAACCACAACGAAAGTGGATATCGCTGGAGCGATTATTGAAAATCTGGAGCGGGGGGTCGAAAAATATGCAGGGCGACGTAAGAGGTAGTGAGGCATTTAATCGAAATTGTTACTCAAATGAAAAATAAAAACAGTGTATTTGTATCAAATTTGTGATTGAATGAACATACAAATCCAGAACAATACCATCGAGCCTGGCCAAAACGCCATCCTGAAACTCAGCGTAGGCCGTTTGCCTTCCGATACAAAGATTTACCTCAATGTGCATGTATTCCGTAGCCATGAACCGGGCCCTACGGTGCTGTTCATGGCCGGCGTGCATGGCGATGAAATCAACAGTGTGGAAATCGTACGGCGCACACTCGCCCAACGATGGTTCGAGGGTCTTCACAAAGGCAGTGTGGTCGTCATTCCGCTCATGAATGTGTATGGGTTCAACAATTTCAGCAGGGAAGTACCCGATGGGAAAGATGTGAACCGAAGTTTTCCAGGCTCAGCGAATGGCTCAATGGCCGCTCGGGTAGCGCATATTTTCACCAAAAATATACTGCCCGTCATAGATTTCGGTGTTGATTTCCATACAGGCGGCAATAATAACTACAACTACCCGCAGATACGCTTCTCCACTGGCCACCCTCGTAGCCAAGCATTGGCAGAAGCATTTGCCGCACCGTTCACGCTAGCATACAAGCCCATTGCAAAGTCGCTTCGCAAAACAGCGCTCGACGCCAAAAAGCCCATCATTGTTTACGAAGGCGGGGAAAACTTGAGATTCGATCCGCTCGCTATTGAGCACGGATTAGCAGGTATCCGCCGACTGCTCCACGCACAAGACATGCTGCCCGAAGCTCCACCACCTGCTTCTCCAAGCATTCATCTTAATAAAATGAACTGGATGCGAACCGACCGCTCTGGTATTTTTCATGCACAAAAAAAATCTGGAGAAAAAATTAAACCCGGGGATATTTTGGGCGTGGTAAACGATCCGTATGGCATGGATGAAATACCGGTGGTAGCAAAAAAAATGGGGTATATAATTGGGCACAATAATAACCCGGTGGTAGGTATGGGGGATGCATTGTTTCATATTGGGGTATAAGTAAAATATTCCGCTATATCATGAAACTAATTTCCAAAATAAAATATAAAAAAGATGATAATAATTCTGACTTTCAACTAAAAGTCCTTGTCTTTTCAATTGTAGTCAGTATATTCATCACCCCGTTATCTCGGTCTATTATTATACTCGCTATCGTATGCATTATTATTTTGCTCGAAATAATAATTTTAAGTAAAAAAAATGGCTTAATTAAGCTTTATGAAAAAGATGGAGATTATGAATTAAGCATTGAAGATAAAGGAAAACCAGTGGTTTATGAAAAAATATTATCTTATAAGTTTAGGTGGAGTTATAATTATATTCCTTTTGTCAAAAGAGATGTGGGCACTCCCAAAGCAGCTCATGTAAACTACATATTTATCCGGGTAGAATTCACCTTCGTAAATGGCAAAAGAATCATATTGGGCAAAGAACTTAATCAATGGAAATCAACACCAACAAATTGGGAATATGAAGTTTTAATTACCGAAGGAAGCGAATTTTTAGGTATCACTTCATATGATTTGGTTAAGCTGAAAAAGGAAATTGATTTATTAGCATCCAATCATAGTTGACTGTTGATGTCCTCCACATATTCATTTCATACGGACAAAATGTTTGAAGTCTTCCTTGCTTTGACTGCAAACTGCCATCCGAACTAGTGATTCCTCAAATCCACTCCCCAGTTCAATTTCTTCCGCATCGTATCTAAAAAGCTATCGTCCAGCAATTGCACCACTTTTATTGGGAAGTCTCCACGACGAACAGCAATTTTATTGTCAGAAGTAATGATTTCATGGCGGGAGTCAAGGGTACACAGGAAATTATCGGTGCGGCCCTCCACTTCGAAGGAGATAGTGGCCGAATCTGCAATCACTAGCGGACGCACGTTCAGGTTGTGTGGCGCCACTGGCGTCAGCACGAAATTATTTGAATCTGGGAAAACGATTGGGCCGCCGCAACTCAGCGAATAGCCAGTACTTCCAGTCGGTGTGGCTACCACAATGCCATCGGCCCAGTAAGTGTTTAGGTAGGCACCGTTCACAAAAGCATGAATGGTGATCATAGAGGAAGTGTCCCGTTTCAGGATGGTAAAATCGTTTAGGGCAAATGGCGTATTGCCAAACAATGTCGGTTCGCTTTCCAAGTGCAAAGTACTACGCTCCCCCACCGTGTAGCCGCCTTCCACCAACAAACCGATAGCTGTGGCAATTTGGTCTTTCCCAACCGTTGCCAAAAAACCCAACCGACCGAGATTGATTCCGAGAATGGGCACGCCCATTTCCCGCACTTGAATCGCAGCCGCCAGGATGGTGCCATCGCCACCCAATGTGATAATAAAATCGAAGGGTTTTGTCCGAAAATCCAAGTAGCCATCAAACCTGCCGACCGTCGTTTTAAAATCGACCTTCCCCTGTAATTCTTGCAAATAGGGTGTATTGACATAGGCCACTATGCCGTGGGATGCCAGTACATCAAAGAGTTCTTGTACGTAGGGCAGGTCCCCTTCCTTTAGATATTGACTATAAACGACTACTTGCATTTCGTGAGAGTTGACAGTTTACGGGGTTAATAATTGAGCAATTATTTTAAAGCTTTATATCAGTGCATGCTTAAAAACTAAACGTCCAATGTAAATAAAATCCATACTCCCCTAGCCGATTCCTACTGAGCTCAAAGTTAAAAACCTTATCGTAGTACAACACCAAATCAAGCCCAAGGGTCGTACCCCAGAGCAGGTCATTGGCAAGTGGGTTGCCTTCCTTGTAAAAAGGGTTATTGGCATAGCCCAACTCGTTGTGCAAAACCAGAAAAAGCTTAATTGGCATCACCCGGAACGACTCCAAACGCATGTATTGCCCGAGGTTGATTTCCCGATTGAACAACTGGTATCGCACCAAAGACTTGTTGTAGCCATAATCCAGTCCGTCCGTCACATAGTATTCGTAGCCCCGGATAAAATCAGGTTCATAGCCTAGTGCCTGACTGCCGTAGTACGGTTGCTTGTTGCGGAGCAACCCCAATTTTCCTTTCACCACAAAACCCGCACTCCATTTTTTTCCGAAGGAAAAAAACTGCTGAAAGGCGGCTAGGGCATTGAGTGCATCTCGACCTTCGTGAACAAGCAGTCCCTCCCGCTCCAAGCTGGCATCCAATAAAAAACCATGCATCGGGTACGGGCGAATGTCCCGCTTGTCGAGCACCAATCGATAGGAGGCATCAAGGTAGCGCTGCGTTTTCTCGCCCAAGAAAAAATCAGGGTTCAGTTCGGTTCGAACCGATTCATCAATGAAATTTTCATGAAAAGTCAGGTTGAAATGATGTGTGAGATTGAGGCGACGGCGGTACAAGGCACCAGCCCCAAGCCGGAATCTGCGCAGCAGTGGGCGGTCACTGTCGCTGGAAAAAATAAGCTCGTCACCCAATGTCGTGTAGCCAATTTCCTTCTCCCGGGTATGCAGGAAGTTGATATTCACCCCAAGTGTCTTGTTTTTGTTGACGTAGGGCAGCGTGTAAATCAGTTCGTATTTTTTGGTAAAACCTTGCTGGAAAACTGCCTTCAACTGGTCTTTTCGCCCAGTCAGGTTGGTGTGGTAAAACCGGATGCCATAGTTCAGGCGGCGCAGCGAGTGGTTGTAGGTGTCCCACCAAACGTTGAAATTCCGGTCAGCCATTTCGAGTATCGGGAACGGGAAAACATACCAGCCTTCTTGCACCGATATGAGCAAACCCACCTCGTTGGTAGCACCTACCCACTCTTTGAAGCTGAATTTGGCAGTGGTAAAAAGCCCTGTGTTAAGCACTTTCAACTCATTTTGCGCCAGCCTATCTGTAAGCGTTGCTAGTGAAATCGTGTCGTTCGTCCCAAAATCCAACTCACGTAGAATGATGTCGGACTTAGTGCGATGGTTTCCCTCGACGTAAATGTGGCGGATGATTGCAAAATCAAAAGATTGATTGTGGGAGGGGGCATTTGGGAGAACGGGTTCATTACTTTGGGCAAATAGGGTTGAGAAAAACGCCATTACCACTAGGCAAAAAAGGATTTTGCGAAGCAAAAATTTTAAGTTCTTGCACTGTGGCTTTAGGTAGCGATTCATTAGCGGCGAAGGTACGATCTTGAACGTGTTTGAAACGATTGAACAGTTTAGGCGTTTAGATTTTCCGCAAATAATACTTTTGCCCAATATCAATTTTCAATTCTCAATTTTCAATTGATTCAAGACCCACTCATACGTATTCTACTACTCCCCTTCTCGCTGCTCTACGGCCTTGGCGTCAGCATCCGTGATTTTTTGTACCGTCAGAAGATTTTGATCAGTGTGAAATTTGACCTACCCGTTATTTCCGTCGGAAATTTGACCGTTGGAGGAGCAGGCAAAACACCCCATATTGAGCACCTCATCAGGCTGCTCAGGCCCTATCTGAATGTGGCAACCCTTAGCCGGGGTTATCGTCGAAAAACGCAGGGACACCAAATCGTGCAGTATTGGAGCAAAGCCGACCAAGTGGGCGACGAGCCACTAATGTTCAAGCGGAAATATCCAGATGTGTTCGCTACGGTGAATGAAAACCGGGCACTAGGCATCCCTGAACTCATCAGCCAAGCACCTGAAACCCAAGTCGTTTTGCTGGACGACGCCTTCCAGCATCGGGGCGTTTCTCCGGGACTGAACATTTTGCTGACAGAGTTTGGGCGCCCATTTACAAAAGACTGGCTGCTGCCCAGTGGCCGCCTTCGTGAATGGAAAAGCTCCTACCGCCGGGCGGACATTATCATCGTCACGAAATGCCCTGACGACCTCCACGACGACGAACGGGCAAAACTTTTAGCAGAAATCAAGCCCTTCCCTCATCAGAAAGTTTTCTTTAGCAAATACAAATATTTGCGTCCTTACTATATCTTTAACCCAAACTATGTCATTGATTTACAGGGAGATATGTCGGTGCTCTCGGTCAGTGCCATCGCAAATTCCGATTACCTGCGTGATTGGTTGGAAACTAAGGTCGGCACCGTCCGAACGAAGGATTACGAAGACCACCATTATTTTGATGAAAGTGATTTGATGGACATTGAAAAGCAGTTCGCTAATTTGCCGGGCAGCAAAAAAATCATCCTGACCACCGAAAAAGATGCGATGCGCTTCGAGCTGCTGCGGGAGCAGATCATCGAAAAAAAGCTGCCACTGATGGTTCTGCCTTTGGAGGTCCAGTTTGATGAGCAAGATGGTCTCCGCTTTGACTTATTGGTGAAAGAGTTTTTATTGAATTTTAAAAGCTGAAATTCAAGTGATAATTAAAAATCGATAGTTGATAATTAGCTTACCACAAGGTCTTTTTTGAATCAAATTCCTTCAAAATACCGTTCCAGCAACCAACCCGTTTAACTTTGCCGCCAAAATTGAAATTGGTCATCACCCCAATTTTCAATTTTCAATTTTCAATTCTCAATTCCTACCATGTACTATCAAAATATTCTGGAAACCATCGGCAACACGCCACTCGTGAAACTGAACAAGGTCGTGGCCGACGTGCCGGGTCTTATTTTGGGTAAAATCGAAACCTTCAATCCCGGCCACAGCATCAAAGACCGGATGGCTGTGAAAATGGTCGAAGTGGCCGAAGCCGAAGGTAAAATCAAGCCCGGCGGCACTTTCATCGAGTGTACCAGCGGCAACACCGGCATGGGCCTCGCCATCGCCGCCTGTGTAAAGGGCTACCGTTGCATTTTTACCACCAGCGATAAACAGTCCAAGGAAAAATTCGACCTGTTGCGGGCGATGGGGGCAGAGGTGATCGTATGCCCAACCAATGTAGAAGCTAGTGACCCACGCAGCTACTATTCCGTGGCGGAGCGCTTGAGCAAGGAAATCCCAAACAGTTTTTGGTTCAACCAATACGACAATCTCGCCAATCGGCAGGCACATTTCGAAACCACAGGCCCAGAGATTTGGGAACAAACGGAGGGCAAGGTGACGCATATCGTGGTGGGCGCAGGCACGGGCGGTACGATTACAGGCGTTGGTCGGTATTTGAAGGAGAAAAATCCGAATATTCAAATTTGGGGCATCGATACTTACGGTTCTACGCTGAAAGCCTACAAAGAAACGGGCAAGATTGACGAAAAGGAAATCTACTCCTACATCACGGAGGGCATCGGTGAGGACATCATCCCGGAGAACTACGATTTTTCGGTCATTGACCATTTTGAAAAAGTGACGGATAAGGACGGTGCTGTGATGGCCCGCCGCTTGGCGAAGGAGGAAGGCATCCTGCTCGGTTACTCCGCCGGAAGTGCCATTGCTGGCTTGTTGCAAATGAAAGACAGGCTGAAGGAAGACGATGTGGTGGTGGTCATTTTCCACGATCACGGCAGCCGTTACATCGGAAAACTTTACAACGACGACTGGATGCGGGAGCGTGGCTTCCTTGATACGGAGCTGAAAATCAAGGACTTATTGGCGCAAAAAAACAGCAAGTCTTTCTTCAGTGTTGGCCCAAAGGACAATGTACGCCATGCTTTCAATTTGATGAAGGAAAATGACATTTCCCAACTTCCCGTAATGCAGGATGGCAAGATGGTCGGTGGCGTTACGGAAACTGAGGTGCTCAAATACCTGCTTGACAACCCACTACTTCATGCTGAAAAACCTGTAACGAGCGTCATGGGCAGGCCATTCCCTATCGTGGAAGACGACATGCCGTTCCGGCAATTGGGCAAATATTTAACCAAGGAAATACAGGCGGTGGTAGTGCAGGATAGGGCTGGAAGTCTGCATATGTTGACACAATATGATGTGATTAAGGCGGTATAAATCGTAGAAGAGCGCTGAGGAAATGGTATTTGCATTTAAAAATTATGCAAAATTGTCATACCAAAATTCTTCCCATAGATGAAGAAAAAATAAAAAGCTAGATTAGGCCAGCCGCCAGCGCTTAGGTACTTTTGGTCGTTATTTACGCTGTAAAACACTATTTTTTTGCCTTTTTGGAGGGAAACCACTAAGGCAGCTACCGACTCAAAATTTTAAACAGCGCTATGAAGAAACTTCACCTCCCTTTGCTCGCTGGAGCAATTTGCCTCGCATTTTTATCAACGGCACAGGACAGTTTGAAGACTGTAAATTTGGAAGAGGTTGTCATTTCTGGCAACAAAGTCATCGAACGGAAGAGTGACATTCCACACCAGATTGACCTTATTTTACAACCACAAATCAACAAGATTAGCCCACTGACAACGGCGGACGCACTGGCCAACAGCGGAGCAGTTTTTGTTCAAAAATCGCAACAAGGTGGCGGAAGCCCAGTAATTCGGGGTTTTGAAGCAAACCGGGTTCTGCTCGTGGTGGATGGAGTGCGAATGAACAACGCAATCTACCGGGCTGGGCACTTGCAAAACAGCATCACCACCGACCCTAATTCCATGGAGCGAATCGAAGTGCTGCAAGGTGCGGGTTCCGTGATTTACGGTACAGATGCCATCGGTGGGGTTATCAGTTTTTTCACCAAAAAACCGATGCTTGGCGATAGCGTAAATTTCAAAGGAAAAACAAACGGGTTCGTCCGCTATTCCTCTGCCAACGAAGGCAAGACAGCAAGTGCCTCCGTGAATCTTGGAAACAAAAAATGGGCATCGTTGACCTCTGTGACGGCCAGCGATTTCGGGGATTTGCGAAGCGGTGGAAAAGACATGATGGATTACCCAAATTTTGGCGACCGGAATCTGTACGTGAAAAGGATAAACGGCCAAGACCAAGTCCTGATAAATGATGACCCGAATGTGCAGCGAGGTAGTGGCTACAAGCAGTTGGATGTCTTACAAAAAATACTTTATGCGCCGGGGGATGGCACAGAACATCTCCTCAACTTCCAGCTCTCGACCAGTACAGACTTGCCTCGGTACGACCGCCTCACCACCCTATCAAATGGACAACCAAAATATGCGGAATGGTACTACGGCCCACAGACTAGACAGTTTTTGAGTTATCAATTGAAAAAAGAAAGCAAAAAATGGTGGGCTGACAATGTTCGTTTTACGCCTGCAGTGCAGTTAATTGATGAAAGCCGACACGACCGGGGTCTGAACAAAATCCTTCGCAACAATTACAACGAAAGCCTGACTATCTACTCTGGCAACCTTGACCTTTACAAACAAGTGGGGGGACATGAAATCAGGTACGGTGCTGAGGTGACACAAAATGTATTGGAGAGCGAAGCCCATTCCGATAATCTAGAATCAGGTCAAAAAGTGGACATCGTCAGCCGTTACCCAGACGGCACCTACTCTACTGCTGGCCTATACTTTTCGCACCGTTGGGAATTGCTGGACAGGAAATTGATACTTTCCGATGGGCTGCGTTTCAGTTCAGTAACGATTGATGCCAAATTCGATCCTCGCTTTTTTGACAGCGACATGGCCCATGTGCGCCAACACACCCAATCTCAAAATCTTCACTTGGGTGTGGTGGGCAATTTACCCGGTGGACTTCGCTTGAATGCCATGCTTTCAACCGGCTTCCGCAACCCGAATATTGATGACTTGGGAAGAACCTTCGAGACCAATGGTGGCGACCTGATAGTGGCCAACCCTGACCTCCGGCCTGAGCAGGTTTTTTACCGTGAAATTGGCCTGACACAAAACATTGGGACACTAGGGTTCCTCAACATCAACGCTTATTTCAGTTCGCTGACAGATGCCATTGTACCAAGACCCTATGCGGTGAACGGGCAAGACAGCGTTGATTTTATGGGGTCTCGGTTCCGTACTTTGGCGAACGTGAACGTTGGCAAAGCCAAGGTTTGGGGCATTACAGCAAGTGGCAAATTCCAGATAGCGCATGGACTGACTCTCCGTGGCAACATCACTTACACCGAAGGACGTGACCTTACGAATAAAGTGCCGCTTGACCACATACCACCGCTATTCGGCAACACGAGCCTGTTGTACGAGACGACTAAGTTTTTTGCGCAAGCGAATTTCCTATTCAACGGCATGAAAAAGCTCGCAGACTACTCCCCCTCTGGCGAGGACAACGAGCAGTACGCAACACCCGATGGCACACCAGCATGGCAAACCTGGAACCTGTATGCGGGTCGGCAATTGACCAAAATGCTGCGCCTTCAAATTGGGGTAGAAAACATCGCAGACCTGAACTACCGTACCTTCGCCAGCGGAATCAATGCACCTGGCCGGAACGTTGTGGTGAGTGTACATTGGGGGATTTAAGTCTGTTTGGTAAAGGTTTTTGATAAAATAAAATCAATAGATTGGCAAGCGTCGGTGATTTTGTCACCCGCTTGCCAATCTTGCTTTTGAGGCGCTCATAAATCTGTAGGCAGTTGAAAAAAATTAACTTTGCCCACCTTTAAAATCACCTGCTTTCTATTCCAATCCTTCATTTTACGTAAAAACAAAGCATCCTGTTATGAAAAAACTCCTACTCGCATTGTTGTTTATTGGCACGTTTGGCAAAGTGTTTTGCCAACTGAACATGACCCTACTTGACCAAGTTGATTACACCCAAGACCTCAATGATGTTTGGGGTTGGGTGGATCCAGATGATGGCACCGAATATGCTCTTGTTGGTACGGTCACAGGAGTTTCGGTAGTGAGTGTTGCCGACCCAAGCAATGCTGTTGAGGTTAAGTTTTTGCCCGGCGCAAATTCTACTTGGCGAGACATCAAAACTTGGGGAAATTATGCCTACGTCATCAATGAATCTGCCAACGGCCTCATGGTCATTGACCTAACTGACGCCCCAAACAATATCACGGCTACCAACTGGACACCTAGCTTGCCAGGCCTTGGCACTTACAATACTGCCCACAATATTTACATTGACGAATTTGGTTATGCCTACATCGCTGGTGCCAACGTGAACAGCGGTGGCATGTTGATAGTGGACGTCCACACAACACCTGGTACACCAATCTTCGTTGCGGCAGGACCTGCCAATTATGCGCACGACGTTTACGTGCGTGACAATAAAATGTATGCCTCCGAGATTTACGCAGGTAGGTTGGCCATTTACGATGTGTCTGATAAGATGAACATCACGCTTTTAGGAGAACAGCAAACGCCTTACAACTTCACCCACAACGCTTGGTTGAACGATGCTGGAGACGTTGTTTTCACCACGGATGAAAAAGCGAACGCACCTATCGCCGTTTATGATATTTCAGACCTTAGCAATATCCAAGAGCTTGACCAATTCCGGCCAATTGCCACTTTGGGTGCCAATGTCATTCCCCACAACGTACATGTTTGGAACGATTGGCTCATCATATCTTACTACACCGATGGCGGCATCATTGCCGACGCCTCACGCCCTGAAAACGTGATCGAAGTGGGCAACTGGGACTCCTTCCTCGGCGGCAATGGTGGCTTCAGCGGCGCTTGGGGAGCTTACCCGTTCTTACCTTCTGGCATCGTGCTTTTGACTGATATTGGCAACGGCCTTTTTGTTTGCGGAGCAAACTATGTCCGTGCCTGCTGGCTGGAAGGCAAGGTAACGGATGCCGTCACAGGCTTGCCGGTACAGGGTGCCAACGCCCACATTGCTAGTACCCAAGCCAACACTGCTACCTCCGGCATTGATGGCGTTTACAAAACGGGGCAAGCAATTCCAGGTGTTTTCGATGTAACTTTCACTGCCAATGGTTACCAATCAAAGACCGTGAATGCTACACTTGAAAATGGCGTTTTGACCACCCTCAATGTGCAATTGACGCCACTTTCATCTTATACTTTTTCAGGACAAACTGTAAAAGTGAGCGATGGAACTCCAGTTGGTGGGACACAAGTGGTTTTGAAAAATGACCAAACCCAATATACCGCAGTATCTGATGCTAGCGGCAATTTCAATTTCCCAGGAGTGTTTGGAGGTGACTACTCATTGTACGCTGGTGCTTGGGGTTATATTACCTCAGAAATCGACGTGACAGTGGGTTCAGGCACCATCCCTCCAGTTGTAGAACTGGTGAAAGGCTACTATGATGATTTTGCGCTGGATTTCAACTGGACAACATCAGCAACCGCTACCACTGGCGCTTGGGAATTGGGTGAACCTGTAGGCACCGAATACAATGGCAATGAATCAAACCCAGACTTTGACTTGCCCAATGACTTTGGCGACCAATGCTATGTGACCGGTAATGGCGGTGGCGGAGCAGGTGATTTCGACATCGACAATGGGTCTGTCACGCTGACCTCACCTGTCATGGACCTTACCACATACAACAAACCAGTGTTAAAATACAGCACTTGGTTTTTCAACTCAGGTGGTTCAGGCGCTCCGAACGACAATTTTGTGATAAGCATCAGTAATGGAACCGAGGTAGTGACCTTAGAAACTATTACCCAATCGGGCAGTGTGTGGCGGCCTGAGTCGGAGTTCGACTTGCTAGACCTAATACCCATTACCAATAACATGCAGGTTAGTTTTGTCGCCAGCGACATCAACCCAGGCCATCTCGTGGAAGCTGCTGTGGATGGGTTCAAAGTGGAAGACACTTCCCCTTACCCGATTTTCAGTGCGGATATTACCAATGGCTGCCTGCCGCTCACGGTGCAATTCATGGATTCCTCCGATACGACATTTCTATGGAATTGGACTTTTGAAGGCGGAACACCTTCCACTTCCACGGAGCAAAACCCAACTGTTATCTACAGCACACCTGGCACTTTCAATGTGACTCTGACGGTAACCACACAGACTGCATCTGTTTATACCATCGAAAGACCCAATCTGATCACCGTAGGTCAAGCACCAACGGCTGGTTTTACAAAAGCTACGACTGCCAATGTGGTTGATTTTTCAAACACTTCTGTCGGTGCGACTTCCTATACTTGGGATTTTGGTGATGGAAACTCAAGCACTGCCGCCAACCCAAGTCATATTTATTCGTCAATTGGCGACTTCCCTGTCACCTTAACCGTGACGAACAACTGTGGGACAGACGTTTTCACGGGCACTGTCAGCATCTTGGTAATCCCTCCAACTGCCACTTTTACTCAGAGTGGTAGCAACGGTTGCGCACCATTCACCGTCAATTTCACTAGTTCCCCTGTCGGCGCACCGGATACTTACAATTGGAATTTCCCCGGCGGCACACCAGCCAGTTCCACTGACCCAAATCCAACGATTGTTTACAACACAGCGGGCACTTACAGTGTGCAATTGACCGTGGCCAACGCAGCTGGAAGCAACACATCCACGCTGAACCAAGGCATTACCGTGGGCTCCGAACCCACAGCACTATTCAGTTTTGGAGTAAACGAATTTGATGCGACTTTCACCAACAATTCTGTGGGTGCAGCGAGCTATTCTTGGACATTTGGTGATGGCGGAACGAGCACCGACGCCAACCCAACCCATACTTACGCTGCCAACGGAGCTTACGAAGTGACCTTGGAAGCAACCAACGAATGTGGTTTCACAGTTTTCACTCAAACCGTCAATGTGGATGTTTCGGGTACGACTTTCTTAGATGGAACTGGTTACAGCCTACTTGCGTCCCCAAACCCATTCAGCCAGCATTTGATGGTATCTTACGAGCTGCCAGCCAACGCAGCTGCCGCTAATTTGCTGATTTTCAACGTACTCGGGGAGCAATTGGATGAAGTTGCTCTAACGGGTAATTCAGGCAAGGTTTCCATTGGTGAGAAAATCAACGGCAATGGCGTCTTTTTCCTCCGATTGCAAGTAGATGGCAAAATTGGCAGGGCGATTAGGGTGGTAAAAATTTGACATTAAGATTCTAACTGATAATCTGACCTAATTGAAAGCCGCTTGGATTCATTTTCCAAGCGGCTTTTTCATTCCTTGTTGTATAACTTCGCCTTCCAATTTGCCAATAACACAAAATCTTGATTATGTCACTTGTCAAAGAATTCAACGACTACCGGGCCAAAATGAACGAGAAGATTTTTGCCCAAAACAACAAGGCACTAAACCGCTTTTTTGCACTCGACAAAACCACTTATGAAGCAGGGGCGCTAGATGTAAAAACCAAGGAACTACTGGGCCTTGTGTCATCCATGGTGCTGCGCTGCGACGATTGTATCCGCTACCATCTTGGCACTTGCCACCAACTAGGAATTACCCGTGATGAGGTGTTCGAAGTATTTTCCATCGCAAATTTAGTGGGGGGATCCATCTGCATCCCGCATACCCGACGGGCAGTGGAATACTGGGAAGAATTGGAAAACGGACTTTAACTGACGATTTTGAGAATGACAATTTACGAAAAAACCAAGGCTGAATATGCTGAAAGGGGCATGCGATTTCAAGCTGAAGCCACTGAATTGCGCAGCAAATATGACCGCTTCTCTTGGGTGCGATTGGCCGTATTTTTAGTGGGGGCAGGAGTCGTCGCTCTGCTGTTCACGCAACATTGGTTGGTAGGTGTTTTGGCCTTGCTTACCTTTTTTGGCGGTTTTTACCGACTGATGAAATGGCATCGGGGTATTCAAATTGCAGCCGAGCATGCGGAGCGTTTGGCAATCATCAATGCCACAGAATTGGAAGCACTCGAATATCGTTTTGATAAATTTCCAAATGGTGCCCGTTTCCTCAAATCCGACCACCCGAACGCACTTGACCTCGACCTGTTCGGCCCGCATTCCATGTTTCAGGCCACCTGCCGGGCAACAACGGCCATCGGCCAAGAGCGGCTGGCGCAATTCCTGCTGGAACCCGCTGCCGTAGTTGAGGTTGCGGAGCGACAAAATGCCATCACCGAGTTACGGCCCATGCTTGATTGGCGGCAAAACTTCCAAGCCCACGGCCTTGAAACTGCTGATGACCCTAAGCACCTTGACCTGCTACGGACTTGGCTCAATGATCCTGACCTCGTGCTTGGCAATCGCCGACTGACACTGGCTACCCAACTGGGCGCTTGGTGGTTTTTGATTTGCTGTGTGGCCTGGGCAACGCTCGTTCCTTGGCCGATTTTCGTGGTGCTGCTCACGCCAATTTTCATCATTTTGAAAAAAACGACTGAGCAAGTGAGCCGCATCCACTTAAGGACAGCTTATGCCGAGGCGTCGTTGGCGGCTTATGGAAAATTGATGGAACAGGTTGAAAATCAGGATTTTGAAGCAAGCCTGACCAGTTCGTTGCGAAGCAAACTGCTTGAAAACAAACAATCCGCCTCTTCACAGGTAGAACGGTTGTCGTACATTATCCGGCAACTGAATATGCGCTTTAATTTTTTCGCAATTTTCCTCAATATCGGTTCGCTTTGGGACTTGCGCTATGTTTTAAAACTCGAAAAATGGCGGGCTGCCAACCGTACCAAACTAGCGGGCTGGTTCGATTCTCTTCGGGAAATGGAAGCCCTGTGCAGCCTAGCCGCCGTTTGGCACAACAACCCTGATTGGGTGCTGCCGAGTTTCAACGAAAAGAACACTCTAGCTTCAACAGCACTTGGGCATCCACTTATTCACCCTGCCAAACGGCGCACGAACGATTTTTCAATGCCCGTTCGGGGACACATCAAGCTAGTGACTGGTTCAAATATGGCAGGAAAAAGTACCTTCCTACGCACTGTAGGATTGAACGTAGTGCTTGCGCAAGCAGGAGCTCCAGTTTGTGCAAGCAATTTTTCGCTCTCGCCGATGCAGGTGTACACCAGTATGCGTACCCAGGATGATTTATCGGAAAGCACCTCCTCGTTTTATGCGGAACTGAAACGCTTGAAAGTCATTATCGAAGCGGTAAAAAACGCAGAAGAGCAAGGGCTTCCCGTCTTCTTTTTACTTGACGAGATACTGAAAGGCACTAACTCCGTGGACAGGCATACTGGTTCAGCAGCATTGATTCAGCAGCTAATCCGGTTGCGTGGCGGCGGCATCATTGCCACACATGATTTGGAACTGGGCCGCATGGAAGCCGAGTCAAATGGCTCGGTGGAAAACCTGTGCATGGAAGTGGAAATCCGGGATGGCAAGCTATTTTTTGACTATTCTATTAAACCAGGAGTGAGCAAAAGTTTCAATGCAACCCTGCTGATGCGGCAGATGGGCATTGAGGTGTGAATAAAAAAAAGGCAACCCAACCCGAGTCGCCCTTGCAAATAGATGAAATAATTTCTTGAAAAACACGCATTACCAGGTTTAATACAACCTCTAACAAATGTAATAATCAGGGATGCAGATAAGTCGCAGGGTTTTCGTATTCCCCGTCTTTTATCACTTCGTAATGCAGGTGTGGCGCTGTGGATAAACCAGAACTACCTACCTCCCCAATTTTTTCCCCTTTTGCCACAGAATCTCCCACTTTTACGACCATTGTGCTGAGCTGGGCATACAAGGACTGGTAATGTTCATCATGTTTGATGACAACGTAATTGCCATAGTTCTTGTCGAAGGCTGCTTTTACCACCTTGCCTGCTGAAGTAGCCAAAACAGGGGTGCCAGTTGCTGCCTTGAAATCGATGCCGTTGTGCTGTTTCTTGATTTTTTGGATAGGATGTACCCGCATCCCAAAACCACTGGTGATTTCAGCATCTCCTTCCAAGGGCGAACGTGACGGTGGCTCGAACAGGGAAACCAGTGCATCTTGTACTTTTAAAACTGGCTGACTAGCAGCGGGCTTCTCGTCCTTGAGCCAATAAGCAGAGCAAATAAGGAGCATGGTAATCAATGCAGCGAAGGATAATTTCTTCATGACAGAATATTTTTTGTGAAAAACTGCCAGGCTGCTTGCCTGGATTTCTTTCATTTCATCTACTTGAAAAGTTTGGAGACTGGCAGTCAGCGCTCCTTGGAAGTTTAATCCTTCAGCTAATTTAGATTCTACTTGACAACAAACGTGGTCGAGCAACTCTGCCCGGACAGTGCGGTCACCTACCCCATTTTTACGCAGGGTTTGCTCGATTTGACCGATTTCCAGTTCATTCAGTTGCCTCATTTCGCTAGGTTTATTGGGTTGAGCAAAAGTGCCATCGCCTGCACGTATTCCTTGAATTCACTCACTTTGTTTACAGAAGCTTCGGAGCCGCTGGGCGTTAGGGAGTAATATTTACGCTCCCTTTTACCCACCACTACTCTTTCAGTAAGTACCAACCCATCCGCTTCCAGCTTGTGGAGTGCTGGGTAAATTGCCCCTTCCGTCAGCTCGAATGCTCCGTTGGAGCGCTCCCGAACGGACTGGACCATTTCGTAGCCATACATTCGACCGTTCTCCGCCAATAGGTTGAGAAGAATCGTGACCAATGTTCCTCTTAAAAGTTCTGGTGATGCCATGTGGCAAAATTACCTAAGAATTTTAGGCATCAAAATATTTACCTAAGAATTTTAGGCATAACTTAAGAAAGTTTTGCGCTTTCGGTCAGTTTTTCAGGATTGGCGGGATTTTTTCCTTTAAAATCATGTTCTTGAAATCAAAACTTGTTGCCATGACAACTGTCCACCTCGCCGGAAATGCATACCAGTTTTACCTCGCTAGGGTACCCGCCAAGCAACGATTGAGCTTAGTACTCTTGCCCTTGAATGTTGAAAATAGGGGTGAATTGGAATGGGCCAGACGCCTGTACGAATTACACGAATGGTTGGATGCCCATTTTTATTCCTTGAAGAAAGAACTACTATTTAAGCCAATTTTCCCAGGTTCGGCAGATTTATTGGAGATAAATGTGGGTACAGGCCCGCTTCCAATCGATGAAGCTTCCCAGTTCTTAAGACAGGAATTAATGACGTTTAAATAAAAAAGGCAGCTTGATTTTGATTTCAAGCTGCCTTTAAAATACTTCTGCCTTATACCAAATTATATTTCCACCCATTTGTTGTCCTGAAAAACACGGGAACGGGTGAAGAAACGTAGGCCTAGTGGTATTTCCAACGAGAAACTGGCACCACGTCCTTTTGTCACATCTATGATCAACTGAGTATGTTGCCAATATTCATATTGGAACGCTGACATATAAAATGGGCAGCCTTCTATATCCCCCATGTATACGTCGTTTTCACTTAATCGAAACTCCCCTTTTGTGAAGCACATCGGTGCAGAGCCATCGCAACATCCACCGCTTTGGTGAAACATTAAATCACCATGTTCTGCTTTTAAATCCCGAATAACTTGTGCGGCTGCATCAGAGACTAAGACCTTACTATTGTCCATTTTTATTTTTTATTGCTGTATTGTTCAATTGCTGAATAGCTATTAATCAACGATATATTGTTCACCAAAACAATTCATCAATCAAACAATACAGCAATCATGTAATTAGAAAAAACCCATTGGCTTCTTGTCATACGATATCAGCATATTTTTAGTCTGCTGATAATGATCCAGCATCATTTTGTGTGTCTCCCGTCCGATGCCGGATTTTTTGTAGCCTCCGAAGGATGCATGGGCAGGATAAAGATGGTAGCAATTTACCCAAACCCTACCTGCCTGAATTCCTCTGGACACTTGAAAAGCCTGGTGCATATCCCGGGTCCAAACGCCAGAACCGAGGCCATACAGTGTATCATTGGCAAGTTCAAGTGCTTCCGCCTCGTCCTTGAAAGTGGTGACAGCAACCACAGGGCCAAATATTTCCTCTTGGAAAATCCGCATTTTGTTGTGTCCCTTGAAAACAGTGGGCTGGATATAATATCCACCATCTTTACTGAGGTCGGAAGCATCACCACCAACGAGAACCTCAGCACCTTCCTGCTTACCCAACGAAAGGTAGCTGAGGATTTTCTCGTACTGGTCGTTGCTGGCCTGAGCACCCATCATCACGCTGCTGTCTAAGGGATTACCCATTTTTATGGCTTTCACACGCTGCACTACTTTTTCCATGAATTTATCATAAATGCTTTCCTGCACCAGCATCCGACTTGGGCAGGTGCAAACCTCTCCTTGGTTGAGGGCAAACATTACCGCTCCTTCCACCGCTTTGTCAAGGAATTCGTCGTCGGCATCCATCACACTTTCGAAGAAGATGTTGGGGGATTTTCCACCTAATTCCAACGTGACGGGAATGATATTTTCGGAAGCATACTGCATGATGAGGCGGCCAGTGGTTGTCTCGCCCGTAAAGGCAATTTTGGCGATCCTTGGATTGCTGGCCAACGGCTTTCCTGCTTCGATACCAAATCCGTTCACGATGTTCAATACACCGGCTGGCACTACCTCTTGAATCAATTCCATCAGCACAAGGATGGAAGTTGGCGTTTGCTCGGCGGGCTTCAGCACCACGCAATTGCCAGCGGCAAGGGCAGGGGCAAGTTTCCAAGTAGCCATCAAAATAGGGAAGTTCCAAGGGATGATTTGTCCGACAACGCCAAGTGGTTCTTTCACTTGCATGGAAACGGTATTCGAATCAAGTTCAGACATCGTTCCTTCATCGGCACGGATGCACCCCGCAAAGTAACGGAAGTGGTCGATTGCCAAGGGCAGGTCGGCAGCAAGTGTTTCCCGAACGGCTTTGCCATTTTCCCAAGTCTCTACCACGGCTAGCTTTTCAAGGTTTTGCTCCATGATATCTGCAATTTTCAACAGCATGTTGGAGCGGGTGGCTACGGAAGCCTTGTTCCAAGTCTTGGCAGCCTCATGCGCTGCGTCTAAGGCCAACTCAATGTCCTCTTTAGTCGAGCGAGGCACCATTGTGAAAGTTTTTCCATCCACTGGGGATGGATTTTCAAAATATTGTCCTTTTACAGGTGGCACCCATTTGCCGCCTATGAAATTCTCGTACTGTGATTTAAATTCCGGTTTCGTGTATACCATTTTTTTAGAATTTAGTAATTATTGGTTGAATGAATAGTGCAAAGAACTATATTTGCCTAGAAGGACGCTTGAACCAAATTATCATACAATAGCACGATAGTATCATTTTCTAAATGCAGCGCACGAATACCCATATCCAAAGTCTCCATCAATACAACAAAGTGGAAACGCTCGTAGAAAATCGCACCGCCTATACCACTGACGAAGCAGAACTGAACATTTACGAAACCTTTGAAATTGCAGAGCGAGTTGACCTAACTTTTGATTACCCGGTGTTTGTGAGCATGATTTCCGGCAAGAAAGTAATGCACTTCAACGGACAACTACCGATGCCCTTCGTGCCACATGAATCTCTACTGTTACCACCAGGTGAAACCATGCGAATCGACTTCCCGGAGGCGACTGTGAACAACCCGACCCGATGCCTTGCCCTTGCTTTCTCTCCTGATGTAGTAAAAGAAACCCTGAACTTGCTCAATGAGAAATACGCTCGCCTGCCTGAAACGGGGGATTGGAAAATGCCAGGCAACAATTTTTACCTGCTGCACGACTTGGCTATCAACGACTCGGTTCACCGCATGGTCACGCTTTTTACGGATGGCAGCCGTGCCCGCAACGTGCTGACCAACCTTGCATTAAAGGAATTGATTGTAAGGGTATTACAAACTGAGGCACGGAACATGCTGCTTTCTGGCTGCGAAAACCCCAACCTAGACCATCGATTGACAGCTGCAATAACATATGTTCGGGGGCATTTACACGAAGATATTTCGTTGGACCAGCTTTGCCGAAAGGCCAACATGAGCAAGCCCAATTTCTTTCGTCAATTTAAAATCCATTTTGGCATAACGCCAACTGACTTTATCAATCGGGAGCGCATCCAACGTGCAAAACAGGTGCTGGCCCAACCATTCAAGAGCGTAACGGACGCTTCATTTAGCGCAGGCTTCAACAACCTAAACTATTTCACAAAAGTGTTTAAGAAAGTGGAAGGGGTGACACCAAGCAGCTACAAGAAAAAAATGATGGGAGTTGCCTGATAGTTAATCTTGCAAGTGCTAGCTTTACTTATCAATGGCTAGCAGCCTCACCTGCATAAAGCACTGTTTCCCCATCTATCAAGCTATATTTACCATCCGACAGTTTCAGTGTCATATTGTCCTGCTTCCATGTGCTTCCCTTGTCCTCCCCTATTTTTGTCAGAACAATGGATTTCTCTTGCTTTGGAATAAACAACTCCGCTTGTGAATCATCTTCCTCAGATGTGAAAACCACAAAAGCAAACAAATGCTTTTCCATGAACGAATCTACAGGTTGCAGGTGGATACCAACTTCAAAAGTTGAGATACACTCATTCCTGATAACCGACCATTGAAAACCATCTTTGCGACTACATCCATGCTCGTCAGGGCTAGTGTTGTCGGCAGCGGAAGTGGGCGCTGCCACAGTTGTGTTTTTGGGCGATGAGTCATGTTGACAAGCTGTTTGTATGAAGGCAAGCAGCATTAAGCATCCAATTTTGCTAATTTTCATGAATTATTTTTTCGTTCCGCACATTGCGAAAGCAAACCTAAGATTTAATTGTCAGTTGCAGCTCACTAATAACATGTTGCTAGATCTCCTTTCAAAAAATCAGATTTCGAGCTTTGTTTCTGAAAGTTTATAAAGCCCATTATGTCTATATCCTTGAACAATAAACAATTATTTTTGCACGATGCTATCCACAAAAAAAATACCCCTTCTTTTCTTCGCCTTGCTGATTACTTGGCTCTTTTCTTTTTGTAAAAAAACGTGGACTACTACTGCCGATTCTCCCTTCCGAAACGTTCGGGACAGCGTCGCCTACGTGGGCATGGCCACCTGCGCTTCCTGCCATAAAAACGTCCACGATACCTTCATCCACACGGGAATGGGCCGCTCATTTGACCATGCGACACTACAAAAAACCGCCGCCAAATATGGGCCACATGCGGTGGTTTTTGATTCGCTCCGCAATTTTTACTACCACCCCTTTTTCAAGGACTCCAGCATGTACGTCCTCGAATACCGCCTCGATGCCAAGGGCGATACCATCCATCACCGCCTCGAAAAAATCAGCTATATCGTCGGCAGCGGGCAGCATACCAACTCGCATATCCTCGACATCAATGGCTATGCCTATCAGGCCCCCGTCACTTGGTATTCACAAGAGGGCCGCTGGGACTTGGCCCCCGGTTTCAAGGAAAACAACAGCCGCTTCGGGCGCTGGCTCACCGAGGAGTGCATCACCTGCCACAACAACTACCCCGAACAGGTGCCCGGCTCCATGAACCGCTTCTCGAAAATGCCTTCTGGCATCGAATGTGAGCGCTGCCACGGCCCCGGCAAACTGCACGTGGAGGAAAAGGTCAGGGGCATCAAAGTGGATACCTCCCAGCAGGCTGACTACTCCATCGTGAACCCCCGCCGCCTGCCCCGTGACCTTCAGATGGACCTCTGCCAACGCTGCCACCTGCAAGGCGTCGCCGTGCTGAACGAGGGCAAATCCTTCTTCGATTTCAAGCCGGGCATGAAACTGAGCGAGGTGCTGAACGTCTATCTGCCCCGCTTCACCGACTCCGACGAGCATTTTATCATGGCTTCACAGGCCGATCGGCTGCGCTTGAGCGAGTGCTTCAAAAACTCCAAAGACCTCAGTTGTATCACCTGTCACCAGCCCCATCGCAGTGTGGAAGTCACCCCAGCCAGCCAGTATAACAACGCTTGTCTGAAATGCCACGCTTCCACCGCCTGCACGGAATCTCCTGCGATAAGAGCCTCAAATTCAGACAATTGCGCCAAATGCCACATGCCCAAATCCGGCAGCAAAGACATCCCACACGTGCGCATCACCGACCATCGCATTGGTCTTCCTTCGGCAAAATCAGAAGTGGCTGCTTCGCAAAAAAAGGCGTTCCTCGGCATCCAGAACATGACCACACAGAACCCCTCACCGCTCGACATGGCAAGGGGCTACCTCGCCACCCACGACAAATACATCCAGTCGCCCGTCATGCTGGACAGCGCAGCATATTACCTTTCAAAATCACAGGCAGCAACATCTAAACTGCTCCCCGTCAAAATTCATTTGCTGTTCCTAAAAGAAGATTGGCAAGGTATCATTGCCGCCACCAAATCAATGACCAATGACGCCAAGCCAATGACTAATGACCAAACAAACGGCTGGTTGAACTACCGCATCGGCGAAGCCTATCTTAAAACCGGCGACCCCGAAAAAGCGCTTTCCTATTATGAAGCCGCATTGCAAGCCTACCCGCTACACTTGGATTTTTTGGAGAAAAAAGGCGTGGCACTCCTAGCCATGAAGCGCATTGGGGAAGCCAAAAAGATATTCGAAAATATACTCAAACTGAACCCCGAACGACCCATCGCCTTGCTAAACCTCGGCTATGCCAACGTACTGACTGGCAATCTACCCGAAGCCGAAAAGCTGTACGACCAAGCCCTCGCCCTTGACCCTGATTATGAGCAGGCACTGGTGAACAAGGCGGCCTTATTGATTTTGCAAGGGGAAAAGAAGGAAGCGAAGCGCCTATTGGAACATGCGCTGGTGGTGAATCCGGGGAGTGTGGGGGCTAGGGAGGGGTTGGGGCGGTTGTGAAGAAACTTGACTTCAATATTTTATCTCTAAATGATGGTATTCTTCCACATCTCTGTTTAATCCATCCCATTCCAATCCAAATTTTTTGTAAAATTTGTAAATTGTATCCCTATCAATTTCAACAAATCTCTCTTTAAATTCAGGTATTGAAAACTCAGTTTTTAATTCAGCAGTTACTCCCCAATTATGCATTAATATGTGCATTTCTTCATCTCTAAGTTTGACATAACTTTGATTTATAGATAGCTCCAAACTCCCATTAACAAATCTTGCTAACCTACCTTCTCCAGATGTAGACTGGTAAAAGCCTAACAATATTTCAGTTTCTAAATCTCTAGATATACGCCTCAATAACTCATCATGAAAATAAAAAGTGCTTGTGTAAAAGGTTATGGCAACCCAATTATAGTTGAATTCAGATGACAGAACTATAGTGTCGCTCCCTCTATCCCCAAACCTCCATTCTTGTTCTGAATCATCAATTTCTTCATTAATAATATTATAGTATTTGCCGATAGTCAATTTAACGGTCTCTATATTTTCTCCTGACACAAATGCTTTATGAAATGTCCCCATTATTTTTAAAGTTCAATTGTTTTTTCAACTCTTGCCTAAATAATATGACGAAAGTGCAATCAATTACCCCACCTGCAAACCTCACCCCCATCCTCTCCAACAAAGCCGTTAAAAGCTTAGCCTCTTCAGCATTGACGCTTCACCCCACCGCATAATCCGTCAAGTGCCGTACCGATTCAGGATGAAAACCTAATACAATATCCGTTTTAGGCACTCCTTTCTTCTCCAGTTCCTTGGCCACTTGCACTTCTGTGTTATTGGTTTCCACCCAGATTTTCCCATCGGGTTTTAGATGGAAGTGCATGAGTATGTCGTTGATGTGGCGGCCTTTCTGCCAGCCTTGGGTGAGTAGTTGGAAATGGCCGTGTTCTTTGTCCACGAGCAGGATATCTTCCAAGTTTCCCCAGACATATTCTTGGTATCCGGTTTTATGCTCATTGAGCAGTTCAAGCAATAACTTTTCGTATTTTTTTAGTTTGCTTTTCATGCCATAAAAATACTTCTATACTATGGAATAACCCAAGCTCTCCATCAATCCTTGCAAACTTCCCAGTTTCCACTACATTTACCCAAAATTCATTCACCAACTTGAGCAATACATGGCACTCATCACAACTTTGAGAAAAACAACGATTTGGGCAGTAGTCGGACTGCTTTTCTTCGCTTCCTGCAAGTCCGAACCCAAACAAGAAGACACCCCAATTTCTGTCCGTTTGGATGCAGCCACCGCTGCGAAAAAAGCCAAGGAAATCGAGGGGCAAGTGACCGCCAAACTGGCGGATGGCCTGCAAATCAGCCTCTGGGCATCCGACTCCTTGGCCAACGACCCCACCTGCATGGCCATTGACAACCATGGTAGGGTCTATCTGACCAACTCCAACCGTCAGTTGAATTCCGAGTTTGACATCCGGGGGCACCGGGACTGGATGACGCAGTCCATTTCCTTCCAAACGGTGAAGGACAGGAAGAACTTCCTCCACACTGAATTTGCCCCAGAAAAAAGCAAGCAAAACGAATACCTCAAGGACTTGAACAACGATGACAGCCACGACTGGCGTGATTTGACCGTGGAAAAAGACGACATCTGGCGCTTGGAGGATACCGATGGCGATGGTTTGGCTGATGTCTCCACACGGGTAGTCCACGATTTCAATACGGAAGTGACCGATGTGGCAGAGGGGCTTTTGGTGCGTGACCACGATGCCTTCGTGGCCATTGCGCCCGACCTCTGGCGATTTGAGGATATCAATGGCGATGGGATGTGGGATAAAAAAACGTCCATCGCCACCGGATTTCAGGTGCATATCGGCTTTGGTGGGCACGGTATGTCGGGGGTACGGGAAGGCCCGGATGGCCGTATTTACTGGGGGATTGGCGATATTGGCGCCAGCATCACCACGGTAAATGGCCAGAAAATCGAAAACCCCAACTCAGGTATCATCTGCCGCTCCAATCCCGATGGCAGCGATTTTGAAATCTTCGCAACGGGAGTCCGCAATACCTATGAATTCGTTTTTGACGATTATGGAAATATCATCACCTCTGATAATGATGGTGACCACGAAGGCGAAAGCGAGCGCCTTGTGCATATTGTGGAAGGCTCCGACGCAGGTTGGCGCTCCAATTGGCAATATGGTAAATATACCGACCCTAAAAACAATGGATATAATGTATGGATGGACGAAAAGCTATTTGTGCCTCATTGGGAAGGGCAGGCGGCATATATTATCCCCCCGATTATGAATTACCATAATGGCCCGACTGGCATGGTATATAATCCCGGCACAGCGCTGGGTAAGGATTGGGTGAAGAAGTTTTTCCTCGTAGAATTTGTGGGAACGACCACTGGTTCGCATATCTGGTCATTTGGCTTAAAACCAAAAGGCGCTTCATTTGAATTGGATGGGGAAAAAGATGTATTGAGCGGCATATTGCCCACTGGTATTCAATTCGGCCCAGATGGTGCGCTATATGTGGCCGATTGGATAAATGGCTGGGACCCCAAGGAGGAAGGCCGTGTCTGGAAGCTGGATGTGACGAGTGATAAAAACGATTTGGAAGCCGAACGCAAGGAAACACAACGGCTCATGCAATTGGATTATACCGCCGCCATGCCTGAAAAATTGGCGGAATTGATGGGATATTCCGACCAGCGTATACGTCTCAAGGCACAATTTGAATTGGCAAAGCGGGGCAAAGCAGGTGTGGATGCACTGAAGGATGCTATTGCCCAAACTGATAATCAAATGGAGCGTATCCATGCTATATGGGGCATGGGGCAATTAACGAGGGCGGATAAAAATTTCTCCACTGAATTAATTCCATTATTAAAAGATAAAGATGAGGAAATCATCGTGCAAGCCTTGAAAATGCTGGGCGATGCAGAAATAAATAGTATTGGCAATGAAATTATGCCCATGCTTAAATCCAATAATCCACGGCTTAAATTTTATACGGCAGAAGTATTGGGTCAAATTAAACATTTGGCAGCGGTTCAGCCATTGCTTGATTTATTAAGAGAAAATAATGACGCTGATTTGTACCTACGCCATGCAGCTATTTTGGCGTTGACAAGAATTGGAAATGCCGAACTCATCATCGCCCTCAGCAATGACCCAAGCAAGGCGTTGCGCACGGCAGCGGTAGTCATTTTGCGAAGATTGCAAAATCCTAACGTGCAGCTTTTCCTACAGGACAAAGACGAATACATCGCCACAGAAGCTGCCCGTGCCATCAATGATGACCTGTCTATTCAGGCTGCAATGCCAGCATTGGCGGGCTGTTTGGCGGAGAAACGATTCACCAGTGAACCACTTTTGCGCCGTGCCATTGGAGCTGCTCAGCGGCTTGGCGGCGACAAGGAATTGGACTTGTTATTTGAGTTTTCAAAAAGAACCGACCTCACTGATGCCATCAAAACGGAGGCATTGGCGGCACTAGGCACTTGGGCCAACCCCTCAGAAACCGACCGGGTGGATGGCCGCTACCGTGGCAAGGTGGAACGTGACCCTTCTAAAGTTCAGAACAAGGTTAAATCCTATATTGCCAATTATTTAACCGAAAGAAACCCTGCCACATTGATTGCGGTAGCGGATATGTTGGTCAATTTAAATATCACGGATGCAAACGACAAATTGGCCATCATATATTCTACCACAAAAAACAGTGATGTTAAAATGGCCATATTGCCAGCATTAAAGGATTTAAAGTATAGTAAAATAGAAGCCTTGATTAAAGACGGCATGTCCGATGCCGATGAAAATGTACGCACAAAGGCTATTGGCCTCTTGAGCGATGAAACGGTGTCGAAAGACCGGCTACCGGAACTGGTTCAAATCATTTTCACCAAAGGAAGCATCAAGGAACAGCAGCAGTTATTGGTGACGATGGGCAAATTGGCTGACGATAAAATCCAGCCTGTGCTCACCGATTTATTTGCCCAATTTAAAGATAAAAAACTGCCGCCGAGCCTGAGCCTGGAATTGGGAGAAGCAATTGATTCCTCTGGCTCCCAGGAGTTGATGGCGCAGATGGCGGCTTTGAAGGCGGAAAGTTCTAAACTAGGTGATTATGAAACGGCCTTGTACGGCGGCAACAAAGACTATGGTCGTGGCATATTTTACTGGAATTCCACGGCACAATGCGTCCGCTGCCACGCTATTGATGGGAATGGAAGCACGGTTGGCCCCGACCTCGCCAATATTGGGAACACCCTTACTCGGGAGCAAATACTCGAAGCGATGGTGGACCCCAGCGCTCGGATCTCGCCCGGCTATGGTAATGTCGTGCTGAATCTCAAGGATGGTACCGAAGTTTTTGGGATGCTGACCGCCGAAAATGCGGAGGAATTGGTGCTGAAAACCAATAATGCAGAGCCTCTGAAAGTCCCCGTTTCGAGGATTGAAAAGCGGGAAAACCTGCCTTCGGGGATGCCACCGATGGGCGAGGCGTTGAAGAAAAGGGAGTTAAGGGATTTGGTGGAGTTCTTGAGTACGTTGAAGAAGTGAAAAGCATACACAAGAGCTATAGTTCTTTAAACACTATAGCTCTTGTGTAATGATTTGCAAAATAAAATATTAATAGTCAGAAAATGGGTAACCTCCCCAAGGTTGATAACCCAATATTCCACGAGCAAATTGTAATTTGCTCCAGATACTATCTTTGCTAGAATGAATACTGTTTAGCAAGACTTTAGCATGGTCAATGTCAGATTTTCTAAATAATTCAATGCACATCACCATTTTCACGGTTTCAATTCTGTATTCAAACGTTGAAAGTTCGTTTTCAATGATACTTTGAGCAGCGCTAAAGTGTCCATTAACACATAGAGAACATGCAATTGCTTCTAATTCAAAATCATCTTTTGCTATTTCCAAAGCTGATTTAACTTCTTTTGGAGACGTAACATATAGTGCGGAATCTTCTGATAGCTTACAAACTTTCAAAAAGTTAACAACATTTTCGTAGGAATACTTTTTTTCTAATTCAATCTTATCGTTCGGCAAATCAAAAATTATAGGTATTGATGTTGGTTTAATATTCGTAATGGCACCTGACAAACGATTATCCAATCTAGTTTTTGTGTTTCTAATGCTTAATGCTTGTTCCATTATATCTTTAAAGTCATTAAGGAAAGCAATTTCAATTATTTCCTCCAACCACACATAGGCAAAGCCTTCTGTTTTACCTTCCTTTTTCAAATAATCCAAGATTGAAATTAGAAACCCTTGAGCAAGTTCTTGTTTTTCATTCATGATATGATTACGTGCGAATTAAAATGCCAAATTTTAATGAATGATTTCTTATAATAAGAAATCATGATATCCCAAGTATCCAAAAAATTAACTCTTTCGTCGCTCCTTAATCTTGTTTACAAACTGCTCCACCTCCCGCTGGCAACGCCACCTATGGAAAACTTCCCCAGAAACCAAAACTACCAAACCAACGCCCAGCACACCCCACCACGCCGCCCGCACGGTCATCGTCCATGACTCATAGAAATTACGGATGACCAAGATTTCCAACAATACGCCAAAAGCCGCCACGAAAAACAGCACAATCGCCATTGCCCTGGTCTGGCGAACTAGCCAAGGTCGCATCGTGCGAAGGCATTTTTGGAGGAAGGCGGCGCTATCGGAATCTTGTGGGGCAATTCGCAGCAACTCCCGCAATACATGCTCGGTTTGATTAAGCTCCAATAGGTTGAAATGGGAAGCAGCCTTGCGGAAAAGCGTATGCCGAAAAACCTCCCTACCATTGAATTCCGGCAGGTTTTCCATCACGCTGGTCTCCACCACCACATCGGCCATCAAAAGGTGTTTTTGCCAAGCGCCGATTTCAAAAAGCGCATCCGTGTAAGCCAACAACAACTCAAAATATTCCTCAAAATCTAGTCCCCGGATGGCCGTCTCATTTTTTTCATAAAAACGGATAACGCCCCGCCAATCTCCCGGTTCGATGGCCCGAAAGTCCCGATACTCCTTGGAATGATATGTTGATTGCGGCAGCATTTTTAATTGCTTGACATTTGTCATTAGACATTTGTCATTCAGTTTTTGCCTTAAATCGAATGACAAATGACTAATGTCCAATGTTTAAAGCATAAATCACCGGTTTCGAAGGGCTGGCGTCCGATTCCAAACTAGCGATTTGCAGGTTCAACAAATATACGCCGTCTTGGATTTCATTTTCCACATAGATCAACTCAGTGATGGTGCAATTGTTCCGGATTTGGTCGGCTAAATGGCCATACTGCCAAAATGCCCGGTGAGCAAGCAGTTTGCCGCCATCCTCTTCCCGGTCCACGCTGGGCAGGTCGAGTAGCAGATGCTGGACGCCACATTCCACCAGCCATTCCACGGCTTCATGGTGGAGGTAGGGTGGATTGCTGCCGGAGTAGGTTCGAGTTAATTTGCTGTCATCGTTGGGCAAAGTTCGTAGGATAAATGCTTCCGCTTCCCCCGGCAGCAGCAGTTCCTTCAACTGATGGCGAAGCACCACCCGGTCGCCGTCGGGCATTTTGGTGGGGTAAACGGTCGCCAGTTTTGCCAAAAAATGAAAGCGCTGCAGGCAGTTGTTGATGGTGAATTTTTCCTGTGAAATATGCCCAACGCACTCCGTATGCGTTCCGTTGCCGTGTGGGTTGATGCGGAGGTTCATGGAATTGACGGGGCTTCCAGCCGCCGTTGAACAAACAAAATCTCCAATCACATCCGGGATGAATTCGACAGGCGGCGCCCAGTAGGCATTGGGGTTTTCGAGGCCAGCACGCAGCGGAGTGGAGATATCGAGGGGATGATTGAGACTAGCAGAATAGCCCAAGCCATTATATTCAAAATTTATCTTCATTTCGTTGATTTTAATCCTCAAATGTTTCCACCCTCAAATCATCCAACCACATTCCTGCCTTGCTACCTGCATTCCAAACGAAGATTTTGATGCTGTCAAAATCCTTGTGAGGCGCTCGGATATCCATGCTCAACTCCGTCCAATGGTTTGGCTGCAATACCCGAAATGGTCGTAATGCCCGCTCCCTCACAGGTTGTCCAGCGAGTTCAAAACGCACTACGAGTTGTGGCATTGACCAGGTCTCATCGTCAACGGCCTCTCCAAAAAACCACCCCCCGATATGCAGCCAGCCTCCAGGCTTCATGTCTGCTGGACGAGGCACGACGAGCGTATGAGAGTATTCTACCGTGGGACTTGCTGCTGCGGCCCAATTTCCACTTCGAACATGCTGCCTGCTCAATCCAACGGAATCAGTTGCTGCTTCAAAATCGGTGAAAAATAAGCGCTGTACATTTTGTTTTTTACCCCAAAAACCATCTTTAGTATCTAAAAGCAGTCGGTCATAGGGGTCGTTTTTAGTCTTCGCAAAAATGCGCCAATAAAACGCCCTGTTCATTGCCTCCGGATCCCAAGGCCCCCAGTGTGCTTGGTAAGTTTGAAAAAGATTCAATACAACACAACCAGCCAGCAACGGCCCAAACATCCATTGCCGCCATGTTTTTTTTCCGACGAAAACCAAAAATGCCGCTAGTGGAAATGCCAGTAACGGATAGGATTGAATCATCGCACGTTGGCCGAAAGCACCGCCATACCACCAGATGTCCCATGCACAAACGACCCATGTGTTCAGCAGGAAAAACAACAGGATTGAAAATTTAATATTGGAAGTTGAAGTAGATAACCTCTTGCCCTTAATTTCGGTGGAAAGTCCTGATTCTGAAGTTTCATAATTGCTTTCCCTCTTGAGATTTAATGGTAAGAATCCCAAAAGCGCAAACAGCATCAAGGGGGTGTAAACTAGCCAACCTTTTTTATAGCTGAAAAAAACATTTGAAAAATTAGGCTCCAAAAAGCTAAATCCCTGTTCACCGTAGCTGTACACGAACCAATGGCCACTCACATATTTCCAATAAGCTAGCTGAATGAAGCCAATGGCCGCAGTCACAGAAGCCGCAACGAAAAGTTGCAGGTAGTTTTTTTTGAAAAAATTGAGCCGCTGTTGAAATTCGGAAAGACTTCCGATGCCCCAAAGCAATGGAACAATTGCGAACAAAATCTCGGTCGGCCGAACTAGGGCAGCCAGTCCAATACATGCACCAATACCGATGGTAATCCGCAATTTTGGCCTTTCGTACCATCGGATAGTTAGGTATGTCAGCAATGCCAGCAGCATGAAGAGCCAGCCGTGTGCGTTGGCGGCGTCGAAAGTAGCGTAGTTGAAAAAATTGGTGCCCAGCGAAATCAGTAAGAGCACCCAGCCTACAATGCGGTCGGGAAAGTAGTGTAGTAGTGTTTTCCGAAGGAACCAAAGCCCCAAAATGGCCATGAATACGCCGCCGAGGTGGACGGCTGCTTGGTAAGGTAAACTGAAGCCATCAGCAGGGTAATTGGTCAGCTTTGCTAGGCCATGGCCAATAGCAAAAAATGGCAGGTAAAGCACGGCCATCCCTGATGAATATTTCATCACTTGGTTACCGTTTTCAGCAGGAATTACTTGGTCTGGGGTAAAGCTTGGCTGGTATTTTCCTATGATTGTTGGCAAGAATTTGACCTGCTTCAAGTCATGGTAAATAAAAGTAGCAGGCAAATAAAGATAGTATCCGCTCACATCCCAAGCCAAGGTGGCCTCAGTGCCAGGTCGGGTGTAGCGAGGAAAGGCCATCGTGACCACGAGCAGTATTGCAGCACAAATTCGAAAAATGAAAATGGAGAAATTGGAATTTTTTAATGCCATCTAGAACGCTTTTTCCTACCAAAAGGAATTTGCGAATGTATCCCATTTCCCTAAAATGCACATAATTCAATATCAAACTGCCTCCGCACCTAGCAGCCATCGCTTGAACTGTGGGGAACGCACTGAGCTGACGACAGTCTCTTTTGACGGGGATGGTTCCAACACCAGCTTCACCCTTGATTTGGTATGTGCGTACATTTCCCGGATGCTCTCAATATTGACGATGAACTGACGATTGATGCGGAAAAAAGTGTTAGAGTCCGCCATTTCTTCCAGTTTTTCGAGAGAATATTGTACTGGATAACGACGTCCTTCCTTGGTTACGATGAAAGTCATTTTATCCTCGGTGTAAATAAATGCTGCAACTCGAAGCTCGACAAGCCGAAAGTTTTGGCCAAAACGAATGAGGAAACGAGGATTTGGGCGCTCGACTTGCTTATAAGTTGAAGTGCTTCCAACTGAGGGTTTCAAGTTATGGAATTTATCAACTGCCACCTCCACTTCTGCCTTTTTCAAAGGTTTCAGCAGGTAGTCAAGCGCATTAACTTTGATAGCCTGAAGTGCAAACTCACTGGTTGCAGCCATAAAAACAACTGGAGTTTGAACATCTATTTGCTCAAAAATTTCAAACCCAGAACCATCGCTCAACTGAATACCCATGAAAATCAGATCGGGCATCGGAAACTCGTTCAGCCAACGGAGCGAAGACCCCACGCTCTCCAATTGGCCTATGACCTCGATTTTTTTGTCGATTTCTTTCAAAAGTACGGTAAGCCTTTCGGCGGCATTGCTGTCTTCATCAATAATCAGGACGTTCATTTGCAGTTTAATGAGTGATTTAATAAAATTGAATGGTTGCGAATCAATTAAAATCAGCTGGAATGAGGCATTAGGTGTAATTTGAAATTCGACGAACGGGAAGGCGGGGTTGCCCAATAGGCATGATTTGTACTCTGGTTTGATCAATTTGGAATTTTTAAAAATAAATTTGACGCCCATTCGTGCAACCAATTTTTTGTGGAAACCACCTACGATGTATTAGAATTAACAAGGGGAAAAACTCTGGATGACTGACCTTCAGCAAAATATACTGGAACGTTGTAAAAACGGGGAGCGTATTGCGCAGCAACAACTGTACGAACACTTCAAGGGCAAGATGTTTGCCGTTTGCTTGCGGTATGCGAACAGCCGTACCGATGCAGAGGATTCCTTGCAAGAAGGTTTCGTGAAAGTGTTTCGTGACCTTCACCAGTTTAGGGGAGAAGGAAGTTTCGAAGGTTGGATGCGGCGGGTCATTGTGAACGTGGCGCTCCAAAACTTGCGGAAACAGAAAGGTGGCCTACAGTTTTCAGAACTGGAAAATGTAGCCTATAAAATCAGCGATGCAGACGATTCGGTTTTCGAAGAAAACGAAAAAGGAGCTGCACTCATCAAATTGATGCAGAAAATGCCGACTGGCTTTCGCACCGTGCTCAACCTCTACGTTTTGGAAGAATACTCCCATCAACAGATTGCCGACGAACTGGGCATTTCGGTGGGCACTTCCAAATCGCAACTCAACCGGGCAAAAGCATTTTTGAAAAACCTTTTGGAAAAAAATCTGGCTTGATAAAAGTTATTGGCCATTAGTTGTTTGACATTGGGGAACTGCCCAATAGTTAGTAACCAATGGCCAATTGACCAACGAAGAATAAAATGGAAGATAAATTACCTAACGACCGCTTGGAAGAGTTTCTGCGGAAAAGTCTCCAAGACCACAGCGAAGCGCCACCGGGCGATATGTGGTCAAAAATTGCGGGGAGCCTTGAACCACCTGTTGCCATACCACCCAAACTCACCCCTATCATGGGTTGGTGGGCTGTAGCTGCTGCTGCGGCCGTAGTGATTGGCCTACTGGTTGGTCAGCACTTGTATTTTTCGAATAAAATCAACCAGTTGAGTAAAAAACTGGAGCAAAGTGTGGAAGGCCTCAAGGAATTGGAGGAAGGTAAATATACTGACAGACAAAGTACCGAACCAACGAATGGAACTGCGGATTTGGGTGTTGCCAATCCTGCCCCAACTAATGATCCCGTAAATGTTTTTGATAAAAAAACTGATAAGTCAATTAATAATTCACCTAATTCTACACTTAAAAATATACCAGTCGCAAATTCTGAAAAAGCATCAATGGATGGCAACAATCCCAACAATGCACTGAGAAATGACTCACAAAAAAAATCTCAACCTGAGCAAACGGGAAAAAAGTCCAACACCTCCGATCTGGTGAATGATGATAAAAATAGTACTCTCAATTTGGAAAACTCCACCAAACTGGCACCTGAATCTGTGGATAAAATATCTTTTGAGAATGCTGATTTACAACGGGTTTGGCTAAGAAACCTCAGCCCGCTTGAACAACCCAAAGCGAACCTGCCCACCTTGGTGGGCCCTATCATCCCTACAAAAAAATTAAGTACATCCCGTTTTTCAATTGGACTTAGTGTAATGCCTTTGGCCACCACCAGCAAAGTTGACACTGTACGGGAACCAAAACAGATGCCCGGGCAAATGGAGGAACAAAAATCATTTGAGTTAAAAGAAGAAAAATCTGACAAAGCTTGGATGGCTGGCCTTGCTATTGAAACAAAATTGACACCTCGATTGAGCATTGGTTCAGGGGTGAACTACCGTAGTGTGGACTACCAGACCTCTCACAAATTTGAATTTGATTTCAAGGATAGACGGCCCAATGGCGGCCCGCACCACGACCACGAACATGAGTTTCAATACAACTTGAACACGGCTGCCGGTACGGTTGAAATGGATGTAAGGGCTGAATCAACATTGTCGGCGATGGATATACCCGACAATGAAAAAATAGATGGTGAAATCTCTATCAAACAACATTTTACATACATCAGTACCCCAATCTATGCGAGCTACAGCCTTGGAAATGCTAGGCTGAAGGCATTAGTGAAAGGCGGAGTATTGTTCAATTTTTTGAAAGAAAATGATTTCAGTGTGGGGCCTATCCGTTCCCTCAACGATAAATTCGATTTTTCAAGACGGGATGAACAATCCGGTTCGCCTACCAACCTCCAAACAATCACGTTAGACTATTTGGTGGGGGTTGGCTTGGAGTATAGCCTTACAAAAGCGCTGAGTCTTCGGTTGGAACCCACGGTTATTGGTTCTGTTACAAGCCGCCATAACAACCCGAATATTCAGTCTTCCGAATTTTCGGCTGGCATCAATGCAGGTGTGATGTATAATTTTTGAAAAAAACAAAAATCGGTGCAACCAATTGAATTAAATTTCAACCTACATAAATATAAAAACTGCACACTTGTAGTCTCCATTTAAAGCACTCATTATTGAATAGAATTTAACTCGAAAAGGTTGGTGACAAATGATTTCCAGCCTGCATTTTCACTTCTGATTTTCTAACCAAAAATTATTTTTCTAACATGAAAAATCTTATTTACGGGGTGCTCACAATGAGCATCATTGCGCTAGCTTTTGCTTGCAAAAAAGACGCTACAACTAGCAGCATCACTGATTCCACACAACTCATGACGAGTATTGCGAATTCCAGCAACAAACAAGCGGTGACAGTGGCTCAACTACCCACGAGCGTACGGGAATATGTGGCACTTTCGTTTACACCAATCGAAATCGATGCTGCTTGGCACGTCACAAGTATGGGGTACGAGGTGGAATTGGAGGATGGCCAAAACCTCTACTTCCGTGAAAACGGCGGCTGCATGGGTACAGGTCTTGGCGGCGGCGGCGGTGTGTTCAGGTGCATGCACGGTGACACGGTTGACGTTAGCGAGCTGCCTCAAGCAGCGGTCGACTACATTGCTGCCAATTACGCTGGTACAGACATCGTAACGGTGGTTTACAAGCAGCATGGCGACAGAGCAGGCTATGCCGTTGAACTTTCAGATGGCAATATCCTGCTTTTCAACGGTACTGGCGACTTCTTTTCGCTTTGCGGTGATTTTGATGGCGACGGTGACGGTCACGGTGATGGACCTGGTAACGGTGGCGGACCTGGTCATCATGACCCACACGGCGATGGACCTCATGGTAATGGCGATGGCCCGCACGGCACCGATGGCGGTTGCGCAGCGGGTGACACCATTGCCACTGCAGATTTACCACAGGTGATTGCTGACTATATTTCCAGCAATTATGCAGGTGAAACAATTACAGTTGTTGTGGTTAAACCAAGTGGGAAATTTGGCGTAGAGCTTTCGAGCAGCACTGTATTACTTTTCACTGCTGATGGCACCTTCATTAAAGAATGCGATGGGCAGCCTGCCGATGGCCCGCACCAAAATCATTGCAATACCCCCATATCACTGACTGACCTCCCACAAGCTGCTCAAGATTATATCTCAACGAATTATGCAGATGCTATTTTAGAGCGTGGCTGTTTGAAGAACAATGGCAATTATATTGTCAGGCTGTCGAACCATGTGGTAATCCTTTTTGCCGCTGATGGTACGGTAATTTTCGACAGTGGAATGTAAGAAGTTTTAGGTGGTAACTTGTATTAATTTCATAAGTAAGTTGAAGAGGTAGGCGATTTAATTCGCTTACCTTTCTTTATAAATTAAAAAATAAAGCCCGGTAGGAGTACATCCTGCCGGGCTTATCTTTTGGCTAGAAAATCCAAATCGATATTACACTTTCATAGCACCTACGTTGGCCTCATTGTATCTGCGAGTCACCTCTTGCCAGTTGATGACATTGAAAAATGCTGAAACATAGTCTGGACGACGGTTCTGATAGTTAAGGTAGTATGCATGCTCCCAAACATCAAGACCAAGTACAGGTGTACCTTTCTTGTCGGCAATGTCCATCAGTGGGTTATCTTGGTTAGGCGTGGATGTAATGAACAGTTTGTCGTCGCCATCCGTGCAAAGCCAAGCCCAGCCTGAACCAAAGCGAGTAGCTGCGGCTGCTGAAAACTGCTTTTTGAACTCATCGAAAGAGCCAAAGTCACGGTCAATTGCCTTAGAGATATTCATTTGCGAAGAAGGCTCACCACCACCATTAGGCGACATCACCTCCCAAAAAAGATTGTGATTGTAATAGCCGCCACCATTGTTGCGAATGGCTGCTGAGTGCTGGCTGACATTCGCTAATATCTGCTCAATGGACTGGCTTTCGAGTGCCGTACCTGCAATGGCTGCGTTAAGATTATTGGTATAAGCCGCATGATGCTTGTCATGATGGATTTCCATGGTGCGCGCATCTACATAAGGCTCTAATGCGTCAAAAGCGTAGGGGAGGTCTGGAAGTTGAAATGCCATGATTTGTTATGTTTTTATGTGAAACCAGTCGGTGATTCGTTTCTTGAAAATGGCTCACTGGCTGGCAAATATGCCGCCAAGATAGGCAGGCTGGATGTCTCTGAAATAACGCGGTAGGTATTTTTTTGTTTAAGTCTGGCGTATCAAATCTTTGTGCCTCAAAATAAATCCGCTCGGAACTTACAAGCCCAAAAGACAGTTACCTTTGCCTATTCCAAAATACCGCTTTTAAAATCAATTTTCATTTGAAGAAAGGAACCGTTATAAAATCCACTGGTAGTTGGTACCAAGTGCTAATGGAATCAGGCGAAATACAAGAATGCCGAATCATTGGCAAGCTGCGTCTCGAAGATTTGAAAACCACCAACCCCTTGGCAGTTGGTGATGAAGTAAAAGTAGGCCCCGATGAGGAAGGAAGGGGCGTCATCAAGGAAGTGATGCCCCGTAGCAATGCTGTTATCCGCCAGTCACCGAGGCGTAAGCGGGACATGCACCTCATCGCAGCCAATGTGGATCAGGCCATGCTCATCACCACCATCGTGGAGCCTAATCTAAAACAAGGCTTCATCGACCGCTTCTTGCTGATGACCGAGCCTTACAATATTCCCACCTGCATCGTTTTCAACAAAGCCGACCTCTACGATGATTATGCTCTGGAAACTTTCCAAATCTTAAAAGAACTGTACGAAGGCATTGACTATGAAGTACTGCTTGTTTCAGCGGAAACAGGTGGTGGCATCGATGCCTTGCATGATTATTTAAAAGGTAAAACAACCCTCGTAAGTGGACAGTCGGGCGTCGGAAAGTCAACGCTGGTCAATGCCGTAGAGCCCAACCTTGACTTACGCACTGGCGACATCTCTGACTACACTGGCAAAGGCCAGCACACGACTACCTTCGCCGAGATGTTTCCCCTCAGTTTTGGAGGGAGCATCATTGACACCCCTGGCATTAAGATGTTGGCATTCAATAACCTAACACCCCTGGATGTAGCCCACAATTTTCGGGAGCTTTTTGAAAAATCAGCGGAATGCAAATTCGGCGGTCAATGCCTGCACAAAAACGAACCAAAATGCGCTGTGAAAATTGCGGTCGAATCTGGTGAGATAAGTCCCCTGCGCTACATGAATTACCTCGCCATTTTGGACGACGTGGAAAACCAGAATGCTTGGGAGATACATGAAATGTGATTGCCATTTGCCGTCGTAATAATACTGGTTAAGATAAGTAAACAATCAAAAAAGTCTTCGTATGTGCTGTAAACATCGGCGAGGCAGAAGATTTAAGAGTCGAGGTTTCAGAGCAAAAAAAGGTAGGCTGCTCAAATTCTGGCACCTTCAACTCCTCACCTAATCATTTAGACCAAACACCAAACTCGTCGTAAGTCTCAGGGTTTCGGTCAAAATGGAAACCAATCACCTGACCTGGAGCGGCGAAAGAAGTGCCAACTGTACCCACCTCGCCAGTAGGCATTTCTACACGGAGGCTGAGATATTTAAGTTTTTTAGTGCGTTTGCTTATATCCATTCTTGGGCAATCAAATTTGATTTGGTACCCAGACCAAAGTTTTTCCTTCAAGTCGAGTAATTCCTTTTTTGTAGCATTCTCATCAATGGTGACGGTCAATATATTTTGCTCATCTTTCATCCATTTGTTCTGCTGAGCAAAAGAAAAACTTGCTGAAAAAAGGATGAAAATCAGGGCTGCAAATACTTTCATGATTCTTGTTTTGAGTAAAAAAACTACTGTGAAACGTGAACATTGGCAAATTTATCGGAATTTTTGCCCGTTTTGAAATAGTCCACAGTTTTAGGTTATTTGTGAAAAAAAGAATAGTTAATGGAATTCGGCAAACTGCCAGACATCAGCCAAGTCAATTTCCGCCTGCCACCAGACCCCACTGCCAATGCTTCGGTACTTGCAAATGGACATTCCAGTTTAAATCGTCCATCTCTGTTCATTGGAGCTACTGGGTGGTCCGTGAAAGAATGGGTAGGGAAAATATACCCGAAAGGTACCAAAGCTCCTGACTTCCTAAGGCACTATTCACAGCAATTCAACACCATCGAATTGAACACGACGCACTACCGCATCCCAGACATTTTCACAGTGCAGCATTGGCACGACGAAGCAGCAGCAGATTTTAGGTTTTGTCCAAAGGTTTTGCAAAGTATCAGCCATGCGGCTGACCTCGGCACGAACGGCGAATTGATTCAACGCTTTTGTGAAGCTATGAGTGGACTTGGTAGCAAATTAGGCCCCTGTTTCATTCAGTTACCACCCTATTTTGGGGTGGAACGACTGGCAGTGTTAGAAGAATTTTTGAAACAATTCACCTTGCCGCTGGCAGTGGAAGTTAGGCATGGCAGTTGGTTTCAGAATGAGATGAACATGGAGCGGCTTTTCGAGTTGTTGGAAAAGTATGATGTTAGTACCGTTATCACGGATGTGGCTGGTCGGCGGGATGTAGCACACATGCGTCTCACAACGCCAAAAGTGCTTGTCCGATTTGTGGGAAACAACCTGCACCCCACTGATTTCACCCGATTGGACGACTGGGTGGAACGCCTGAAAATTTGGTTTTTAAAAGGCTTGGAGGAGTGTTATTTTTTCACCCATGAGCCGGACAACCTGCTTGCGCCTGATTTGGCAACAGCATTATTTGAAAAAACAAAGAGCATGGTGGGAGTCGCCAGCCGTGGACCAAAATTCATTGGAAATGAAAATGAAGGCCAACAAATGTCTTTATTTTAAACTGGTGTTAATTTTCGGTTCAATCATTGTCATAAATATAGGCAGCGATAAAACTTGTTAAATTCGCCGCCAAACATTTCGATTTCACAAGCACATGCTAACTGCAGAAGACAGAGACATACCATCTGAGGGAGACGAAAACTACCCATTATTGCACCGTGACATTAGTTGGCTTTCGTTCAACTACCGCGTACTTCAAGAGGCTAAAGACCCAACCGTGCCACTGTTGGAAAGGCTGAAATTCCTCGCCATTTATTCCTCTAACCTTGATGAATTTTTTAGGGTGCGGGTAGCCAACCACCGCAACTTGATGCGGGTGAGCAAAAAAACACGGGAAGTTTTTGCCTACAATCCTAAAGCTATCCTGAAGCAAATCCTGAGCATTGTCAATGAACAGCAGCAGGAATTCAGTGAGATTTTTGAAAAGCAAATCGTGCCGGAGCTGGGGAAACACCGTATTTTCTTGAAGCGCAGGCTACAGTTGGGAGAGAAGCAGCGCAAATTCGTGGAACAGTATTTCGATGAATACATGTTGCCATTTGTTCAGCCGGTTTTGTTGTTGAAGGGCAAAATTCGTCCATTTCTCAACAACGCTTCCCTCTACCTGATGGTACACATGGAAGACAAGGAAGACCATGGCACTCAATACGCCATCGTGAAAGTGCCGAGCGATCATTTGCCTCGTTTCATTCAACTCCCCTCCTTGAATGGGCGCCGAGAAATCATCATGCTCGACGACATTGTTCGTCATAGTGTCAGTGACATGTTTCCTGGCTATGACATTCAGGATACCTACTCTATTAAGTTGACAAGGGACGCCGAATTGTACATTGATGACGAATATTCTGGTGACCTGCTCACCAAAATCCGGGACAGCCTGACCAAACGCCACGTAGGCCCACCCAGTCGATTCGTTTACGACCGTGAAATGCCTTTAGAGCTGCTTGATTTCTTGGTGGAATCTTTTCAACTCAAGAAAACGGACTTGCTGGTGGAAGGCCGTTACCACAACAATTTTGACTTTTTCAAATTTCCAGATTTTGGCCTGACCCAGTTAAAAAATAAGCCGCTCCCTCCATTGAGTTTTAAACCACTTCAGGCAACGACCGATTTTTTCGCAGCATTGCGAAGCAAAGACCACTTTTTGGCTTTCCCATACCACTCCTACCAATCCGTCATTGATTTTTTCGAAAAAGCAGCGCAAGATCCACTTGTGACTACGATAAAAATTACGCAGTACAGAGTTGCGAAGCAAAGCCGAATCATGAACGCCCTGATGGAAGCTGTGGAGCAGGGTAAAAAAGTCTTTGTCTTCATTGAAGCAAAAGCTAGGTTCGATGAAGAGGCCAACCTGAACTGGGGCGAGCGCTTGAGTGCTGCGGGTGTAAAAGTTGCGTGGAGTTTGCCTGGGGTAAAAGTCCACTCCAAAATGGCCCAAGTGGTACGGCAAGAAGAAGGTGGAGCCCAAACTTACACTTACTTGAGTACAGGGAATTTCCATGAAGAAACAGCCAAGATTTACTGCGACTTCAGCATTTTCACAACGGATAAGCGTTTATCCGAAGAAGTATCCAGGCTTTTTCATTTTCTGGAAACCGGGATACCTCCTGCACAAAAATTCGAGCACTTATTGGTAGGACAATTTAAAATGCGGGAAAAAATTGAACAGTTGATAGACCGGGAAATTGAAAACGCTAGGGCAGGCAAGGCGTCCGGGATTGCGCTTAAACTCAACGGAATTCAGGATGAGCGGATGATTGTGAAACTCTACCAAGCTAGTCAAGCAGGCGTACCTATCCGATTGATAATCAGGGGTATATGCTCAGTCGTACCTGGGATTCCAGGTGTCAGTGACAATATTCAAATCATTAGCATTGTAGATAGATACCTTGAACATGCACGGGTACTCATGTTCCACAATTGCGGCCAAGAGGAGATTTATTTGGCAAGTGCCGATTTGATGACCCGTAACCTAAGTTGGCGTGTTGAGGCAGTTTTCCCTGTTTACGACGATGCCATCAAAAAGCAAATTAGGCATGTGATTTCACTGCAATGGAGCGACAACACAAAGGCTAGAATCATAGACCAAGACAACTTAAATTCTTATAGGCCAACAGAGGGCAAGCCTGTGCAATCACAAGTGGAAACTTACCGCTACTTTAAGGAGGAGCTTAAGTCTGCCAAAAAGACCTGAAAATCACAGAATTGGCTCAAGTATTTTCCAGACGTTTTCCCGCAAAATGAACTGACCTTTTTCATTGGGGTGAATGCGGTCGCCTTGGTTAAGTTCGGGTATTCCACCAACACCTTCCAATAAAAAAGGAATAAGTTCGGCACCATGCTCTCGGGCAAGCTCAGGGTACATGGCCTTGAACTTGTCGGCGTACATTTTACCCAGGTTCGGCGGAGCTTGCATTCCTGCCAAAACGAGTTTGGCTTGCGGGTATTTTGCCTTCACTTTATCGAGTATCGAACCAAGGTTTTTTACTGTTTCCTCTGGTTGAATACCACGAAGGGCATCGTTGCCGCCCAGTTCCAACACGAAAATGTCTACTGGTTGCTTGATGACCCAATCCACTCGTTCATTTCCGCCAGCTGAGGTTTCACCACTCAGGCCTGCATTCACAGCATGGTAAGGCAAACCCAAAGAATCCATACGTTGCTGAAGAAGGGAAACGTAGCCATCTTTGACATTGGTAAGTCCATAGCCTGCAGTTAGGCTATTCCCAAAAAAAACAATCGTCTTTTTTGTTGAGTTTTTTTCAGTTGGATTAGCTGCATTTGTTTGTTCAGGGGTTTCCGAGGCAGCTGATTTATTTTCTGGCTGGCTGCAAGAAAAAACTATCAAACTAAATGCAAGAAAAAAGGCTGTTCGTAAAATCATATTTTAAACGATGGTTTGAAAATTGGCTTCAACGATATTTATACAAAATAGAAACAATGGAGTAAATGAATTGAAGAGGGTAATTGTTTTGTGAGGTCGTGACAATAATTAGAAATGGAGGTCTAAACACAGCTCCATTAATAATGAAATGCAAAGATTTCAATGTTTCTTTGTGTTTTCTAAACATCACTGAAAAAAATGGCTTGTAATTCTATCCAAGTTGAAAAAACTTCTTGTAATAAAGTCATCCTTGTGGAAGACAGTAAGGCAGAAGCTGATCTGACTCGCATCGTTTACCGTGAACAGTCATTGCCTATTGAAATAGTCCATTGCCAAAATGGCGAAGAATTCCTTTCATTGCTGAATGAAATCAATGAAAAAGAAATTTGCTATGTATTGTTGGACCTAAACATGCCAAGGGTCAGTGGTTATGAGGTATTGTCTGCCCTTGCAAGAGAAGAAAAATGGAAAAACTTAGTAGTCATTATATTCTCCTCCTCCATCAATGAAAAAGACATAGCTAAATGTTATGAATTGGGAGCAAAAGCTTATGTTGCTAAACCATTTGACCTGATGGAACTTGATAGAACGATTCTCTCCATCCATCATTTTTGGGGTAATACTAATATAAGGCCCTGCGTAAATTAAGAAAATCGCTATTCAGTTTTGAGGAATTTTAAATTTCTCCGCAGCCCTTCATATTTTGTCCTTTTTACTGCCGACTTTTTAAATAGTTTTTGAAAAACTTCCTCAGTGATTTCTTGCCATTCACTGGTTTTCATGGTTAGCAAATCTGGGTGCGGCTCAAAGGCAGGTTCGTTGTTGGGCTTCGAAAACCGGTTCCAAGGACAAACTTCCTGACAAATATCGCAACCAAAAGCCCAGCCTGCCATTTTTCCTTCAAATGATTTTGGAATTTCTTCACGCAGCTCAATCGTCAAATAACTTATGCATTTGGAAGCATCCAATAAATAGCCATTCGTAGAAATTGCATCGGTCGGACAAGCCTCAATACATCGCCGACAAGTGCCACAGTGATCAAGAATTGGGTCAGCTGTGGCCAGCGGCATATCCAAAATCATGGTTGCTAAAAAAAAATAAGAACCTGCTCCGGGGCGAATCAACAGGGTGTTTTTACCAGTCCAGCCTAATCCAGCAAGTTTGGCCCACTCCCGTTCCATGACGGGCGCAGAATCTACGAAACACCTTCCGTCCACTTCGCCAATATTTTCTCGGATAAAACTTAGCAACTCCTTCATTTTCCCTTTCAAAACATGGTGATAATCATCGCCGAAAGCATATTTGGCAAATTTTGGAGCATCAGGGTCTAGCTGCTTTTCTTTTGGAAAATAATTGTGCATCAACATAACTACCGACTTTGCGCCTGGAACGAGCTTGGTGGGGTCTGTACGTAAATCGAAATGATTCGCCATGTAACTCATCTTACCTTGGTAGCCTAAGTTCAGCCACGCCTCCAACCTGCGGGCCTCCTCATCCAATGGGGCTGCCTTTGCAAAACCGACAAAATCAAAACCAAGCCTTTTTGCCTCCGTGCGAATGAGTTCTGAATTTTTATGCAGATTTTTTATTGTCAAAGAATTGAAGAGTTTTGTGGCAAGTAAAAACAGAAATACTGTTCAAAGCAAAGGTGGGAATTTTTCAAGCAAATCTTTTTTGCAGAATTAATCCCATTGGCGTACTGGATATTTTTGCGAGAAAATTTAAACCTAAACTATGAAAAGTAATGTGCTTTTTAAAAACCTCGAAGATTACTGTAGCGGCTTGGAACAAGAATTTGAACTGATTCCAAAGGAAAGACTAAAAACGCTCAAAAGCATGGTAATTTACATTGCGAATAAGGCCAAAGAGGGTAAATCGGCCAAGCTCACTGTTATTTGCACCCATAATTCCCGAAGAAGCCATTTTGGGCAAATATGGTTGGAGGTAGCCGCTACATATTATGGGTTAGAGGCGGCAACGTTTTCAGGTGGAACGGAAGCAACCGCTGTCCACCCAAATATTATAGCTGTACTGAGAAGTTCAGGGTTGGACTTAATTAAGGTGAGCGAAGGCAGCAACCCTGTCTATGAAATGAGGATTGGCCCCGGAGTAAAAGCCCATCAAATTTTTTCAAAAAAATATGACCACGAGGTTAACCCTAGCAGCAATTTTGCAGTAATAACGGTCTGTTCAGAAGCTGATAAAGGTTGCCCTGTTGTAATTGGCGCTGAGGCTCGTTTTCACTTACCATATTCTGACCCAAAAGTTTCGGATGGCACTGTCTATGAAATGAAAACTTACGAAGAGCGATGCCGGGAAGTAGCTAGGGAAATGCTCCTCGTCATGTATTTCACCCAACTGGAACTCAATAATGGGATGCCCACAACCTAAATTATGAGCATCCCCTTTCATTTGGTTAACGAGTCACTCAAGGGTACTAAAATATTCGCTATATCTGAAATTCAATAGTACTGGCTGTTCCGTCAAACCTTACATTAACTTGCTGGACAGCAAAACCAGTATTAATGTCATCTATTCCAATGATTTCTAATGCACCACTAACATCCTTAATCTTTATTAATGGATTATTGCTCAGTTCAAATGAAATGTTCGTATTTAAACCTGAGATAGAGGCTGTGAAAAACAGTTCATTGTTCACGATATTAATCCCGAGAAAATCATTTGAGTTAATATCATTGATACACTGAATGGCACCACCTACAATTTCATAAAGTTCAACCTCTTTAAAGTCAGTAGAAAAGCGAATGTTTTTTTCGAGTAAACTACCAGCGCCGAGCAAAGTGATGGCAGCATTTTTTTTACAATTTGTCATAGGGTAAGACTGTTTTAGATGTTGCACCTTAATAATAAAGGTACTTGACTTCGGGGGTTTTTATTAATTTTTTGGGCTACACGATGAATGGTCTCTTAGAAGAGAAATTATAATTAGCGTTTCCAATTTCAATTATGGCTGGGCTTTGATATGCAGGCATTGAAAGAATTATCTCCTGGAAAAATTTTTTGTAATCCCCTTTAAATGCCGCACCGTTCCAAACATGCTTTATGGATGCAGTCAAGTAACCATTGTATATCGTCTCAAAAGCTACCTGGTTTATTTGGCAAGCGGAAATCCAAAGTACATTGGCTTTAATAGGAGGGTTTTGTTTTGAGCCCAAATAGATCCCATCGTAAAAATCCTTGTTTTGAAGGTACACAGTTTCTGCTAATCCGACTTGCAAAGACCTTTGATTATCATTGAACTGTATTTCCTGAAAGGACTGGAATCGCAAGCCAGTCATTGTGCTGGATGCATCTGCAATTACAAAAATATTGACCCCGGCTTCAAATTCTGAAAGAACTTGATGGACTTCCGATATTAACACTTGGGCGTTGTAAAAGCACCAAGTTGGACTAAGAGGTTCACTATCAGGGTTTCCAAAATTTGTAATCACTCCACCAAAACCTGAAAATGTCAAAAGAAGAAAATCACCTGCTTTCAGGGATTTCGATGTTTTTTTTAGTGTGTTCAAAAAATTGATGCGAGTTCCACTTGCTCCAAAGAAGGTCGTTACATTTAAGCCACTCAATTTTGAAATAAGTGCATAATCAGCAACGTCAAGTTCTGCACTATATGATTTCGGACTAGATGTACTGTAGTGATCGTTATCAAGTTTATTTACACCAAACAGAATTGCGTGTCCAACATTTGGTCTTATGGCCTTTTTCATTGTTTCGAAAAATAATAAAATAGCGGAACCTGACTCAAGAGTCAGGTATCCGATATTTTGGATAAACTTGCGTTTACCTTTCTTGGCTTCTAAGGATGGTGCTTGAGGTTTGGTTTTGAATACATCCAGGTTAAATGATTGCTACATTTGGTTCGGATATGAATAGAAGAGCATGGTTTCAAGGCTAAAAAAGCTGGTGATAATAATCAGTGTTGTTCTTGGTAATTCAAAGATAGGGAGAGGGCTTTCACGATAAAAAACAATTTTTACTCCATTATTAAATTCCTAAAAATCAATTTTTGTCAAAATTATCGGTAAAAATGTTATCAACACTTAACAGGATACACTTAAAATACAGATTTTACTGAAAAAAATTTAACTTGTATCAATTTTTCCACAAAACACCAGTCATAAATCGACCCATCATTATTAATTTTCTATGACAGCAAAAACCGATCTTTTTGACTTAATTAAAAGACTAAAAAAAGCTGAAAAGAGATATTTCACGATTACCTACCAATCACAAGAAGGTACAAAGTCTTACATGACGCTCTTTCAGGAGATAGATAAAATGGAAGTCTACGATGAAAATGCATTGAAAAATTCCTTGGAAAAACTCGACTTTAATGTTGAAAACTTAGCTGTAACAAAGGTCAATTTAACAAAAGCAATACTTCGATCCCTAAGATTGTTTTATGAAAGCAACTCCCCTGAGCACAAAATACTTTCCATGCTTTTAGAAGCAGAGATTGTCCGAAAAAAAGGACTATACAAACTAGCTATCAAACTTCTTGAAAAGGCTAAGGCTCATGCTGTTTTCTATGAAATGCATTTTCATATTTTTGAAATCTTGAATCGATTGGTTTTTATTCATATTGACTTATATGGGAATGTTGTTAAAACCCGTTTGGAAGAATTATTTAATGAAATTGAAGAATTACAGATTAAGACAGAAAAACAAGCAAGGCTACAGGCAATTACATACAGAACAATGCTAATATCCTTTTCAAAGTCATCTAAAGACCCAACATTTAAAGCTGAAATAGCAGGCATTGAATCACAAATAAAGTTTTTCCAAATTGAAAATGACGACACCTTTTTTTCAAAACATTTTTACTTTTTCACCTATGGAACGCTAACCCGGATTAGGGGAGAATTGGCTGCCTCAAACAAATATTTCGAAAAGATTTTAGAATTATGGGATAGGCATCCTCATATTCGAAACATCAATGCAAGGATCTACAAAAGTTATGTCACCACTTATCTAAACAGTTGTCACTTACTTGAAAAGTATTCAGTTTTTGATGAATGGCTAGAAAAATTTGAAAACATACCTGACACCAATTTTGACGAAGAAGCTGGGTCTTTCAAAGATTTTTATCATATCACCTTGCTCTATTTGCTTAATACCCACCAATTTGAAAGAGCACTTGAGTTGGTGCCGAAAATTGAAGCTGGGCTTGAAATATACCGTGCGAAGGTTAACAAATCAAGAGAAATGACCTTGCGTTACAATGTATTCATCCTTTTCTTTTTGTGTGAAAAGTTTTCCGAAGCGCTTGATTGGCTTGCAACTTTAAAATTGGATAATAAAATTGAAGCAAAGGCAGACAATCGCTCTTTTGCTAGGATTATGAGAGTTATTGTACACTATGAACTTGGCCATAACCGAATCCTAGAAAACCTACGTACTTCTGTTTACAGAAAACTCAAAAAGCAAGCACAACTCCATGAATTTGAACGCATTATCCTTGATCATATCCGATTATTGGAACAGGCTGTTAATGAAAAAGCAAAAAAATTATTGTTTGAAGAATTGTATGGAAAATTGAATTCACTTGGGGAAAAATTAGGTATCAACAACGTCTCTGGCTTAGAGGAAATCATTTGTTGGGCAGAAAGCCGACTCAAGAAAATCCCCTATTTGAAAGCCATTGAAGCCAAAAAGAAGCATTAAAAATTATATTTGCTTTCAAAACAAAACGAAACAACATGAATGCAGAAAACTGGCGCATCAAACTTTCCCTTTTTCTCAACTACTTTGTTTTTGCAATATTGCTCAACAGCGTTGGCACTGTGATTTTGCAAGTACAAAACAACTACGATGTCTCCAAATCTGGCGCCAGCATCCTTGAACCCTGCAAAGACCTCAGCATCGCCATCGTATCCTTTTTGGTAGCTTCATTCATCGTTCGGTTTGGCTACAAACGCTCCATGCTGCTAGCCTTGGCAGTGGTTACAGGCACCTGCCTGCTCATGCCCACAATTGGTGGCTTTTTTATGACCAAAATGCTGTTTATTGCAGTGGGTGCCTCGTTTGCACTCATCAAAATCGGTGTTTTTGCCACTATCGGCATCGTTGCACCAGAAAAAAAGGAACATGCCAGTTTAATGAGTTTTGTAGAGGGCATGTTCATGGTAGGAGTCCTCACTGGCAACTTCATATTTGCGGCCTATGTAAATGACGCAGACCCAAAAGACACCAGTTGGTTAAATGTGTATTACTTGCTTGCTGGAATCACTGCCGTAGCATTTTTATTGTTGCTGAGTTCCCCGCTTGATGAGTCGGCTGTGCACCAGGAGGCCCCCAGATCCCTCAATGAAGACTTCATGGCCATGATCCGACTCATGGCACAGGTTTTAGTAATCGTTTTTGTAGCCAGTGCATTTCTTTATGTGCTAATTGAGCAAAGCATCATGAGTTGGCTGCCGACTTTCAACAACAAAGTGTTGCAACTACCGCCCAGGCTAGCTATTCAAATGGCGAGCATCATGCCTGCCGCCACTGCTATCGGCAGGCTTTTGTCAGGGCTTTTGCTCCGCAAGATAGATTGGTACAAAGTGCTGATGGGTTGTCTGCTATTGGCGGTAGCGCTTGTGCTGTTGGCCTTGCCACTAGCAAAAGGAGTGGATGGAAGCAGTGCAACTGGTTGGGGAAGTGCCCCTTTAGCAGCATTCATTTTTCCATTGATTGGCTTATTACTCGCCCCCATTTATCCAGCCATTAACAGCGCAGTATTGAGTGCCTTGCCCGTAAGGCTTCATGCACCGATGAGCGGTCTGATTATTGTTTTTTCTGCACTGGGTGGCACCTTTGGTTCACTCATCACAGGCCATCTTTTTGAAGCGTACGGCGGACAAGTAGCCTTCTATTTTTCACTAATACCAATATCGCTTCTGATGATTAGCCTCTTCTTCTTCAATAAACTTCAAAAACAAGAATTGGCAAAAAACAGCTGACCCAGCCATGAAATAGCACCCCGCACATGTGAAATGGCACTAATACTCAAACTTTCAAATCCTCAAACCACACATGAAATATATCCACGAACTTGGCCCACTTTTCCATGATGTCCAGATGTCTGGCATCTTTCCCGATGGAAAAACCTTCCCGGATTGTTTGCCCAAAAGACCGTTGGCGATAATTGCGGAGCAATATGAAAATAGCAAAAAACTTCCAGATTTTGAACTTGCCGCATTTGTGAATGCCCATTTTGACATTCCACCCGTAGTCGGAAGTGATTTTGTAAGCGACCCCAATCGCAGCGCAGCACAACATATTGAAGCACTGTGGGATGTGCTCACCCGACAGCCAGATGCCAAGCCGCCAATTCAAAATTCGTTGCTACCGCTACCAAACCCGTATGTTGTACCAGGGGGCAGATTTCGTGAAGTTTACTATTGGGACAGCTATTTTACGATGCTTGGGTTAAAAGTAAACGGCCGGTGGGATTTGATAGAGGGCATGCTCGACAATTTCGCCTACCTCGCCGAAAACTACGGTATCATCCCAAATGGCAACCGAAGCTACTACCTTGGCCGCTCACAGCCCCCTTTCGCTGCTCTGATGGTTAAACTCTATGCAGAACATGCTGGACAAGATGCGTTGGTGAAATATTTTCCACTACTCACCAGGGAGTACAAATTCTGGCAGGATGGGCTCCAAGACCTCGGCCAAGGCAAACGGGATTCCCAAAGGGTGGTAGAATTGGGCGGGGCAGATTACCTAAGCCGATATTGGGACGAATTTGATACACCACGCCCCGAATCCTACCGGGAGGATGTTGAATTGGCAATGACATCCATGCAGCCTAATGCCCAAATTTACCGGAACCTGCGGGCAGCCGCAGAATCTGGGTGGGATTTCAGTAGCCGATGGTTCGCCGACAATGGTGGCTTCGCAAGCATTTGCACCACGGACATTGTTCCAGTTGACCTCAATTGCCTGTTATGGAACCTGGAGCAAACCCTAGCCGAAACTTGTGGAATCATTGGTCAAAACGACCTTCAACAAAAGATATTGGATGACGCAGAAGACCGCAAGCGTGCAATGCTCCGCCATTGCTGGGATGACACGGACGGCTTTTTTTTCGATTACAATTTCAAGATTGGGCGCATCACGAACCAGCGAACGCTTGCCGCCATGTTTCCATTGTTTTTTAAAATCTGTAGCCAGCAGCAGGCCAACCAGGTCGCAGATATTATCGAACAGGATTTTCTAAAATCCGGCGGACTGGCGACCTCTTTACGGGAAACTGGCCAGCAGTGGGATGCCCCCAATGGTTGGGCACCACTACAATGGATTTCATACCAAGGTCTCAAAAACTATGGCCATGAACGCCTTGCTAACGAGGTCAAAATGCGGTGGCTCAATGCCAACAAAGCCGTTTATGAAAAAACTGGGAAAATGACTGAGAAATACAATGTTTGCGAAGAGAAAACCAATGCTGGAGGCGGCGAGTACCCGAACCAAGATGGATTTGGTTGGACAAACGGAGTCTATTTAGGAATGAGAGATGAGGAATAATGCGCATGGAAATTCATCCCTAATTCCTCCTCCTTTGTACCTTTTTACCCGCCATTAACGATGGCCAGTTTGCCATCACCGCTCACGGCCATTCGAGTGATATTATTGATGCCGAGGCGCTTTAATTCGGCGACTTCTTGCCAGTTTTGACTTTTCAACGGGTGGTAGCGATAGAGGCGACTTCCCTTCCCCATCAAAATGGCACCGTCTTTCATGATGACAAAATCCTCAGCCCCACTGATGGTCTTTGTAATCTCGGAAACTTCCAAAGTGTTTTTGTCCAGCGCTTTTATGACCCAATTTCCAGATGTTATTTTGTGGACATAGACGAGCCTTCCGTTTGGGGAAGTCTGGAAACAACGCCCAACTGATGGTGACAGGTTTTGAATAGCAGCATCACGGGTATCGGCCATTGAGAGGTAGTTAAGGTCTCCAGAGGTAATATTGAAAAGTGCCACCTTGAAACGGTCGAGCCAATGGTAATAGCCCACCCCACGCAGGTATTTGAACACAGACTTACCTTGGTCTTTCCTATCCAAAGGGTATTGCCACAGACGCTGGGAGCGGTCTGCATCCGTTTCCACTCTAACCACGCTGAAAAACAAGTCATCAGGTGTAGGCTTTGGGGAAAACTCCGACTCAGCGGTTTGGGTCATTCGGAGCTTCGTTTTCGCTGCAAGGTCGAGCAGGTAAATATCAGTCTGCTTGTCATTTGGCGAAGCCGAAGCCAGCAAGATATCGGTATTGTTGATGAAACAAGGTTGATTGTTGTATCCATCTTTGTTGAATGCAGTAAGCATTTGCGGGTTACTGAGCGTAAGCAAAGAGTCCCGCATGGAAGTATCGAATAGGAAAATATTGCAGTTTGGTAAATCTTGGCTGAAAGCGCTCAAGGCTAGGAGAAGGGCAGCAAATGAGGTCGTAATTTTCATCATGTTCGTTTGTTTTGTAAAAAGCATTACAAAGTAAGTGTAATTTCACTAAAAAGCTAAACGAAACGGTCTGAATGATGCAAATTGGCGCTCGCTGGTCGTGGGAGTCGAATAAGTTAGGTGCCGGCTCCCAATGCCCAAAATCAACACTCACTTAACTATTTAATTATGAAGAACCTTCTACTTTTAGCTTTCTTTTGCCTCCTGTTCAAAAACCTGAATGCACAAGCACTACAGCAGTTTGCCACTGGCTTTACACGGCCATGCGACATCGCCAACTGTGGTGATGACCGTCTTTTCATCGTGGAGCAGCGGGGCTACATCTGGATTTTAGACAAAACGGGTTTCAAGCTCCCTACCCCATTCCTCAACATCGACCCAATCGTTGGCTCTTCAGGGAATGAGCAGGGGCTATTGGGATTGGCTTTCCATCCCGATTACCCAAACACTCCATATTTCTACGTCAATTACACCGACAACAGCGGCGATACACATATAAGCCGTTTTTCTGTCTCTGATACAGATCCTAATATTGCCGACCCAAACAGTGAACTCAACCTGTTCACCGTTGACCAACCTTATTCCAACCACAATGGCGGCTGTGTCAAATTTGGCCCCGATGGCTACCTGTATATCGGTCTTGGAGATGGTGGCTCTGGTGGCGATCCCCAAGGGAACGGACAAAAGCTTACTACTTTTTTAGGCAAAATGCACCGGATTGACGTGGACAATGGCACCCCATACAGTATCCCACCGACCAATCCTTTTGTTTCAGACCCAAATACCCTCGACGAAATTTGGGCACTTGGCATGCGCAACCCTTGGCGATTCAGTTTTGATCGCTTAACTGGCGACCTCTGGATTGGCGACGTCGGGCAAGACGATTGGGAAGAAGTAGATTTCCAACCTGCCAACAGTACAGGTGGTGAAAACTATGGTTGGAAAATCATGGAAGGTACGCATTGCTATCCGCCCTCTACATCCAACTGTGACATGACTGGCCTAACGCTGCCAGTGGCAGAGTATGCCAACGCTGGTGCAACGGGCTGCTCCATGACTGGCGGCTTTGTTTATCGGGGATTCAGCTACCCCGAACTTTATGGCCGTTACCTCTACACGGATTATTGCAGCGGCTTGCTCTGGTCACTTGAGCCGGATGGCAATGGCGGCTGGACGAAGACCCAAATCGCTGACTTCATCAACAACCAGCTAGTTTCTTTTGGGGAAAACAAAAATGGCGAATTGTTCTTGCTGGGGAACGGGAATGGCATTGTTTACCGGCTGACCGAAAGCACCGAAGTTTGGGGATATACCCTCAATTCTCAGGCACCCACCTGTCCAGGCGATGCAACCGGGGCTATCCAAATACAATTCACTGCCAATACGCCAACTCCCACGGTAACTTGGGCCGATGGCCCAACTGGTCCGAGCCGCACAAACCTCACCGCCGGAACTTATACTGCCACGATTGTGGGCGTAAATGGTAGCATCGCCAAAGAGCAGGTGACCATCGGCGCGGCTGTTTCTATTTCCACGCTTGTTAGTGACGTGGTTTGTCCAGGGGGCGACGATGGCGCTATTGGCATCGTCGTGCAGGGTTCTTCTGGCCCTGCTACTGCCGTTTGGTCAGATGGCGGCACAGGGTTGGAGCGAATTGGCCTCACTGCTGGGCCTTACTCCGTCACCGTAACCACCTCCGAAGGGTGCATTTTCAACGAAGATTTCAACGTGGTTACGCTGCTCCAGTCTCCGACGCCGACCATCAGCCTTGTGGGCGACACCTTGCTGACTATCGATGCATCCTACGACAGCTACCAATGGCTACTGAACGGAGAAATAATCCCCAATGCAACGGACAGCATTTTCACCCCGTTTACTGACCCAAATCATTCGGATGCGACTTACAGCGTGCTGGTGGAAGATGAGTTCGGGTGTTCCGGCATTTCCAACGAAATCCATATTGAATGGCTGTCAGCCAGCAACATCTCCGAAATTTCCGCCGTCACCGTTACCCCCAATCCCTTCCAACAAAACCTGCATCTTAAAGTGACAGTGTCCGAGCCGCTTTTGCTCTTTGTCTCCCTTTCCGATTTACAAGGGAAAACACTGCTGACCGACCGAATGGCGATTACCACCACCGCTAGTCGTGACTTCGAACTGGGACAGATACCCAGTGGCACTTACTTGCTGGTACTGAAAAATGGTAAAGGCGAGTGGGTGGAAAGAGTGGTGAAATTGTAAGGGTAGTTTTGCTGGACAATTTACGAGGAAGGCCATCCAGTATTTGGATGGCCTTCCTCGTCATTATTGATTCGGTAGTATCAAAAAATCAGTGGGTTTTGTTGCCCTTGTCATTTCCCTTTTACCGGGTGGCCCAGGCAAAGTTTCCACCACAAATCCAACCGATTTCAAGGCTCTTTTGAAAGTTCCTTTGGCGCAAAACGTCACCAATGAGCCGCCCGGCTTCAGTGCTTCCAACATGCGTTGCATCATGGTCGCTTCCCAAAGTGCGGGCTGGGTTTCTGGGCCAAAAGCATCGTAGAAAATCAAATCGAAGTCAGAAGGCAAGTCCAGTTCCTCCACGTTGCCTTCTTTTTTTTGCAAATTCAAATGGGGTGTAATCGCTACCCATTCGCCCCAAAGTGCTGTGTGGATTTGTTCGAAAAAAGCTTTGCCGTTCGGAGAGGGAAGCTGGTCGGGGTAGTTCAGTTTCAAAACAACATCCAACGGTAACGGGTGCGCCTCGATGGTCGTGTAGTTAATTTCCAAGCCCAACCTCTCTGCTTCCAGCAACGCCAGCCAAACGTTCAGCCCCGTACCAAAGCCCATTTCCAGGATACTGATTTCCCGAAGGGAAGCAGACTTGTACCGAAGCCCATGCTCAATGAACACATGCAGCGACTCCTGCATCGCCCCGTGCTTGGAGTGGTAGCTGCTGCCGTACTCCTCAGAGTAGAGTGAGTGCGAGCCGTCGGTAGTTTGGATGATTTTCAGCACAAGTGGTTATCCTTCAAATCTTTTGACCATTTTCAAGTTCTGCTACATATTCTATTAAGAGTTCGAATAAAATGCGCCTAGCTTCATCTTCATTTTGATTAGCTAGGAAATAGATATGGCCAGACCAATGCATATTGTCAAAAGTCTGATTCAGTTTTTTATAAAGCCAGTTTTGAAAATCCCAACCAAACACATCTTGTTCAGACTTTAAGAAGAATTGAGCAGCACTGAAGCCACTCAAAAAGGAGCATATGTGCTGAAAAGACTTTCCGTTACAATACATTGATGGCGCACGATTTAATCCATCTATTAATTGAACTAGTGATTCAATTCGCCATTTCATTTGCATAAAATTTGGATTTAGTTTACCAAAGCCCCAAACAACACCTCCACCGGATGCAAAGCCTTTCGTCCCGTGCCATCCAAAATCTGGTGTCTGCAACTCGTGCCCGGTGCTGCCAGTAACACGGACGGGTCGTCCGTGCTTCCGCCATCCTGCTGTGTCACGGACGGGCCGTCCGTGTTACGAATGGCAGGAAAAAGAACCAATTCCCCCACCTTCATGCTCACTTCGTAATGTTCGGCTTCATAACCAAACGACCCTGCCATACCACAGCAGCCAGACGGGATGACCTCCACCTCGTAATTGGCTGGAAGGCCGCAGACCCAAGCAGAATAGTCCACGCTGCTGAGCGCTTTTTGGTGGCAATGGCCGTGAAGCAGCACTTTCTTTTTTTCTTGGATAAACTGGTCGGCGGTGATGCGCCCGGCCTGTATTTCACGGCCCAAAAACTCATCAATCAGCAGGGCGTTTTTACCCAATTCCTTGGCTTTGGGGACGTGCAGCTTGTCCACCAGTCGGGGATACTCATCCCGGAAGCTGAGGATGGCCGATGGCTCGATGCCGACCAGCGGTATTTCCTCGTTTATCAGTTTCGAAAAAATGCGGAAGTTCTCTTTTGCCAGCGATTGGGCTTCTGGAAGCAATCCTTTGGACAACTGCGCCCGCCCGCTCTGCGGATGAATTGGCATTTCCACTTCGTAACCAAGGCGGGCGAGCAGTTTCAGCGCCTTGATGCCGATTTCCGCATCGTAAAAATCCGTGAACTCGTCACAAAAGAAAAACACCTTGCCCTTCACTACTCTATTTGGGGTCAGCGATTGGCGGTTGCGGTTGTACCAATTGCGAAGCGTAACCTTCGCCAACGGCGGCAAACTTCGTTGGGGAGCAACACCCACAATGCGCTTTGCCAAGCTGCCAGTCACCCGGTTTTTGATGAAAAAATTCGCCAAGCTGGGTGCCTTTGACAATACCGCATTCATCCGGCCGATATGCCCGAAGAACTTTGCCCGGAAAGGCACACCATGCTGCTGGTAATAGCGGTGCATGAACTCAGATTTCATGGTTGTCATGTCCACATTGCTTGGGCATTCGGAGGTGCAGCCCTTGCAGGAGAGGCAGAGGTCGAGCACCCGTAACACGGACTGCCAGTCCGTGCCCTCCACCCCACCTCGAAGCATGGACGGGCCGTCCGTGCTGCTCAAAAACTCCCGCAGCACATTCGCCCGTGCCCTCGTCGTGTCTTTCTCTTCCCGAGTCGCCCGATAGCTGGGGCACATCGTGCCGCCAGCAAAATCGAGGCGGCGGCAATCGCCAGAACCGTTGCATTTCTCGGCCATGTGCAAGAAGCCGCCAGCATCGCTGAAGTCCATGATGGTATCGGCTTCCGGTGGTTTTGCGCCGACTTCGTAACGCAGGGACTCGTCCATCGGCGGGGCATCGGTGATTTTGCCAGGATTGAAGATGCCGTGCGGATCCCATGTTTTTTTGATGCTGCGCAAAAGTTCGTAATTCGCCTCGCCGAGCATCATAGAGATGAACTCCGCCCGCACACGCCCGTCGCCATGCTCCCCGCTGAGACTGCCGCTGTAGCGTTTCACTAATTTGGCGGAAGCCTCTGCTATTGCACGAAAATCCCGTACATCGTCAGCATCCTTGAGGTTTAAGGTAGGTTTAACGTGTAGTTCGCCTGCTCCAGCGTGGGCGTAATAGACGGCGTTTTGACCAAAACCATGCATCAGTGCATCAAAGTCACGGATGTAAGCGGGCAGGTCTTCAAGTGCCACAGCAGTATCTTCAACGAAGGAATACGGCTTGGCATCGCCGGGGATATTGGACATGACGCCGAGGCCCGCATTGCGGAGCGCCCAAACCTGGTTGGTCTGCTTGCCCGTCACGATGGGGAAGGCATAGCCCATGCCCGCCATCTGGAATGCCTCGATGAGGTGCTTGGCAGCAAAAGTGGCATCTTCGATGTTTTCTCTTCTGAACTCCACCATCAGTACTGCCGCCGGGTCGCCCTGCACAAAGAAGCGGTTTTTTGCCTGTTCGATATTGTCTTTCGTGCAGTCCAGGGTGATTTTATCCACCAACTCGCACTGGTCTGGGCGGTGGCTCATAGCCAGTACCGTAGCCTCCATGCATTCATTTAGCGAAGCAAAATGGGCACAAAGCACGGCGGGCACGGGCGGTGGAAGCGGCACGACGTTCAGTTTCACCGTTTTGGTGAAAGCCAGCGTGCCTTCACTGCCCGTCAGCAGCTTGCAGAGATTGAAATCGGGACCATTGGAGTTGAAGGGTTTATGGTCGAGCAGCACGTCAACTGCGTAACCTGTATTGCGGCGGTGGATACTGGCTTTTGGGTATTCTCGGCGGATATCTGCCTGATTATCAGGATTTTGCAATACTTCGTAAAGCTGTCGGTAGATTTTGCTTTCGAGCATTTGGACGGCGTCAGGGAGCTCCTTGGCGCCGCCTGACAGCTCTTGGCGGCTGCCTACCAGCTTCTCGCCGCCGCCCATCTGCAGTTGGCCACCGTCTTGGAGCTCCGACTCGCCGTCTGGGAGTTCCTCGCCGCTGCCGACCTGTTCCGAAACGCCGTCTTGGAGTTCCCGAATCGGGCTTTTTTGCATCGACAAGTTCGCTTTTTCAAAAAACGCTGCTTCACTAATTTGCTGAAAAACCACCTCCGACCCATCGCTGAGGATGGCCTCAATTTCCAAAACATGGTCTCGAGTCGTGCCATGCACGATGCTAGTTGCGCCACAAGAATTGTTGCCAACCATGCCACCAATCATCGCCCGGCTGGCCGTAGCCGTTACGGGGCCGAAGAACAGACCGTATTTTGCGAGGAAAATATTCAACTCGTCTCGAATGACGCCCGGCTGCACCCGCACCCAGCGTTCTTCCACATTGATTTCTAGGATTCGGTTCCAATGTTTCGACACATCCACCACGATGCCCGTGCCGACGCACTGTCCGCCGAGCGAGGTGCCCGCCGTGCGGGGAATGAGGCTGGTCTTGTTTTTGGTGGCAAAGTGGATGAGCTTTTTCACATCCTCCACGGTACGGGGGTAGGCGACGGCCAGCGGTAGTTCCTTGTAAACGGAGGCGTCAGTGGCGTACAAGGTGCGCAGCAAGGCGTCGAAATGAAGCTCGCCATCGAGGGTCTGTTGTAGTTGGCGGAGTTTTTCTTGCACAGTGGTAAATGAATGGTGAATGGTGAACTGTGGATGGGGCAAAAGTAAAAACAACACACAAGTACTATTCACCAAAAGCAGCATATATTCACTTTGGGTGCTCCCCTCCCGTACATTCACAGTTTACCCTTCACCAACCTACCGCACCAGCGTCACATCCCCCTTCAGCACCTTCTCCATGTCCTCCACGGGCACGGCGCAGCCGATTTTTATCAGATAAATGTACACGTCACTGGGGGCATCCTTGCCGTTTTGCTTGCCGTTCCACGGGCCTGCACCATCGAAGACTTTCTCGCCCCAGCGGTTCCAGACCCGCATGTTCAGGATGACTTCTGAGCCAAGGCTAACGATATTGAAGGAGTCGTTGGTATTGTCGCCGTTCGGCGAAAAGACGTTGGGTATCTCGACCGTTTCAAGGTCACAGTTTGGAATGACGATGACCAGTTGCGAAGCAAAACCTGTACAGCCCATCGTATCGTTAACTAGCACACTATAAGTAATGTCTGTTTGGACGATGACCTCACAGTCCAAACTGTTTGTGCAGTCCGCTAGCAAGGAATCGTTGGCAAACCATTGAATCAAAGTGTAATTGCCAGCAGGAATGCTCAGTAGTAGCGTGTCGCCTTGCGCTACGGTATCCGGTAGCTCAAAAACTAGCAGAATCGAATCGAGTACCGTCAGTTGGAGGCAAAGTGTGCTATCGCAGCCATTCGGAGCTTGGTAGGTGGTGCAGTAACGTCCGGTTTCATCGTAAGTCTCTCCTTCAAATACCACATTTGCGCCAGCACAAATCGTATCTGCAAAAAAGGACGTGTCAATTTCTGGTTTCACGAGTAACTCCACGCAGTACAGGCTGTCACAGCCTCCCGCCATTGAAAATGTGTCGCAGTAGATACCTGGCTGACTTACAACTTGGCCAAAAATCATCGCAGTTTCACCTTCACAAATTTCAACAGGGGGGCCATTCTCCACAACTTGGTCTGTCACAACCGTGACTGTGACGGCTCCCGTAGCGGGACAACCATCGGGCGTGACGGCATTGGCGGTGTAGGTGGTGGTAGTGCTCGGTGAAACGAGCAGGTTGGAGCAAATTGGTGGGTTCACGCAGTTGCCGTCCGGCGACCAGGTGAAGGTGGCTGGCACGTTCGTCGTGGCCGTCAGCGTTGTGCTGTTACCGAGGCAAATAGTGACGTCCTGCGGCATGGTTAGCAGCAGAGAATCGGCAAAACTTACCGTCACATCATCCATTGCGGAGCAGCCGTTTTCATCCAAAACCATGAGCGAAAACGTGGTAGTTTGAGTGGTCAAAACGACCGGGTTGTTGATGGTTGGATTGTTGAGCGCAGGCTGCCCTCCTATCGACTGTGGCGACCACAGGTAATCGAAATCAGGGTCAAAATTGGCATTGAGCTGTGCCAATTGCCCCGGACAAAAGCTCTTGTCGGGGCCCGCATCCACCACAGGCAGTGGGGCTACCACCACCGTAGCCTGATCGGTGCCTGAGCAGCCGAAGGCATCCGTTACTGTTACTGAGTACATGCTGGTGGTCATTGGCGTCACTGTAATGATTTGTTGGTTGGGCTGTGCGATGCCAAGGCCTTGCCAAATAAAGCTCAAGCCATCCGTTGCGGCGAGGTTGGCGCTCTCGCCTTCGCAAATGGGTGAGTCGGCATAGGCAATACCGGGTATGGGTTGCACCGTCACACTCATCAGGTTTTGTATTTCACAAAAACCATTGCCCTCGGCCAAGGTGAATTCGTACTCGACCGGATTGATGCCATTGTTCTGACAATTGAAATTGGTCAGCGACAATTGGGCATCGCCAAGGCAATCGTCTGGTGTCCACTGGTAATTGAACCCAGGCATGGCAGGCACACCAATCAATTGGTCAGCACCTGAACAGACCGTCCATGCCAAACCTGTTTGGTACTCGATGGGGGTGGAAACAAGCACTTGATCACCCGCACAGGCGCATTGTTGGCTAGGGTCAATTAGCGCAAGCAGGCCGCAGAGGTTTGTTGCCGAAGGCAAAACAAAACTACCCGTTACGGTCACGGTTTGCCCAGCTGAAATCATGCTGGAATAAGTCTCCGTGTGAATGAGTTGGTCACCAGTGCCATTGCCATCGGTGTCAAGGTAGAATTCGATGTCGAGCGGTGGCAGGTTGTCAGCGCCGTTGTTGGTCACTTCCACCGAGAAGTCCACCACATCGTTACTTCCAGATGCAGCAGCAGTTATGGTGAAATTTTGCAGGTTGTATTCTGGCCGCATCACATCGAAAGGAAGGATGAGCGATCCTGTGCTGACCTTCGTGCTGCAAGAATCACCCGTGAGGGCGCAGAGGGCTTGTGTTTGCGCTGCCGTCCGAAACAGCACCACGCCGTTTTCGCAACCCAGCCCAGCCCAGCCTTGCGTGTTGAAATTGAGACAAAGCAATTGCGTAGGCAAAACGCCGGCTGGCAACTGCCAAGTAACCAAGCTTCCGTCAATGGTCGGGGTGCAATTGAGACCAGCGGCACAGCTACTTGTGCAGGAATTGAGCTGGTAAGTGATGCCCGTAGGCAGGGTCATGATGAGGCAGGTGCCTGGCGGCAACGTGTCTGATGCCAAGAGTGTCACCTCAAAGCCCACGTCATCATTGCAACCGAAACCCGGGTTGCTGTTCACGTTGATGTTCATAGTAAATGGCCCGCTTACCCCATCAATGCAGAGCGGGTCGCCGGGCTTGGCAATGGTGTTGGTCGGCGTTCCGCAATTTTGCTCTGCTGCCGCAATGAACAACAGGTAGGCATCAGCGACAAAGTCGCAAGTTGTTTCACCTAAAAACCGAAGCGTGAGGGAATTGAAAGGTGCTTCACTAACACCCGGCAACCCAGCGGTAATGCTGTCGAAAAGCATTGACAAGTTCCACTCCACTACACTGGACCCCAGCAAGGTTGGATCGCCGATAGGATAGAAAATGCCACTGCCCGTGGGGTATTCCACTTCGCAAGAACCTGTCAGTACATTCATGCCGGGAGGCATGAGGGCCTTCACCCGTAGATCGTACACGCTGCCAAGTTGGGCATTGAACACTTCGATTTCATGGTAGGGAATGGTGTCGCAAAGCTGGGTGCAACCTGTCGGGCTTTGCACGATCATGTCAATTTCCCCTGGCGGCGATTCGATGGAAATCGGCTGAACCTGCTCATAACATGGTGTCTGAACTACATTTTGGTAGGGGTTGCAATTCCAGCCAAAATGGATTTGAAGGTTTTCATGCGCGCAGGAATTATTGGTTCCCAACAGTCGGTATGGAAAACCAGCCACGTTTTCCGCTAAATCCCCTAACTGCCAAATGCCGTTGACCACAGGCACGGGCTGGCCTGTGGTTTGGTCTATCAGTTGGAAATTTGTGACGAGCCCAGTTTGGGAACTGACATACATCCAAGCATTAAGGGCCGGCCCACTTGATAGGTTGCCCACCACGGTTGGCGTGTTTTTGAGTTTAAAATCGAACAACAGTTGATTGCTGAAACTGGTCAAATCGAACAACGGCGCTGTAATGGCAAGATTGGCAATAAGTGGCCGCAGTGAATTTGTTTGAATGGTAACATCCAAAGGGTCCACTGGCTCTGGCAGACCAGGCGCAAAATTAACGGTGGTGCCATGCAGCATTGGCAAGGCGAATTGGTTGGTACAATCTGATTTGAAAATATACTGAAACGTAGCCGAAAAGCCTTCGTCAAGCGAAGGCGTTTGATAGGGCAGCAAATCATGGAAATACTGGCCGTTGACAAGTGTTGGCGGAAACAATTCTTGGGAAAACAACTGCGCACCACCTTGCAGTCGCAAGTTGATCATGCGGGTTGAACAGATTTGGACGCTGGGAGGCAGCTCAATATGCAGGTCTTCAACGACCAAAATATTACGGTGTTCGTAGGGGAAAAAATTGCCTTCCTGCAACTGAAGCCTGACTAAACTAGCTGTGTTGAAAGTGGATGGGCTACAAGGTGGCATGCCAAATGTGCCCGGCGTGATGGTGAACTCATAGGCGGAGAGCAGCAATTCTTCCCCATGGCAATTACAGTTGATGGGTTCATAGTTCATGGTATCAGCGTCGAAAAGCACTACCGAGGGAAAAGCAAAAAAGTTGCCCAACAATGGGTCATTGTCATTTTCGAAAATGATATTATAACCAATACGGTAGTTGCCGACAAAAATTATTGAATCACCTTGGTCAAAGGCAAACCCTGCTGGAAGGCAGCTGTTCGCAACGCTGTGCAAGTCATAGATAAACTTCAAACGCCCTTCAGTTGTATAAGCAGGATTTGGACAATCATACCAGGTTGAAGTGCTTTTGTCATAAATGCGAAGTGAAGTACCCGCAGGCGTAAAATGGCTTGTGTTGAAGAGCGAGTCAATATTATGCATGAGCATCCTTACACCTCCAAAGAAATCCATTTCCAATAGGCCAAATGGAAGCGTTGCGCCCGGTTTGTCAATCACGACCATCCCTTTGATAATGGTTTGAACAGTGTCTCCGGCAATAAATCGCTGCCTTTCCACGAGGTTCATGTCAGGCAATCCGGTTTGGGAATCTGCGATGCGGTCATTGTCATTGTCTGGAAGGCCATAATTTTTCCGAAGCGCACTAAAATCATATCGAAGATAACCCGGCGGCTCATTGTAGATTGTTTCCGTGTTTTCGCAATCCAAAATGCTACCAAACCCTGTGCAAGTTTGAATATTGCAATCCAAGGGGTAAGCACTGCATTTGTTGATCGTCGCTTTAATCGACCCACCATACGGACAAGTTGGTGGGGGCGGACAAGGCAACAGTTCACAGCTGCTATTCAAAACAATGTCGCAAACAGGCGTTATGCAAAGCAAATCACAATCAAAAAAAACGTCAAATTGAAGTGCCCCGGTATCTACTGTAAGCGGTAATTGGTACACCGCCGTCACCTCGGTATTTGTACCGATGGATTGTACGTCAATGCTGAGCGGTGCCTGGCCGTTCAACTCCAGTTCATTGGTTGGCACCCATTCGAAACCGCAAGGCAATTCGATTTGTATCGTCAGTTCATCATCAAGTATATTGAGACTATCATATGAAACGGTATAAAAAACCGTGTGCAGTCCATCATCAGATAACGGCCCCCCGTTTATGTTGGCTGAGGACTCCATCGATATGCCGTATTTTCCAACGGGAATTGGCAATGAATTCTGGATGAAAATATTAGGTGGGCATTCCTTGTAAAAACTATATGTGTATTCCCAACCCGTATTGGGTTGCACACAACCAGTTTGGCAATAATAGTTATCCCATTTGACTATTACTGAAGCCCCTGGACTTAAACTGTTAATGATGACACTGAAACTTTCAACCAATCCAGAAGGACCAGTACAAGGAGGGTTGAAATTGATAGCTGAAAATGGCAATTTTACAAAATCAATAGCGGTGTTCATACTGTCAACATGAATTGAACTTGTGTCCGCAAAACCATTCATATATGTCATTGTGGGAAATATGTTTAAGCGGATATCCAAGGCCTTCCCTTGTCCAACATTCGTTACTTTCATGCCCTGAGGATGGGCATTTGGGCCACAAAAACACTCAGGTACTGTTATTATTGGTTCCCAAGCCAATTGTGGAACTTTAGTGTAAGGCAAAAAAGTCACCACCGAATTCACCGATTCCTGCTGGCAGTCCTCACCGCCACAGCCCCATGCCACTGTGATGTTTGAAACGGAAGAATGCTCATCCACCCCACAGGTAGTTATTTCAATATCCTCAACAATGACGATAGTCTCATTGAACTCGAACAACCCGTCGCCGTCGCCAACAGCAGAAAAATCTGAAGCATCCAAAAGCAGCTCAAAAATACCGGATCCAGTTGGTTGCGGCGTCCCCTGTACTGATGTGATATCAGCCCCTGATTGATATACGTCTTTAAAAGTGAAATTAGACAAGGCGGCTGGCCTCGTGTTCCTAATGGTTATTTTGCGATGCAAAATATCACCTCGGGTACCCGACATAACAGTGTTTGACACATTAGTTATAATAAGCAACGCCCGGTCTATGACATAAGGATTCGTGGTTAGGCTTGTGCTGCCACCATTCCAATTGAGGGTGATATTGTTTACAAACACTTCTGCATTGTCAATACAGGCGGCCGTTTGGCAATTGGCAGTGGCTGTCAGTGTAAAGCTTTGCGAAGCACCTGGTGCCAAATTCTGCAACTGGAATTGTGGAGCTGATAGGTTGTTTATATTTCCCTCTACAAGCCCACCCGTCACGGAGCCGGCCACATATTCGATGCCACATGGGGTGCCAAGTGTAGTCGTAAAATCGATGGTTACGCTCACCCCTGTCAAGGTAGCACCAGTGGTATTTTGTACCGTAAAATCGAAATTGGCCTGATCGCAGGAAAAGAATTCAGCAGGGCTTTGGTAAGTAATATTTTGTGCAAAAAATCTATGGCCAATAAGCAGGAATAGGGCTGTGGCCAACAGTCTGAAGTTTCCCTCAATGGAGCGTCTCATTCGTTTTGGATTTTGTTCGTGGTGGTTTAGGTGAAAAATGTCGTGCGAAAGTTAGGGAAAGTTCCTAAATGGCAATGCAATACTTTAAAAGAATAGTAAATATTTTAGGCGTATCTCAATTTTTCAATACCAGAAATCCTTCACCATTAAACGCAAGTAGGACTTGCCTTGCCATTGTTCCTCTTCGATTTTATAGGCTACATGAAAGGTTTTTTTGGATGAAATCCTAGCAAAATGCTCGCCCATGCCAAAGGCCATGCCCGTGATAGTTGGCGCTGCCTCTTGTCGAAGGGAGAGTCGAATATGGCTTCCTTTCAGCAATTTGGAATAGCCAGTGTCCCGGACGTTTTTTGAAACAAAAACCGGACTGTGGTTGCCTGGGCCATAGGGGGCAAACTGCTTCAAAATCCGCCAAAACTGTGGGGTTATTTCCTTGAAATCCAGCACAGCAGCCACCTCGATTTCCGGCACCTTTTGCTCCTGCGTGACGCTCAGACGTACCGCCTCCTCGAAGCGCATTTGGAAAGAAGGCACGGCTTCCAGCGGTAAGGTCAACCCGGCAGCATGGTCGTGTCCACCAAAATTTGTGAGTAAATCCTCGCAAGTTTTAATGGCTTGGTAAATATTGAAACCCGACACAGTACGAGCAGAACCTACAGCCTGGCCATTCGACTCGGTGAGCAGGATTGTGGGGCGGTGGAAACGCTCCACCATGCGGGCAGCAGCTATGCCAATGACTCCCTTGTGCCAATCTGGTTGAAAAAGCACGATACTACGGCGTTCGTCCATTTTCGGCGTTGCTTCGAAAAGCCGGATAGCCTCTGCTTGAATCTGCTGATCATGTTCCTTCCTCAACTGGTTACGATGCAAGAGTACTTGAGCGTTGTCAGCAGCTTCCGTTTTATCAGCTGACAGCAACAATTTAACAGCTTGGTCAGCATCGGCAAGGCGGCCTGCGGCATTGATGAGAGGGGCGAGCCCAAACACCAAGTCACTTATGGAGAGGGGCCGTTGCCTGCCGCTTAATTCCAAAAGTGCAGTCAGGCCAGGTCGACTACTGCGGTTCAGGTATTGGAGTCCAAAATAAGCAAGTACCCGGTTTTCACCGACCATGGGCACAATGTCAGCGGCGATGCTGAGCACCAATAGGTCAAGTAAAGGCTCCAATTCGGAATCGGGCAGCTTGTTTTTTTGCAAAAAAGCCTGTGCCAGCTTGAAAGCGACTCCACAACCACTTAGCCCCTTGAAGGGGTACAGGCAATCTGCCCGCATGGGGTCAAGCACAGCAACAGCTTGAGGTAGCGGGCCGTCTGGGAGATGATGATCACAAATAATGAAATCAATGCCGTGAGACTTGGCCTTGGCCACCTGTTCCCGTGCATTCACCCCGCAGTCCATGGCAATGATAAGTTTGATGCCATTGACAATGGCGTGGTCAATTCCTGCCATGCTAACGCCATAACCTTCCTTGTATCGATTGGGAATATAGTAGTTAAGGTATGCATGGTGACCATTCAAAAATTGGTGCATGAGAGCCACAGAGGTAGTGCCATCCACGTCATAGTCGCCATAAAGAAGGATTTTTTCGTTGTTGTCCAATGCATATTGCAATCGCATTACAGCTTCATCCATTCCTTTCATTAAAAATGGGTCATGCAAGTGCGTCCATTCAGGTCGAAAAAATGTCTTTGCTTCATCAAAGGTACGAATGCCACGTTGCGCCAGCAGACGGCAAAAGACAGGCTTAATTTTCAAAACTTGTTGGAGATTCTTGACGATGTTATCGTCAGCTGGTTGTAGCGTCCAACATTTTCTCATAGGGGCGATTGTTTGGAAGTTTGCACCACGAAGATATGTTTTGTAGCGACAACAAGGTATTTTTTGAAAAAAAACTATGAAAAACAAATCAGTACAAGAATTTCCAAATTAGTTTAAACTGTATTCCTTTTCTTTGCTATAACACTGTGTAAATTAGACCCTATGATGCGAGCTATGTTGATAGATGATGAGCCAAGCAACCTTGAGTTTATCTCTAATTTGATAAATATGTATTGCCCTGCCGTAACCGTAGTTGGTAGTTTCACCGACCCTTTCGAAGGTATGGCAGCGATTTTAAAGCAAAAGCCAGATGTGCTGTTATTGGATATTGAAATGCCAGGCCTGACAGGCTTGGAGTTGGTCCGCCGCCTACCCGCTATCGACTTTGAAGTGATATTTGTGACTGCCCACAACCAATACGCCTTAAAGGCTATCAAACTAAGTGCCCTTGATTTTATCCTGAAGCCAGTCAGCCCTTCCGAATTGGAAGTGGCATTGGCAAAAGCTGCACAAAAGCTAAAAGATAAACGCACATTGGAACAGTTGAGGGTGCTAACAGGCCTCCTCAACCAGTCAAAAAACTTAAAATCCAATCAAGAGCACAAAATCGCATTACCGACTTCAGATGGCTTGATCTATTTGGAAATGTCAGAGGTTGTCAGAATAAAAGCAAATGGTCAATATTGTGAATTTTTTGTCCAAGACCGTGCACCACTGTTCATTTGTAAGAATATTGGGCATTATGAAGAAAGCTTGGAAGATTACCACTTTATGCGGGTTCATCGGTCTGACATAATCAATCTGCATTTTGTAACGGAATATATACGGAATGATGGCGGGTTTGTACGCATGAAAGACGGTAGCAGGGTCGATATTTCAAACAACAAAAAGGAGGAACTTTTAGAACGGCTCAACTGTCTGTAACTGCCAAAATTTCATTTGTCCATGTGTTTACGCAATACCATTTGAAGAGGCTTAAATAAATTAAAACCCGATAGAAAAAAATTGACTGAACCTCCTTCGTTCAATGAAAAGCCAGTTTCGTGAAGTGATAATAGCGCTTTGTTTATTGGGACTTGTTTAAAACGACAAACTGAAGTACCATTGGGGCACTAAAAAAGTAATTTTCACCTAAAATCTTAAATACTATGGCATACACTAATAAAGACAACATTTCAGATTTTAATTCTGGTTCTGGATTGCCAGGAGCTACACCGCTTTGGCAAGATTTAGCATTGGTTTCTAGACAACCTGGCTATAATTTCACAATGCAGATAAATTGCACGTTTGATGGGAAGGCAATGACTATCTGGGGTGGCTTTGGCGAAGGGGCATCTATTACCCAAGCAAATATGCTTCAATATGTAGCATTACCCTGCCCTCCATACAATGCCCCATTGGTAGAAGTATAGTCAATATTATTGATGATTTGGCTACTTGGAGTCAAGTAGCCAAATCTAATTTAAACCAAATCAGTAATTTAAAAAAAATAAAAATGGCAAAATATTCATCTCCCTTCGCTGAAGAATTATTGGCTTCTTTACCAATAAATTATAATGACCCTAAATTCAAGCTTTTATTGAATGACCTCCAAGCAAACATATTGGCCCACCACAAGAAAAAATATGCCAGCCACTTGTTTCTGACATTTAATGATATATCAAAAGCTAGGTACATCATTAAAATATTTGCTTCAAATATTACTTCTGCTTATGAGCAATTCCATAATAAACATCTTGGCAAATCAAAAACGATTTATAGCTTTTACCTATCAGGGGCAGGATATAATTTTCTTAAATTAAACTACCTAGCCCCAAAAACATCATCATCATTTTTTAGAGGCATTGATGAAGACACCATTAAGGGTTTCGAGCAAAAAAACTCTGACAATGTTTTTAAAAATGCCAAAGATATACATGCAATGGTCTTAGTAGCCTCAGATATCAAGAGTCATCTGGAAAAGAAGACTAATGAACTTATCAATTTATTTGAAGCTGATGAGACAGCCAATGTAGAATTGCAACGTGGCTTTATTATGTTTGATAATGACAAAAAAACATCAAGAGAATGGTTTGGTTTTGTGGATGGAATAAGCCAACCTCGGTTTTTCCCAAGCATTCACAGCATAGAAAGTAATACGATCTTAAAAAGCCAAGATATTGATCAATTAAATTTATTATTAACAGAGGACCCAGGGGGAAGTGTGTTTGAAAATGACACAAGTTCAGGACAAAATTCAAAAGTAAGGGTAAGTTTTGGCAGCTATTTGGCAGTATTAAAATTAGAACAAAACAAAGACGCTTTTGACAAATTAGTTGAAAAGCGAACCAAGGAATATGGAAACGCCGAAACAGCAAAAGCCTCTATTATGGGCCGCTTCACCAACGGCAAACCCTTAACCTTGCACCACTCAAATGATAAAGATTCAGGCATATTAAATTTTGAAAACAATTTTGACTATACTGCACTCAAGCGAGATGGAGATGAACTAAAAACTGATGACGAAGGTAAAAGATGCCCATTTACAGCACATATAAGAAAAGTTAATCCTAGGCGCATCAGCACAGATTATAACAAAAGAAAAATCGCCAGAAGAGGGGTGCTATATGTCGATGGAGCCAATTCATTTGACGAGATGCGTCAAGAAGCAGTTGCAGACAAAAACAAAAGAGTGGGTACATTATTCATGTCTTTTCAAAATAGCTTGGAGGAGCAATTCGAATACATCGTAAAAAACTGGATGCATGGGAATTGGAATTTAGAAAGAACTCAATTCATTGAAAAAGACATAGTTACAGGTAAGAAAGCCCCAGAAAGCGAAATAGACTCTTTGGTTACTTATAAAGGTGGATTATACCTTTTCGCTCCATCGAGGTCATTTTTGAACAATATTGACAATCATTTTCCTCCCTTAAAGCTGAATATAAAAAGTGGAAATGGATTGCCGACAAATTTATTCACCGCAGAAGGTGGTGTAAAAATGGGCGTAATTAGGTTGGCCGATGAAGCAATAGATAAGAAAATTGATGCTATTATTGCCACAGCATATCCTAAAAACTAGGATTAACTTACATCATAAACCCAGCAAAACACCTCTTAAAAACCAAATAATGTGTGGAAGATAATTTTTACAATTTTTATGCTGCTTGTTTCGGCGTTCCTGTTTGCCCAAACTAGAAGTATGCTATGGTTTCAGTCCCCAACTAACCTCCCGAATTATACACCCAGTTTTAATTATCAAGTTTACCATGACTCAGAAGGCTTTGTTTGGATAAGTTCAACAGCTGGAATAAACCGATTCGACGGTACTAGAATCAAAAATTACAGATCTGATCCTGCTGATTCTACCACACTGTTCAAAGGCGAGAACATTCAAAGCAATTTTTTTGAGGATAGTGATAGAAATTTATGGTTTGCCACCAGCGAAGCTGTACATTGTTACAGAAGGAAAACGGATGATTTTCAGCATTTTCAAATTAAGAATAAGGACAGTTTGTTGATTGAAACTGGCTATCGGGTCTTTTTCCTTGAAAAAGATAGTTTTTTATGGTTGACCGCAGATTCAGCTATTTATCGCATGAATATCTACCAACCAGACGACTATGCTTTCATAATGAACGCCGACCAATATCAATATCAAGTCAAAGTTATAAGTGATGGCAGTGTAGATGCCATATACAGAATTGGAAAAATTGAAGATACAGACTTTTCATATGCTCTAATAAACCATGGCAATTATATTGGTCAAAAGGATTGGTTCAAAAACAACGGCAAAGAAACGCCAATACTAATTGAGGATATTGCTATAGAAAATGACTCAACGTGCTGGTTGGGTACCGAAAAAGGATTGGTAAAATGGAATCCGAAAAGCGGGGATTGGCAGGTGATAGATGGGTTGGGTATTGGTAATTGTTTTATTGAACAATTGGGTTCTCAATTTTTGGTTGTATGGTCTAAGCGAAAAGGGCTTTTCATTTATAACAAAAGCCAGAATAAATTTATTCACTACGATATAAAGATGGTGAATGGGGAAAATATTTCTACAGAAGATGTTTTCAATATTTATTTGGACCATGACGAAAATCTCTGGGTTTCTTTTATGGGAAGTGGGCTGATTTACGCAAATATCAATAAAACGAAATTCAATTCAGTCCCCAAGAATCCTGATTCAAGTGGCAATACTTCTTATGCTTACTGGGCTAGTATTTGGGACACTGATGGCAATTTATGGCATGGCTCCAATTCAATTGGACTTTTCTTACTTAATGGCAATGGCAAAAGCATCGAACAATTTAAGAGCAATCCGATGAAATCCAATTCGTTGCCTAGCAATTGGGTAACTAGCCTTTTGCAAGACGAAAATCGAAGAATTTGGGTAGGAACTACGAAAGGGTTGGCATATATGAACTTGAATGAAAAAAGAGGATTTCACCTAGCAAGATCTCCAAATAACCCAAATTTATTCATCATTGCTTTATGTCAAACAAAAAACACCAAAACCATCTTAGCATCAACATATGACAGGGGTATTTTTATTTTAAAAAATGACAATGGCATCCCTACATTACATGAAGCCAACTCAAGGAAAATCCCTTATGGATATATTTATGAAGATAATGATGGGAGGATATATTGCGACCGTGACGAAAAAGCAATTGATGTATTTACCTTAACACATGACAGCCTTAATCTTATTAAATCACTACCGACCAATGCCCTAATTACAGGATTCTATGAAGACAGGAATGGGAAAACGCTTTGGGCTGCATCACTTGCTGGTTTAATAAAGATAAATCTTGATAGTCTTAAAGTGGAGACCATATTTTTAGAAAAAGACGGATTGCTTGACAAAAACATTCATGCAATGCAAGCCGATGAAGAGGGGAATCTATGGTTGAGCACACCAAAAGGCATAACCCAATTTCAAACTAAAACTGGACAATTTAGACAATTTAGCTTGGCAGATGGTACCCAATCAAATGAATTTCAGCTATTGGCTGCCTCAAAGCGACAAAATGGGGAATTATGGTTTGGCGGTTCCAATGGCTTCACCATTATTCCTCCTAGCAGAATTGACACATTAAAAAACAAACCGTTAATTAGAGTAACGGAAATAAAAATAAACAATGAAGTGCTAAAAGGTTTGAAGGATGAGCAAACTGGCGCTACAAATATTACTGAAATAAAAAATTTCAAACTCAAATACAATCAGAATACCATATACTTTGAGTTTGCAGCAATGGAATATAGTGACCCCAGCAATAATCAGCTCAAGTATTTTCTAAAAGGCATGGACAGCGATACTGTCTTAATTGCAAAAGGTGAAAAGGCTAATGTTCGGTACCTGAACGTACAACCAGGCAATTATCAGTTCTGGCTGCAAGCAGCAAACAGTGATGGAGTATGGAGTGAGCCCTATCTAGCTCTCCGATTTTCGATTTCCCCGCCATGGTACAAAACATGGTGGTTCTTTACCTTATTGATACTAGCCATTGCCTTGATCACCGCATTTATCGTCCGTTTTAGAATTTCTCAAATCCGAGAAAAAGCAGAACTCAACACTCGTGTCGCTGAAAATAAAATGGCTGCACTTCGCTCCCAGATGAATCCTCATTTTGTTTTTAATAGCCTACAAACAGTCAATGTGTTTATTGCTCGACAAGATTTACGGGGCGCAATGGAATATGTCAATCAATTTGCAAGGCTGATGAGGGTTATACTTGAAAACAGCAGAGCGGGAAATATTTCATTGGAGCGGGAAATAGAACTGTTAGAGTTGTACATGAAAATTGAATCAAACAGATTCAGCAAACCTTTCACATTCAATATTACCGTGGGGCAGGAAGTGGACACTTACAGTATGCAAATCCCAAGTATGCTGTTACAGCCTTTTATTGAAAATGCCATAAAACATGGGTTATTTCACAAAAAAGAAGGTGGGCATATTAACATTGCTTTTTTAATTGAAAATGGCATTCTTAAATGCGTTGTGGAGGACAATGGTGTAGGAAGGAAAAAGTCGTCAGAATTAAATGCTCAACAAGGGCGTGACCACCAATCAAGGGGCCTTCAAATTGTAAATGAACGCCTAGCTATTATTCGGGCAAAAAAACCTGGAAATTACGAAGTAAAAATAAGTGATTTGCTTGACCGCCAACAAAATCCATCAGGTACAAGGGTAGAGATTACGCTTCCACTTTCCTGATTGTTTCATCCTTTGTTTACTCAAAACCCACTTTCGTACAATCAAAACAGCGTTTCGTACAATGGCTATTTTATTGGTGAGGCAATAACTGCATCTTTGGAATAGAAAGTAATTAAAAAATAAAATAATCTACAAAAAGTAATTAAACAAACACAGCTTATTTACCCCATAATTCTCTTAACCTCTCGTTGTTCACTGTGAAACACATATTCTCCCTAAAGTACCAATTACACATAACCTTAAAAAACCCATTTGACCCGACTTATTTTGAGCCGGGTTTTTTATTCTCAAAATTGCCGTGACGTCTATTCTACTTTTTTCAACACCAATTTACTACCAGGCCGTATGGCCAACAATCCCGTAGTAACTACGGTGTCTCCCAAGGAAAGCCCATTCAAAACCTGTACAAAATCTTCATCACGAATACCGGTCTCCACGTCCTGGAATTCCGGTTTACCTCCTCTGAAAACAACGACTTTTTTCCCCCTGGCTTGCGGAATGATGGCTTGGGTGGGTGCTATCAAAGTCTCGCCAGTGCCACTGGTATTGAGCAGTACCTTGGCAAAAGTGCCCGGCAATAGCGCTGGGTCAGAATCCACCACGGAAGCACGCACTTTGAGTGAACGGGTCTCGGCAGCAACGGCCATCTCAGTTGCTAAAACCGTGGCAGAAAAGTTGCGTCGAGACCCTGCCACTGTGAAATGGACGGTCTTTCCTTTTCCAAAAAGTTGCCCATACTTTTCAGGCACAGTGAAATCAAGCTTCATGCGGTTCATTTGCCGAAGTGTGGTCAGCAAGGTTGTTGGCGACACATAAGCGCCAAGGCTCACGTTACGCAGCCCCAATTGACCAGCATAAGGCGCCCTGATTTCAGTTTTTGAAATATTCACCTTCACCAATTCCATGTCAGCTTTGATATTATTCACTTGCAGTTCACTGAGGTCAACCTCTTGCTGGCTGATACCCTGAATTTTGAGCAGCTCCTGTTGACGCTCCAAGGTCTTTTGGGCAATCTCAAGTTGCACTTGTAGTTTTTTTAATTGTGCCTGCAAATCCTCATCAAACAATTTGGCCAATAGTACGCCTTTTGCCACTGCCCCACCCTCTTGGATATTCATGGAAACAAGCCTCCCGGATATTTCAGGCCGGATTTCCGTCTCTTCAAATGGCTGCAAACTGCCGGGCACCTCCAAGTTTTCAGCCAAATTCTTACTGATGACTTTAAACCCTTCTACTTGTAGTGGAACGTCTTTTTTCGGTGCACCAGCAGGTGTGGCAGCCTCTTTTTTGTCTGATTTACAAGCAGGAAAGAACAGCCCAAAAGCGGTAATCAGGCATAAAAAACTAGGAAAGGTATAATGTTGGCGCATGAGTTTTGGAAAAAATGAAATACTGCAAACAAGCTGGACAAGTATTGAGTTGCCATACCGGGCCAAAAATAAAAGGAATTGGCATTGTTGGCCGAATTCGTTTCAATTGCCTCAAATTCATTTGAATATTAGGGCAAAAAACAAAAAATCGAACCTTAAAAATTAGGGATGCTACCGCAATATTTCACCAAAAGCCTTTGGCACCATCACCCGAAGGGAATGAGGTGCGATGCTAAACCTAGCTTCAGCGCTTAAATCAAACCCCTCCCCGTCGAGGTGATAACAAGTAGGCGATTGGGGCGTCACCACTACCTCCCTACAAGTATAGCACTCGGCCAGGCTGCTTTTGTGAAACGAATGGTTCAAAAATCGCCAGCTTTCGAGCAAGTAACGCCATTTTGGAGCCGCTTTGATTACGAGCACTTCGAGTAGGCCATCTTTGAAATCAGCATGTGGGACAATGGAAAATCCATACCCATATACCGGAGCATTGGCCACTTCCACCAGTAAACAGCTACGGCTGATTTTTTTTCCATCCAATTGTATGTCAAGATGCTGCATCTGATAAGCCCAGGTTTCCTCCAAAGAATAGCGGAAATAGGCCCAAAAACCCCGCACATGGCTGTCATGCAACCGTTTTGAAACGACACCATCGAAGCCGATGCCAGCGAGGTTGACGAATGGGCGGCCATTCATGCGACAGGTATCCACTGTGATGACCTTGCCGTGGTTCAACAATTGGATGGCACGTACAACGTCACGACCAATACCAAGATGCCCAGCAAAACCATTCCCAGAGCCACTCGGCACCACGCCTAGCACCGTCTGCGTCCCGATAAGCTGACTGGAAATCTCGTTGATGGAGCCATCGCCGCCACAAGCAACCACCATTTCGAAACCAAGGTCAACGGCCTCCTTCGCCAAATGAACGGCATGTCCAGCATATTTTGTCAGGCTTATTTCTGCATCCAATTGGCTGGTATCGAGATGCTGTTCGATTAAACGCGGAAGGTTCCGCTTGCGGTTGGCACCAGAGCGTGGGTTGATTATGAAGCGGATTTTGCGTTTATTTTGGTTCATCAACGAAAAACAAAATACTTGAACATCAGGTAATTTATGGTCAAACCCATAAAAATGGCGACCATGGTTTTCGAAACAATGTATTGAATGCCAAAGACTTCTGAGAACAACCAAACACCAGCTGTGTTCAAAACCAGACTCAAGCCAGAAGCAAGGATATAACGTATTGCCTGCCCATGCCAACGCTGGTCATGCCGCTTGAATGCCCAATTGCGGAGCAACAAAAAACTGACCACTGCGCCGCAAAATGCACCAGTAGCATTGCTGACCACCAAACCCAGTCCAGTAAATTCCTTCAGCAGAATGGTAATGAGAAAATCAGTGCCTGTAGCTGTAAGCGCAGCGGCCTGCGAGCGGAACCAAGCTGATTTTGCAGCGGATTGAATCATGGCGCAAAAGTAACACGGACTGCCAGTCCGTGAAGTTAGATTCTAAGGAAAGAGAATTTGATACAGAAAAAGCACGGACTGGCAGTCCGTGTTACCACCAGACAGAGACTTCTTCGAGTGATTTTCTTCGCAAATCGGGTACTGTCGCTCCCTCGGCAGGATAGCCAACCGGAACCAGCAAAAATGGCCGCTCATTCTCAGGTCGGTCAAGGATTTTTTGCAGGAAATTCATCGGACTTGGGGTATGGGTAAGTGATACCAGCCCTGCGTTGTGGATGGCTGACAACAAGAAACCACAGGCAATGCCCACCGACTCGCTGACGTAGTAGCATTTTCGCTTTTCACCACCTTCCAGTTCGTAGGCCTTTTTAAAAACAACAATCAACCACGGCGCAATCTCCAGAAAGGGCTTGTGCCAGTCTGTGCCAAGTGGAGCAAGATCATGCAGCCATTCCTCGCTCATGCGGCCACTGTAGCTCTCCCGTTCTTCATCTTCCGCTGCCTCCTTTATTTTTGACTTGATAGCCGGGTCGCCCACCACGCAGAAAGTCCACGGCTGCTTGTGCGCCCCAGAAGGTGCGGTGCTGGCGGTCATGATGATATTTTCGATGACTTCCTTCGGAACAGGCTGGTCGGAGAAGAAACGCAAGGAACGGCGGCGCTTCATGTAGTCAAGGAAAGATTTAGAGCGCTCAATAGATTCGGTTTCGGTGAAACTTACAGGATGGTAGGGAATGTGCGGGAACATTGGAATTTATGAAAATGAGAAATTGCGAAAATAGGGGAAATTGACCTAAAAACTCATTTTCAAAATCAGAAATAAGTGCAGGAAAACTGCCGCTGCCACTCCCGCCGCCACGTCGTCCATCATCACTCCCCAGCCGCCGGGCAGCTTTTCCAACTTCCTGATTCCCAGCGGTTTCCAAATATCAAATAGCCTGAAAAGGCCAAAGGCAAGTAATAAATTTAACCAGTTTACGGGAACGCCCAGCATCGCCACCCAAACTCCGACCAGTTCATCCACGACAATTCGGCTGGGGTCGTGGCCCCATTCTGGTTCCAGTTTTTTCGAAGCTATCACCCCCAGAAATAAGAAAACAAGAATGGCCACCAGCAACCAATGCGCTTGTGGCCATCCGCCGGAAAACTGTCCCGGCCATTTTTCACTCATTCCCCATAGCATCAGTACACCCACCGCTGCCCCTGCCGTGCCAGGCGCCACAGGCGAATAACCTGCGCCAAAAGCGGTTGCGATGAGCTTCCAGAACATTGAACGGTGAATTGTAAAAAATGAACGGTGAACCATTCACAATTCACCGTTCACCATTTACCATTAATAATAGTAGTCCAATCCCAAATGCGTGATCAAATCCTCATCCATCATGTGGCGGAGGGTGTTGAGCAGCTTTTGGTTTTGGAGGAAAATATCGTGCTGAGGGCTAAGGCCCTTTGCGGCTTGTGGCGATTTCAAGTAGAATGACAACCACTCCTGGATACCATAGAAATCGGCACGTTTTGCCAAATCGAGGAACAGGGCAAGGTCGAGTACGATAGGCGCCGCCAAGATGGAGTCCCGGCATAGGAAGTCAATCTTGATTTGCATCTTGTAGCCGAGCCAACCGAAGATGTCGATATTGTCCCAACCTTCTTTGTTATCGCCGTGAGGGGGATAGTAGTTGATCCGCACCTTGTGGTAGAGGTCGCCGTAAAGGTCGGGGTTGTTCTCTGGCTGTAGGATTTCTTCCAAAACACCGAGTTTGGAAACTTCTTTTGTTTTGAAGTTATCTGGGTCGTCGAGCACCTCGCCGTCCCTATTTCCAAGGATATTGGTAGAGAACCAGCCGTGGATTCCGAGGGCACGTACTTTCATGCCGGGCGCCACGATGGTTTTCATCAAGGTCTGGCCTGTTTTGAAGTCCTTGCCCATGATAGGGGTGCGGGTCTGCTTGGACAGCTCAACCATTGCCTCGCAATCGCAGGAAAGGTTCGGAGCGCCGTTGGCATATGGTACGCCCATTTTCACGGCGGCATACGCATAAATCATGCTTGGCGGAATGGACGGGTCGTTGTTGCGCAAGCCAGCTTCCAATTTCTCAATGGAAGAATGCACGTCGCCCGCTTCGATGTACACCTCGGTACTTCCGCACCAAACCATCACCAAACGGTCACAGCCATTTTCTTCTTTGAAACGGCGCATGTCTTCCATGACTGCTTCGGCAAGCTCCATCTTGGTGGCAGCTTTCTTCACGTGTGGGCCGTCAAGGCGTTTCACGAAGCTACGGTCAAAAACGGCGGTCATCGGTTTGATGGCCTCCAATTCTGGGCGGATTTGTTCGAGCAAGTCTTTGTCGAGCACCTTGGCGTTGAGTGCCGACTCATACATATTGTCCTCGAAAATATCCCAGCCACCAAACACCACGTCGGTCAGTTTTGCGAGCGGAACGAAGTCTTTGATCAGGGGATTGCGGTTGTCGGTACGTTTGCCGAGGCGGATATTGCCCATCTGTGTGACGGAACCGACGGGCTTGGCGATGCCCTTGTTGACGGCGATGACACCGGCCATGAAAGTGGAAGCAACGGCGCCCATACCCGGAGTGAGGATACCAAGCTTACCGTTCGCTGGTTTAACTTTTGTCATATTGAAAATTTAGTGTAGTTCTATGTCCAGTGCAGCGGGCTTCCCAAAAGCCGATTGCGCTGGCAATCAGGTGTTGAAAAAATGTTATTTGGAAAAAGCGGTGCAAAGATAGGCAAATGCTTTTGCCTGTTGGCTGCATATTAATGCCTCGAAACGAAATTTCGTTGCGTTGGGGGCGATGTTAATTCTTTTTTTGGTGGGAAAAAGTAGATGAGCGGTGCTGCTAGGTAGAAAACCTTAAAAGTTCTAGGGTAATATTCGATTGAACAATAAGGGGTCTTGAATGACATATGGTCAAATAGCTCCAGATAGTCGAGCGCCTCCAAGCCGAGGTAGCCGAGACGCTTGGATGAACATCCTACTGCGGGAATGCGAAGTGCTGTTTGAAGAAAGGGTTGACTACCGCATCCGTGACTGGGCTGCCCACGAAGTGATGGTCAACGCTTCCAATCTTTTCCATGATTTCCGGGATGATATGGCGTTTTTGTATGAGGGGGATAAGGCGGTCGGTAAGTAGGTGGCTTGAATCCAGGCAAATAGCCATTAGCCATTGTAAAAGGCTTCCAAATGTAACCTCCCCGACAAATAGTAATAATAATACGTAAATCCCCAAGCACGAGTCGCTATTTAATTTCAAAAAACAAATATTGAAATTAAATTTATGTCACAAACAAAGAACAGCGCTGATTTCCTCATTCTTAAACCTTTTACAAATGGCAGTAATTGATTTGAACAATCAGCATTTTTCCCCAGAGGACCGTACCGCCATCAACGACAGCCTCGCCGCAATTGAGGCCATCGTGGCGCCGTACTCCCGCAACCTTACCCGTGCTCAACGCCAGAAGTACGGCAGTATCAACGAGAAGAACAAATTACTGGTAAACAAAGTAAACGATTACCACTCGAACCAGCCCGCTCTGGACTGCCCCGACACCGACTGGACGGAATTCACAAATGACATGCTCGACCGCAAATTCATTGAAGGCACCAATCTCCGGCTCAATACCCTGACCTACACCTTGGAAAGCATCAAGATTATGCACGACTACGACAACTACCAAGCGGCCCTACTTGAAAATAAATACACCACCTACAAGCTCTCCACGCCCAATGGCTCCGACTGGCAGACCAAGCACGAGGAACTTCAACAGTTCTTCCCGAATACTGGCGGCCATAACAACAATGAGGAAGAAGAAGGTGGCGAAGAAGAAGGCGAAGGCACCGACGGCCAAGCGACCTGAGCATTTGGCGCAATAAGCCAATACAACAAGGGCCTTGCTCCTGCATAGGGGCAAGGCTTTTTTGTTTGAATATATCTGCTTTTCCGACGTAAAAGCTGCCATTCCAGCACCTAAAAGCCGAACTACTAGGACCACAATGGTTTACGTCCAGCAAGCACGTGCTTTACCTATTGGCACTTATTGGAGGTATTCTACCTCCGTAACGGGATTGGTCTTGGAACCTAAAGGATGATATGGTGGGACGTAAAACAATTCTCGCTCGAACGTAAATTTATAGTGTTTACCAACCAAAAGTTTATAGTCTAATAGAGGCACCGTTTACGTTGTTACAGTGATTACTTTTAGGTTATTTTGATAAATCATTTACGTATTGGGGGTAAAGCTTTTGGGGGTGGTGCTGTTTGGTCATCATTGTAGTACACTTCAAAAAATTATCAGCGATAAGAATCCGTCGGTGCAAGCCTCCCCATTTTGCCCAAAACTATACACCTACCCGTGAAAAAATACAGTGTTCCCACCAAGAGTTTAGCAAAGCGGCTCTTGTGGGTCGCTGCTGGGAACTCGCCAGTGCCGCTGCGCTAAACGCTGGCTTGGACTTGTTCTTTTTTCTGGTGAAATATATGGGTTTGGGGAAGGCACGGAAGACTTAACACAGCGGGTTGGTGAGATTCGATTTCATAAATAATAGCGAAACGAAGATGGAGGTTCTTTATCTCCGTATTCTGCCATTATACCTCCAACCATTCTTGAAAACGATAAAGTAACAGGGTGTCCTCCTGTTATACTAGCAGTGTTCCAGTTCATTCTTGACAAAGCGATGACATCGCTCGCTATTCTTGTTATGTCCGCACCATCTTCTGCTTTAATTTGAATTGGCACAGGTATATGAGGGCCTGGATATGTCTTTATTGATGGCATGAAGCCGGAGGTAAAAAGGTATGCAGCTTGATCATTAACAATACATAATGTACCTCTTTTGGGAGGATAATCACCAAATCTAACAAGTCTAAAATCAGTTAGAGCTAAATTAACTAACTCTACAACAGGTATATTGTTTAAAGCATAGTGTAATCCAGCTTTTTCTTCATCATTAAAATATGTTGTTTTATGTAAAACTACTCTTAATGGTGTACTTCCAGTCCTTCTTTTATATTCATCAATAATTTTTTCCCCTACAAGGATTGCTTGTTTTTCTGTAAGATGGACATCTTTACCTTGATTATCATCCCATTGAACATTAGCTCCTCTAATTGCAAATCCTTCTCCATCAGATGAAAAAGCTTGAGCTATGCATGATCGTACAAGGTGCTTTTCGTGTGTTGTATATAGATGGTGAAAACTAAGACCTACATAACAAGTTTCTATTGCATCAGGCCGCAAGCGCCATGGCATTCCTCCAGATTTATAATATAACGCAACACTACTATTCCATGCCCTTATCGCCGCATCTTGGTTATTATTAAGGTCTAAAAATAGAGTATCTCTACCTATTTGAATAGGCAGACTATACTTCATTGCTATGGCTTTTAAAGCTCGTCTAAAATCTCTGTGCAAAATATCTTCTTGTTGTTCTTCAATAGGCTCAAATTGATTATCGTCAAAAAGAGAAAGTTGTGTAGACATATTTTTCACTTTTTCTCTGTCTTTTTTATTTATTTTAGTGTTTTGAACACTCCAACATTTATCTACTACTTCATCTTGTAAACAACATATTACTGTGTCAGGTCGAAATGAATCTAAATTGTTCAAAGTTTCGATACCAGCTTCAAATAGTCCTAAAACACTTTTAAAGATATCAATATCATTTTTTTTTGAGAAAGCATTCTTGAAACTCTCATCGCTTATTACATAATTCCATTTAGTATTAAAATTAATATCAGTGCGAAACACTTGTTTAAAACCAGGATATGATGGGTACTGGACTGTATTTGGCATCTTAGTTACAATTTCATCTTTGCATCTAGTCAACCAGTTTAATGCTTTTTGAATTGATTCTTCGTGCCCAATAAAACCTATATTAATACTAGCACGCCTAGCATTGCCGAACCTTAGGTCGAATGGGCCTCCTTGTTTCAGTCCTTCTTTTGGGTCAAAAAATTCACCGACACCTCCAAATTCGAGTTGGGGGTCTTCAATTTCAATTATATTAATTTTGGTAGCCATTTTATTTTTTGTTTTCTAGATTTTCCTCAATAGCCAATTTTTCAAGTTCTTTTTCAACTTGATCTAAATCTATTAGTTCAGCGGGCTCAACATAATCTTCACTTACTGAAATGTCATTTACAACTACAGTAGGCATCCGTGACGATACTACTATACTCGGTGGGATAGGCCCAATCTTAGTACCATCATTTATCTCTTTATTATTCATCCTTAACAAAAAAGCGTTTTCATTCCCATTTGATAAATAATTACTCCAAAAGGTAAGGTCATTATGCACCGCCATATTATAATCCCTAGATGCCTTCCTTGTAGATAAAATATTCACCCTTTCCGATTTTAGTAAATTTTTTATGCCGTCAGTCGTAAAAACGTAAGCAGGATTGATTATCAAATACCATTTATTGCCTAATTGTTCAAACTTAAACCAGATGGATTTATGCTCCCAATAGCTAATCTTTCCACTATTCGAATTTATTTTAGGTCTTGCTACTGTTCGAGTAGCCTTCTTTAATCTAGCTTGATATGTTATTTCTTTTGCAGTTTCTTCAAACGTTTTTGTAAAATATGCCCTTTTCTTTTTAACATCTACCCTTAATCCTATCGAGAACATGTGTTCAATTATACATTGGTTGAGCATTCTTACAAACTCTATAGTATTACCACTTTGGCTGATAAATTCCTCAAGGGAAAGTTCTTCCACAGTACCTACATCAACACATTTTCTTAATGGGTTTTGATATTCTGTTAAGTCATAGAATGACCAAAGTCTCTCTCTTGCAAGCAAACACGGTGGATTCCAAGTTTCGCCTAAAATTTTTGAGATATCTTTAGGTATTCTAGCTACTGTTGACGCATGAAATACTTTAGCTGGTAAATTCAAAACTTCTAATAAATTACAAGCAAATTTTGAAGATTCATTTATTTTTATTGGAGTTGCTGTTTTCGTATCTTCATCAAATTCTTCTATCCTTTTATAAATTTTTACTTCAAAATACTTTTCATCAGTAGTTACACCAAATGAAACTGTGGAGGAGTTATTAGTTACTTGTTTTACTACATCAGACAATCCAGAGCCTTCTTTATCCATTGCACCTGCTCCATAAAATATATCAGCAATCACTGGATTCCTATAACCCTTAATACCTTTATTACCTTTTTTAATTTCTACTTCTAAAGATTCTGTGCTTAATTGCCTCTTTACTTCTTCTACTAACCCTCCAGGGCTCGTAAAAATTATACAATCCTCGTAGACATCAATCCTTACAAATTCATCAATCAAGTAATCTCTATGCACTAAGCTATTAACAATTATTTCTTTTAATGCTAGCGTAGGATAAGGATATACGTTTTCAGAAGTCTCACCTTTAAGCCTGTACGGCCTATTTATTAATGCCAATGCATCAGTTACTTCATTTAATTGATTCCAAATATTACCTTTTATCTCCCTTGTTATATATCCCATGCTGTAATCAACCATTGTGTCTATCTCTTTCTCAGTTAAAAAAGATGTAATTTTTTTTAACCAATCAGGATTTCCAATAAACTTCAGAACTACAAATGAAGCGGGCACATATTCTTGAGTTCGAGATGAAAACAACAGTATTCCAGATTTTGTCAATTCAACCGATTCTCCAATTGATTCAGCTATACGAAGTCTTATCATTTGTTCATGAAGCCATTCATCATCATTATACACTTTTACTCTCAGTCTTTCACTATAATTCTTAATCCTTTCTCTAATAAAGGCTATTTCAACTGGGCCTAATGTGTTTTTCCTTAAACTTGAAACAGCATCTCTTTGAATATCAGTTATCAATGACAGATTGACATTTAGATTTTTAACATCAATTTGAGTTGCAGCTAGTTTTCCCCATAATTCTTTTTCGAGCAGTTCGTCAAAGCCATCAATCGTTACCAACTGAAAATTATTTCCTAATTTCGAAGCAAAGTCTTTAAGCAGAGGAGTGAATGATTCTTCAATGTTTGAAAATTTTTCACTCTCTTTTTTAAGAATACACCAATAGACCCCTTGCCTAAAATTGTTTGTGAATTGCAATTGGTTTAACAATAAGTCATTCATTATTGACGGTTCTGCGCCTCTATAGCCTATCACTACCAATGGCCTATCTTTAAGCAGAGGCTTGAGCATGCTAACAATTTCAGAATTTAAGTTTTGAACTTCATTTATAAGATTTTGATCAGTATAATGTTCGACTGAGCCATGAAGATAAACAACTTGTGGGTAGATTGGCGTGTAGGAAAATTGTGAGTAGTCTGATGGCGTTTTTATAGATTGTAATTCTGTTTTTCTTATTTGAACTCCTGCATGATACAAACAGTTGTCAAAATTAGTTGTCAATACTGTGTCAAGTAACCCAAGGTGTAGTAATTCTGATAACTTCTCATACCCCTTACTCGATGGAATTCGTGGGTTGATTATCTTAAGAAAAAAATCTTTTTTAGCTTGTACTGGATGTAAAAACTCTTCTACAATTCGTGGATAAATTGTGCTATAATCTTCTGTATACCAAGGAAATGTTTGAAGCCATTTTTTCCAATCACTCATAGTTAATCTAGGATCATTCATATCCATTCCTTGCTGAATACAATATTTCCATTTCGCTGCTTCTTCTACAATTTCAGACGCCAGTTTAATTCCAGATTGTTTTGAGGCACCAGCACCAAGAAAAAAAATGGGTTTTTTTCTGTCATTTATCAATGAAACTATAGCACCTGGTTGAGAAAATTGTAGCATTGATTTTTTTTGTATTTAGTGCAGAAATTTTCTTTGCAAATATCACGAAAATTAATTGATACTCACTTCACTTGAAAACCTGTTTGAACCGGTTGTATAAAGTCTCCCCAGTCCTTTTTATAACTTGTGTTTGAGTAAGTGTTGAGTGATATCAATTTGCTGGTTTTCTCAGGAAAACGTACGTAGGCCTAACAAAGCCACCTCCGCCACATACCCCAACTTTCGCAACGCCTTTTCGTCCATTTTCTTTAATTCCATTGCTTTGGCCTTTTCTTCTTCGTTCATGTCGGGTCTCAGCATTTCATGGATGCCTTTGTCAGTGTAATAAATGAGCTTGGTGAAATTGCGCGTTATTCGTTTCATCCCATAGTTCATTTGCGTCCCATCCCTTAAAGTCATCACTCCAATATGACCTTCTTTTACAATTATTTTCATAGCTCAAGATTTTAGTTTCATAATTAGTTTCTCAATTTCATCAACAGGCAACCCTGGGTTGACGATTTTCAGTTTTTCAAAGAGTTCAATGCCTTTGCTGTTACTCAATAATTCCGCTTCCAATATCATCGCCACCGCCCAAATGCTGCCATGTACCTCCAATCCATTTTCTTCAGCTTCGTTTCTCAGGCTTTTATCGCCTGTGAGGAGCGTACATTTAAGTTGCAGTGCCTTCCATAAGACCGATTTATCAGCAATTCTCCGTAGGTTGCGCTTTGTTTTCAGGTTTACGATTTCTTCGATTTCATCTCCTGAAAAACTGAAAACTGTGAGTTGTTTAGACCTTATGAAGTTTTTTATTTGTTCAGCTTGCTCCAAGCGCAGTATCTCGTTCACCACAAAATCCGTTGTGCATATCTCAAAGTCCAACCCGAAGAATTCAGGGAGGGCTTGGATGTTCATCAAATCAAAGAACACATTGGTGTCTGTGACGAGTATCTTCATACCAATAGCTGCAATTGTTTTCGGAACTCACCAACGGTCATACCTGCAAAAAATGCAGCTTCGTTGATGGTCAAGATTTCTTTTGACAGTCCCATATAAATCAGCCGTTCCATCTTCACTGGTTTTTCTTTGCTCATAAACCTCCCTGGCTCGTTCAGGTGCAGTTTTCTTTCCTTATACCCAATATTGAAACGCTTATATATATAGGAAGAGATAATGCCCAAATGCAATGCCCTTGAGAAAACGGCAGGGAAGGAAATCCCCCACCTTTCTTTAATCAACACCAGTTCGTTTTGATAGAAGTGGAACCTATCCTTGCTCAGTTCTTTCTTGGCCATGTCGGCAGGGTACAATACGGCACAGGCGAACGTATGGCATAGGTTCTCTTCTTCCTTCTCTGAGAGTTTATCCGAAAATTTTAAGGCATGGTGCGCCAATTCATGCAGGGCGGTGAATCGCTTTCTTACCACATCCTCGTTTGGTTTCGTACTTCGTTTGAGTGCAATCAGCTTGTGCCCATCCACATCTGCCTTCATTCCATCGAAACCATCGGGAGCATCTAATTCCACTACTTTGTAACCCTTGTCCTCCAGCATTTCGACCACATCGGGGATGGGGTCATAGCCAAGCGACCAAGTTTCCCGTAGTTTTTTTGCGGCAGCTTCAGCGTCATCTGCATTTGCAATAATCTTGTCATAGATGAAGTGTTCTGGCTTCTCAGTTGGATTTATCAAGTGTTCCAATTCTAAATAGCGCTCACAGATTTCTTTAGCTTTTTCTTCTACTGACAATTGTCCGGTTTTTGAAATCTTTGAAGCATATTTTCTATAACTGATATTCGTCAGTTCGACTTGTACGGTTGGGATGGAGTAGAAGTAATCAACAGGTACATTCAAAGCATTTGATAAAGCTATCAGCACTTGGCTATCAGGCTTCATTTTCCCCTGCTCGTATTTATGTAACGCCTGACGGGACACTAGCTTGTCCAGTTTGTCCTCCAAGTCTTGCAAGGACATGCCCGCCATTTTCCGAGCCGACACCAATTTATTTCCAAATACGTTCTCCATTTTTCAATCAGCTTACACAATGTAATTTGTTGACAAAAGTAAAAATTATTTTTCAATTGTCAACCATTGGGTTAAATAATTATTTTATCATCCTACTAATACCACTGCCTTTTCCAATTCTCGATTTTAAACTTTGCCCACCCCCATTTGTTCCCCACCAGCAACGAACAGCAATAGGTAAAACCATAAAAGGAACATTATGGAAATAGGCATAGACAGTTTCGCATCCGCCATGTACGGCAGCAACAGCCTCCGCCCGGTCGAGGCGATGGAGCAATTGCTGGACAGGATAGCTTTTGCGGATGAAGTCGGATTGGATGTGTTCGGTATCGGCGAACACCATCGGAAGGAATTTCTCGACTCGGCCACGGCGGTGATATTGGCGGCAGCAGCAGCACGTACCAAACGCATCAAGCTGGGCAGTGCGGTCACCGTGCTGAGTGCCGCTGACCCGGTGCGGGTCTATCAGAACTTTGCGACGCTCGACCTGATTTCCAAGGGTCGGGCGGAACTGGTGGTGGGGCGTGGCTCCTCCGTGGAAGCCTATCCGCTGTTCGGTTTCAGCCTGAACGACTATGATGCGCTGTTTAAGGAGAAGCTGGACTTGCTGCTCCAGATTCGGGAACAGGAGTTTGTGACCTGGTCGGGCAAGTTTCGGGCGCCATTGGACAACCAGCCTGTGTATCCCCGTGCGCTACAGGAGAAGCTGCCAGTTTGGTTGGGCGTGGGCGGTACGCCGCAATCCTTCGCAAGGGCTGGCAGTTTGGGCTTGCCATTGATGGTGGCGGTCATTGGCGGGGAGACGCACCGATTCCGTCCGCTGGTGGATTTGTACCGGGAGGCGGGCCGCAAGGCAGGTTTTACCCCTGCCCAATTAAAAGTCGGCCTACATTCTCCCGGTTATGTGGGGGAGAATACGGAATTTGCCATCGGGGACTACTACCCTGGTTACGCTGAACTTTGGACAAAACTGGGCCGTGAACGGGGTTGGCCGCCCGTCACCAAGCATCAGTTTGATGCGCTGGTCGCTGAAAAAGGCGTATTGGTGGTGGGAGGCCCAGAAGAAGTGGCCGAAAAATTGGTGCGGCACAGCGAGGCGCTGGGTGGCATTGACCGTTTTACTTTTCAAATGGACAACGCTGGGCTGACGCACGAACAGTTGATGAGTTCCATCAAACTGATAGGCACGAAGGTGGTGCCTTTGGTGAAGGCGATGACAGATGGTGGAAGATAGAGGGATTTGCTTGGCTTTCAACTTCTGCTGATTGGCGGTCCGGTAGGAATATTGTCTAGAGAATTTGGTATTTATCATGCGTAACTACATCAAAATACTAGTTAGGCATTTTTTGAAATAGACTTTAATTATAAGTGAATTAAATTATTGGGAATATGCCAAGATGTGGAGAGACCCTTTTTAGAAGCAGCAAAACATAAATTTACTCTGGAATCTTTCAAAAATGAACTTTTGTCCGAAATAGTCAACTAAAAACATGCGTATAAAGTAAGTTTTGGAAAAAGAACTAAAATTCAATGTGCTTGATTTAATTATTCACCACCGCCCTTTTTTCGTTATTATTCTGTTGTGAAAAATTATTTGACTCGACTAAGAATGGAAATTAGCAGCACCCTCCCACCTAGTGCTTTATACTAATACAATTAATAAAAATGTTTTAAATTAGATAATAATATTTGCATTTGATGCGAGGCCTATTTACTTTTGTATTGATGATGCTTTTAATACAAAAAAATAATAATTAAATTAACAGTTCGGGCAGTTTAAGAAATTCAGAATATACTTAAGATATGTATTGATACACTTTCCGAACTTCAACAATATTTTCCGCTTACCCTGCAATTCGTAAAAATGCATAATGATAGCAACCTGCTATAAATTATGTATATTTAGGCTTACCAATCATTGGTATCAATACCTTGTCGATTTATATAGAGGGTGTTGCTGGCGCATTGCAAGTTTTTACTTTTCCAATTTTTAGGCCCTATTAAGTTTACGGAGACTCTTCACCTATATGCCTTTATTTATCCGAAATAAAAGGCACATATAGCAAATGCTTATTTGTGACCAACTTACAAATAAATGCGGAAGCCGAAAAGCATATAGAGTAGGCATTTATCTAAACTATTTTTATTTATGAAAAAGTTACTTCTTTTAGCCTTGTTCGCCTTCGTTGGTTTCACTATGGGCCAAGCCCAACACGTTAACTACAGTTTTACTAACAACACTGGTTCTAAGTGGTTAATTACTGTCGATGGCACGTACACAGTTGGCGTCAATGCCAACAGTACTGTCACAGGCACGTATCCTGATGCCGTGGAAGTTCCTTTCGATTTTGACGCCGCCAGCGCTGCAACTGGTTGTTCCACAACTCCTAGTCCAATTACATTATCAATGAATACTGGAGGTTGGGTAAGTGCTAGTGTGACTGGGTGTACTGGCACTGCTCCTAGCTTTCAGTATGCCCTCGCACAAGCAACTGTAACACCCTTTGATTGGACATTTCTTATATTGATACAATAATTTTATCTTTACTATTCAAGCCAATCGAATTTACTTTCAAATACCACCAATAGACAATAGTCTGCTACCATCTTTAATCTTAGCGGCGTGTGCCAATAGATTGAATACAACTCTTGGTTACCCCTGTTAGGGGTGGCCAAGTTTTTTTGGCATATTGTTACTCGTATAACATTCTGGCAATACCACTCCATAAGTGCTTAGATATTAATGTTAAAACACCAAATACGTTGAAAATATCTGACAAAATTGAAAAGTTAAAAAAGATATTTAATCCAAGTTGCGGATGTTGGTTGATAATGGTTGATAAAGTTGATAACGGTTGATTTTTGCCTACTAATTCGCAAAAATCAACCGTTATCAACCCTGCCTTTTCTAAGTTATCCGCAACTTGAGTTATTTAGAAAAACTATTGATTGCACTCAATTAAACAATTGATAAATTAGTTTAATCACACATAAAACTAAATTTCTAATTGAACTAAAAGTGACTGCACTATTCCAATAATGCAGTCACTTTTACTTTTACCCCACTAAAAGACCAATAAGCAGACAGTTACAGTTATTTCGAATAATAAACCTCAAGGTTTAGTGCCCACACTCACCCCACCTGGTGGGCAGTTCTCCTTCAAAAATTTACTGACCATCGTGCTGAGGTGCAGGAACGTGCCCTCCCCTTCCCGCAATCCATGCGAGCGCATTGGGTAGGCCATGTACTGGAACTGCTTGTTGTACTTAACCAACTCGTTCACCAACATTTCCGAGTTCTGGAAATGCACGTTGTCATCCCCCGTGCCGTGGATGAGCATCAAATTGCCTTTCAAATCCTTGGCGTGGGTGACAGCCGCACCAGCAATATAGTCTTCCATGTTTTCCTGTGGCAGGCCCATGTATCGCTCGGTGTAAATATTGTCGTAAAACAAGGAACTGGTCACCGGGGCAATGGAGATGCCCGTTTTATAAATCTCAGGGTATTGGAACATAAGATTCAGGGTGGAAGAACCACCACCGCTCCAGCCCCAAACCGCCACCCGACTGGTATCGCAGTATGGAGCTTCGAGGATTTTCTTTGCGCCCATCGCCTGGTCACGGATGTTCACTTGCCCAATTTTGCGATAAATAGCCTTGCGCCACGCCCGACCTTTCGGAGCAGGTGTTCCCCGGTTGTCAATGCTGACATGGATGTAGCCATCCTCACTCATGTCACCGCTGTAAATGAAGTCGTTGGCTGCCCCCCAACTGTCATCAACCGTTGTGCCTGCTGGTTCGCCGTACACATAGAACACGACTGGGTATTTTTTATTGGGGTCAAAATTCAGGGGTTTTTTCATCCAACCATCCATTTCTACACCGTCCTCCGTCGTCACTTTGAAAAACTCAACATTGCTGGCTTCCTTGGCCTTTGGGTCATAGTTTTTTGCAATATCATCTTGGCCTGCCAGCGGCTTATCGCTGGGTAATTCCACCCAAGTGGTTACTGGCTTTGTATAATAATTTGAAAAACGATGGCGGGCATATTTGCCATTGGGTGAAATGGTGTAAGTATGCGTACCGGGCAGTTTGGCATCAGTGATTTGTACTGCTTTCCCCTTGCCGTTCAGCGGCACGCTGAACAGGTATTTTTGGATGGCACTATTAGGCGAAGCCGAAAAATAAACCTGCCCACCTTTCTCATCGATGCAGTCGAGGCTGATGACATCGTACTCCCCTTTCGTCAGAAGCGTTTCTTTTTTGCCATCAGTTGAAATGATATAGAGGTGTTCCCAACCATCTTTTTCGCTAGGCCAAAGGAAACTCTTGCCACCGTCCAGCCAATACCAGCCTGTAGCATCATTTGCCCATTCATTTACCGTGCTAACCCAAGCCTCATCATTTTCTGTGAAGATGGTCTTTGCCTCACCTGATTTCGGTGCACAGAGCATGATTTTGCTCTCATTCTGCTTGCGGTTGAGCTGCTGAAGGATGATTTGATTGCCATCTGGCGTCCATTCCATCCGCACGATGTAGTGCTGTGCGGGGTCGCCAGGCACTGCCATCCAAGTGGTCTTTGCTGTCGCAATATCCACCACACCGATGCGTGCGGGACTTGGTGGGTCACCCACTTTTGGGTATTCCACAGGCACGATGCTGCTGTACACCGAGTCGATATTGTCCACCATGTAGAAGTCACGGATTTTGTTGGCATCTATCTGCCAATAGGCGATGCTTTTGCTATCTGGTGCCCAGCGAAAGCCGTCCCGACAGAAGAATTCCTCCTCGTACACCCAGTCAAAAGTACCGTTGATGAGTTTTTTTGTGCCAAGGTCGTCTGTCAGTTTTTTGATGACGCCGCTCGAAATTTCCTCCACATACACGTTGTGCTCACTCACGTAGGCCGCTTTCGTGCCGTCTGGGCTGAGCTTTGCAAACATCAGTGTGGAAGCTGGTCGGTCCTTGCCAAGTTGCTTGAGGGTCTTGTTGTTGAGGTCGAGGAGCCAATAGTCACCACGGGTCTTTTGTCGCCACACCCGTTTGCTGTTGGTATAAATCATTGCCCTTTTTCCGTCATCTGTGATAGAAAAGCCCTCAACTTTTAAGGGGTCTGTGGCCCCTGCGGGCTTGAGTAGCTCTTTGGGAACCACCACCGTTTTATCAAGTTTGGGTAAGGTGTATTTCACAATGCCGCCATCTTCAGTGGTAAGGTAGCTATTGCCGTCGGCAGCCCATTTTAGCTGTTGGCCAAAGCTGGCTTCCATTGTTGCGAAGCAACAAAACACAAAAAGAATCGCCCTAAAAATGCTGGGTCTAAAATTCATGTTCAGTTTTATTTTTAGTGAAAAATTAGGTTCAAAATGCCATTCAAGTCTCGCAAAAGTAGCGAACCACTTGTAATCTGGCATGAAAAAGCATTACGAAGTCGCCACTGTTACGAGTTTGTGGAAACCGTGGGCGGATTTCCTCGTGCATCGTGAAAATTGAGCGGCCACAACAAAAGTCATTTTACGCTAAAAATGGTTGCTTTGCGTTAAATATTCGCATCACACCAGCTCCAAAACGATTATGGTAAAAGCACATTTTGCATTTTTTTTCTTCCTTTTTTTGGTAAAAATAGGCCACACGCAGTCCCTCAACGGTGAGTGGTCAGGCGAAATAACGCAGGATGGTAAACCTAATAGTTTTCATTACAGCTTGTCTTTGACCCAAGAAGGCGACAAAGTGTTCGGCACAGCCACTTCCAGCAATGCCGACGGTAGCGGCGCTGCCAAGTTCAAAGTCGGCGGTCAGCTCGAAGGGACGATGCTGGTGCTGCAGGAGGTTCTTCAACTTGAACCGGAAAACGCCCGCTGGTGCCTTAAGCACATGCGCTTGCAATTTGCTGACAATCAAGGTGTTGCTACTTTGGAGGGCAATTGGGAGGCACAGGGTTGCAAGCCCGGTTTTATGAAGCTGGAGTTGGCAGTTGGCAATCAGGGGTCGGGCAATCCATCAAAATCTCAATATCCCAATACCCCTGTCCATGGCCGCTATGCTGGCAACCTCAGCCAGTCAGATAGGGATTATGGATTCTATTTTGAAATGGAGTTCAACAAGGATGGCACTGGCACCTCCCACATCGTATCGGACGGGGAGGGTGGAAACGCTACACACCGCCTTCACTGGACTTTCGATGAAACGGCACAACGACTGGATTTTGAGGAGACCGAAATCATAGAAGAATCAGTGCCGAGCTGGCGCTGGTGCATGAAATCGGGGAGCCTTTTTTACCAAAAAGAAAGTTTCCGGCGCTCGCTCACAGGTGCTTGGAGCGGTTTCATCGAAGGCCATACCCTCCAAGATGGCCCTTGTGCCCCCGGGAAACTGTTTGTAGAGCAGGCTATTTTGGAACAAAATGTACCTGCCAAATCAATTGACAGCCCCGTTGCGAAGCCTATAGAAATTGGACAATATGAAAAAAAGACACAGCGGAATGTGGATGTAGAACGAGTGATGGAAGTGAGAAACAAGACCGTGCGCATCCGGGTCTGGGACAATGGCACAGTGGACGGTGACGTGCTTTCGCTTTTTCTCAATGGTGACCTCATCCTAAAAAACTATCGAGTGACCCGTCAAAAATATGAGACCATCGTCAAGCTCGACAAACCTACCAATTTCATCATCCTGCACTGTTTGAGTGTCGGAAGTATTTCCCCCAACACGGTAGCCGTATCAGTGGACGATGGATTTCAAGAGCAGGTGGTAATCATCAGTTCCAACTTGAAAAATAGCGGTGCGATAATGCTTCGGGAATTTACCGTGAAGTAAAAAAGAGGATTGGAGGATTGAAAACAGGACTTAATTTTCAATCCTCCATATTCAATTATCAATTCAATTTCAGCGCTTTGTCCTTGTCAAAATTGTCCATCAGCAATGCTGAAAGGTCGCCATTGACAGGGTTGTAGGTGGAAAGGTTGGCTGGATTGGTGAAATCTATTGGTTGGTTGTTGGCGTCCTGCAACAATTTCAGCACATCCACGGAAAGGTCAAGGTCAAACGATTTTCCATCTTCCAAGGTGAAGTTTTTTTGAAATGTCACCGTCATGAAATTTTCGTTTTTGGCAGGGAAAAGTTCGAACGACTTGTCCGTGTTGTATTTGCCCGACAACTTCATGAAGAAAAAGCTGTTGCCATCAGCCCACCAGTGAGAATCAAACGCCTTTTTGAGCGGATAGCCCGCACCAAAACTGTTGGCGGATGCTTTGTTCGAACCTGCTGCCACACCAAAGCTGATTTTGAGGCCTTCGTATTTCACCGCAGGAACTGTCCTGAATTCAAAGGAAACTGGCTGTACATTGCCAGGAGTGGTGTTGCTGGAAAAATCAGCGAGGTCAACGTCCAGCAAGTCGGTTTCGTCTTCCGTTTCAGCTTCCAACAGCGTCACATTGCTGATGAAAAAATTGAATTGGTCAAATTGGATCTGATTAGCCCCGTCGTAAGTGTAGGCCTGCCCAATCACCAACGGTTGACCATTGTATTCGGCGTTGATGTTCAAATTAATGGTTCCTGAAGGACCAATGATATCTTCACCTTGGCAGGAAGCCAACGAAATCAAGATTATGAAATAGAATAGTTTTTTCATTTCTTCAAAATTTTTTGGTTTGCCTATTTGCTCAAATTTACCCGAAGCGACACAATAAAATTGCGGCCCGCCGCACTCACGCCTGATGAAAACGGGCGATAGTGCAGGTCTGTAATGTTCTCCACTGCTGCATGCACGGTGAACATTTTTGAGATACTGTAGGAGGTGTAAAGGTTATAAGTTGTCCAGGCCAAGGTGCCGTCGTACACCACATTGCCAGTTTGGGAATCGATATGGTAGTAGGCATATTCCAAGTTGTCCTCAGTTCCTCCCCTGCCAAGCACTAAGTTGCCGTTGCTATCCACCGACACATCAGATACGCCGTAACGTTTTACTTTTTTTGCGAATTGGTAACGAAGAACGGCCGAAGCTTTAAACTTGCCAATTTCATAAGTTAGGCTAGTGAATCCGTTCGCAGGTGGGATGTGGTCAAGTGGTTCCAGCTTGTCGTAAAGGTGCGTTCCTTGGGCATCTTTTACATCAAAAGAAACATCGCCCCTCGTGAGGGTCAATGTTGATTCAAGTCCCCATTTTTCCCCAATTCTTGCTTGAAGTTCGCCACTCAAGCCTTTGATGATTCCTTTGTTGGCATTCACGTTTGCACGGGTTTCAAAGTCTACGCCATCCACCGTGACAATGTTCGTGCCGTCCGGCAACGAAAATGCCCGACGGGTCATGATGTCTTTGACGTAGGTGTAAAAGCCAGTTAGCCCAATGTTCATCTGGAATGGGTCACCTTCGGCTCCGAGTTTTTGGCCCAAATGCAACTCAATATTGTAGGAGCGTTCTGGGCCCAAATCTGTGTTAGGAATGTTGATGTAACCGTTGCGGGGCCGGAACTGTGAGTAATCGTCAATGTTCGGCGAGCGGAAGGCTTTGGAGCCAAGCAGCCTTACTTTGGTTCCCGTTTTTGACATCCAAGTGCCACCCAATGACCAAGTCAGATCGCTATTGGTCGCACCAACACCAGGTTCGTAGTACTTGGTTGGCCAAACAGTGTTGACAGTGTCAGATTGAGAATAAATGGACAGCAATTTTGTACCCGTGAAACGCAGGCCAGCATCCAACGCCAATGTCGTATCGGCATTGGTCACATGGTAGTTTGCGTAAGCACCTACTGTTTTTACAGAGTTGTCGGCTGGGTACCGGGAAAGGGCATTTTTCGTGATTGACTCGTCGGTGATTTTCACCCGTCCGCCTTCGGAATTGATATCGTTGTAATTCAAGTCTACACCGTACATCAGTACCTGACGGCCACTTTCATTGAGTTTTTTGTCAAAATCAGCGGTGATCGAGTAGATGTTCACATCTTCCAGCTGGTAAATCCGCTGGCTTTTGTGCAACAATCGCTGGAGCCGGTTCTCATGCAATTGCTGATATGCAGCAATGATTGTCGCCCGGTCGTAAATGGAGGTTGGCTTTGAAAAACGCAATTTCAACGATGTCATCAATCGACGCTGTGGGCCGTAAAACCACTCCGCATAGCGTAGGCTTGTTGGGTCAGCAGGATTTTTCAGCTCTGTGAGATAATCGTAGCGTGGAACATCAGTGCTGGTTGACTGTTGGAAATTCAACACTGCAAAAAAGTTGCGATTCGGCTGGTATTTGATTTTCTCCATGAAATCAATCTGGGAATAGGCCGTACCAATCTGTACGTTGTAGTTTGGCTTGTAGCCACTACCATCCTTTACCACGTTTTCAACCACCTCATCGTTGTTGCCGTTGCGGCGCACGAAATAAAGGCGCTTGCCAAAGTCCTCGTAACCATCTGGTCGGTTACCACCGGCACGGAGGTCATTGTAATCAGTGAATGTAAGGCTGGTGAGAGATGCCCAGTTTTTCTTTCCGTAATTCACATCAGCGTGGATGGATTTCTCTTCGTTGGCTGAGGCATAACGGGTGTACAGGTTTGACTCCACGGTGGAAGGTTGGTCGCCGAGTGCCAGTTTGGGCTCTTTTGAACGGAAATGAATGACTCCGCCAAGGGCGTCGCTTCCGTAAAGCAGTGAGCCTGGGCCGAAAATGACCTCTGTCCGCTCAAGCATGGCATTGTCCACCGTTATAGAATTCTGCAAGTGACCACTGCGATAGATGGCGCTGTTCATGCGAACTCCGTCCACCACAAGTAGTACTCGGTTGGCTTCAAAACCCCGCAAGACAGGGCTTCCCCCACCCATCTGTGTTTTTTGCACAAATACTCCAGCGGTGTTCCAAAGGGCATCTGCCGTGGTTTGTGGTTCGTAAAAAGAGATATTTTCCTTCGTGACCTTAGTGAAAGTATAAGGCACCTGCGAAGGCAAGTCATCCCGACGGCCAATGACTACCACTTCGTTCAATTCAGTTGCGGCACGGCTCATTCGGATGATGCCGTTCCTGCGCCGTATCTCGTAAAATGGCAACCGGAGTGGCGTAAACCCCACGAAAGTGAAATTTACTTCGTCCTTGTTGTCCAAGTCCTTGAGGGTAGCTTTCCCATTTTCGTCCGTTGTGGTCGCTACTTTTTCCTGGTCGTTCGTAAAAACGCTGACCCCGAAAAGCGGTTGGCCTTTATCGTCCAGCACGGTCACGACATAGTCGTAGGCGGCATTGGACACAGGCTTGAAAGCAAAGGAGATTATAGCAAAAAACAGTAAGAAAGCAAGGCTGAACAGCCTAATTGAGTTTTGATAAAATTTCATAAATGTGAAAGATGAGTACAAAAACTTGATACTGTTTGATTTCAAAAATGTTGCAAAGGAAGTGGCAAAAGGAATAGGCGGCAAATGTCAAAATAAAATCAAAAACCAATTATTAAAAAGTAATAAGTTGTTAAAACAAGCTATTTGGGCAATTGAATGGTGAAGGTAGTTCCTTCATTAAGCACTGATTTTTTGACAAAAATCTTGCCGGAGTGATAATCTTCTATAATTCGTTTGGTCAACGAAAGCCCAAGTCCCCAGCCTCTTTTTTTGGTGGTATAACCTGGTTGGAAGACGGTTTTGAACTTGTTGGCGGGTATGCCTTTGCCAGTATCGGATAGGTCGATGAACACATTTCGGGGATCTTCGTAAACAGAAGCACTGATACTGCCCTTGCCTTCCATAGAGTCGAGGGCATTGCGTAGCAGGTTCTCTACTACCCACTCGAAAAGGTGTGAATTAATTTTGACAGTGATGGGCTGATAAAGTTCTGGTGCAGGAAAATGGAACTCCACTTTTCGGCTTGCCCTGCGCTGCATGTAGGCCCGGCATTTTTCCAGTTCATCAAAAATATTGGCAGCAGTTAGTTCAGGTGCCGAACCGATTTTTGAAAATCGATCGGCGATAAGTTCAAGCCGCACTACATCGTTGCCAAGTTCGTCAAGCACTTCGTTTACCTCGGAATCATCCTCCCGCAATGCACGTAGGTGCTCTATCCAAGCTACGATGCCGCTGATGGGTGTGCCCAATTGGTGCGCAGTTTCCTTGGCCATACCTGCCCAAACCCGGTTCTGCTCTGCCCGACGGCTAGTACTAAAACCGAGGTAGCCAAAAGCGATGAAGGCAGCGATGAGAATGAGTTGGAGGATAGGATAGAGCTTTAGCAAACGCAAGATTAGCGAATGTTCAAAATAAAGATGCTGGGCACCATAAGGCGTAGAAACAATGACTGGTTCAACTTTTTCTTCTTGAAATTCTTTCAACTTCTGCGACAGGAAAGCTTGGTTCGTATCATTTTTTTCACCAAAATTCTGTCCCATTTGGGCATTCCCGTTCTCGTCAGCCAAAAGGATTGGCACTGTTGTGTTTTCGGTAAAAAAATTGGTTTGAAAGGTAACGTCCACTTGGAGCGTATCGTCCATTTCTTGGCTGAGCGTCTCGTAGGCAATTTTCAATTGCTGCACTTTTTTCAATTCCTCTTCCTCCAGCCTATCTGTTAAATACTTAGTGTAGAACATGGAAATCAACACGATGACCGCCCCCGCTGTAGCGAGGTACCATTTCCAACGTGATTTTCTTTGATAGATATCCATGTTTTTGAGTTCGTCAGTTGGCAGTGTGCAGTCTGGTAGTCGTTAAGTTTTTTGCCATTCGACTCGGTCCTGACTAGACAACTGTCTAACTGACTTCCAACTGTCTAACTGCTAATTTTAATCTTACCTGCTGACTTATTCGCAATATCAATATTCACCAAAACCGCCATACAAAGAAAGAAAAACGACCCGATTTTATCGGTTTCCACGAGGTCGTTCATCAGCAGCAGGCCGTCAATGATAATCGTGGTCATCATCACCATCATCACCAGTCGCTTGCGGTTGGGGTCAGTGGTTTGGTGGTAAATACGCTCACCGGCCAAAAGTACGATGAAAACCAATGCAATGAACAGGAAGCCCCCGAAGTAACCTTGCTCTACCGTCGTCATCAGGTAGTAGCAGTGCATGCCGGAACCTTCCGGGTTGTCGCTGACGTAGGTGCGGAAGCCGTGCAGCGTGTAGGTTTTGTAAAAATGGGTGAACGTACCCGGGCCAAAACCCAGCACTGGCCGCTCGGCAATCATGTGACCGCCTGCCACCCAACGGTAAACCCGCTCCATCGTACTTACGTCCTGTCCTTTGGTAGTAGCAGTGAGCAAATCGTTGAAATCTTCGTGTGTGATGGTTTTCTCGTAATTGGGCTTGTGGTCAAGGTAGTTGTTGTGGTGAACCATCGCCACCACATAGAGCAGACCTAGCAGTGCAGCTCCGGCCAGCCCGAATTTCATCAGCCGCCATTTTATTCCAAAATAAGCTGCCACGGCAATTGCCAAAGTCCCGTAAGCTGCCCTTGTGTAAGAGAATTCGATGCCGATGAGTAGCAACAACGTTGCGCCAGCCAGTACCATCCAAGGCCACGACCAAATACGGTACATCTGGCGGGTGAACCAGACGAAGGGCAAAAAAATCGTCAACATGCAGGCATAAGCCACCTTGTTTCGGTAAAAGGGCTGCACCACCGTGTGGATGCCTTCGAAGCTGAACCCAATGGCAGCATGTTTGCGGAGTACATAAAAAATGGTAAAAACTAGCGGGAAAAGCACCACCCAGGTCAGGCGCTTCAGGTCTTTTTCTTCCTTCAAAATATGGCCTGCCAAAAAGAAAAACGTGGTGACGTACCAGATTTTAGCCAAGGAATATTTCAGGGAAATGATATGATTTTGGGAAGTAACAGATGTGATAAAAAACCAACCGAGGTGCGCCAGTAGCGCCAATGTGATGGGGTGTTTGATGAAATCGGCGCTGAGGGTGCGCCCATTGCGGAGCGTATAAACAAAATAAATCCCCATCAAAAGTACCGTCATGAACTCCGTAGGCATGTCAGTCACCGTACCGTTGGGAAGCCAAACCTCCACGGTGAGGGGAATGAAGAAAAAGAGCAGGTAAAAGATTTTGCGGAAATCAACGAGGGCCATGTACCCAAACAACAGCACAGCAGGGATACCCGCCAACCAATACCAACCGCCAGCGACGCCCACCAGCAGACTCGCCACCGTCAGGGTGCCGAAACCGAGGAGTAGGTTGCGCATTTGTTGGTCGGCGAGCGTCATGCAGCAGGTTTCAAGTCCATGATTTCCCGCCAGTTCACGTCTCGGTAGGTATCAAAAATCAGCACGCCCAGCACGCTGAAAACAAAGGCAATCATCGTCGAAATTACCACCATCATTGCCCGTTTTGGGCGCTCCTTGATGACGGGCACTTCACCTTCTTCCAGCAGGAAAATGGCCGGAAATTCAGAATTATAGGCCGCTTTCGACATTTTGTAATGTTCCTTGTCCTCGGCGATCTGCTCACTGGCTTGCAACTGCGATTCCACTAGGTAATCCATCAGCGCCATGCCCCGGTTGAAAGTATCGAGACGGATGTAGAGCTGCTGTAACTGCGCTTCGTAGCCTGTGATGTTTGCTTGCAGCAAAGTCAGGGTATCTCGTTGGCGGAAACCCGCATGTTGTAGCGATGCCATTCTTGCCCTCGATTGGTTGAGCTTTGCCTCGCCTGTGGCAATGAGTTCCGACAGGTTTTCCGACTGCGCCTTGGTGTTGTACACCCCGTACCGCACCCGGATATGCTGCATCGAGTCGTTCATCAGCTTCATGTCCGCCTCTTTTTGGGCAATATTTTCTTCGAAAGTATGCACTGTTTTCGCCTGACTTTCCTTGATGAGGCGCTGCGCTAACATGTTGATGTAGTTGCGGGCAGCGTTGGTCATGGCAGCAGCCACTTTCGGGTCACGGTCTTCGATGCTCAGTTCGATGGCATCGTATTTTGTTTTCACCACATCGAAGTGGCTCTGGAATTCCAAACCGACGTAATGCTTTCCCCGCAAACTTTTCGGGTCAATATCGTAGCGTTGGTAAAGGTCGAAGCTGTCCACCATGAAGGCCGTTAGTTCCCCGGAATTGGCGATGCTCAGGATGCGGTCAATATCGTTCTCCGTCCCGTAGTAGTCAGGTGCTTGGCCGCTGGTACCGAAGATGGCCTCCGGTACTGCCAGGTCAGGGCTGGCAGCGTAAAAAATCGTCGTGGATTTGTAGTAAACAGGCAGCACCAACGAGATGATCGCCGCCCCGATCGCCGTCACGCCGCAGATGAGCAGGATTATTTTTTTCCACTTAAAAATGGTCGAGATGACGCCTAGTAGGTTGTCCTTGGATTCCATGTATGAGTTATGAGTTATGAGTTATGGGTTGTGAGTTTAAATGCTGATGTAGTTCGAAACTCATAACTCATACTTCTAAAAAATTGCGCAAAAGTAAGTAGAAACCCAACCCAACCAATTATCCGGTTATTTTTTAAGCATGGCCAAGGTCGTTTTCAAATTAATCATACGGAGCAGGAACGCCAGCAGCAGCCCAAATGCTATCGCAGCGCCAAATTTTAGCACCCAATCAAATCCGGGTAGGCGGTAGAGCGCCCAATTTGCGAAGCAGACCAAACTGACGAAGGTGGTAATTTTGAAAAATTGCCGTGGCTCGAACGACAAATACAGTTCTTTTTTTGCCAAAAACATCATGCCGACGAGTACGATGGTTTGGGTAAAAAACGCTGAAAGTCCAGCGCCCATGGCTTTCATCGGTGGAATGAGCAGCAGGTTCAGCACCAAGTTCACTACGATACCCGCCACAAAGAGCCAGTTCATTTTGCGCAGGCTATCGTTGGCGGTGAGCAGGGTGGAGTAGATAAAAATCCCACTGAAAGGCACCAGCGTCAGGATGATAGGTGCCAGCACCAGACCATAGTAGTCCGTAGCATTTTCAGGGTAAATAAAGTGCATGAGTTCGGTGCGGAAAAAAGCACAAGCGACCGCCACCGTCACTGTGCCCGCCCAGATGAGTTGGAGGGAGAAACGGAGGAGGGAGAGGGTTTGATTCGTTTGAATGGTTTGATTGGTCAACGTCGCTTTGTCATCCTGAAAGGAACTGTCCACGCCATGCGGGGACAAGTATCTGGGGCTTTTCAAGAGCACGGTGAACATAGGCAAAAGTAGCCCAGCAAATAAGTAGCCGGCCATGTTCAGCGCATCGAGGATGCGGTAGGCAGCGGCATAAACCCCAGCCTCATGCCTTCCGTCAGGGGCGAGCCATTCGAGGAGCACGATGTCGAAGCGGGTGTAGGCAGTCATCAGGAAAACGGCAAGGGCATAGGGGGCGCTTTTTTTTAGAATGACCAGCATCAATTTCCAGTTCGGGCGGAGGCGGAGCGGGGTTTTGAGTTGTTTTTTTACGATAAAAAAAGCAACCAGCACCGTGATTCCCCAACTCAGGTTTTGAGCGTGGATGAACCATTCGATACGGAACTTGTCCCCGAAAATTGGCGACCAAAGCAGCACGGCACAAATGGCAATCAACAACAATTTGTCGAGGGTGGAGATGACGCTGTCCGTGCGGTACATGCCTAAGCCGCTGATGTTGGAGCGGAGGAAAGCGGTTAGCGAGATGAAAACATGGTTGAGGGCGATGAAAAAAAGCAGGTGCCAAATGGCTGGCTCAAAGTCCCGCACCAGTGCTGCCACGAAAACCAGTACGAGGTACAGCACCGTCAGCAATGACTTGATTATCAGGATGTTGGGAAAATATTTACCAATGAGCTGCGGGTGGCGGGCGATGTTCCGGTTGTTGAAATAGTGAATGCCGAAATCGTTCACCATGAACAGCAGGAACGCAAAACTGAACAGCGTGGCATACAGCCCGTACTGCTCCGGCCCGACCCGCTCCTGCACCGTCCGCTCGATGCCGAAGACGTAGAACGGCTTGATGAGCAGGTTCACCAAGACGAGGAAGGCGGCATTGAGTAGGAATTCACGGTTCACGTCGCAAATCTCGCACGCTTTGGCGGCATGGGGAAGAAAAACTGTTTCTGACAGAAGATTTAACAACGCAAACCCGCTCCGTGGCTCAGTTTTTGCCCAGCGATTTCGTCTGCAAAAACTTCCTTTCTGGTTCAACACTTTCCCTTTCATTACCGCCTTTGGCGGCTTTTTCACTTTTTCTAAAACTGAGCGGCACGCACTTTCTTTCGGGCGGGGTGGGTCGTTGAAAACACGATGACATGGGGAGGGTTTTACTTATTTGGGTGTTGCTTTTTCTTGGATTTGGCAGGGTATGGGCACAGAATTGCGACCCTAGTTTGAATTCAGCGACGATTAGTACAACGGACTGCGATGGTAGTGATGCAACAATTACAAGTACAACTCAGTCAGTTTATCCTAGTAGCAGCTTAGAATACACATGGTTTTATTCGGATGATAATGGATAGACATGGGTAGACGTATATGATGGCCCAAACTCTGATTTTTTAGGTCAAAACACATCCATGTTGACAGTTAACAATTGTTGTCAATTTTATGGGCGTAGATTTGAATTGAAAATTTCAACGCCAGATTGTGAATTCTGGAGTAATATTGTTCAAATACCTATTATTCCTGAGTATTGTTTTGACAATGATAGTGATGGTTATCTTAGCAATGAATTGCCAACTTCACAGCTTTACGATCCTGATGACTCGAATCCTTGTGTACCTACTGTCACAAGCTGTACTTGCGATTTCGACCAAGATGGCATCCCTAACTGTGAGGACGACGACGATGACAATGATGGCTGTGCCGATATTTATGATATTGATAAATTTAATCCAAATGAGCCATATTATAGCTGTCCTTGTTACCCTCCCTTAATAATCCATACCAATTCCCTTTGCCCTACCGAACCGGGTGCTTGCGAGCAGGTTTGCGAGCATAGTACGGTGACATATTCGGTGGAGAATCTAGAGGGAAACGCTGTCATGTGGAATGTAGATGGTTCTGAAGAATTTACACCCAATGGAAATAATGTGGCTGTGGATTGGGGTGATGCTGGGAATGGCAAGGTGAAAGCATTGGTTATGCCCAATAAAGATGGCTTTAACATCACATGTGGAAATTTTTTGCAGAATGATGGACCAGGAAATTACCTTAATATCTATAATTTTTCAGTAAGTCCATTCTATGATGGGTTGAGTTATAGCATATCTAATATTGGATTTAATGGAACTAATCTATTGAATGGAAGTGGTTCATCTGGTGATAATGTCCCGTTTGATTTTCAAGGGACAATAACAATATACTATGGTGATATGATTTTGGGAACATGCGATGTGAATTCTACCAATATTAACCAACCTTCCATTGTTTTTCTAACTAATGAATTTCTTCCATCAGACTCACTATGCGTATTGGGAGAATTAAATGGATATATACTTACAACATTTCCCATTTCAAATTTTCAATTAGTTAATGAACTCAATGAAAATTTTCAATTTAACTCAAATCAATATCAATCAAACCCTAATCATTACGAATATTCATTCAATACAGAACTTCTACCAACTGGAAGTTTTTACAAAATAATCGCCACAGATTCAACTGGTTACACTCAAATTTACCCATTTTATGCAGGGTGCGGAATTATGCCGTGTTTCAAAAAAGGCTCCCAATGCGTCTCCATCCTCCCCCGACCCAAGTCCCTCTTCACCTCCGAACCCGCCGCCACCAACGGCGTCCTGAGCCTCTGCAAAGGCGAGTCCGTCCAGTTCACCAACACCAGCGAAGATGCCCCGCAGACCGAATGGGATTTCGGCGATGGCACCGTCTCCGTGCTGGACGAACCACTGCACAAGTTCAGCACTCCCGGTGTTTACGAAGTAAAACTCATCGCCGGAAACGGCTGCGTTTGCGCCGATACCAGCAAGCTGATCATCCACGTCAGCGATGCGGAAATCCCGGACATTGAATGCATTGGCCCCATCTGTCAGGGCGATTCGGCCACGTACCGCACCAACGTCAGTTGCGGGAACTACAACTGGGTCATCAGCCCAAATGGCAGCATCATCGGTGGCGGGGATACTACGGTTGAATTCGTGACGGTGCAGTGGAACAGCGGCAACTCAGGCAGTATCCAACTCACTGCCACGAATTGCACTTCGAATATTTGCGACAAACCCGTGCGGGAAGTGGTGAGCATCCTCGGCGGGCCAGTGACGATTGATGGCCCCAGCGTCGTCTGCCCGAACAGCGAGGCCACTTACACCATCCCCGACTTCGCTGGCTCCGACATCGTTTGGTCGGTGAGTGGCTTCGGCAACCTTATTTCTGAAGGACAAAACACCAATAAAATCAGCGTGAAGTGGGGAAATAACGGTGGAACGGTCAGCGTGGATTACAACAACTGCTTTCTGGAATGCTCCGGCAGCGGCCAGAAACAGGTGCAGGTGAAGCCACCTAGTTTTATCGAAGGGCCGATAGAAGTCTGCGTGGGTGATCATCCCAGCTACAAACACAAGTCTCTGATAAGCAATGGTTCAGTTGGTGCCAATTGGCAAATTTTGGACAGTAACGGCATTGCAGTTTGGGCTTCACCAAACACGCCTTCATCGGTTTCTCCCACTTGGAATTTTGCCCCCGGCCAGTACATCATCCGTGCAATTCCTTCGGCAAACAGTGGTGGCTCGTGCAGCGCCGAGGCGGGTTTGCCAGTCACTGTTTTCGGGCCACCACCAGCACCAAGCATCAGCGGTACGGCACAGATTTGCCCTACGAACATCTACACCTACACCGCCCAAAGCAGTCTCGCCAACCCCGAATTTCACTGGGTTATCAAAAATGGAAGCAGCACTACGACTAAAGAAGGCAGCAGCGTCACCGTGAAATGGGGCACTGCACCGCCTTACGCCCTCACCCTCACACAGACCGACAAAAGCGGCCCCGGCTGCGGCTCTGCACCTGCCACCCTTGAAGTGCTGCCACTCCCCGCCCTGAGCATCAGTGGGCCAGACTACCTCTGCAAAGAAAGCAGCGCTAATTATACTACGCAACCTTTCCAAGATGTTGATTATCAATGGTCTGTGGAGCCAGCAACGGCTGGTGGCATCCTCAGCGGGCAAGGCACAACCAATGTTGAAGTCTTTTGGCAAACGCCAGGATTGGCGCATTTGAAACTGCTCGCCTGTGGCGTAGTCAGTGAATTTCAAGTGGAAATCACTGCGCCCATTGCTCCGCAAATCAATTACCCTGATTCGCTCTGCCCTAGTCAAACGGCTGCCATTGAAGTTATCGGCGATTACACGAGTTTAGTTTGGGAAAATGAAAATGGTACTACCGTCAGCACTTCGCCGACGCCCAATCTTGGCCCCGGCCATTACAACCTGAAAACCACCGATGCGGCAGGCTGTATTGCTTCTGGCAGTTTTTTCATCGCACCGCTTTCTTTGCCAGAGGCAAAAATTAAGACACAGTTCCTCAATCTTTGCTACACCAATCCCATCACCCTCAACGCCCTCGAATCGCAGGACGGTTACAGTTTCCAGTGGCTTCACAACAACATGACCGTTGGCTCGGATGCCCCTACTTTCATAGCCACATTACCCGGCAATTATCAAGTTTTGGTCACTTCGCAAAACGGGTGTACAGGGCTTTCAGAATCCATCAACCTGACCGAATGCAGCACAGGAGGCGGCGGAAGTGGGAACCCTGGGCCACCGCCACCACCAAACCCAGGAGGTGGGCAAGGCTGTGCTGCCAATGGCGAAGTCATTTTTTCACCACAGCCACTCAGCACCTGCGACTCCGTGCAATTTCTCAATCTGTCCCAAAACCTGCTGCCCAACACCCAGATTTGGCAGGTTTATGACCCACTAATAGACAGTTTTTACCAAAGCACTGAGTTTGAACCTGTGTTTCAGTTTGACGAAGTAGGCTATTACCTGGTAAGGCTTTGGGGATGGGTGGAAAATGCCAACGCCCCCTCAGGCCCCGGCTGCTTGGACAGTTATTCGGAGTATGTCCGCATACCGCTGGTAGCCAAGTTTAGCTCAATTGAGTCTTGCGCCGGACTACCGACCCGCTTCACCGACCTCAGCACCTTCCTCCCGGGAACCAGCATCACGGGCTGGTCGTGGGATTTTGGTGACCCAAGTTCTGGTGCTGAGAACAGTTCAACGGCACAGCATCCAAGCCATGTTTTTGGTCAAACGGGAACCTACGAGGTGAAGCTAACCATCAAATCCTCAACAGGTTGTGATGTCAGCTTTGCCATGAATGTGACCGTTCATGGATTTCCATCCATCAGCTTCGACCCACCAGCCGCCATCTGCGCAGCTTCTGCCTTGAACTTCACTGCCAATGGTTCCAACGGAGCCATTTCCTATGATTGGGACTTTGGTGACCCAGCCAGTGGCAGTGGCAATTTCTCTCAAAACACAACCACTTGGCACGCCTACCCAGAAGCTGGGAACTACCCGGTGACCGTGACCGCTACCAATATTTACGGATGCACAGCGAGTTTCTCTGCACCGATTTCCATCCAACCGAATGATTTATCTGGCAGTATTTCACCCGATGACCCTGCACCCGTCTGTGAGGGCACGGCAGCAAGTTTCTCTGCACCAAGTGGTGGTGCTTATTGGTCTTGGTCAAACGGGGCTACAAGTTCTAGCATAACCACCTCAACAGCAGGTGTTTACGCAGTAACTGTCACTGATTCGGAAGGTTGCATTTACAAACCAGAACCAGTGGTTTTAGAGGTTACGCCTGCACCCGTTGCTTCTATCCGAGCAGTGGAATTGAACGATTTTGGGCAACCTGTGGCCTATCACCCGATCAGCTACACGGCCTGCGAGGGTGAAGATGTTTACCTTGAAATGGTCGGTGACGACAAGTACACCTACTTGTGGAGTGACGGAAGCACGGGTGAAACAGTTAATTTTACTGAATCAAACGGTAATCTTTTGCCCGTTGGGCAACACGCCTACACCGTCACCGTGACGGACATCGTGACGGGCTGCACAGCAGTGGTCGGACCGTTCCCCGTCACCATTAATGGGGCGCCAGTGTCAGTGGAAATTACCAGCAATCCACCCGGCCCGCTCTGCGATGGCACCGAGGCAGTTTTCGCCGTGGTGAATCCGCAAGCTGGCCTGACTTATCTTTGGAATTCTGGCGACAACGGCACGAGCATGTCCGCTGCTGCTGCCGGAAGCTACCTAGTGCAAGTCACAAACCAGTATGGCTGCACAACCAAAAGCGACCCCATCGAAATCCACAACGCCGCTCCCGTAGGGAATGCACCAGTTGGCTGCTACACCCGCTGTAGCCCGACCGAAATCTGCCTTCCTCAGATGCCGCAAATCGCTGAATATCAATGGTTTTTGAATGGAACGACTATCCCTGCTCCCGAGGGTGTAGTAGCGAATTTCGAAGCGACTGAAAGCGGTAATTACACCGTGCAAATGACCAGCATCTACGGATGTGTGAGCCTTTCTGATGTGCTTTCACTCAACCTCGAAACACCTGTCGGCGACATTAGCGGCACCGTTTGGTTTGACGCCAACAACAATGGCGTGATTGATGCCGCCGATACGCCGTTCCCCGGAATCGGTGTTTTTCTGGTGCAAAACGCCAACCCAATTGATACGCTTACCAGCAACGCATCCGGCGGTTTTGTTTTTAAAGAAATCCCTTCGGAAAACTATCAGCTTCAACTTGACACGGCCCACTTACCCAATCTGATGGTACCTGTAATATGGAGCACCAGCGCCCATTTGGAAGGCTGCCACGCTAGCACTGGCGTTCAATTTTTAGTGAAAAATCTGTGCTTCCTTCCGCTCTCTAGCTCGGTGCAACTCACTGCCTGCCAAGGGGACAGTGCAAGCTACAACGGAACCTTAATCCCTGCTGGCGGTTCCAAGCAGTTTGTCCTTTCCTCCTACTTGGGCTGCGATTCTACGGTGACCGTCAACGTACTGCCGCTGTCCCCATCGGCCACTATCCTAACCCTTTTCGGCTGCCCTGGCGACTCCGTTTTTTACGCTTCGCAAATGATTCCCGTCGGACAAATGCAAGCTTTTATTTTTCAAAATCAAAACGGTTGCGACTCGACAGTGACGGTCAATGTACTGCCGATGTCCACATCAGCAAATAGCTTAAGTCTTGTTAGTTGCCCCGGCGAGCCAATCATTTTTGATGGACAAACTCTGATGCCCGGCGACACGATGAGCTTTGTTTACCAAAACCAAAACGGCTGCGATTCGACAATTTTCGTTTCGGTCGGTCTGTTCCAAGCACCTTCCCCGACCCTCATGGAAATGGCCGTTTGTCCCGGAGATTCCATCGTTTACAATGGCGAAACACTTAGGCCGGGCGATGTACGGAACTACATTTTTCAAGATCAAAACGGCTGCGACTCGCTCGTGAACGTGACGGTGACGGCACACCCCCAAATCGGGTTCAGCCTGTTCTCGGAGGCGGTTTGCCCCGGCACCTCGGATGGCAGCATCGAAATGGACATTGCCGCAGGCGACCAGCCGGTGACGGCCTCGCTGGACGGCGGCAGCTTTGTGCAGACGGCCGTTTTCGAAGGGATAAACAGTGGCCTGCACACGGTCCAGGTGCAGGATGCTCACGGCTGCCTTGCTTCGCAAAGTATTGAAATACAGGAACTCGCAACGCTGGAAATCGCCACAGAGGATTATGTGCTACCCTGTGATGAGCCCTTCACCACCCTTCGGCCAACGGTGCTCTCGCACAGCGGACCGCTGCACTGGAAATGGGAGGATGGAACGGAGATGGATTGGCTGCAGGCAGAACAGGCAGGCATTTTCAAGGTGAAAATCAGCGACGATTGCCAGACGGAAGAACGTGCAATTTCGGTGGCCTGGGGCGACAATTCCCCTGCCGAGCCGTTCTACGTGCCAAACGCATTTTCTCCAAATAACGACGGCGTGAACGATGTCTTTAGGGTCTATCTGGCGGAAGGCGCCCATTTCGACGAATTCCTTTTGATGGTTTTCGACCGCTGGGGAAACCAGCTTTTTGTGACGGAGGACCCGGAACTGGGCTGGAACGGCATCTACCGTGACCAGCCTATGGACCCTGCCGTGGTCGTCTGGTACGTCAGTGCCAAGGTGACCGTTTGCGGAAGGAAAATCGATGTCTTCAGGAAGGGCGGGGTGACTATCATGAGATGATACCATAATGTTGAACTGTTATATTACTGAAAAGACGAGCAATAAAACAATTCAACACTACAGCAATCCATCTTTTAATTCTGTTGCGCCCGATTTATCATATCAGCAGCACTACTTTGCCTACTGTTTTTGCTCTTCATGTGCTGGTTCCCAAATTTATAGGTCATATTTAGATTATAGACGGGCGCATCCCATTTATTGACCACATCGAGGCGGATATTGGAATAGGTGACGCCGCCGTGGTAAAAGCGGTTGATGGGGTTCTCCACGCCAACGCTGACCTTCAGTTTTTCCTTCAAGAATTTGCGGCTCACACCAATGTCGGTGCCGAAAAGCCACTCGGAGTTGAGAATACCCTCCAAAGCGCCGCTGTTCCACCAGCCATTTAGCTCCATGTCTATTTTCCACAGCAGCGGAAAATTGGCATTCAGGAAGGCTGTATAGTCCCATTTTGATTGCCGGAACTGCTGGTCGAGATAGGGGGAATCGTATTTACCGTAATTGGCGATAATGCCACCGTAGCCATTGACTTTGGGGATAAAACTAAGCGGGAAAAACAGGCTGATGTTCCAGACCTTGAAAGACTTGAGGTTCACTTTGGTCTGAAAAGCCTCGCCCGTATCATCGTTTTGTTGGATGACGTTTTGCGTGGAATTGCTGGTCTGCTTGTACTCGATATTGAAGAAAGGCTGGTTCTCGAACAACAGGCTAAACTTCGTGCTGTGCGTGAGCGAGGGTTGGAGGCGGGGATTGCCACGCTCAGAAGTATAGCTGTCGAGGTAAAAAACAAAGGGGTTCAAATCGCCATAATGCGGACGGTCAATGCGGTAACTATAGGCGATGGCAGCGCCAAGTTTTTTTCCTAAGCTCCTGCTCAGACTACCGCTGGGGAACAGCTTTCCGATATGCCGCTCCTGCGTCGAATCGAGGGTGACGGAGTAGCCCGTGCTCTGGCTGTCCTCGTAGCGGAGGCCCGCTGTGCCAGACCATTTGCCCACTTTCCAATCCAGCTTTCCATAGCCTGCCCAGATGTCTTCCGTGAAAATATAGTGGTTACTCTGCAACAGGTTGGGCTGCAACACCCCGGATGAGTCACCCAAAAAAGAGCGTAAATCGTTGTCAAGGTCGGCAGTGCTGTAGCGACCCCCTGTTTGGAACTTAATATCTTTTGTAAGCGGATAAGTGTAGTCAAGGCTGGTGGTGTAAATCTCCGTGTTGCCTGGCTGCTCGTAGTATTGCTGGGGGAAAAGCACGCCGTAGTTCACCTCCACGGGCTGTAGGAAATTGGACATATCGCTCCGGATGCGGACGTAGTTCACATCAAAATCCAGTTTCTGGCCAGCCGTATCTATCTCAAAACTGTAGTAGGGATTCACGGCAAGCATGTTCCAGTCGCCCTTGCGGTTATTGTCGGTGAGGAGTTGTAGGTCGCCGTCGTTGGCATCGGCAAAATCCACATCCGTCACGTTCTTGATGACATAATCTCGACGGTTGCCGTTCCAGCGGCTGGAGAAACCGAGTCGGTGGCGTTCGGTCAGGTCCCAGTCAAGGGCGAGGTTGGCTTGCAAGTAGTCGCTGGGGTTGGTGTTGCGGGAGGTTTGGGTATAGGTGTCTTCGCCGACCTTGCGTACAAGGTCAAGCTGCTCGTACCAAGCATTGTGTCCCGTACCAATGCCGCCGTTGATGTTCAGGTTGCCTTGGTAGTGGCTGAGGTTGAGGTTGGTGCGGTAGCGCCAGTTTTCTCCCTTCCCTACCCCGGCGTTGAGGCTACCATTAGTACCGTAGAGGTTGTTTTTCTTCGTAATGATATTGATGATGGGCCCTGTCCCTGATGCCTCAAACTCAGCTCCCGGCTGGTGGATGACCTCCACCCGCTTGATATTGTCGCCGGGGATGTCCTTCAGCAAGGCATCCACATCCATGTACTTGGTGGTTTTGCCATTGAGCAAAATGGTGACATTGCTCTGGCCTGCCATGCGCAGTTTATCGCCGACGACAAGCACGCCGGGCACTTTTTTCATCACGTCCAGCAGATTCATGTTCAGGCTGGTGATGTTGTTTTCCACATTGACGATGAGGCGGTCGGCACGCTGTTCGAGCAGCGGTGCTTTGGCCGTTACCTCAACAGTGGCAAGGGTTTTGGCGTCATCTTCCAATTTAAGGTTGAAATCCTTGCGGTTGTCGGCGGGCAGGTTGATGTCACTGACCCACTGGTCAAGGTAACCCAGCATGTTTACTTGCAGAAAATAAGCGCCATCGGGAATGTTTTTCAGGACGAATTTTCCATAGGCATCGGTAGCCTCACCCAAAACGACGGAGCTGTCCACTTGTTTGTGTAAAGCAACGGTGGCGAAAAAAATGCCGTCTCCCTTGCTGTTGGTGATGGTTCCAGTGATTTGGCTTTGGGAAAACGCATTTTGCGAAGCGAAAAAAAACAAAATGAATACGCCTAGCATGGCGTGAAGTAGTCGGGTTTTCATGTATTAGTTTTGAAATTGATTAACAAATCTTGCAAAAGAAAGCGAGGCGGACTGCGTTTGATTGCGGTCAAATGGAAGATGCAGTAATTCTGTGTTTACCCTTAATCCTTTTCATTCAATATGATGCTACTTGGAACGGTAATGGTTGGAAAAGGAACAGGCAGCTTGGCAATTTCCCAAAAAACACGAAACACCAAACACCAAGCCGCTATATTTGCGGCGTAAAAATAAGGCGTTCCCGGTCGTCGCTTCACCGGGCGGAGCAGTCGAGGCCCGTCAGCATTCGGCGAATTAATAATCTAAACCAATTTATTCATGAAAAAAGTAAGCATATCTCTACTCGCTGGCGTACTGATGCTGGCATTTGGGACATCTTCACTTCTTGCACAAACACTAACAACAACACCTATGTCTACAGCTACTTATACCCCCCCAGTAACACCAAACCCTTCCAATCCTAAAGTTTATTTTGACATTACTATCGGTGGCGAAGCTGCTGGCCGGGTCGTGTTTGAACTCTTTGCGGATGCAGCGCCCAAGACTGCCGAAAATTTTCGGGCACTTTGCACTGGTGAAAAAGGTACTGGCTTGAGCGGCAAACCACTTAGCTACAAAGGCAGTTCATTTCACCGCATTATCCCTGCTTTCATGTGCCAAGGTGGCGACTTCACCAACGGCAACGGCACGGGTGGCGAGAGTATCTATGGTGCCAAATTCCCTGACGAGACTTTCCAAGGCAAAGCGGGTGTACATGCTGGCCCTGGTATCCTGAGCATGGCCAATGCCGGCCCTAATACCAACGGCTCCCAGTTCTTCATTTGTACTGAGACGACACCTTGGCTGAATGGCCGCCACGTTGTTTTCGGTCAGGTCATCGAGGGTTACGATGTCGTGAAGAAAATGGAAGCGGTAGGTAGCCAAAGCGGCCGCACTTCCGTGGCTGTTGTAATTTCCGACTGCGGCCAACTGTAAGCTTTCGAGCAAATCATCAAATAACCGGGCATCCTAGTAGGTTGTCCGGTTATTTTTTTGGAACAAATCGCATATTTGCGCAGCACCTTTTTGTGAAAATGGCCAGTGGCCAATCTCCTTCGGGTGTTTTGTTCCTAATCATAAAAAATTCATCAACTAATGAAATCAACCAAAATCTCCCTTTTCCTAGCGCTAGTATTGCTGGCCACAGCTAGTCTGAAGGCACAGGATTTCCTGGAACCTTCCTTCTCTTTCTCCGGCAAAAAAATAGCCTACCTGACTATGATGGACGGCTCCGAAAAGCAGGTGTATGTCAAAAACATCGACCGTAAAAAAGGCCTCATTGAAGAAATAAAAATCGAGGACGAATCGGGTAAAAAATCGAAGCTGAAACCTGAACAAATCAAGCACATGTACCTCCCACAAAGCGGCTGGGACAAGATGAACAAAGCCCTCGACCAAGCCTACGACGCTCAAAAATGGGATAATGATGCCCTTGACCCCAACAAGTTCAAGGAAGGCTACGTCTATTTTGAGCAAGCTGAAGTTATGGTAAAAAAGAAAAAAATGACAATGTTGATGCAGTTGCTCAACCCTGCATTTTGCACCAAAATCAAGGTGTACCACGACCCATACGCTGGCGAAACCGCTTCATTGGGTGTAGGCCCCCTGACCATGGCAGGTGGCGATGAGAAATCTTACTACGTCTCGGTTCGTGGCCAAACGGCTTTCAAATTGCAGAAGAAAAACTACGACGAAGAGTTCAATAAAATGTACGGCATGTGCTCCACGCTCAAGGCCAAGTTTGATAAGATAAAATGGTCAGAGTTTAATGAGCATGTATATGAGCATTATATGACCTGTGAGTAAGCAGCAATAAAAAGAAAGGGGGCAATGTCAAGCATTGCCCCCTTTTTAATTATATGTGGTATATAGTGTAGCATATATAAAGCCGTATTTTTAAAATAATACCGCTTACATGGCCACTTATATATTTAGCTTTCTGATGGTGGCGTCTTCGCTTTCTTTGACACTGGCGGTGTATCGTCCACCTCGTAGCCCCAATCCGTCAGCCGCTTGGGGTTTTTGCGGTTCATGGACTTCAATTGGGCGGCAGAAGCTCGGTTAATCTCATTCAATTCCGGTATCAGCACGTCCCGTTCCCGATAAGCCTCCTCCATCAAGCCTTTGTAGCGTAATGCGTCATCGTGATGGCCCTGTGCAATGGCAATTTTAGGCCCGCTGACGTCCCAATCGTAGTCTTCCATGGTTTTTAGTGCCGACGTGGCACCATCTGCCACATGTTTGTCATACACTTTCTTGGTTTGAGCGAGGATGTCCTCCGGGCTTTTGGCAAGGTTAATCCTGCCTTTGGTTGTTTTAGTCATAATTGACAATTTTTGAAGATTAAAAAATATGGATGATAAAATACTCCTATGGACAATGCAGAGATTTAACGACTTTCCAATTATTATTTCAATCCTCCCCAGCGGATAAAAATCTTATGCAAGCGGACACGTGGGATTTGCCATCGGCATTAACAACTTTGCCATCGGACACGTGTCAGGTGGCATCGACGATGTGTCCGACGGTATCGGACACATGGGATTTGCCATCGGCGTTAACAATTTTGACATCGGCGGCATGTCCGATGGCATCGGACGCATGGGATTTGACAAATCCCATATCACTGACGCCAAATGACCAATGACCAATGACACGCAATAAATGTCTAATGTAACGCAGTATATGACCTATGTCATATTTTAGAAAATGTCCCGCAAAATAGAATTATTGATAGAAGCAATCCGGCCTGTATTGACCGGCATTTATTTAGAACTGAAACGCTAACTGCTAAAAGCTTTGATTGGGTTTTATAATGAAGAAATTGGGTTTGTTATGTATTGCGAAGATAAGGGAAAATATTTATTTTTTTAAACGAACTTTCTTAAATTTTTTTCGGAGGTTGGATTTGGGGAGGGTGGTTTTGGAGAGTTGGGCTTGGACGATGTCGAGCCCTTTTTTACAACTTAGTGTGCCTGAGTGTTGGTCACCTAAAGTTTCATTTAAAATCTCAAATGAATTTTGAAAAGCAATCATTGCTTTCTCCCATAGTTTCATATCAATCAAAATCCAACCAATATTATTATGCTGAATACCCACTCTATAATGTTTTCTTCCATAATTCTTAATGTTACTTTGTAAAGATATGATAGATAATTCGTAGGCTTTTTCATGATGCCTCAATTTATGATAAGCAGAAGCAAGATTATTTTGGACGTTTGCTACTAAAGGGTTTTGTGGATCGAGATTCTTCAAAATTATTTCTAAAGCTTGTTCTAAAATTTCACATCCTTTTTCTTTTTTCCCTTGTCCTTCATATACCAATCCTAAATTGTTAAGCCTTCTTGCTACAACAATATCGTCCTTACCATACAATTCTATGTCTCTCACAATTGACTTCTCAAGTAAGATTTCAGCATTTACGAAATCATTATTCAATCTATAAACTTCTCCTAAATTGCCTTCAATGGACGAAATTAATTTCTTATTTGATTCAGTTTCAACTTCAATTCTTGCACGTGCTTCAAGTAGTTTTTCAATGGATTTGCTAAACTCTTCTGTTCGTGAATAACTAATTGCTAGGTTACTCAAACAAGTGATTGTTTTTTCATCGTTAAATCCAAATTCATCTTCAGTGATTTCTAGTGCTTTTTGGAATATGTATATTGAATTTCTAAACTCACCTATTGATAGGTACAAAGCTCCCAAGTTATTTTGTAAAGCACCAAGTTTGCCCTTGTTGTTCCAAATAATATTGTTAAGAATAGATTCGCCAAAAGGTCTAAGTGAATAATATTCCGAAATTAATCCTTTCTCCTCGTTCCTGTTTAATAATGTCGTAATTGTCTCAACTAGGTTAATCACATCATCATCTTTCGGCTTAAAAAGATAATACCCCACCTCTCGCACCATCGGATGCATCAAAAACCCATCCCCTTCCCGTTCCAACCAACCCGTTTCTTCCATAAAAAGCAAGGCACTATGCAAATCATCTTTGTCCTCCTCGTCTATCTGGAGCAAAGCCACCAAATCATCAAAGCGATGTGGTATCAGCGGCAAGGCAACAAACTGCTTAAACAACCAAATCGTGTAATCCCCAAACTCAGATAAATTAAAAGTGATAAGCAAATGCTCATAGACAGTGGTTTCATCGCCACTATGCTCGGAAGCGATGTGCTGTTGGAACACCGGGTCATTGAGTTTCTTTTCTTTTAGGCGTTGCACTAATCCTTCTGGCCCTAGCCTGCCCAGCGTTTTGTGCAAGCTTTTGCCAAACAATTCAAGCGAAAGGGCATGACCGTCGGTGAGTTGGTAGATTTCAGCCCAAGTTTCATTTGCCACGGGTTTTTGGTAGCAGCGTTCAAAAAGTTGGCGGGCGGCATCGTTGGAGAGTCTGCCCAATTCCATTTTGGAATAGCCATTCAGTTCATAGCGGCTAGTCAGCAACACCTGCCATTTGGGAGCTTTTGGCAATTGGCTGCGGTAGTTTTGGGAAGCAGCATCCTGTACGGCATTGTCTAGCACGAGCAGATTTGGACCTTCGAGTTTTTCCAAAGCATTTAAACATGCAATGAAGCGGTCGTATTCATGTGGTATTTGCGAGAGGTCAAGATTAAGCTTGCCATGCAGATAAGTGTCCTGTGAAAAACCAGCAGGAAGGCCGTTGTTTACTTTTACCCAAGCGATATGGCGGTATTGTTGGCGGTGGGTGTCCACAAAATAACGGGCGAGGGTACTTTTGCCAATGCCGCCAAGCCCTTTCACGACGACAAGCTGTCCAGCTTCTTGCAACCTTCGGGTAAGTTCTTGCAAATCTTCGTCTCTGCCGAGCGGGCGCTCGTGGTCGGGGATGGGAGCATAGGGACTTAGGAAAATGGTGTCATTGAATGGGGGCATATTGGCCTGTTTATGATGGATGAGCCAAAGATATAGCTGGTTTATTGTATTATTCTAACAACAAACCTAAAATCTCAAACCAAGCGCTGTACTCGCCGCTTTGTCATTGCCGTAGACAAACTGCGATGTCAGGCGGGACATCACACTTGACGTCGCAGTTTGCCTGCGGCAATGACAAAAAAGGGCGTAGTGGTAGCCGCACAAAAGCATTCTGGCAATTACCCCCACCCTTTATTCAACCCTCACCCCTCATTCCTCATCCCTCAAAACGGCTTTCCCCGCCAAGTCCAGCATAAACGCATATTCCATCGCCACTTCCTTGAATGCCCGAAAGCGGCCCGACTGCCCACCGTGTCCGGCGTCCATGTTGGTATGCATGAGCAGTGGGTTCTTATCTGTTTTCATTGTACGTAGCTTTGCGACCCACTTTGCGGGCTCGAAATACTGCACCTGCGAATCATGCAAGCCAGTTGTCACTAACATGGCGGGATAGTCCTTGCGCTCCACTTGATCGTACGGTGAATAGCTGAGCATGTACTTATAAAACTCAAGGTCTTTTGGGTTACCCCATTCATCCCACTCGAAAGTGGTTAAGGGGATGGTCTCGTCGAGCATGGTCGTCACTACATCCACGAAAGGTACAGCGGCCACCACGCCCTTGAAGAGGTCGGGGCGCATGTTCACGACAGCGCCCATTAGTAGGCCGCCAGCGCTGCCGCCCATGGCGAAGAGGTGGTCGGGGCTGGTGTAATGCTGGGCCACGAGGTAGTCGCCGCAGTCCACGAAATCGTTGAAAGTGTTCTGCTTTTTCAGCAGCTTGCCGTCCTCGTACCAGTGGCGACCCATCTCCTGCCCACCCCGAATATGCGCTATTGCGTAAGCAAAACCTCTATCCAGTAAGCTAAGCCGGGCAGCGCTGAAATTGGGGTCAATGCTGTAACCATAGCTGCCATAAGCATAGAGGAGGATCGGCTCCGTGCCATTTTTTTTATATCCTTTTCGGTAAACAATGGAAATGGGCACCTTCACGCCATCCCGTGCGGTAGCGTAGATGCGCTCACTAACGTAGTTGTTTCGGTCAAAGCCACCGAGCACTTCCTGTTGTTTTAGCAGCGTCTTGCCTTTTGAGGCAAGGTTAACCTCGAAAACACTGCTAGGAGTGGTGAGGGAGGTATAGGCAAGGCGCAGGTTTGGACTGCCGAATTCGGGATTGTTGGCGGCATGTGCTACGTAACTGTCCTCCCCAAAATCCACGTAGCCGTCTTGGCTACCATCCCAAGATTTGATGCGGATGTTCACGATGCCGTTGATGCGCTCCTCCAGTACGAGGTGCGACTTGAACAGCGTAAAGTTTTCAAGATAAACATCTGGGCGGTGAGCAATTACTTCCTGCCATTCAGCCTTGTCGGTACTCCCTTCCTTCGCACTCATTAGGCGGAAGTTTAGGGCATTCAGGTTGGTACGTATGTACCATTGGTCGCCGTGGTCAAGGCTGTATTCGAGTTTTCGTTCCCGTGGCAGAAAGACCTGCCATTCGCCATCTGGCGTATCGGCATCAAGGTAGCGGTACTCGTCGCAGATGGTTTGCGAGGAAGCAATGAGCAAGTATTTGCGGCTTTTGGTCTTTCCAATATCCAGGTTGAAGGTAGGGTCTTCCTCATGAAAAACCACCGAGTCTGTACTGGCATCGGTGCCGAGTCGGTGCTTCATGATTTTGAAACAGCGCAAGGTTTCGTCCTTTATCCCATAAAAAAGTGTCTGGTTGTCGTTGGCCCAGACGAAGCTGCCGTCGGTATTCGGGATACTGTCGGATAGCAATTTGCCCGTTTCCAAGTCTTTGAAAACGATGGTATATATCCGACGGCTGACGGTATCTTCCGCATAAGCCAGGATGCGGTTATCTGGGCTGACAGTCAAACTCGTGGCGTGGTAGTAGTCGAATGGTTTGGCCAATTCGTTTACATCAATCATGATTTGCTCTGGTGCATCAAGGGTCGTTGCCTTGCGGCAATGGATGGGGTACTCCCCGCCTTCCACGAAACGGTGGTAGTACCAGTAGCCGTTGTTGAATTGTGGCACGCTTTCATCCTTTTCCTTGATGCGGCCCTTTATTTCTTGAAAAAGCTCCTCCTGTAGGTCTTTTAGATCTGCCATCACTTCCTCCCGATAAGCGTTTTCGGCGTTTAAGTAGGCAATGACTTCAGGGTTATCCCGTTCGTTGAGCCAGTAGTAAGGGTCAATGCGGGTGTGGCCGTGTTCGGTCATTTCTTTTGGTTTTGCTGGCGCAATGGGCGGCTGGACTATCATATTTTTCAACATAAATCAATGATTTTTTTTGCGAAGCGGCAAAGATGGGGAATGTGGGGGAAAGTGCTCAAATAGTGAGATTTTGATTGGACAGAATTTTAGGCGAGGGTCATGAATTGTTAAAATAATTAGCTGGAAATTATTCCGGGAAATACCCGTTTTTAACTTTGACATTGCATCTTAAAATCCTATTTGATGAAAAAGTTTATTACGCTCATTGTATTCTTACTGGCCATTACTGCACACGGCCAAAAAGCAATTTTAGGCACAGTTGTCCTTCAAGACAATTTTATCGAACTTCAACACATCACAGATACTGCCGATTTAAAAGTTACGAATCTTTACAAGCCTAACCATTTTCCTACCTTAAGTTTTTCCTATTTGAAGTTTCGGGAGAAGGGCGGTTATAACAGGTTTTTCCTATCCGGGTGGCATCACACCAAAATTGAGGATTATGAAACTACTAATACTAGCAATGGCTTGACTTTCATCGGAGGTGGGGACGTAAAACAACTAAGTGGCAGGATGGGATACGCCAGAGGAATAAAGCTCACGAAGAAAAATGAGAACCGCATTTTATTTTTAGAAACCGATTTAAGCGCTGGGGTTCAGCATGACAACTATCAGCCCTATGCATTCAACCAATCCTCTCGAACCATTTGGGCCGCTTATACTCGGTTAGGTGTCAATTTTGTTTTGCAAATAAACCATAAAAATGGCTTCCTTCGGCTCATGGCAATGCTACCAGTCATTCAAATTAATACAGAACATTACCGTGTACAAGACTCATTTTACCCAAATATAAAAAGTGAGACAAATAGAACTTATTTAAACACAGACGCTTGGAGCCAAAAAGGATTTGAAATTGGAGGAGGTTTGTTTTTGGGAAAATAAACTTCAACACACCAACCGATACCCTACCCCCTTCAGCGTCAGCAACTGCACAGATGCATCTTCCCGCAGGTACTCCCGCAGTTTGGAGACATATACGTCGAGGTTTCTGGAATTGAAAAAACTGTCGTTACCCCAGAGCTTGTCAAGAATATCTTTGCGGGCGACATTGGCGTTCACGGGCGAAGTAAGCATGGCCAAAAGCTCTGTTTCCCGATGGGAAAGTAGGCGTGGGGAATCGTTGCCAAGACGGAGTTCTTGGCGATTGGGGTGAAAACGAAATTGACCCAAAGCAATTCCATCCTGTGGGTTTTGTATGGCTTGTTTGCTCCGCAACGCTAATAGGTTTTGCAGCCGCACAATCAATTCTTCCATACTGAATGGCTTGCGCACGTAATCATTTCCACCTGAACGGAAGCCAGTGAGCACATCTTCCGTCTGCACTTTGGCGGTCAGGAAGAGAATAGGAACAGTTGGATGTTTTTGCCTGATTTCTTCGCCAAGCGAAAAACCATCACGGTTCGGCAGCATCACGTCCAGCACGCAGGCATCCGGTTCAAACTGCTCAAATGCAGACATTACCTTGGCCCCATCCGCCACCAGCCGCACCTCGAATTGGCGGGATTCCAGGCTCTCCTTCACAATTTTACCAAGGAAAGGCTCGTCTTCGACGTAGAGTATTTTGATTGAATTCATGTTTTGTTTGCGAGGAGGCTAGGCAACTGTATCGAAAAAATAGTTTTGAAATCATCGCTGCTTTCCACTTTAATCTTGCCGCCGTGCTGTTGCACCACGCTCGCTACGTAGCTCAGTCCCAGCCCGTGCCCTTTGGTATTGTGCACATTTCCTGTCGGTACCCGATAGAATTTTTCAAAAATCCGCTCCCGATGCTCTGGCGAAATGCCGATGCCTCGGTCGGCCACTTCAAAATGGATTTCGTTCGCTTCGCAAAATAGGCGGACAGCAATTTCAGTCTGGCCTAGGCTGTATTTCAAGGCGTTGTCCAGCAGATTATAGACGAGACTTGTCAGGTGGAGGCGGTCGCCATTTACTCTTAAATCTTCACCGCTTGCCTCAAAACTGACTCGTGCATTTTGGTTCTCAAACTGCAACCGCATGGAAGCCAATACTTCCTCCACAACTGCCTGAAAATCAACCGCTTCAAGATGGAGCACAGGTGCCGTTTTTTCAAAAAGGGACATTCGCAGCACTTTGTCCACGAGTAGGCTGAGGCGGTTCAGTTCGCTTTTGGAAATATCGAGGTACTCCTCGGTGCGGGCGGGGTCTTTCATCGCATCGAAATTGCGGAGCGCCTCAATGGCAACACCAACCGTGGCAATCGGTGTTTTGAGTTCGTGCGTCACATTCTGAATGAAATCGTTTTTCAGTTCCGTCAAACGGCGCTGGGTTTGAAGGTTTTTGAACACAGTGAAAAAAGCCAGCGACACACAGCCAAACAGCCCCAGTGAGAAGCCCAATTCTGGCAGTATTTTTTTGAAAATATAGCCATTGTAATTCGATAGTTCCGCCACATAACTATCCCCACTGGCAAGGTCGGTGTAGCTACCGGAACGCATTCCTTCCTCTGGACAAAGCGTATCACCACCCAACCGAACCACCTGAAAACTGATGGGCAATTTCGACCGCTGCATGGAGGCAGTGAAATTGGAGTCGAGCATGTTCCAGACCAGTTCAGGATTGCGTTTTACCTCGAAGGAATCCTTATCTGACAAAGCAATTATCATGGAAAGAGAGCCTGACATCTCGCTTTCGTCCTTGGCTTTCGGGGTGGCGGCAATTCGGATTTGCACATTGGTGTCACCTTCGGTAAACCGCATACTCTTTTCTGCCACGAAGGTCATGACTTTGAGAGAATCGCCTTTGGGCGGCTCCGGCATCCGAATCGTAAATTCCTGATGAAGCGAATCGCCCGGTTCCCCTTTGATGTTGTGCGTGATGATGCGGTCCATCATGTGCCCCTCGATACCCCGGATGCTGTTGACGAAAAGGAAACCAGTCTCCTTCTTCAAGGCCAACACCTCGTCGTCCCAGGCTTTTTTCACAAAAAGCATTAGGAAGGCTGCCAGCAGGAGGAGGCTAGCAGACATCAACACAATGGAAAACCGATGGCGGTCAAGCTTCATGCTGCAAAGTTAAGGTGTGGCCCAACGCCTTTCCAGCCCCATTAACCTTAATTAACCTTAGACTAAGGTTGGTTAACCTGCTTTCGAAAAATGCTGCTCTAATTTTGCCTCATCAATTTCACGAGGGCCTGATTACCAATTTGCTATCAACCCTCATCAACCTTTTATCAACATAGAAAAGTCATGAAACGCATTGTATTCCTCGTCGCAGCGCTGCTGCCAATCAGCATCTTCGCCCAGCAAACCGAAGGCGAAATCACCTACACAGAGACTGTGAAACTACAAATGGATTTTGGCGATGGCCCAGAAGCTGAGCAAATGAAAAAGATGATGCCATCTACCCAGTCGTTTCCAAAAACGCTTTTTTTTAACACCAATGCTTCACTCTACCAAGACAAAGCTGGAACCGAGGATGAAGGCAACGTTGAAATGAGCGGCAATAACGACGGAGGTGAGTTCGTGATGAAAATCCAACGGCCCAACAACAAATTCTACCGGGACATAGCCGGAGGCACGACCCTCGAAAGTCGTGAGTTTTTTGGTCGGAATTTCCTCATTACCGACAAGGCCAAATCTCCAGCTTGGAAAATCACAGGTGAGCAAAAGAAATTGCTTGGGTTCGTTTGCCAAAAAGCCACTGTACAACTCGACAGCGCCACCAATATCGTCGCATGGTTTACCCCGCAAATCCCCGTCCCCACTGGTCCGAGTGTGAATGCTGGTTTGCCGGGTTTGATTTTGGAAATGAACCTGAATGGCGACCAGCGCACCATCGTGGCTACCCAAGTAGAGTTCAAAGAATTGCCGAAGGATGCCCTCGTAAAACCGTCCAAGGGCAAGGAGATGACCGCCGAAGAATTCAAGAAAATCGAAGCGGAAAAAATGAAGGAAATGGGCATGGAGTCCGGTGGTGCACCTGGTACGATGCGTGTGATGATAAGAAACTAATGGTAAATAGTAAATGATGAATGATAAATAGTGGTCGCTCCCAATTTCACCATTTATCATTCATCATTTACCATTAAAAATCTTGCTATGAAAACTAAATACCCGATTGTATTTCTAATCCTACTTTTCTCAGTAAAAATCCTTGCCCAAAAAACTGTAGAACTCTCGGGCATAGTCACTGACAGCACGGGCAGTGGCCTGCTCTCCGCTACCGTCGTTCTGATGGAAAAAAAGGATTCTACACTTTCCGCTTTCGGCATCACCGAGACAGATGGGCATTTCACCATCAAAAAAATTACGCTCGGCGAGTACTTGCTGCAAGTGAGCTATGTGGGCATGGAGACGCATTGGCAGCCGATTGAGGTTCCCGCTGGGAATGAAAAATTGGAGTTGGGCAAAATCACACTTGCCCCTGCCTCTTCCGTACTCGAAGAAGTGGAAGTCACCGCCGACCGGGTGCCACTGCGCATGAACGGCGACACTATCAACTACAACGCCGCCGCCTTCAAAGTACAACCGGGTGCGCCAGTTGAAGACCTTTTGAAAAAGCTGCCCGGCGTGGAGGTGCAGGCCGATGGCACCATCAAGGCGCAGGGCGAAACCGTGCAGAATGTCTTTGTGGATGGTAAGGAGTTCTTCGGCAATGACCCGCAGGTGGCCACCAAAAACCTACCTGCTGACGCCGTGAACAAGGTGCAGGTGTACGACAAAAAATCGGACATGGCCGAATTCACGGGCATTGAAGATGGGCGGGAGTCAAAGACCATCAACCTCGAATTGAAGGAAGATCACAAGAACGGCTATTTCGGGAATGCGACAGTTGGCGGTGGCACTGACGAGCGATACAAAGGCCGATTCAACCTCAACCGCTTTTCAAAAAACAGCCAAATCTCAGCCATCGGCATGGCAAACAACAACAACCAAGCAGGTTTCAGCTTCAACGATTACATGCAGTTCATGGGAGGCCTCGGCAGCATGATGAGCGGTGGTGGTGGCGGAAATCGCAGCGTACGCTTGTCATTTGACTTGGGGCAAACGGGCATTCCGTTGGAAGGAGGTCAGGTGGACGGCATCCTCACCACTTGGGCAGGTGGCCTGAATTTCAATCGGGATTTTGGGAAGAAAACCTCGCTGCGCAGCAGCTACTTTCTGAGCAAAATCCAGAACGATATTGAGCGCAGCGTCAAGCGCCAGAACCTCTTGGGCGACCAGAGTTTCCTCAGCACCGAGGACGAAACTCGCCACACGGAAAGCGTCAACCATCGCTTGAACATCAACCTGAAGCATGAAATCGACAGCTTTCAAGATGTCTCATTGCGGAGCAGTTTGGCACTCAGTGATGCTCACTACAACAGTTTTGGCAACAGTCAGACCTTCGGAGCAAATGGATTTTTGGAAAACAACAACGACCGTGATTACACTTCAAGCGGCCAACGCCTAGACCTGACGAATACGGCCACTTATCGCCATCGTTTTGGTAAAAAAGGCAGGGCATTTGTGGCGGACGGGTCGTTCAATTTGGGTACCAATTCGCAGGATGGGAAGCTGATTTCCTCAACTGATTTTTATCAAACGGATAGCACCCGTATCGCTCTAAACCAGCGCCAGACTACCTCAGATGATGCCATGAGCTACGGCCTCAGCGCCTCGTACACCGAACCGCTTGGCAAGGCTAAGTACTTGGAAATCAATGCCTCCCGCCAGAATTACACCAACGAAACGGGCAAGGATTTTTATGACATTGGCCCCGGAGGAGAGCAGCAGAATGATAACCTGACCAACCATTACGACCGGGGTTACACATACGACCGGGCGGGCCTGAATTTCATGATGAACCGAAAATTGTGGAACCTCACGGGTGGCAGCGCCTTGCAACGCTCCTCGCTTGAAGGCCAACAACGAGGCGAATTGGAGACTTTGAAACGCAATTTCACCCGCATTTTACCCAGCCTGTTTTTCAATTACGAGCCGGGCATCGGCAGGAATTTCAGGTTCGAGTACCAGACCAATCTGCGGGAGCCATCGCCTGAGCAATTGCAGCCGCTGGTGGACAATTCCGACCCGCTAAACCAGTACGTCGGCAACCCGAACTTACAACCTGAATATGCCCATGAACTGAGCGCCAATTTCATGCGCTTCGACCAGTTCACGTTCACCAGTTTCTTCGCAAACATCCAAGCGGAATATGTGAAAGACCGTATCACCAATGCCAGTTCGGTGGACTCGCTGTTCCGCAGAACAATTCGCCCGGTGAACGTGAAAAATGACCGGACGTTGCGGGGTTTCGTGGATTTTAACACCCCACTTCGCCCATTGAAAACGACCATTCGGATTGGGTTGAACTCGTCCTGGAACCGGGGCATCCTCTTCGTGAACGAACTGGAAAACAACACCGACCGCCTCACGAACAGCCTTGACCTGTCGTTCAGCAACCGGAAAAAGGAGAAATTCGATGCCACTATCGGGGTCCGGCTTAGCCACAACAAAACGACCTACTCGGACGCCGAAGCCCTGAACCAGACCTACCTCAACCGCCGCTACTACGCCGAGGCGACTGTTTATCCAAACTCCAAGTGGGAATTTGGGAGCAAGTTCCGGTACTCGGTTTATTCCGATGTGAATTTCGGGAGCGAACAGGTCGTGCCGCTCTGGGAGACCAGCATTTCCAGGTATTTATTGAAAAACAACCGAGGCAAACTGACCCTTTCTGCCTTCGATATTTTGGATAAAAACCTGAGCGTCCGCCGTAACAGCGAGCTGAATTATTTGGAGGAGCAGCGTATCAGTTCCCTGCGCCGCTACGTGATGCTGACGTTTGCGTATTCGATTCAGGGATTTGGGAAGGAAGGGGGAATTACGATTGATGTGCGGGGGAGTGAGGAGGATTGATTCTTGGCCGCCAAATTAATTGGTTAGACATAAATGGGTATTCACCATTAGCTTGCCCAATAATTTGCTAGCTCATAATTATCCAATCAAAAACACCACCGGCCGCTTTTCCAACAACGCCGGTGGTGTTCTCCTCCATTCGCCAATCGTTTTTGTTTGCACAAATTGCGTCGCCAAGGTCAAATCCGCAGCGATGCAAAACTTAGTATTCGGTTGTAAAACCCGCAGCGCTTGTTCAATGATGGCCTTGTTTCGGTAAGGTGTTTCAATAAAAATCTGGGATTGGCGGTGCTTGGCAGCGAGTTGTTCCAACCGTTTGAGGTCATCGGCAGGGGATTTGGCGGAGAGGTAGCCGTGAAATGCAAAAGACTGACCGTTCATTCCGCTCGCCATCAACGCCAGCAAGATGGACGACGGGCCGACAAGCGGAACTACCTCCACGCCTTTTCGATGTGCCAGTTCCACCAATTTGGCACCAGGGTCGGCAACACCGGGACAGCCTGCCTCGCTCAGGATGCCCAAATCATTTCCCTCCAAAGCAGGTTTCAAGAGATTCTCAAGCTCAACAGCGGGCGTATGCTCGTTAAGCTCTTCGATTTGAAACTCCGAAATGGACTTCGTTGGATTCGTTGATTTGATGAAATGCCGGGTCGTTTTTGCTCGTTCAGCTACCAAATAGGTCAACTGGTGCAAAATATCCACCACATAAGTTGGAATTGTTTCATTCGCATTTTCGCCAAGTGGGCAAGGAATCAGGTAAAGTTTGCCGAGTTTAGTCATTTGTCATTGAGTCATTTGTCATTGAGGCCAAAGGTAGTCGCTGGCTGCACACTGCCAACTGCCTTACTGCCAACTATTTTTAAACCAACCCTATCTTTTTCCAATAAATCTCACTACTTTTGCCCGCCTTTTCGGAAAGCACTTCGCTACGAGGGTTGAATTTCATCATAAACCGTTGAAAATCAACAGTTGGGGCGGATGCACCGGATTCATTTTTAACTACTTCAAAATAGTATGCGTAATTACGAAGTAACTTTCATCGTAGATCCAGTTCTGTCGGGCGATGAAATCAAGGCGACAGCTCAGAAATATGTCGATCAACTCCAGGGTGCTGGGGCTAGCATCGTGCATGTGGATGAGATGGGGTTGCGCCAGTTGGCTTACGAAATCAACAAGCGCCACTCTGGGTACTACTACTGCGTCGAGTTCCAATCGGAAGCAGCACAGTACCTCAGCTCGCTAGAACTCAACATGCGCCGTGACGAACGTCTCCTGCGCTTCCTTACCATTGCCTTGGACAAGTACGGCGTTAAGTACAACGCTGACAAACGTGCGGGCGTTATCGGCAAAACCAAGCGGAAAACCAAAGGTGGCGCTGATTTGAACTCTCCAACTGGTGCACCTGCGGCAGCCGCTCCTAAAGCAAAAATTGCCAAAGCACAGCCACAACAGCCAGACAACCTGAAGCGTATCGAAGGCATTGGCCCTAAGATCGCTGAGGTATTGAAAGCTGCCAACATTGATTCTTTTGGCAAATTGGCTGCCATGACGCCGGACCAAATCAAGGACCTGCTCAATGCTGCTGGCGATCGTTTCAGCTTCCAAGACCCAACTACTTGGCCGGCACAGGCTGAGTTGGCGGCTCAAGGCGAGTGGGACAAGCTCAAGAAATGGCAGGACGAACTGAAAGGTGGCAAAGTTGTTACCGGTGGTTCAAAGGACGAGGAAGAATAGTACTCGACCGACGTTCAACATTAATTTTTTTAACAAAAAAATTCAAAAATCATGGCTGCATCAAGAGACGATATTAAGTTTCTCAGCAATCCGAACATCGGCCAGCAACGCAAGAAGTATTGCCGCTTTCGCAAGTTCGGCATCAAATATATCGATTACAAAGACGCTGATTTTCTGCTGCAATTTGTCAACGAACAAGGTAAAGTACTTCCACGCCGCATTACCGGCAACTCACTGAAGTACCAGCGCCGAGTGGCTACCGCTGTTAAGCGTGCCCGTCACCTCGCCCTGTTGCCTTACTTGACAGACTTGCTGAAATAGTTCATTCTGGTGAATGGTGAATGGTAAATGGTAAATGGTGAATGCCGCTTTGGCCAATTTCCAATTTCCAATTTTCAATTTCCAACCGCCGCAAACTCGCAGAACAATGGATATTATCCTTCTTAAAAATCTCGATAAAGTTGGCCGCAAGTTTGACATCGTTAAGGTGAAAGACGGATATGGCCGCAACTTCCTGATTCCACAGGGCTTGGCCATCGTTGCCAACAAAGTAAACCGTAACAACCTCGACAGCTTTAAGCGTCAAGAAAACGCCAAGTTGAACAAACAGCTAGATGTTTTCAAAGCAATTGCTGCCAAATTGAAGGGACAAAAATTGACCATAACTGCCAAAACTGGCACTTCTGGTAAAATCTTTGGTTCCGTAACGAATATCCAGCTTGCGCAAGCATTGCGTGACCAATTGGATATTGACGTTGACCGCAGGGACATCCTTCTTCCAGATGACCACATCAAAATGATTGGTAGCTATGTAGCTACGCTTGACCTTCACCCAGATGTGGACGCTAAGATTGACTTCGAGGTGATACCTGATGATCCAGAACTCGCCAAGCGTTTGGCGGAAGCTGCTGCTGAAGCTGCTTTGGACGCTGCTGCTGAGTCTTCTGACGACAACTTGTAATCAAATTTTGATTCAAATAAAAAAGCCCATCCGCTTCATAACGGATGGGCTTTCGTTTTTTATTTAACCTAAGTTTATAAACCAAGTACTGCCGGGTTCATCCCCATGTTGGAGAAACCACCATCGTGGTAAAGGTTTTGCATTGTTACCATTTTGCTCAAGTCAGAAAACAAGAACACACAGTAGTCCGCACAAGCTTCTGCTGAGGCATTTCCGAGCGGTGACATCTTGTCCGCATAATCAAAAAACTCTTTGAAGCCTTTCACACCGCTACCCGCTGTCGTCCAAGTAGGGGACTGTGAAACGGTATTCACTCGAACGTGGTTTCGAGTGCCAAAATGATAGCCGAAACTGCGGGCAAAACTCTCCAGCAATGCCTTTGATTCTGCCATCTCCGAGTAATCAGGGAAAACCCGTTGCGCTGCGATGTAGGTCAAAGCTGCAATACTTCCCCAATCGTTCATCGCCTCCTGCTTCCACAGCGTCTGCATCACCCGGTGGAACGACATGGCACTGATGTCGAAGGTTTTGCTCATGAAATCGTAGTTCAGGTCGGTGTAGGATTTTCCTTTACGTACGTTCAGCGACATGCCGATGCTGTGGAGTACGAAGTCAATTTTACCCCCAAAATGCTCCGTAGCACCTGTGAACAGTTTGTCCAAATCTTCCATCGAAGTGGCATCGGCGGAAATAATGGGGGCGCTGATTTTTTCACCCAGTTCATTGATTTTGCCGAAGCGCATGGCCACGGGCGCATTGGAAAGCACAATTTTAGCACCTTCCTCATGGCAGCGCTCCGCTACTTTCCAGGCGATGGATTGCTCGTCAAGAGCGCCGAAGATGACGCCCGTTTTTCCTTGTAGTAAGTTGTTTGACATAGTTTTTTAATGATAAATGATGAATGCTAAATGCTAAATGTTGAAACAGCAACCAAGTGCTAAATTCATCATTCACCATTTATCATTCACCATTATTTAAAGCGTTCCCCGCAGCTCCTGCTCCCGCTCAATTGCTTCGAAAAGTGCTTTGAAATTGCCCTTTCCGAAGGATTTTGCGCCAGCACGCTGGATGATTTCGTAGAAAACAGTCGGGCGGTCTTCCACTGGTTTCGTGAAGATTTGCAGCAGATAGCCTTCCTCGTCACGGTCAATCAGAATGTTCAGTTTGCGAAGCTCCGCAAGGTCTTCTTCAATGTGGCCTACTCTATCGAGTACATCTTCGTAGTAGTTTTCTGGGACGTACAGGAAGTCCACGCCGTTAGCACGTAGCTGGCTCACAGTGCTGATGATGTCATCCGTTGCGACAGCAATGTGTTGCACCCCGGCGCTGCGGTAGAAGTCGAGGTACTCTTCGATTTGTGATTTCTTCCGGCCCTCGGCAGGTTCGTTGATGGGGAATTTGATGTAGCCGTTGCCGTTGGAAACTACTTTTGACATCAAGGCAGTGTACTCAGTAGATATATCCTTGTCATCGAAGGTCACGAGCAGTTTGAAGCCCATCACATCTTCATAGAATTTGACCCATTTGTTCATAGCGCCAAGTTCAACGTTGCCGACGCAGTGATCCACATATTTCAGACCAACTGATTTGGCTGGGTAAGCACTTTGCCGAGCTTCAAAGCCTGGCAAAAATGGGCCATCGTACTCGCTGCGTTGCACGAGCGTATGCCAAGTTTCACCATAGGTTTTGATAGCAGCCATTTTCACGACGCCGTTTTCATCTTCGAGGACGGTAGGTTTCATCGCTGGTTCAGCACCACGCTCGATGGCTGCTTGGTAGGCAGTTTCTACGTCGTCCACCCAAAGGGCAAGAACTTTCACACCATCGCCGTGAAGGGCAACGTGCTTCGCAATTTCATGGTCAGGCGAAAGTGCGGCGGTAAGTACCAAGGTGATTTTACCTTGGCGCAGCACATAGCTCACCTTATCACGACAGCCCGTTTCTGGGCCACGGTAAGCAATCCATTGGTAGCCAAAAGCTGCTTGATAATACAGCGCTGATTGTTTGGCATTGCCGACGTAAAATTCAATATGGTCGGTGCCGTTGATGGGAAATGTGTCTGTGGTTTCGATTGGTTTAGATTTTGTCAGGACTTCCATAGTGGCAATTTTAGCATTTTTAGAAAAATAACGGTGCAAAGATAGGTTTTCATCCTAGCCGTTTTATCAATAATTCCTGCTTTATTTGCGTTGAAAAAAATCACCAGTAAACCTCAACGCACCTTTTTTTAATGCGCAACCTATACCTCTCCAACCGTTTTTTCATCACTTTTGGCATGGTAGCCGTAGTATTCACCATGGGTTACATTGTGCCAGCGTTATATATTTTGGGTATCGTTGCCTTTTGTGTGAGTATAGCTTTCGTGGTTGCAGATATTTTGCTCCTTTTTGGAAAGAACGTGGACGTGACTGCCGAAAGAAAACTGCCAAAACTGCTGTCACTCAGTGATGAGAACAAGGTCATTCTGAAAATTGCCAACCACTCCCAACGCCCGCTCCACCTCACAGTGGTAGATGAATTGCCCTTTCAATTTCAGAAGCGGGATTTTGAACAAAAAATCGGACTTCATGCAGGCGAAGAAAATCAGCTAGCTTACGAACTAAGGCCGCTGTCCAGGGGGGAATATGCGTTTGGCAACACAAATATTTTTGCTGAAACCAAAATTGGGCTGGCGCAGCGCCGTTTTCGAGCATCTGAACCGATGAATGTCCCCGTTTACCCATCCGTTTTACAAATGAAGCATTATGAACTGCTTGCATTCAACCGAACCAGTTCACAGGAAGGGCTTCGAAAAATTCGGCGGATAGGCCACAGTTATGAGTTTGACCAAATCAAAAATTATGTGCTCGGTGACGACTACCGTAGCATCAATTGGAAAGCCACGAGTCGACAGAGCAAGCTCATGGTAAACATGTACGAGGACGAACGTTCACAACAGGTTTACTGCCTTATCGACAAGAGCCGTTCAATGAAAATGCCGTTCAACGGCCTAAGTTTGCTGGACTATGCCATCAATACCAGCCTAGCCATTTCCAATATCATTTTGAAAAAATACGACCGGGCTGGCCTCATCACCTTCTCCGACAAAATTGGCTCCACCATCAAGGCTGACCGGAAGGCAAATCAGTTGAACAAAATCCTTCATGCGCTCTACAATGAAAAAGAAAGGCCATTGGAGGCCAATTATGAGCTGCTCTACCACATCGCCCGAAAACTCATTACAGGTCGCAGCCTGATTTTGCTCTACACCAATTTCGAAAGCATGTATGCTCTTGAGCGGGTGCTACCATACCTGCGGCGCATCAACAATTTTCACTTGTTGGTAGTAGTTTTCTTCGAAAACACAGAGATTCAAGAATTTGTGAAGGAAGATGCGAAGACGATAGAGGGAATTTATACCCAAACAATGGCACAAAACTACCTTGCCGAGAAATCTGCCATGGCTCATGTTTTGCGACAGCACGGCATCCAGACCATACTCACTCGCCCGGAAGATTTGTCGATGAACACCATCAATAAGTACCTGGAATTGAAGTCGAGGGGAATGATTTGACATGGATTACCGGATTGTTTTATTGCTGTATTGTTTCACGTCAAGACAACAACACATTAATAAAACAATCCGGCTATCGACCAACTACCTTAATAAGGTAATATTTCCTTTTTTGAAGTATTCCTGGCCGTTGTAGCATTTGGCATGTAGATAAAAGCCATAGACATCTGGCGTCAACTTTTCTCCTTTGAAAGTGCCGTCCCAGCCGACATTTTGGTCTTCCGAGTAAAAAACCCGTTGACCCCAGCGATCATAAATGGCCAGTTCCATGGTAGCCACGATATTGCTGTGGAAATAAATCACATCGTTTTCACCATCACTGTTCGGTGTGAATGCATTGGGTAAAAATAAGTTCGGCTCATCACAATCCGGGTTGATTACTTCAATTGTTATTTCCCTGAACGCCTGGCACCCGCCTTCATCCGTCACCAGCACCGTGTAGGTTCTAGTTTCATCAGGCATTGCGATTGGGTTGGGAATAGTGGGGTCGTCAAGGCCCTCCTCTGGTGACCATTGGTAGGTATAGCCCGGAACAGAAGTGATTTCAAGCTGAGAAAACTCACCCGAATTGTAGTAAATCGTGTCTTTGGTGGAAGTGATTTGCCCCAAAGTCGGCTCAATGTCGTAGTAACTTACTTCAGTTGATTCTTCCTCTGTACAACCGTATTGGTTGGTGGCCACCACCGTAAATGTTTCATCGAACATTAAGCCCGTTACGAGGATACTTCCATCTGGATTTTGCGTATCAATATACTGAGTAGGCACCCAATCAAAAGTCAAGTTTTGATTAGGATGGTGATTGATAACGGGGATTAACAACTCACCGATTTCCTCACAGAAATTAAGTTGTGGATCAATGGAAATATCAACAGGATATGCATACACGACAATTTGCGCCGTATCATGACAGCCCAGCGTATCAGTCGTTTGCACAAAATAATACTCCGTTTCATATGGCGTCACCGTCACAGTGTCTGTGTTTGCAAATGGATTTGAAAAGTCTGTGGTCTGCGACCAAGCTACATTGGAAATGACATTGCTGGTGTAAAATGCGGATAAGGTCAAATCGATACTATCGCAAAGCATGGTATCGACCGGACTGGTCGTGAGGTTATGCTTTGGCATTACCCGCACCTGTACAGTTTGTGAGAATGAACAGGTATCTGCCCCGTGGAATCCTTGAATCGTAACTTGATAGGTCTGATTGTTTTCCAAGAAAGCACTTGGGTTCGGGCAATTGTAACAATCCAGACCGACTTGTGGCGACCAGTGGTAAATCAAATCGGATGCTGCAGCCTCAGGATTAATTGGCGTCCAAATATTTGGACAGATGTCTGCAATCTCTCTAGCTATCGGGTTGAAACTGTAAGTTGTAACATCGAAGTCCTTGGTTTCACTGCAACCAAACTGGTTGGTTACCACAACTTGGAAAGTTGAAGTGACACCTTGTTGCGTCGTCACATCTGGGCAAGCCGTATTGCCACCGCTCAGGATAGTGCCACCGTTGGAAGTCGTCCAATTGTAGGTCAGAATATCATTGAAGTCTAAGTTCGTGACGCAGATATTGTAATTTGGCATGGGACAAGTGTCTATCACACCGTTGCCATCCAGCAGGATGTCTAACTGGTTGTTGGCGACCACTACCTCATCCGTTGCGGAGCAGCCAAAAGCATCCGTAACACAGATGGTATAAGTAGCCAAACTATCAGGGTCAACCGCCAGCGTAGTTGAATTGCCAAGCTGGTTACCCTGAGCATCTTTCCAAATAGTAGTCACCACAGGAACGTTCGGTTGGCCAGCAATCACAATCGGTTGGCCACAAGTAAAGGTGTCCACCGTCTCTGTTATTTCAATGACAGGCGCTGAATTTACATCCACTTGAAAGGTCTCTTCGCAATGATCAACCCCAAATTCATCAGAAATTGTTACCGTGTACACTATTGATTGTGAAACGGTTACAGTTGGATTTGGGCATGTTGTACAACTAAGGCCTGCACCCGGAGACCACAGGTAATTTAGGTTAGGATTGGCTCCGACATTCAATTCTTCCCCTACTCCGGGGCACACATCCACAGATTGAACAACGGTAGGTACAAAATTGAAGCTCGAAATAGCCTGCGAAAGTGATTTCGTACATCCGTATTGGTTGGTCACGGTGACGCTGTAGTTGGCTGAGCCATTGGCAGGTGGCGTCAACACGTTCACCGTTGCACCAACAGCAGGTGGCAAAATTTGCCCGGGAGGCGTGGCGCTCCAAATATAACTGAGGTTGTGGTCGGAAACGAGGTTATTTACCGTCAAAGGAATTTGAGTTTCCGGACACTCAAATCCAGCTTGTTGCCAATTGATTTTGACTGATTCATCAGCTACAAATACGGTGTCTTCATTATGGCAACCATACTGATCGGTAGCAATGACTTCATATTCCGTATCTGTGGAAGGAAGCACCGTCAGACAGGAACCACTGCCGATAAAACCACCGGGTATCGCCGTCCAATCATAATCCAGATTGGTCAGGTTGGCTGCTGCGCAAAGCATGACAGGTGCCCCACAGGTCAGCGTGTCAGAAGGTGCAGCTACGTTAATTTTTTCAGGTACAAAGACCGTCACAGTCCTTGTTACGGAACATGTGTCGGGGGAAAAATTTGTGATTTCGACGGAATAAACCGTGGTTTGGGTTGGCCAAACGGTTGGGTTCGCTACATCTGGATTGCTGATGGCGATGTTAGGAGTCCAATGGTACTCGTAACCCGTATTTCCAAAGGGATTCAAAGCAGTTGAATCACCTTGGCAAAGCACTACAGAATCTGCAAAATTTATTTCAATAAACTCCAATTTCAGCTCTTTCAATTTTGAGCCATCGCAGCCATTCGAAGTGAAAATATTCATCGTCACTTGGAAAGTTTGGCCTGCATAGACCGTAAAAACTGGGCTAGCCAAGCTTGAAGTATCACCATTGCTTGACACCCAAAAGAAGCTGTCGATGGAGATGCCATTTTGTAAAATCGTAGTGGCATCGTGGAACTGGACATCCACACTATCTACATCGCAGGATAGGTATTCGTAGGTAAAATCTGGAATAAATTGGGTGGAGACCAGGGTTACATCCTTCACCAATGTATCCACACATGCAAGGTCAAAATCCATGGTCAATCGAACCGTGTAGGTGCCCACACCTGGATAATCGTAAACTGGATTGTCAAGGTGTGAAGTATCACTCGTCACAGTTGGGTCACCAAAATCCCAAGAATAATTAAATGCATTGGTACTGGTGTTCACGAAATGAACAGTGCTCCCGTTGCACTCAGCGATATAGTCAAAGTCCAGCACATTGGCAGTATCCACAACTGCCATGTAAACGCTGTCCATTGCGGAGCAGCCAAACTGGTTGGTGGCAGAAACTTGCAACCAACGGTCTCCGGGAATAATCATCACTGTTGGATTAGCAACATCCGTTGGGCCACTGAAAATATTGGCTGGGGACCACTGCCAAATCAGGGTGTCGTTCAAATCGAGGTTAGTTGCGTAAATATCCAGCGGTTGGTTGTTGCATTTGATTTGGTCACCAACAGCCTCAATATTTACGGGGCCTCCAGCCACTTGAATCGTGTCGTACCAGTTGCAGCCAGTCGGATCGGTAGCTTGTACTACGTAGTAATTGTAGCCAGAAACATCGACCGTCACACTCGTGACGTTGCCAGCTATTTGTGTTCCGGTGTCATCAAACCAAGCATAGGTAACTGGTAGCATACCAACCGAAGCGTTAAGCGTTGCAGTTGCTTCGCAAGTCTGGATGTCTGGGCTGCCTACGAGGTGTACATCGGGCGGCACGATGACCGTTACTTGCCGTACGATGGAGCAGGTATCGGCCCCATTTGGGTTCATCACTTCAACAGTATAAATCGTAGTCTGTGAAGGGTTTACATGTGGGCTCGCACAATCGTTGCAACCTGGAATGGCTGGTGACCAATGGTAAATATACGTCGTGTCACCTCCCACATTGAGGGTTACACCTCCGTTGATACAGCCGATGACCTCTATACCGTCAACGAGATACGGCAATTCAGTCAGGTCAATCATGAGGGAATCGAGTGCCGTGGTTGCAACACAATTCTCACCGGTGGTTACTTCCAATGTGACATACAACCAGCCCTCCTGCTGCACAGTAATCGTTGGATTCTTCTGGGTAGATGTGCCAGTAGCCACTCCGGTAAACGTCCAATGCCAACCCTGAGTATCACCCTCGCTATTGAAGGTTTGATCGAAAAACTTGATGGACACGGCATTTTCATTGCACCCATTGTATTGGTAGGTAAAATCTGGTGTCAAAGTTTTCTCAGTTACCGAAATCATTTGCTCGATGGTATCCTTGCAAACGGCATTTGGAGCAGTCATCAACGTCACATTGAAGTCGCCATAGCTTGGATAAGTCCAAGTTGGAGTTGCCAAACTTGAAGTATCACTGGTCGTGGTTGGATCCCCGAAGTTCCAGAAATAGCCAAATGGTGCGAATTGGCTTTGGTTGACAAAATTGATCACGTGTCCGTCACAGTCTGCATCTGGTGTGAACGCCAATTGAACAGGTGTAAACACTTCCACCTTGACAGTAGCTGTGGTTTGGCATAGCCCGCTGTAGCCAGTTATCGTTACAGCGTAATTGGTGGTTTGGGTTGGGGAAACACTGGGGTTGGCCAAATTCTGCTGTGCTACAGGTACAGGCGAAGCCCAATGGAAAGTGAAGCCAGGGGTGGGCCCAAAAGGATTGAGTTCCGCTGTTTCACCTAAACAAATCTGTACCACACTTGGCAAATGGTCAGTTGGGTTATTGCCTCCGGTGGTAAAAGATTTTGTGATGGTTTGTTCACAACCATTGACGGAATTAGCCGTGAGGGTGACAGTGCCCGATGAGGGATTAGGCACCTGAAAAACTGGGTTTTGTAAGGTTGAGCTAAGCGTACCTCCCCCCGTAATATCAACAGTCCATGACCAGCCAACCACAGGCGAAACATTGTCTGTTGACAAATCTTGCAAAACCAGCACGGACTGATTTGTACAGTCATAATTCTGAATTGAAAAATCAGGAGTTAATGAATTGTTCTGGAGGAATATGGTGTGAAAAGCTGTGTCAACACACTGACCAACTGGCTCTGCAACCAAAGCAACTACATAGGTGCCAGTATCTGGGTAGGTAAAGGTAGGTTCTTTTACCGTTGAAGTTGGTGTTGGATTGGGCCAATCAAAATACCAGATAAAGTTCTGTGCTACTGCTGTGTTGTTGCCAAAGTGCACTGTGAGGTCGTCACATTGTGCGTCCGGTGCAATAATGTTTACGTCCAGTTCTGCACAAACGCCAACTTCGTATTGAAAATCACGCCGGACAATCGACAACAATTGACCGTTTCGATATTCTTTTACCAAAACCCCGACCACGAAACGTCCTTGAATATGGGGCTCTCCAGTGATTAATCCAGTAACTGGGTCAATGACCAATGGGTCGGTTGGGCCTAACAAATGGGTTAAATTATAAGGTGGATCTTTCCAAACCACATTATCAAATGGTGGAGGTAAAATAGCGCCAATGCTAGGATCGACTGGCTGTGGGTGCGGTTGTGAGTGTGTATAATCAGCGCCCAAATACGGCGTATAAAATTCATAAGCCAAACTGTCTCCATTGATATCTATGCCTGCGTGAGGGTGCGCAATTGGGTAGTTTACACAAACAAAAACTGGTGGGTAAAAACCAAAAGTTGGGCTGCTGTTACCCAGAGACCTTGCTAGTGGGGAGACATAAAGCCAATAGGTTGCCCCCGAGTTGGTGGGGTCTTCAATATTTACAATATCTGCATTGCGGCAGCACCGCTGATAGACAACATAAAAACCACCCGAACCTATAATCGTAAATTCTTTTTCATAATAAGCATGCTCGACGCAAACGTTTCCAGGTACAAATAGGCATGGATCCCCAGCAATGTTGTTGGGAATGGTATCTGACGTACCAATTAGCGGCAGTGTTTTGTCATTTTGCGAAATTCCAGGCCATTGATTACCTGATTCATTAAATATATCAATGTAGGATACTGGATCTAAGGCAGCCACCATTTCACCATTGCTGTTGAACTCTTGGCAGTTCCTGTACAAATCCAAGCGGATGAGGTATTTGTTGTTGCCTAAATATTTATAGCTCAACTCACCGCCGATAATATGAGTGGCATGCAGAGGCAAGGCAAAAAAGATACCCAATGCCACTAGGGTTGTATGTAATAACTTGCGCATAATTCGTAATGGTTTATTCATGGAAAATACGTCCTTTCAATTCGTTTTGGTTTTGACAAAGTCAGTTTTCGGCTACTCGCCGTGCACCAATGATGGCCACTTTCCGCTCAAAAGATGCCACCACGGAATAGATACTACCCCGCTCATCATCCAATTTGTCACTGATGAATTGAGGTGATAGTTTCTCGCCATACCCTACCACCTTCATGGTTAACATGCCATTATCCACATAGGGCTTCAGAACGCCACCATTCCAGGTTTCAAAATGGTTTTTCAAGCAATCAGAGCGGCGCTCCGATAGGTCAAAATTATAATCGGCACTGGCCCTTGGGCTAGTAAAGCCTTGAATAACAAGCTCCACTTTGAACCCACCATCGTTCATAATGTCCAAAATATTCTGGCTAAAAACTTCAAGGCTTAAATAGCCATTATTCACCTCCCGCTCAAAAAAAGCATCCATCCTTCGGGCAGAAGTTATGCTGTCAAAGCCTGTTAGAGAAGTAATATACTCGTTTACGAAGGTGTCCTTTCGCTGCATATATTTCTTCCAAGTCTCTTCGTAACTGAGTTCAGTCGTTTTTTTACGGGTTTTTGGATTGGGTTGATCGTTATCAAAATAGATAACCAATGGCGGGAAATCCTCAATCTCTTTTGGTTTGAGATAAAGTTTTTTCAAAATATCCGTCGTAGTCACATCTGTTTTAAGGTCGATTTTGACGGTATCGGAGAAGTAGGCAACCTTGGAGCCAATCAATTCATAATTCTTACCCCTGTCCAAGACAAATTCAACGTTGTTGCCAGTTTCATTTTTCTTGAAATCGACCTCTTGGCCGTCCACAACAAGTCGTACCTCTACCCCTTTAAGTGGATTGCCATTCTTTTTGTTGAAGGATTCAACATGAAGGTCCACTTTCTCTGGTACTAGGTAGAGTTTTCGTTCCAATGTTCGCTCGCTGGTATTGGCTGGCAAAGTCATATCCACCTCTTCACGAATTGGCAGAAAGCCTGGCCTGGTGGCTAGCAGAGCGTATTTAGTGCCTTTTTTCAATGGAAAATTAAAATCATTCGAAGTTGGGTTTGTCAAGGTCGTCAAGGGGATTTCGCCTTCCTTACCCAATTCCATTAGTTGAACGGTCACGCCTTCCAATGGCTCGCTATTTTTCTTATTGAAAGTCAAAACGTTGAGGTCAACGATTTGAATAGTGAAAGAATAAAGGTCATTGCAGCAAGCCTCAAATTCAGGCTCTAATACCAAGCTCCCTAACCTGCTAGAAGAAAAATAGCCTTTTGTTCTGGAGTCATTCAGCCAAAAATGTGTGTCGTTGTAACTGCTATTGTATGGTGCAGGCAAGTGTTCGAAGTCATGCCAAACACCATCGCTGAGATTAGCTTGGTAAATATCAAAACCACCAAATCCTTGTCGGCCATCACTGGCGAAATACATCGTCTTGCTTTGGTGATGGTAAAATGGTGTAGCATCATTGCCTGGAGTGTTGAGCAAAGTTTCATTTACTGGGGTGGAGAAGGTGCTATCGCCCTCAATTTGGACAGACCAAATATCCAGTTTCCCCAGCCCACCAGGGCGATCGGATACAAAAAAGAGCCAGTCTTTTCCAGTTGTTTCATCATAACTGACCATTGGGTCAGTCGCTGTATAGCCAGGTTTGTTGATAGTGGCAGGGAGCTTCACCGGGTCACCGAACTTGTCCTCACCTAGCACCGTCCGTGACCAAATTTCACATCGGACTTCGGTTTTTTCACCAACATAATCACAGAGACAATAGTAGATTTTTTGGTTATCCTTTGTGAAATCAGCATGAGCAGTATGGCGTTTTTCATCGTTAAACGACAGTTTTTTTCCTTTGCCTTTGGCATTTTTGGCTTCCATTTCAATAGCGTACTGCCGTTTTGCCTCGCCCTTCTTGAATTCCCGCTGTTCGCTAAGTGATGAATAATACAAGTCAGTACCGTGTATTTGCGGGGCAAACTCTGACCAAGGCGTGTTAATATCGTTTCCGAGCCGCTCTACGGTTACATTTTCATCAAAGGATTTAATGGCCTCAATAGCCCAATTTAGCTGCTCAATTTCCTGCTTCGCAACTTCTGTATATTGTGGGTATGCCGCCCCACGCTCATCCACAAATTGCTGGAACAAGGCTTGAGACTCTTCATATTTGCCTTGCTTTTTCTTGACGGTAGCCAACCAATATTTGGCTAATGGATAGGAAGCTGCAGCCTCACTTGCAATGACTTTGGTATATGCTGTGTCTGCAAACGTGTATGACTCGAAAAGTCGTGCTGCTTCAGCATACTTGTACAAAACCTCTGGCTTTTCACCATCAATGAGAATAGCCTCTTGATAATGTTTCATGGCTGCATAATAATTGAGGTTCTGTACCTCCTCATCAGCTGCCTTCATATATTGCTTAAAGGTCTGCCCATGGGCTATATTCGCAAAAAATGCAATGAGCAAAAACAAGGGGAAAATCTGCCTCATTTGCCTGCTGTTTGTTGTTGGATAAATGTTCATACGGAATTAGCGGTCAAGGGATTAGGAAATAAATTTGAATTAAATCAAAGGACAAGCTTTAAATAGCTTGATAGGGTAAACCTTGTGGAATATATATCGCACAGCGATTTCTGGTCCACCGTTATGCTTAGTTGCTGTCGAAAACTTGGAGACGTTCATATCCCAACTCAAGCCGACCATTAGGTCATGGTATTGTACCTCCAATACAGGCATGAGAGCATCTCCTATCGAGTTGAACCGATAGCCAACACCAAATTGCACAGCAATTTCTTTAGCACGTTGGGTGCTCAGGTAGTAGCGGTAGCCAATATTTGCCAATGCTTCAAAATACTGAGATTGGCTTTGCCCTGTAAATGCACCAACAAGGTCGCCTTTATCATTCAACTGTATCACGGGGATGGCATAAAAACTGGCCCGCATTGGAAGGTTGCTTTTGTCTTTTTTATAGAAACTTTGGTCAGGTTGGTTTACATGGAAAAGCCCTACACCAAAGTCCAGCTTTGTCCTTTTTCTAGCCCATTGCTTACGCAAATTCACTCCAGCACCTAAGTCGGGATACCAGATGTTCGTATCATCAAAATTTTCGTTGGTGGGTCTTGTTGGGTCAATGGTTGTTCCGTTCCAAAAATTATCAAAAGTCAAATTCCCATAATCAAAACCACGCTGACCTAGGCCCACTGCAACTCCAATCGAAAGAAAACTATACCTTTCAATCATGCGGGTGTAGGAGCCTGTAAGGGCTACATGATTATTTGATAAATGCCCATCTCCAGCACGGTCAGAGAACAACTCAATGCCACCACTGAACCACCATCGGTCATGTGTGATGTCGTAGAATTTTTTTTCTGCCGACACATCAAATGTTCTGTAAGGAGAATTGGCTGCATTCCACTGGCTTCGATATAGGCTGCTCAAGCGGATGTCACCTTTGGAAATACCCGTCAGAGCGGGGTTCAATGTCAGCGGTGCATTGTAAAATTGGCTGAAGTGGATGTCTTGTGAAAATAGGGAAGTACTCCCCAACACAAGTACGGGAATCAGAAGAAGTAATTTTGTTTTCAAGACATGTTCATTTTTACCCTGAGCAATAAATTCCGGCTCCGGGTCACGAAACCGGCAACCTTGCTCAAGGGGGGATACTTTAATAAATCGGTCAACGTTCAAAGTGTCTCGTCTATGGATATTGAACTCAAAAACGTTACGCTTGTTCACACAATGTACTGATAATCAGCATAAAAGCAAGCACAAAGCAAAAAATAATGCCCTGACACTGCCTGAAGCTTCATTTGCAAACTGGCAAGGGGATGGCAGTAAATACCATCAAATTCGATTTCAACCCAAACAACTGACTTTAAAAACATCAGATGTTGTTAGTGAAGTACCAGTTTTTGCACACTAATTTGTGTGCCGGATATAATTTGCAAAAAATAAATTCCCTTTGATAAGCTTGATAAATCCAGCGATTGCTGGAAAGGGACATTGGTATGATTCTCAAGTGATTCGAACGCAGTTTGACCTTGGATGTTCAGAATCTTGACAACAAAGTTAATCGAAGAATTTGAAAATTCAAGTAAAATTTTTCCATCGCTTGGGTTTGGGCTAACCTTTACATTTGGCAGGTTACCTACTAAAACTTCTCCGCTTGCTTCACAAATTTCAACTGAAACTGTGACAATGTTGGACAACACAGGGTTTTCAGCTACACAGGTTTCGGAAGAAGTTAAATAGCAAGTCACCTCATCTTGGTCTGCCAAAGAATCGGTTGAAAATACAGCAGAGCTATTTCCAATTAATTGGCCATTTACAAACCATTCAAAACTTGGCATACTTCCACCATTTGTGACAGTAGCAGTAAAATCAAGATTTTGACCAACACAAATAGTTGAATCAATCGACGGTTCAATTACTACTCCAGCAACTACATTGTCCAAAACATTCAGTGTCACGGTATTACTGTTCACCGGGTTTTGTATAAGGCAAATTTTTGAAGACGTCATGGTACACTGAACGGTGCTCCCGTCAATGGGGGAACCAACGAGCAGGGTTGGCGCATTTGCACCAACCACCACACCGTTCAGCGTCCATAGATACGAGGGGGAAATGCCGCCGTTGATGGGGGTTGCAGTCAAAGTAATTGGATTGCCTTCGCAAACCGTGCCTGCATCAGCAGCGATGGAAAGAGATGCGGAGAGCAAAGTTTCCACACTAATGGTCAAAGAATTTGATGATGCCATAGAGTTTTGGACACAGGCTTCTGAACTTGTTAATGTACAAGTGAATTGGTCGCCATCCTGTACCTGGTCTGTTGCAAAAGATTGGACACTTCCACCAAATGCGTTGCCATTTAAGTACCATTGAAAAATGGGAGCTGCCCCTCCGTTGATAGGATTGGCAGTAAGGGTAATTGTTTCCCCTGCACAAATTTGCATTTGCGAAGCTGAAATATCCAACCCAACTACCACTGGCACATTGACGCTCAAAACAGCTACTTGACTTGTAGCATTACCCGTAGCGTTGGTCACTTTGCAAGTATAGTTGCCAGCATTGGCTTGAGAAGCTGCTGCAATGTTATACACATTTTGGGATGCACCTGTGATAGGATTTCCGTTTTTATACCATTGAAAAGTAAGTGGTTGCGCCCCGGTGGCACTGATGCTAAACGTAACCCCATCTCCTTGGCAAACTGATTGAGATTGTGGGTTTTGGGTCACAATTGGAGCACTTCCCGCTGAAGACCCAAACTCAAAAACACCCATATCTACAGTACTGTTAAAAATCCTAGGCAAGCTATCCAAGTCAATGCCAACACCCGTTTGAGTAATGGCGGGATTGTTACCTTTATCAATAGCGGGAGAGCTATTGTTGAGGTGAAAATTGCCGGATACCGGACTAGCGAATTGCGGATTTTGATTGAAAAGCATGCCACCATTACAGTTTACAGCTCCTCCCATTCCATTGTAAAGTCCTGTGCAATCAGTTACGTCTGCAAGAGAGTTACTGATAGTTGGAGTTCCCCAAATAATTCGGAAAACATTTCCCTCCCCGGCAGTATTTGCCCAAAAAATGCAGTTCCTTATTGTTGGGCTGGCCACACCAGTTCCTCCTTCACCAGCATTACAGTACATAGCTCCGCCAATATTGGCATGATTGCCGTAAAATGTGCAGTTGGTGACCATAGCATTAGCATTGCCAAGCTCGGCACCAAGGTTATAAACTGCCCCTGCGGAAAGGGCCATATTATTGACAAACAGACAGTTGGTAAGTTCTGGGCTGGAATTGCCGGGCACCTGATCGGCAATATTGCCCTTCCCAAAATTGTACAATGCTCCACCATAGGTATCTGCATGATTTCCAATGAACCGACAATTTCGAACGATTGGATTACTGACTCCTTCATTGCCGTTGCTGAACATCGCACCGCCCGCAAACCCTGAATGATTATTTTCAAAATAACAACTCATGATGGTAGGGCTACAAGTGCCTTGATAACCTGAATTATAAATGGCTGCCCCGTCATTATGCGAGTGGTTTTCCGAAAAATGGCAATTGTAAAACGCTGGCCCACTGTATCCGTTCGTAGTTCCATCACTGTAAACTCCGCCTCCAAATTCAGCCACGTTGCCATTAAAGACACAACTGGTCAAAATGGGGCTAGCATTGCCATCTTTTCCAAAATTCACCAATGCTCCACCTTCATTGAAGGCAGTATCCCGTTCAAAAAGACAGCCTACCAGTGATGGGTTGCTGGTGCCAAGTTGCCCCATATTGAACATACCACCACCATCAGAAAGCTCAGATTTATTGGCTATGAATTGGCAATCTGTGAGGCTTGGATTGCTATTTCCATTGAAACTGCCAGTATTGTATAACCCGCCACCGCCGTCACGGGCAACATTCCCTATGAATTGCACATTGGTATAGCTTGGACTAGCCATCCCACTGAAGCTGCCGTCGTTGAACATGCCACCGCCATAACCCCAAGCATAATTATTTGTGAAAATACAATTGCGGACAATTGGATTAGAACTTGCTCCCGCAGTTGAACCCAGGTTGAACCATCCACCACCACTGGTTTGTGGTGTACCAAGCCCAGCCCCGCCTTGGTCGGCGTTGCCTCCTGAAATGGTAAAACCATCCACTACTGTTAAATTACTGACGTTTTGAGAAAAGATAACCGTGAAAGAATTATCATTCAAAACCCCATCTTGGTTGATGTCCCCACTAAGAAAAGTCGGATGAGCGGGAATATTTCGTTGAGAAATATTTGTCTCAAAGCCGCCAAAGCCGCCAAAGAGTTTCACCCCATTTTTTAAGTGAAAATATTGATTTCTATCGTTGAAAACACAGTTGGAGCAAGTGGTTGGATAATAGGTGCCTTCTTTTACCCAAACCTGCGTATTGGCAGAAGCGTTGTCGAGGACGGCTTTCAAGTTCCCCGCTGCATCGGCCCAAGAGGTACCGTTACCAGTACCATTCTGGGCAACATAGACGGTTTGCGCCTGCATTTGCGCAGCAGAAAAAATAAAAAAGAGGGCAGAAAAGATGGGTGTAATTTTTTTCATGGGTATTAAAAAAGACTTTAGACTACAGACTTTAGACTAAAGAACCAAGACTTATCAAGCTGGAGTTGCCTTCTCTAATGTCTTTTGTCTAAAGTCTAAAGTCTATCTTTGCGAGCATTTTTTAGCAAACGAAACCACCGCAAATGTACAAAGGAAAAAAGGTCATTGTCGTGTTGCCAGCTTACAACGCAGCGCTGACGCTCGAAAAAACCTACGCCGAAATCCCGTTCCCGCTCGTTGACGAAGTCATCCTCTGTGATGATGCCAGCAAGGATGATACCGTGGCCTTGGCAAAAAAACTGGGCGTCCACCACGTGATCGAACACCAGCAAAACAAGGGCTACGGCGGCAACCAAAAGTCGCTTTATCGTAAGGCGCTCGAACTCGGCGGCGACATAGTCATCATGTTGCACCCTGACTACCAGTACACGCCGTTGCTGATTCCGTCCTTCGTGAACATCATCGGCGAGGGGCTTTACCCGGTCGTTTTAGGCAGCCGCATCCTCGGAAAAGGAGCGCTGCGGGGTGGAATGCCGCTTTACAAGTACATTTTCAATAGGTTTTTGACGCTTTCGCAAAACCTGCTCATCAGTTACAAACTTTCGGAATACCACACGGGCTACCGGGCTTTTAGCCGGGAGGTACTGCTTGGCATCAATTTCGAGGCGAACTCGGACGATTTTGTTTTTGACAATGAAATGTTGTCGCAAATCGTTTTCGCAGGCTTCGATATCGCCGAAGTGACCTGCCCCACGAAGTATTTCGAGGAGGCTTCTTCCATTAATTTCAGACGGAGTATGAAGTACGGGATGGGGGTGATGCGGGTGTCTTTCTGCCATTTTCTCCAGCGCATCGGGTTGGCAAAATTCAAAATGTACCAATCTACTGAGAAAAAATAAATCAATTACTGTTCACGATGCTCCACGTATTCGATGGCTTTTATACCAAAATAAATGGCGGCTAAAACGAGGGTGTATGTGAGTGTTGCGGTCATTTTAGTGCTCGTGAACAACGGCAGTTTGTTTAAGATGCCTTCCAGACGGAGCAAAGGTCTTTATTTTTTTTGAAAAACTGTATTTCTCATTTTTTTCTTTCGACGCCCTTCTGACTATTTGATTTTCAAAATGAGCAACAAGGAACTGAAAAAATTCTTGGACGACTGTGTGGACAAATACAATCGCCCAAATTTTCTGGAAACCGATCCGATTTCCGTGCCACACCGTTTTTCAAAAAAACAGGATATCGAAATCAGCGCTTTTTGGACGGCAATGCTCGCCTGGGGGCAGCGAAAAACCATCATCAACAAGGCCAATGAACTTTTCGGACTGATGGACGGAGCGCCACATGATTTCATTTTGAACCACCAAGAAACAGACCGAAAGACGTTCCTAAGTTTCGTTCACCGGACTTTTCAAGCAACGGATACGCTTTATTTTTTGGCGTTTTTTCAATGGTTTTACCAAAACAACCATTCGCTCGAAGAGGCCTTTTTGAAAAAAATGGGCCAAGGTGATGCTGATACAAGCAATGGCTTGGCCGGGTTCCGAGAGCTGTTTTTCTCCCTACCCGATTCGCCGGAGCGCACTCGAAAACATATCCCATCCCCGCTCACAAAATCCACATGCAAGCGGCTCAACATGTTCCTCCGCTGGATGGTGCGGAGCGACGACCGGGGCGTGGATTTTGGTATTTGGAAAAACATCAAGCCTTCACAATTGCTCGTGCCGCTGGATGTACATGTGGAACGATACGCTCGGAGATTTGGGCTGCTTGAGCGCCCGCAGACTGACTGGCTAGCAGTGCTTGAATTAACAGGAAGGCTTCGGGAATTTGACCCTGAAGACCCTGTGAAATATGATTTTGCGCTGTTCGGGTTAGGGGCTTTGAGCCTAAACTGAGCATTTCACCAAACTTATTCCAAAACATTGAGTACAAAACGTTGATAATTGCCGACACCTAGTTGGTCATTTTGACAAAAATGATCGGCCATTTCTGGAAGCATTTCAACCCTTCCATCATAAGAAGGCCGAGTTTGCAACCATTTTGAATTTTCAAAATTTGCATTGCCAAGAAAGGGCACGAGTCCAACTGGATCGAGTATTGAAGTTGAACAAGTATTTTCAATGGCAGCCTTGTCTACTGCCTCTATGGTTTTTGTTTCAAAGACAAATGAGGTCATTTTTTCAGCCAAAACCTCTGCTGTGAGTGGGTTTGGCTGGTCATTTCCTTCAATTAAGTTATTGATGGTCAATGAATTGTACTCCATAGTCCATTGCGCCAGCAAATAGCCCTCATTCATCAATGCAGCCTCAAACGAAAGTAGAGCGTACAATTCGTAATCCTTTTGAAGGCACTTTAACATGCCTGTAGATATGAAAAAATCGCCACCAGGCAATGTAAAGGCAAGCTGTTGGTCATCACTTTTAAGGATATAAACCTTCCACTTACGGTCTTGGTCCCACTTGTTGTAGACAGGAGATTGGCGATCGAGGTGCATAGAACTAGTCGCCTGTTCGTACATCGTTTGTAAGTACCAATAAATGGAAGTGTCGTAGGGAGACAATTGTGGTAAAACTTCATACTGCTTCAGCAATTCATTGCGCAGCATATCCCCAAGTCGCTCTAATTTTTCTTTGGTAAAAGCCTGCTCAGTGGGTAAATTTTCTAAATCGTTTTGGCAGGTCGTGAATAAAAATGAAGTGATAATTAGCAATGCTAACGACCTCACACGGCAGTGAGGTCTGTGTTTTTCTTTGTTCATTGATTTGTTTTCTGTTTAGTATAAAAGAATGCCGTGAGACTAAACTTCAACAGAAAACAAAAATCACGCCGCACTTACTTCAATAGCCGCAATAAATATTCACCATAACCACTTTTGATAAACTTGTGTCCGAGCTTTTCAAGTTGCGCATCATCAATGAAACCCATTTCCCAAGCTACTTCCTCAATACAGCCAATTTTCAAGCCCTGCCGCTCTTCGATGACTTGGATGAACTGCCCTGCTTGGAGCAGCGAATCGTGCGTACCTGTATCCAACCATGCCACACCACGCCCCAAAACGCCGACGCTGAGCTTGCCCATTTCGAGATAAATTCGGTTAACGTCCGTGATTTCGTATTCGCCACGAGGGCTTGGCTTCAGGTTTTTCGCAATCTCAACTATCTGATTATCATAGAAATACAAGCCAGGAACTGCGTAATTTGACTTCGGCTGCTTCGGTTTTTCCTCAATGGAAATCGCTTTGAAGTTGTCGTCAAATTCTACCACACCGTAGCGCTCTGGGTCAGCCACTTGGTAGGCGAAAATGACACCACCGTCTGGATTGGCACTGGCCTGCATCAGTTCGGCCATGCCCGCACCATAGAAGATATTGTCTCCCAAAATCAGGGCCGCTGGCTCTCCGTTGATGAATTTCTCCCCCAAAACAAAAGCCTGTGCCAAGCCGTTGGGTTCGTACTGTGGCACATACTCAAAATTGCATCCAATGTCATGGCCGTTGCCCAACAGTTTTTCAAAATTGGGCAAGTCGTAAGGCGTGGATATGATGAGAATATCCTTGATTCCCGCCTGCATCAGTGTACTGAGCGGATAATAAATCATCGGCTTGTCGTAAACGGGCATCATCTGCTTGCTCACGACGAGCGTCAACGGGTACAATCGAGTGCCGAGTCCTCCGGCGAGTATGATTCCTTTCATGTTGAGTTGGCATTTAGACAGTTAGAAGCTACCTTAATTGAAACTGACGGCTTCCATCAAAAACAGTTCCTTAATTCATGTTAGGAACAAAATCAACTGTTGGCTTTTCAAACAAGGGATTTTTCAGCACCTTTTTTCTTCATCAATTGCCTTCGAATCCGAATCGTCAGTTCATCCGGCTTGATGGGGGCGATGATGAAATCATTGGCACCAAGCCGAAGCGATTCCAATATTAGTTGCTCATTTTCCACTGTTCCGTAAATGAGGATAGGTGTTTCATCATGGTTCGGCTCTTTTTTGATGAACTGCACAATATCCAAGGCTTCAAAATTTGGCAAACTCAAGTCCACCACAACCATATCGGGAAGCAGGTTCTTGGTTTTCTCAAGGGCAGTTTTGGCGCTTTCCGCCACTGTCAGTTTCCAGCCGTTTTTGCGGAAGCGAAATTCAAAAGTGGTGAGCATGAGTTCTTCGGTGGTGCACAACAGGATGTTCATTCTCGGTTGGTGTTTGATTCGTGTTTGTTTTGATGCAAAATTTAATATGTGGCAAGTTTACGCAATTGCTTCCTAAACCGCTCCACTGGCATGTAATTTTGTTCTAATGGGATAGCAAACGGCACGGGTGTATCCAAGCCCGCAGCCCGCATTACTGGCGCATCGAGTTGCTCGAACAAATGCTCTGAAATCCAAGCCGCCAATTCGCCACCAACGCCCCCTGTGAGGGTGTCCTCGTGAAGGATGATGGCCCGGTTCGTTTTCTCAACACTGTTCACAATTGCCTGATAATCAATGGGCAATAGTGTTCGCAAGTCAATGATGTCGGCATCAATACCCTCTTCTTCGCAAACTTTCAGCGCCCAGTGAACGCCCATGCCATAGGTGATGACGCTTACTGCCGAACCTTCCCGTGCCACCCTCGCTTTACCGATTTCGACAGTGTAGTAGCCATCTGGAATTTCTTCCGAAATGGCCCGGTACAAAGCTTTGTGCTCAAAAAACATGACGGGATTTGGATCCTCAAAAGCCGCCAGCAGCAGCCCCTTTGCATCGTAAACCGTGGAAGGGCAAACCACTTTCAAACCAGGCGTGTGCACGAACCACGCCTCGTTGCTCTGGGAGTGAAACGGCCCCGCTCCTACCCCACCGCCGCTCGGCATCCGCACCACTACATCAGCGTTTACGCCCCAGCGGTAGTGAATTTTAGCGAGGTTGTTCACGATTTGGTTGAAGGCGCAGGTCACGAAATCGGCGAACTGCATCTCTACCATGCTCTTGAAACCCTTTAGACTCAAGCCCAGCGCCGTGCCCACGATGGCACTTTCGCAAATCGGCGTGTTGCGCACCCGCTCCTTGCCAAAGGCTTCCATGAACCCCTGCGTGATTTTGAAAACACCGCCGTAATCGGCAATGTCCTGCCCCATCAACACAAGGTTTTCGTGCTTTTCCATCGCCAGCCGAAGGCCATCGGAAATGGCGTCTATGAACCGCTTCTCCGATTGCGGATTGCGGATTGCGGATTGCAGATTGGGGGCGTTGGAAACTGATACTGGAGCGTAGATATCCGCCAGTTCTTCCTCCGTATCTGGTTCAATTTCAGGCTCAGAGACAGTGGTTTTCCATGCGGTGTCAATCTCATCCTTGATTTCCTTGCGGAATTGCTTTACGGTTTCATCGTCCAGAATGCCTTCTTCCACCAGGAAACGCTCGTAGTTTTCGAGCGGGTCTTTCAACGCCCAGGTTTCTAGTAGTTCCTTCGGAACATATTTGACCCCACTTGCCTCCTCATGGCCCCGCATCCGGAAGGTCTTGCACTCGACCAGCACGGGGTGCGGGTTCTTGCGCATTTCCACCGCCAGTTTGTCAATCATGTGGTAAACTTCAAGGATATTGTTGCCATCCACGATGACCGATTTTATGCCGTAGCCCACGCCTTTGTCGGCGATGTTTTCACAACGGTACTGTTCCTTGGTGGTCGTCGAAAGCCCGTAGCCATTGTTTTCTACAATAAAAATCACGGGCAAATCCCAGACGGCAGCAACGTTCAGCGCCTCGTGGAAGTCGCCCTCACTAGTGCCGCCTTCGCCGCTGAAAGCCAATGCTACCCGTCCTTCCCCTTTCAGTTTATGTGCCAAGGCCACGCCATCAGCTAGCGCCAATTGTGGGCCAAGGTGGCTGATCATTCCAACGATGCCATAGTCCAAAGTACCAAAATGGAAACTGCGCTCCCGGCCTTTCGAGAAGCCATTTTTCTTGCCTTGCCACTGTGAAAACAAGGTAGCCAACGGCACATCCCGCACCGTGAAAACGCCAAGGTTACGGTGCAGTGTGAAGACCAATTCATCCGATAACAACGCACTTGTGACACCTACGGCGATGGCCTCCTGGCCGATGCCGCTGAACCATTTGGAGACCTGCCCCTGCCGAAGTAGAATGAGCATTTTTTCTTCAATCATTCGGGGTTTAAGCAGGCGTCGGTAGAGTTTGAGCAGGGTTTCCTTGCTCAGTTTTCCTTTTTTAAATTGGATAGGTTGGGCTGTTGCTGTGGGCATTGCAGGACGTATTTAAAAAAATTGGGCGCAAAGATAGGCTAATCTTAATGCGGCGAATGGCCTTTTTAGCTACATTTTTCAATATCCAAACTAAGGTGAAAAGCTGGTGACGATAAAGTCACTTCTTAGAAAAAAATCTGCTAAAAAGTTTTGCGCAATCAATTGGTTGCGCATATATTTGCAACCAATTGATTGCACTAGCAATTCCAAAACATATGAGAAGAGACATTTTCCAAGCCATCGCCGACCCGACCCGCCGTGCCATCATTGCGATGATAGCGGTACAAGCGATGACGCCCAACGCCCTCGCAGAGCATTTCCACCAGACCCGGCAGGCGATTTCCAAGCATCTGCAAATTCTTGCTGAATGCGAAGTGGTGAGCCAACAGCAACAGGGACGGGAGATTTATTATCAACTTGAGATGGATAAAATCAAGGAAATAGACCTATGGCTGGAGCAGGTCCGCAAGACATGGGAACAGCGTTTCAGCCAACTCGATACATTATTAAACAATTTAAAAAACACGGAAAAATGACGACAGAATTGCGATTCGATTTTACCGTTGACAGAGCGGCCCAAACGGTGACGATTACCCGTGAATTCAATGCCGACCAATCGATGGTTTGGGATGCTTTCACAAAAGCAGAAATGCTCGACCAATGGGTGGCACCCAAACCTTTCTCAGCAAGGACGAAGCACATGGATTTTCAGGTCGGTGGCCGCAGGTTTTATGCCATGGTAAGCCCAGATGGGCAAGAGCGTTGGTTAATTCAGGAATACACTTCCATTACCCCAAAAACGAATTTCAAAATGTTCAACGCCTTTGCCGACGAAAACGAAAACCCCCAATTGCCGGGGTCTGATTGGGATTATACTTTTAGTGAAAATAATGGATTAACGAAGGTTCGTATCGTTATTCATAATGAATCGTTAGAACGTATGGACAAGATGCTCGAAATGGGCTTTACGGAAGGTTACAAAGCCTCCATCAATAATTTGGAAACCCTTTTGGAAATTTTATCCAATCAATAAACCATGATGGACATACAAGAACAAATCAATACATATATCAACAGCCAACCTGAGCCCAAACGTTTGGAATTACAGGCGCTGAACGATGCTATTTTGAAAATAATGCCCAACTGTAAATTGTGGTTTTTAGACGGTAAAAATAGTGAAGGTAAAGTCATTTCCAATCCAAATATCGGATATGGAAATCAATCCATGAAATATGCGGATGGTTCAACAAAAGACTTTTATCAGATCGGGTTGAGTGCAAATACTTCAGGAATATCCGTGTATATTATTGGCTTAGAAGACAAAACATACTTGGCCAAAACATATGGAGACAAACTGGGGAAAGCCAGTGTAACCGGGTATTGCATTAAATTTAAAAAGCTAAAATATATAAATATGGAGGTGCTGGAAGCGGCAGTACGAGATGGTGTCGATGTAACAACTACGAAAGATAGATAAAAAAGTGACTGACTGGGCTGCGGTGTAGGTTTTGGCACAATAGAATATATCAAATTAACGGGTAAGAGCAGGTTGATTTGGGATTGCCATCCCAAAATCAAATGATCTGGCGGGTGATATTTTTTGCTTCAATTTTAAGTGTATTTTTTACATTTGCGATAATGATGCATCACGTATGGGGAACAGTGATTTTTCCGTACAATTGCAAACTTTGAACAAATACCGTAATACATGAAAAACATCCTGCCCATCCTACTGCTGTGCCTCGCAACAGCTGCCTTCTCTCAAGCCACTATTACCCTTAACGCCGACCTCGGCACCACAACCATTAGTCGTCAGATTTACGGCAACTTCTCCGAGCACCTTGGCCGATGTATCTATGATGGCATGTTTGTCGGGGAGAACAGTAGCATCCCCAATACGGCTGGTGTGCGCAATGATGTCATTGAGGCACTGAAAAAAATGAAAATCCCTAACCTGCGCTGGCCAGGTGGCTGCTTCGCCGATACTTACCACTGGAAAGACGGGATTGGCCCAAAAGACAAACGCCCAAAAATGGTCAACGTCTGGTGGGGCGGCGTGACGGAAGACAATAGCTTTGGTACCCACGATTTCTTGAACCTTTGCGAAGAAATAGGTGCCGAGCCTTACCTCTCTGCCAATGTCGGTAGCGGAACGGTGCAAGAAGTGGTTGAATGGACCCGCTACACCACCCATCCAGGTGGTGACCCGATGGCTGATTTGCGTAAGCAAAATGGCAGGGAAAAACCATGGCATGTAAAATACTGGGGTATCGGCAATGAGGCCTGGGGCTGTGGTGGCAACATGACTGCTGAATATTACGCCAATATCTACAGGCAATACGCCACTTTCATGACCGACTGGTCAAACACAGGCGGCCTTTTTCGCATCGCCTCCGGTGCAAACTCGGGCGACTACCATTGGACAGAAGTGCTCATGCGGGACATTCCGCACAATATGCTCGAAGGCGTGGCACTGCACCATTACTCAGTCATTGACTGGAAAGCCAAAGGCCCTGCCACTGGATTCACGGAGGAACAATACTTCGCTACCATGAAACAGGCGCTTAAAATGGAAGATCTCGTAAATCGCCATTCTACCATCATGGATAAATACGACCCACAGAAAAAAGTAGCCCTCGTGGTGGACGAATGGGGTGGCTGGTACGAAGTTGAACCTGGCACAAACGGTGCTTTTTTGTTCCAACAAAATACTATGCGGGATGCCGTGCTGGCAGGCGCCACACTCAATATTTTCAACAACCACGCTGACCGTGTGCGCATGGCGAACATCGCTCAAATCGTTAACGTCCTTCAATCCGTCATACTCACCGATGGGCCGAAAATGATTTTGACACCGACCTATCACGTGATGGAAATGTACAGCGTGCACCAAGATGCCACTTTGATTCCAATAACTATACAAACGGCTGATTACCAAGTTGGTACTGAAAAATTGCCAGCTGTTTCAGCATCAGCTTCAAAGGATAAAAATGGCCTCATTCACGTCAGTTTGACGAATATCGATGCCAACAAATCGCAGGAAGTGACCATCAATGTGCGGGGAATATCTGCCTCTTCAGTGACCGGGAGAGTACTAGCTTCAGGCAAAGTGCAGGATTACAACAGTTTCGACCAACCCGAGAAAATCAAACCAGCAAAATTCACTGGGGCGACTTTGAAAAATGGCGTTTTAACGGTGAAAATGCCAGCAGCATCAGTGGTCGTTTTGGAGTTGAAATGAGTTGATTTGATTGAATTTGTCTTTTCTAATATCAATAATCTTTGCAAACTTCACAAAGATGGACAACGATCAAATTCTTGATCAACAAACCGAAAATGAAGAGGGCATATTAATCACTGCCGCTGCAAAACGACAGCTTTCAAAAGCCGTTGGAACTGCGATAGGTTTAGCCGTAGTAATGGGGTTGAGTCTAGTTTATAGTTTGATTAGTACCCTCTCTCAAATTTTTACATATTGGATAATCGGTTCCGCAAGGAGCGTCCCAGCATTCTACAAATTGATGCCATTTTTCTATTTCATTGTCTTGGCATTTCAGGCCGTTGTTTTTGTAAAACTTCTAAACTTCATTGGGAAAAGCAGAAAATTGACGACTACCAACTTCCCTTTAGCTGGAGAACAAACGTTTGCAACCTTGAATTCCCTGTTTATTTGGATGGCCATTAGCACAGGCGTGACACTGCTCAACATGATAATGTTTTGGATAGTACCAAAATTTATGAGCTTGCATTAAGAACATTTTTAAATCGATTTCATGGGTAAATGCTGAACAATTTATCGATAATTGCCTTATAATAGGCACCTCAATTTCCTGCTACGATAAGTTTTACTCACGAAATCGACAGCAAGATGAATGTGTCTTCAACACAAAAACTGCTAGTACTACTGTTTTTTCTGGCCATCAACAAATTATGCGCCACCACAATAATCCCCTTTCACGATTTGGGTGAAATGACCGCTGCAAGTACCCTCGTGGTGCAGGCAACAGTGGGGGAAACGCACGAAGTCGGAACCTCCTCGCTGACTTTTTGGCATACCGATTTGCAAATAGAATTTGTAGTCAAAGGCGATGTTGCGCTTGGTTCCACCATCGAATTGGAGCATCTTACTACCAAAGGCAATGGCTGGATAAAAGCCATTCCAGATGACGTAAATTTGAAGCCTGGCAAATCCTACCTACTCTTCCTAATCCAGACCAATACAGGGTTTTGGCGGCCAATATTGATGTCTTACGGCATTTTTGAACAGTTCCAACCCAATAACGACGAAAGCTACCTTGTGCCTTTGCCCGAATGGGCGGATTTAAACTTAATCAACCCTAATGACGGAAAAGCCGTTGAACCTTTGGCGGTTTATCGTAAAAATGACTTGCTGTTCCAATTGCAGCAGATTGCCGCTTCGGGCATCCACTGGGATAAACATATTGCACTGGTGACAACAGATGTACAAGCTTTTTACCCATCTATCGGAGAGCGCACGGCACCTGCACACTGCACTTTTTTGAATTCAGGAGGAACAGGATTTAGGTGGTTGGACTTTCCTGGTACTGCAGTCAGCGCCTGGTATGAACTGGAAGGCGATACCGATTGCCCAATTCCTACAAGTGCTAATGACTATGTCGTTGCAGCAGTTGGAGCAATTTCAAGTTACATGGGAACAAATTTGGTGAACGGAGGGACTTACTCAGGATTTATGCCTGACTGCATGGATGATGGTGCTATTGGCAATGATTTCATAAATTGGGTGGACAACAACTTGGGAGGACAAAGAAATATTGTCGTCCAATACAACGATCCATGCGATGAAATCACAGACCTCAGTTCCTGCGCAGGTATTTTGGCTTTTGGAGGTTTGAATGGTTTTACACCGATTAACACTTTCGATGGAAATCCTTATTATGAAGGAGGGTTCGGCTTTGTCGTAGTCAACAATGGTGTTTGTGGTTGTTTAAATGCTTCGCAATACGCCATCATGTTGACCCATGAAATGACGCATAGTTTGGGCCTTGACCACATCGCCGGCAATGGTACTGCCAACATGAACCCAAACTGCTGCACCAATATCACCAACCTCGACCGACAATGTGTTGATTACCTGTATCCAGTTTCCTTACCAGTTGAATTGACCGATTTTTATGGCACCGCCATCAGCACCTCCATTGAGCTTAATTGGACCACCGCCTCTGAACAGAACAGTCAGTCCTTTGAAGTGGAACGCTCAAGAGATGGTGAAATATTTGATGCCATTGGCAATACGGCTGGCGCAGGTAACAGTAAAGAAATTCAGCACTATCAGTTTGTTGACCATGCCCCTTTCAGTGGGTTAAATTATTATCGCCTTCGGCAAACGGATTTTGACGGACAATACACCTACGGAAAAGTCATCGCCGTGCTATCTTCCAACATTGCTGTGCGTTTCAAGGTAATGTCAAACCCTGTGGTAACGGATCAGTTGCATCTGATTTTGGAAAACAGTGTTGAAACAACTGGAGAAATCCAGCTTTTCAATCAACAAGGAGAATTGTTGAAATCTGAGCCGGTTCAGTTGACAAGCGGCATAAATTATTTGGAAATCCCATTTCCAAACCACCCACCGGGCAGTTATTTCGCAAGATTGATCATGAAAAAAGAAGTCAGGGTAGCAAGGTTTATCAAAACCTGAAGCTTGAAATTTTGAGCTTAAAAATACCGGGGTTTTAAAATTCGTTCTGGCTGAGCAGCTTTGACAAAGCAATACTCCAACATCAACTCGAAAGTGCCTACATTTTGGTGGCGCACGGCCCCTAAGCCAAAATCATAAGCCAACCCAGCCCGCAGCCGCTCCGAAACCTGATACTGACCCAGTGCTACCAAAGCATCGCCACCCACACCGTCCTGTGTTTTACTTGACCGCAACATACCTCCCAACCAAAGTCGGGCATCTTCAGTAAAGCCAAAACCGAGATAAGTATCAAAGCTAGGCGGAGCATTCTTCACCACCCTGACTGCCGCAGCCGAACGCATCCTCAGCTTTTCTGACAACTCCAAGACACCTCCAATATTGCCAAAAAAATGCCTGACCTGACCATTTGCCTGACCCCGGTCCAGTACTTGCGGCACAGACATGCCAATGAAAAAATGCTCATTTTCAAAATGTATCCCCATGCCTAAATTATAGGCAAAACTTGGGTTTAGAATTGTCTCGCTGCCGTTTACGGTGCCTGAAATCGTTCGCACTTCTGACAACTTAGCCTCCAAACGATTCATGCTTGCATGCAGCCCAATCCCCAAGCTTCCTCCGGCCATTGTCACCCGATAGGCATACGCCAACTGCGCACTGAACAAATTGAAAAAACCGATTTGCTCATTGGCCACTGTTAGGCCAACCCCTACCCGCCCCGCCAACAAAGGGGAATTGAAACTCAGCGCATCCGTCAATGGAGCCCCCTCGAACCCGACCCATTGTTGGCGGTGAAAAGCAGTGATGCTAGGAAGCCCATTGCTACCCGCTGCACCAGGATTCGACAGCATTTTATTGTAAAAAAGCTGTGAAAAAATTGGTACCTGCTGTGCAAAAAGCGAGGAACAACAAAAAAGGAAAAGTAGGTGTAGGTATCTCATCTGATGTGACACGGACTGGCAGTCCGTGATTTTGTGTTTTAAATTAAAAACAAGTTCTGGTTCATGTAGAAGCTAGGACTGGCAGTCTGTGTTACTGGACTTCCACAAATCCCTGCAACATTGTTCCCTTCCCATCATTCAGCCGTAGCTGATAGAAATATGTGCCATGCGGCAGCAATTGTCCTTCGTAAGTACCACCCCAATCGTTCTGGTAATCCGATGATTCGAAAACAGTCGAGCCCCAGCGGTTGAAAATCAATATGGAACTACCCGGCCAACCTGCCGCACATGGTATGACGAACACATCATCCAACCCATCGCCGTCAGGAGTGATGAGGTTCGGACGAAAACAATCATTGGCAGCTACTGACCCGTCAAGTGAAATCCGGACATAGGCTTCATCGCAAATCTCGGAGCAGGTCATGGAACAAATCCGGTAGCGGAAGCCATCCTCACCGAAAGCGTTTGGGTATGGGATATAGGTTATTCGCCCGGTTCCGTCTTCCAGCAGTTGACCCTTAGTTGGTTTTGTCAAAATCGTGAACTCAAAATCTGGCAGATTTTGGATAAAATCGTTCTCCAGCAAGTTGATGTTTACCAAACTATCGTTCACTGGTAGTGTGAAAAAATCCGCCATCGCCTTTCCGTTTTCAAGAAAAACCACTGTCGTATCGCTGCCCACACCGGGACAAGTTCCATTTGTCAAGGTCCACACGAATCGGTTCTCGCCTGGCAACAGGCCCTGCACCGTGGTAGCAGCGGCAGCAGGCTGAACCACTGTGGCCCCGTCGAGTGCTGTCCAGTGTCCCTCACCAACCACTGGTGGAGTGGCTTGGAGATAGGTAAGTTCGGTCGCTTCGCAAATGGTTTGGTCGTCACCAGCGAAAGCAGTTCCAGTTTGAGCAGGTACAACTTGCAAACTAAACGGAGCAGAAACAACTGATTCACAGCCGTTTAGCGAAGCAGATGAAAAATAAATTCCTGACTGGGACGGGTTCAAATTTGACAAAACCAAACTATCGCTACCCGTTTGAAGCGATTGTCCATTTTGTCCAAAATAAAACTCGTACACTACCCCAGCCTCCGCATTTGCCACCGAAAGCTGCGTTTGGGAGCCTTCACAAGCAGTAGCTGCTCCAGTTAACACAGGAACCTCAGGGGTATCCGCAACAAAAACCTCTGTCTCGAAAGCCAAGGTCGTGGAACATTGCGGATAACCAATGACCACCAGAAAATCACCAGACTGCACCGTTTCAACCGACGCCAAAACTGGGTTTGGCAAGTCTGAATAATACCCTGACGGGCCGTACCAGTGGTAGTTTGCGCCCGGCAACAATGTGGCCGAAAGCTGAACATCCGTGCCTTCGCAAGCTGGTGTGAGCGACGTAGTTGGATTGGTAGCCAAGGCTCCCGTCGGGAGTAAAATCACGGATAAAGGAGCTTGGTTAGAGGCTTGGGTTTGGCAGCCGTCAGTAGTAGTTTTTACGTAGTAGCTACCAGAATTTGAGGCTGAAACAGAAGGTAAAAAATACGTTGGGAAGCTCGTCGTGGCAAGTAGGCTGCTGGAAGAGCCATCGTGGAAAAACCAATCGTAGGTCACAGTGCTGCCAGTGGCGGGCGTGGCATCAAGTTGGAGTGTTTCGCCTTCGCAAAGCTGCGCATCAGCCACAGTTATTACCGGGGTTGGGGGCATCGAACCTACTTCTACGGACACACTTTGCGGAGCAGAGACACAGCCTTCTGAACTTGTGAGTTGGAGCGTGTAACTGCCTTCATTTTGCTGCGCAATGGAGGAAAAACCCAAAGGGAAAGGGCCCACTGACCCTGCCGAACTGGTAAATGAAAAGCCGTTCGGGCCTGTCCAATTATAATGAACAGTGCCGTTCATCGCTACCGAATTGGAGGCGCTTAGGTTGACTGAACTACCTTCGCAAGCAGTCAGATTGGCGGTCAAATTACTGATGGCTGGCACAGGGTTTACGGGCACACTGGTCGTTGCCGTAGCTTCGGCATTGCAGCCATTAGTTTTTACAACTAATTGAAAATCAGTAGAATCGGTAATTGCTAACACCGGATTTTGTTCCACAGAAACCACCTGACCTGCCACTTTCCATGCATAACTTACACTGGGCTGTGTACTTGCGAAAAGTTCTGCCGTTTCACCAGGACAAATAGCGCCGCCATTCCATGCGATAGCTACTGGGTTGGATAAAACCTGCACTGCCACTGGGTCAGAAAGTGCCGAAGGGCAAGTATTCACGATAGTTTTCACCAAAAAAGGCGGTACTGCCAGCGGGTCATTGGCAGGCATGGTGAGCACTGGCCCACCCGTACCAACTGGTTCCCCGTTGGCATTTTCCCACTCAAAATCTACCGTGCCAACCCCCATCGGGTTTTGCACCGTGAGCTGAATTTCAGAACCGGGGCAAACTGGACTATTTGAAGCCACAAGCGGCGTAGGTGGTACGGCTAAAATCCCGTCAATCAGCAGCGAGGCATTGGCCGTACAGCCATTTGTGCCAACAACTGCGAGTTGATACGCCCCAACGCTACTCAATTCAGTTTGGTAAATGACGGGAGTTGGAGAATCGGAAGCAAAGCCAGCCGGACCTGTCCAATGCCAATTGGCAATTCCATTTTGATTGGAAAAAAACTGCAAGGTGCCTCCCTCGCAGGGCTGGCTAAGGTAAAAATCCGGATTAGGCTGGGGAGGGTCAAGCACATCGAGGAACTGACTAGCTGACTCTACCGTGCAACCGTTCACCGTTGCACGAAGTTTGTAACTACCCTCGGCACCTGGTTGTATTGAATTGATTGCCAATGAATTAGCGGTCTGCCCAAACAACGGCGCCGTGCCTTTGTACCATTGATAGCTGACTTGTTGCCCTGTGTAGGCTTGCACAGAAAGCTGGACATCGTTGCCTGGACAAGTGGGTGCAGCACCTTGGATTTGCGGCATGGCAACTGGATCGGGGATGCCCGTAACGAGTAGGGTCTCCGTTACGGAGCAGCCAAAAATATTGGTAGCCTGCACCGTGTAATTACCATTGGCCATCGAGTTTGCTTGCGCAATAACCGGGTTCGCCGCTTGTGAAAGAAACCCATTTGGACCATTCCACAGGTAGTTCAGTCCAACTCCATCAGCATTGGCAGCAAGGTTGAGGGGCTTGGGTGAACAATCAGCCGAAGGGGTGTATTGCTGTACAGGACTAAGGATAGGTAGTTCGTTCAGCGATACCGTGGTGAGGGCTGGAATAAGGGAAACACAACCATCCAGCCAAACAGCCAGTTGGTATGTCTGCGGAACTAAAACATTGCTAATCAATGGATTGGGTTGGACAGAAAAAACAGCACTATCTCCTTGTTTTTTCCATTCGTAGGTAGCGCCCGGCAAGGGATTCGACAGTAACTGTACCTGACTTCCGGGGCAAACAGGGCCGCTGGTTTCGGCAAAGGCTTGCGGTCTCGGTTTAATCTGAATGCTGAGCGGTTGGCTCATCGCTGTACAGCCTTGCTGGTTCGTAACCTTCACCTGCCAATTTCCACTGAGGTAAGCCGGGCTACCGGGTTCAATATAGGTTTCATTGGCATCGGTGGTGAGGCCAGGGAGCGTTAGCGTGCTGGCACCGAGAGGGCTGTACCACTCAAATTTGGAGGCATCAGCGCTGCTGCTGACATGCAATTTCTCTCCAAAACAAATCGGGCCATTGCTCAAAATATCGGGTAAACTGGGCAATGGGTTCACTTGTAAATTGGAGGATGCCGAAGCAGGGTCACAACCGGGAGCTGTGAGCAATAACGTATAAGTACCTGATTGATAATTGTTTGCATTGAAAATGACAGGATCGGAGAAGTCTGGATGAAAACCCTGTGGGCCCGACCAAGCGAAGCTAGCACTTGTTGGCAACGGATTGGGCGAGGTAATGTTAAACGCCACATCGCTGCCTTCGCAAACCGAACTGGGTAGTTCAATTCTCAAATCTATGCTCGTACTTGCTTGTAATTCCACGGGTTGACCTAGTACGCTGACCTGACACCCGAATTTGGTACCCCGGACCATGGGCTGGTAATTACCAACGGGCAACCCGCCAAAATACCCACTGGGCTTCCAGTTTTGCCCACCGTCTATGCTGAATTCGAGGTTAGAACTGCCATGGGCGAAGAGCATTATCATACCATTATGCCCACCGAGGCAAACAACTGGGTTGGCAGATTGCACACTGTCCAGTTTCAGAAGCCCGTCAGTAAAAAGGCAGCCAGTGCAGGGGGCTGCAGCCATTTGAGGGCTGGCGCAAATTGGCAGGTGCGAGGCGCTCCCGTAAAACTTAACGTACGAGCCGATATTGGCTGACTGAGAATTAGGAGGTAAGAACGCATCATCATTTTTGACCAAGAAAATGGAATCGCCTTGGCAGCTTCCACCGTTGGCAAACTTGAGCAGGGGGATTTTCACACCTGGTTGGAGATTCAATCCGGTACTGGCGGCATTTAGCCTAAACTGGATATAATCGTGGTTTTGGTCCTCCAATGGCCCATCGAAGCGGGTTGTGTTTCCGAAGGAAAACTGGCCGGGAAGTAAGTTGGTGAGGTTGTGAATTTGGAAAAAATTGGTCGGTACTTTCACAGCCACTTGCACCATTTCAAGGTTGGCAGTAGCTACGAAGCTGGCGTCAGTGACGATAGATATTTGGTAAAAATTATCTGGCATCAATTCCAGTTCACTGTTAATCGAGCAATTGGCAGCTCGAAAACAATCCGCAGCACCCATGTCATAAAGCCCGTTTACGGCGTTGCTGTTGCCAACCCCTTCGACGATGAACTCGGTCAGGACAGGTAGGTTCAGGGAATTGGGTGGCAAAAAGGGATCCGTCGCTGGGTGCATGATTTCGAAAGCACCCGTGCAGCCATTTTTGTTTTGGAAGGAAAAAAGCGGCAGTTCCTGCCCGTAATGGAATTCTAGTGCATCGGTAGCAGCTTCTAGGCTGAACAACAGATAGTCCAGGCTTGGATTTTCAATCGGGTGCTGAACGATGCTATTGAGTTGCCATTGGCCGTTGAGGTTTTGCAGAGAGGCGAGTTCGAAGCTGCCCGTTGGAACAGTGACAGCTATTTTGGCAGCATGCAAAATGTTATTACTGGGCGGCAGAAGTTCGGACTCTGAGCGAGCGAACAGGGTATAGGTTTCGCCATCAGGGAGTAGTTCGATTTTCAATTGGATTTGGGCAGCGGCAGGCAAGGCCATTGCGCCAGCAAAGCATAGTGTCAGTAAGAAAAGGAGGTTTTTCATCAAACTAAAAAAATTAACAGCAGCCAGCATCATAGCTGGGCATCAAAGTGTGTGATATGCCTAATTCTTATTTTTGAAAGCCTCTTCCCAAAAGGCAAAACGAATCGTTTTAGCCTTTTTTAAATTTTTAAGAAATTGATTTTGTGCTGAAAGCGGTAAGATTGGATACTACTTCCCAAGAGATTATTTCGGGAAAACGATAGCAAGTTTTATGCCGGAGGAGGGTTGGGTTGGAGATTTTTTTAATTTGAAAATTAAGAACTGTAAATTGCTTCACCCCTCATACGCCAACAATTCCCCCAGCGTACCATTGCCACGTTTTTGCACACGGGCCAGCAGTTTTAGGAACAAGATGGCAGTGATGTACACGTCACCAGCGGCCGTATGTCGTTCTTCGTCAGGGATGTTGAAACGCTTGCTGAGGGCATCGAGGCCGAACTCACCAGGTTGGTACTCCATGCTGTAGTGTTGGAAAGGATGCTCCACCCGGATGGCGAGTTTAGCAGTATCGATTGACTTATTTTTCAGCTTGCCAGCACCCGCTGTTTTCAGTGCTTGGTTGAGCATCGCCAGGTCGAAATTTACATGGTGCCCAACGAGGACAGCATCCTTGCAGAATTCCAAAAACTGTTGGGTGGCTTCGATTTCGGAAATGCCCTGAGCCATGGCTTTTTTCAAAATACCATGTACAGGAGCATTTACACCCGTGTTCACAGGCTGATTAAGGTAACACTCGAAACTATCTTGAAGTACCAATTGGTGGTCAGTCACAGCAGCCGCTGCGATGGAAAGCATCTTGTCTTTCTGAGGGTCGAGCCCCGTAGTTTCCGTATCCAGCACCACGAAGCGGATTTCTTCAATGGGTGTATGCTTCGACCAGGTCTGGTCAAAACAATGGAGGTATTCCTTCCAGAAATTCGGATATTTTTTTCGTTGAAGAAATTCGAACACAGCAAGGTTAGTATCAGATTTCGGTTTTTTGGTTTCGGGTGTCCGCCAAGAAGGAGCCCGAAACCAAAAACCGAAAACCAGACATTATGCAAAAACCAATTTGCTCATATAAGCTGCGTCTGCCTCCGCCGATTTCATAGGCGTGGAATTGTCCCAGCGTTCTTGCTCGACGATGTAATATTTCATGCCCTTCTCCCGAGCCACACCCAAGATTTTTGCAAAATCGATGCTTCCTGTGCCAAGATCGCAGGAAGCCTCACGCTCAGTAAGCGGCAAATCCTTGATACGGTCTTTCACATGGCAGAGACGGAACCTATCTGGGTATTTTTGCAAATACTCGATGGGGTCTTTCCCAGCTGTCACCACCCAGTAAATATCCATTTCAAAATCCACGATGCCTGGGTCGGTATTGTTTAGCATATAATCCTGTGGCAATTGGCCATCCACAGGTTCGAAAGAATAGGCGTGGTTATGGTAAGCATACCGGATGCCCGCTTTTTTGCAGATTTCGCCATTCTTGTTGAATCCCTCCACGATGGGCTTCCAATCTTCCATCGATTTTTGTGCGCCAATATGTGGCGTTATCAAGTAGTTGACACCAATGGCAGCAGCTTCAGCAGCTTTTTTCTCCAAGTCCTTATTCGTATCGCAATGGCTGGAAAACATGGTCAAGCCAATTTCATCGAGATAAGATTTGAATTCAGTGTTTTTCATACCCCAGTACATACCTTTTTCGCCTTCAAAGCTTTCTACGAATTTGTAGCCTGCCGTAGCCAGTTGTTTCAAGACAGCTTTAGGGTCTTTGGCCATATCGTCCCGAACACTCCAAAGCTGAATGCCATACTCTGTAAGACTTGGTGTGGCTACAGGAGCTTCTGGCGTGGTGGTACTTTCAGCTTCTCCATCGGTTTTCGACCCTTCAGAGTTACAGGCCCAATTGGGCAAAATCAGTGCACTGGCAGCTGCTGCGCCAGCAAACTGAAAAAATTTTCTACGGGAATGATTCATTGCTGATGTTTTTAGTTTTGTGAATGAATAATTGAAGCCACGAATTACACTATTTTTTTTCATAAAATAGATTTCTGCAAAAAATCTAACCACTACCAAAAACAGAAAGCCCTGACAACGGCAAGTTCGTCGTCAGGGCTTTTATCACCAAAATTATTTATTGTTACGGAATTTGCTCTGAAAAACCGCAATTCACAAAACTGCAATTCATGCCAGCTTGTATAAAAGTCAATGACCGGTCATTATTGGGGCCGTTATATATCGCATTCCCATCCAAATTGAAGTCAGCCAAATTATAGCCTTCCACTATATAATTTGAATTGTGGTTCACGTTGCCAGATTGGTACATTACCAGTGAAAACAGGCTGAAAATATCATTGCCAGGTCCTTGGAAAATAGATTTTTTATCCCGGTTTGCATCGCCAAGCCAAAGTACTCTGACACCACTTGCGTCTATTCCGCATGGATTGTTCCCGTAAAGCGGCAGCACTGGACTTGAAAAATCGATGCTGGCCGTCTGGTTTGATAGGTTAAAAACCTCCTGTGTCATCACGCCAAGGTGGTTGCGGTGCCGAACTGAAACATGATATTGACCGGGAGCCACACCCAGAAATCGAACAGGTGATATTCCATCTACCGCTACCACATCGCCGTCCCGCTGCAATAGTGCAGCATGTGTGGATATCGGAGTAGAAATCGAATTATCGCTTCGCAATTCCACGATGACCCAGTCTACAATTGCGTCGTTGCCAGTGACCAAAAAAACGGCAGGGTTAGCTACCGTTTCACCACCACCATCGCCGAAATGTTGGAAGTTGGCCAAATTGGAATAAGGTTCAGTATTTGGCAACAGACCCTTTGCCCGAAGGTCGTCTCGCATTAGCCCGTTGGATAGCATGGCTCCTTTCAAAAATAATTTTGGAGAAACCATGACGCCATTGTGAGCACTCAAGCTAAGTACAAGGCTTGAAAGCAGCTATAACAAAAGAATGACTTTAATTTTCATGAGTTAAAATTATGGGGGTATTTGTGATGAGTGTGCCTGTTATGGAATCTGCTCAGTCGGCAAACATGGCGTTCCTGAACAGCTATTAATAAGCTGGTTAAATATGACGCTGGGGTCGTTATTGGGGCCATTAAATATTACATTTCCATCCAAATTTATATCAGTATCGAAATAACCTGTTAAGATATAGTTGAGGCTATAACTTGTATTGGCAGGAGTCTGTATCACCTGAAAGAATAAGCCATCTACATCATTATAAGCGCCTTGACTAACTACTTTTTTGTCATGATTGGTGTCGCCAAGCCAAAGCGCCCTATAATAAGGTGTGCTATAACAAGCGTTCGTTCCATACAAAGGCATGGTCGGATCTGTGAAGTCCACCAAAGTCGTAGTATAAGAAAGGTTTTTTGGTGCTGCAGTCATCACTCCCAAGTGGTTCCGATGACGCACCACTACGTAGTATTTACCTTGCAGCAGTGGAAATTTTATCGGTGAAAAGCCATCTATATCCACAACATCACCATCCCGCTGAAGCAATGCGGAACGAGTCGCAAGCGGCGTGGACATTGCATTCTCGCTGCGCAATTCAACAACTACCCAATCAACAATGGCATTATTGCCTAAAGTTTTAAAAACGTTTGGACTTGCTACTGTCTCTCCTCCACCTCCGCCATAATGCTGGAAATTAGGAAGAGCAGAATATGGTTCTGTGGCTGGCAATAAGCCTTTTGACCGAAGGTCGTCACGCATGAGGCCATCTGAACCTAATGCCCCTTTGAGGAACATTTTGGGCGACACCTTAATGCCATTATCTGCATATAGGTTAAAAAATGCAACAGCAAATAATGCCAAGAGGAGGCTTTTTTTAAGTGAACATTTGATTTTCATAATATTAATATAAAGGGGGTGGGTGAAAGAATTTTTAATTAAGGAATACATTCTAGCAGTACGAACATTTCTGGAATATTTGGGCCAAAAAGCAAAGGCACAACAGTTTGCCAAATAAAACTCCCATCATTTTTTTCTCCTTCATAAATTGCCATACCATCCATGTTTACATCGGCTTGGAGATAACCCATACTAATAAAATTTGCACTTTGTTCTATATTGTCTCCATCATATAAGACTGTGGTAAATAATTTTAACACATCATTATTAGGCCCTTGGGAAATGATGCGTCCATCATTATTAACATCACCTGCCCAAAGTGCTCGTTTATTGCCAATCGTTGACATACTATTTGTACAATTTACAGGAAAACTTGGGTCTGTAAAATCAAAACTGACAGCACTCCAGTTCAAATCCAATGCCTCCCCGCTCATTACCCCTAGATGGTTTCGGTGCCGGATTGACACATAATATTTACCCGGATTTATATTCGAGAAATTGACTGGAGAAATACCATCCAAATCCACAACATCGCCATCCCGCTGCAACAATGCCGCCCTGGAAGCAATCACCCAATCCACAATGGCATTTTTGCCAGTGACCTGAAGGACGCTTGGGTTTGAAATGCTTTCGCCACCTCCGCCAACAAGTTGGTAGTTCAGCACCGAATAAGGTTCCGTCATCGGAATCAAACCTTTCGCCCGCAAGTCGTCCCGCATTAATGTTGCTGCCGGGAGCAAACTGTAGAGCGCTCCTTGTAAATAAACTCTTGGTCTCAAATTTACGCCAGTTGTCTGGCCACTCAAACGGAGGCTTGCGGCCGCCAAGGTCATGCAGATAATAATATAGGTGATAAGGTGTTTGAATTTCATGTTTCTATATAAAATACGACTAAGAATCACATGATTAGGTATCAGGGCATCTGTTCCACGAGACGGCAATTTTTGTCCACTTGTGGGCAGTTGTATTGCCAAAAGAAAACGATATCAAAAGCTATGTACGAACCATCGGAAGTCGGGCCTTGGTATTTCACCATACCGTCAAGGTTTACATCGCAATCGTCGTAGCCGTGGAGGATAAAATTGTGGTTGGCATCCACATTTTCCGACGACATCAAAACATGAAAATAAATCCTGTCCTTATCGTTTTCAGGGCCTTCGACCCGCACCTCGCCGTCATGGTTGGCATCACCAGCGAACAAGGCCATTTTGTCCAAAATTTGAATCATGGGATGGTTCCCATATATCTTCATTTTAGGGTCGGTGAAATCAACTACCATTGGCGTTTCAGAAAGGGAAAAAACCTGGGTGGACATTACCCCCAAATGGTTCCGGTGCCGAATCGCTACGAGGTAGTCACCTGCATCGATACCCTCAAAATGCAGAGGTGAAACACCATCTAAGTCCACCACATCGCCATCCCTTTGGAGCAGCGCTGAGCGGGTGGACAGTACAATTTTTTGAAACTCTGGGTGACGCAACTCCACGAAAACCCAATCAACAATAGCATCCTGGCCTGTCACTTTCAGTACTTCAGGGTTTTCAATAGCCTCTGTGCCGCCTATTTCGCCGTAATGGCTGTAGTTGCTGCGATTAGAATATGGCTCCTTCAACGGAATCAAGCCAGCAGCACGCAGGTCGTCACGCATAAGCTGAGAAGGTTGTTTGACCCCCAACATCGCACCCTGTAGGTACATCCGAATTTTCAAGTTTACTCCCGATTGAGAGGGGGAATTGTATGCATTGCCGCAAGGCAATAAGAACAAATAAGCCAGTGTTGCTGTGAGCAGGGTACGCAATTTCATGGGAAAATATTGATAATCAAGCATTTACAACTAAAATCTGCAAATGAGGGGAATTGCAAAGGGGGGTGCTAGCGATTCTTCTGCGTGTTTGCCCTGCGAGTGTTTTTTGCGAAAATGAAAGCGGAGAAATGATTGAGAAAATCATTTTGCAAAGACCGTACCCAATTCCGTGCAATTAATGTGAGATTTTACAAATTCATTGATTTACAGGCTTACCACAATGGCGATGAACCTCATGTAAGTTGAGCTAGTAGCCATTCCTTTTCTGTGAGAATCGTTTCCGCAGCCACTGCTGCACGCAAGGCCAGCCGTTGCTCCTCATCAAAAGGATTCATCTCCATCAGCTTTTGGGTAAAATGTACGATGTTCAGCCAGTTTTGGTAATGATAACCCATGCGTTTTTTACGTCGGATGAACATGCGCAACGTGCGCAGATGTGCGTCCAGCAATTCGATTTCCCGTTTTTCAAAATAAATTTTCAACTGTAGGATACGAGCTGCCATCCCATTTATAAAATCCTTATAATCAGCAAGTTGAAGATAGGCCAAAGCATCGTCATATCTTTTTTTGGCAAAGGCAAGCCGGGCCATATTTAAGCTGTAAGCCGCTTCTTGTGCAGCAGGTTCTAGATAAGTTCGGTAGTTGGTTACAAACTGTTCCGCCCAAGCCCATTCATCCGGTAGGCGCATGGCGATGCCCGTGATATTGTTGTAGGCAAATCGGGAAAGCTGGCCGTCCTCCAGCAGCATCTCCGTTTTGAGGCCCTGTTTGTAGAGGTCGAGAGCCTCCCGCAGATAATCCGTTTGATTGGCGTTGATTTTTTTGATACAAAAATTGATAGCCAGTAGATACAGCGACCCAATTTCTTCCTTCGGGAAACGCTCGCCGTGTTCAAAAAGTACAGCCTTGAATGCCCCAAAATTGTCATCGCCACCCTCCCCGAATAGGGCTACGTAGCACAGCCTATAGACCAGCACAGCAGGTTTTTCAGAATAAGGCCATTGTTCCGAAAGTGCCAGAATTTCATCCAGCAATGTAATCCGGTAAGGGGTTTTGAAAACGGCTTGGTGAGAGCGAAGTAGGCAAGCTTGCCTCAATTTCATCGCCAGTGTGGCAGTGGTCAGTTGGTCTTCTACCGCTTGCAGGTTCAGCTCTTTCGTCCGGCCTGATTCGAGGAGGTGGAGATACTGCTGATGCTCCACAAGGTAATTCTCAAAATAAAAAGTAGGATGCCTAAACGGTTGGCTGTCAAGTAATTTAGTGGTAGCCCGTTGTGTTTTTTCAAAATGGCGGGACAGTTTTCGACGGCGGTAGGCGGCCAGCAATAGGTGGGTTTCGGGCAGTGGGTCTCGCTGTTTTTCTTTCAAAATCAGGTATTGTTCCAGCAATTTGAGCAGGTAGCTGAGGCTCAGCCGGAGCTGTTGGTCATCGAAATTTTGGCCAGGGAAAACAGCCTGCCAAGTGGCTTCCCGGCTGGGCGGGCTGGCCTGTTTTGCCAAAAAATAGAAAAGCAACTGCACATCACTTCGCTGGTTGAAAAAAGGTGAAGCGAGGAAATTGCGCACTTCCCGCTGTTCCGGCTTTGACAAATTGGCGACAATTTCAAAAACTAGGGTATTTTGCATGAAAAGTAAAACAAAATAAATTTCTACAATTCTTAATTTTAATATGCTACAAAATAAGGGAAAAATAAAAAATCTACGTAAAAATATTTTCTACAAATTGCAAAAAATGTAGTTGTCATGACTGCAAATTGCTCCCATGTTTGTACCATCGAAAAATATTTGGGGCAAATACCCCATCACTTTAAATGTTCCACCTATGAACTCGATTAATTTACGCTTTTTGATTTTCATGATTTTGTCAGGCGTTGCTCTTGATAAGGCAAGCGGCCAATGCCCAGATGCACCAATGGCAATCAATTTGGCTACAGTCTGCAATATTAACCTAACGGAGTACACACTTAGTTTTGAAATTGTTGGAGGCGACCCTATGACCTACACGGTCACCCCGCCCGATGGCGTAATCTCTGGCAACCAATTTACCAGCAATCCAATCCCAACAGGGCAAGGATATTCATTTATATTAGATGATGCCAACCACTGCGCCCCCCAAACCATCGAAGACCCGATTGTCGTATGCAATTGTGCAACAAATGCAGGTGAAATGGGCATCGCGCCAATTGAGGTTTGTGGCACCGATAATATTCTGGCAAATTATGATGACATAAATGAATTACTGGATGCAAATGATGTGCTTCAATTTGTCCTGCATACTGGCTCAAACAATAATATTGTCGATCCCATTGCATTCAATTCCACCCCTGAGTTCGGCTTCAATCCTAGCACCATGAATTTTGGTGACACGTACTTCATCTCTGCGGTAGCTGGTGACGATGACGGCTCCGGAAATGTTGACCTGTCTGATCCGTGCTTGTCGGTAGCTGCTGGCACACCAGTGACTTGGAATGAGTTGCCCACAGCAACAATGCAAGGCGGTGGATTATTTTGCCTTGGTACACCAGTCGAACTTTTAGTGAATTTTTCTGGGCAAGGGCCTTGGCAATTTACTTACCAAATAAATGGAGTGCAGCAGCCTCCTGTTACTTCTTCGACAAATCCATTTGTATTCGATATTATTTTGACTGACCAGTCAGTAGTCTGCTTGATTACTGTGACTGACCAGACAACGGGCTGCATAGCACCTGCAAATGGATGCATCACCTTTGCACCGACCCCACCACTGGTCTGCACTGCGAATGTCCTCAACACTTCATGTAGTGGCAACGCTGACGGCGCAATTGATTTGACCTGTTCAGGGGGGGTACCGCCTTACTCGTTTATTTGGTCTAATGGTGTCTCTCTTGAGGACCTTACCAACCTTCCGTCTGGCAGTTATTTCGTGACAGTCTCAGATGTTAATGGCTGTTCCAGCCAAAGCACTTTTACCATTGTGGAAGAAACAAGCCCCATTTGCTCAATTGCAGTTTCGGGTTCCATCAACTGCCAAAACCCAGTAGCGACGCTTAATGCCGCTTGTACAGGAAACAGTTTTCCATTCACTTATCTATGGCTTACAAATGGAAATGCTATTGGAGTCACTGCTAATCAAGTAATAACCGAGCCAGGTACTTACACACTGATAGCAACGAGCGCCACTACCGGCTGCACTTATACAGAAACCATTACGGTCACTGGTGGAAATACGGAATGTGGCTCCATCATTGGCACTGTGACTTACGAAGAAGATGGTAACTGCAGCCTCGACGCTGGCGAAACAGGCATTGCAAACTGGATGGTGAAAGCCACAGCTACCAGCGGCGAGGAGTATTTCGACTTTACGGACACTAATGGCAACTACTCCATTCAGGCACCTCCCGGTGATTACACGGTGGAAGCCATGCCCCCAGCTGCTTATTGGGCGGACTGCGGGAGTCCCATCAGCTTGACACTGGAAGATGCCAATGACATAGACACTGCCGATTTCCATTGGTTAAAAACGATAAGCTGTCCGCTGATGGAAGTGGACATCAGCACACCGCTGTTGAGGCGCTGTTTGAGCAACAATTATTACGTCAATTACTGCAACAACGGCTCTGAGCCTGCCATTGGTGCAAGCATTGAAATTACACTCGACCCATTCATCACCATCCTCAGTGCTAGTCTGCCTTTTACTGGCCCTGTGAATGACGTTTACACTTTTGATTTGGGGGATGTGGCTGTCGGGCAATGTGGCAGCTTCAACTTTCTAGCTGATGTCTCCTGCGATGCCGTTCTGGGGCAAACGCTTTGCGCCGAAGCACATATTTACCCAGATTCACTCTGCCTGCCCATTGCGCCCAACTGGTCTGGTGCCCAAATCGGAATTAGCACCGAGTGTACAACGGACAGCGTTATTTTCACCATCACCAATATCGGCACGGGCGACATGACTGAGCCGCAAGGCTTCATCGTGGTTGAAGACGGCGTGATGCTCCTCACCAACGACGTGCAACTGGCGGCTGGGGAATCCATCACGGTCTCCTTCTCCGCCAATGGTTCGACCTACAATATTATTGCTGAACAGGTGCCGGGGGTGCCGGGCTTCTCCAATCCTGCCGTGTTCGTGGAAGGATGTGGCACGACTTCATCAGGCGTTTTCAGCACCGGTTTTGCTTCGCAATTCCCCGAGGACGACGATGGGCCGTTCATTTCCATTGACTGCCACCAAGTCATCGGCAGCTATGACCCGAACGACAAAACGGGTTATCCGCTTGGCTACGGCAACCAGCACCTTATCGAGCCAGGCCAATCGCTGGACTACCATATCCGCTTCCAGAATACAGGTACGGACACTGCTTTCTTCGTAAAAATTCAAGACGTAATTGACCCATCGCTAGACATCACCACACTACGGCCCGGTACTTCCAGCCACTCATACCAACTCGAAATCCATCAGGATACACTGGTTTTCATCTTCGAAAACATCCTGCTGCCGGATAGCAACGTGAACGAGCCCGGCTCGCATGGCTTTGTGAAATTCAATATTGGTCAAAAAACGGGGCTGCCACTGGGCACGGTCATCGAGAATGAAGCGGATATTTTCTTTGATTTCAACTCCCCGGTTTTGACGAACAAAACCCAGCATAAACTGGGCGAACATTTCATCGAAACGGCGGTGCAGAAGCCTGTTTTACCGAAGGCAATCCAATGCAATGTGTACCCCAATCCTTTCTCCGACGAAGCGGTGATGGTACTGCAAGGTGTTGAAAATCAAGAAGTTGAAATGAGGCTCTACGATTTGACTGGGCGCTATTTGCGAAGCGAAAGAATCAGGAATGGGGTGGGTAAAATCAAGCGAAACGACATGTCGGCTGGCTTGTATTTTTATGAAATCAGGTCAAACGGTGTAACTGTTGGGCAAGGGAAATTGGCGGTAGAGTAACACGGACTGCCAGTCCGTGCTTTCCCACTTCGTGTTTCGACAAATCAATTTTAACAAAAAGCACAACTCATTTTTGGGTTGTGTTTTTTTTTGGAAATGAAATTTGAAAATTCAGAAGCACGGACTGGCAGTCCGTGTTAGTTTAAGGGACGCCCGTTTTGTTATTTTTGCGCTCGCAAATCAAAAAATGAAATCTTGCGTTAAAGCCCAAGACATTCAAAAATCACCAGTCTTTAAGATGAAGTATTTCTTACTTGCTGCCTCGCTCCTGCTGTTCCTGCTCACTGCCTGTCGAAAGGAAGATAAATTCACCACTTCGAAGGGCGATAAATTGGAATTCTCAGTGGACACTCTTCGCTTTGACACTGTGTTCACGGAACTTGGAAGCGATACCCGTTTTATCCGGGTGTACAACCGCCACAACGAAAGCATTCGCATTTCGAAGATACAGCTCACTGGCAATCAGCAATCTAAGTTCAACCTCAATGTGGACGGTGTGCCCGGCGACAAGCACGAAGAAGTAGTGATTTATCCGCACGATTCGATTTATGTTTTTGTGGAAGTGAAAATCAATCCCGACGAGCCGCTTTCTTCCAGCCCGTTTTTCGTGTACGATTCCATACGTTTTGAGACCAACGGCAACATTCAGCATGTGACCCTCGAAGCTTTCGGTCAAAATGCCAACTACATCCCCAACCGCTGGTCAAGAGACAGCATCACGCTCTACTCCTGCGGAGGCGGAGAGGTTATTTGGGACGACCCGAAGCCCTACGTACTTTACGGAATAGTCGCCTTTGACAATTGCACGCTGACCCTGCCAGCCGGAGCCAGAATCCACGTACACGGCGGCCTTTCCCGAACCATTGACCCCACCAACAACGAAACTATTGTGTACAATTCCGGAAGGCTTTTCTTTCTGGAAAACGGACGGCTGAACGTGCAAGGCACTGTGGAAAACCCCGTCATCATTGAGGGCGACCGATTGGAAGAGAATTTTAATGATGCAGATGGGCAGTGGACAGGTATCATCTTCGGGGCAGGCAGTACGGGCCACGTCATCGAAAATGCCGTCATCAAAAACTCGCTATTTGGCATCTACGTAGACTCATCGGCTGAGCTTTCGATGAAAAACGTGCAGGTGTTCAACACCTCCGGTGTCGGGCTTTTTGCATACCACTCGACGGTGCAAGCCGAGAATTGCCTGTTTTACAACAACGGCACCAACGCCGTGCAACTTGCCTTCGGTGGCAATTACGATTTCACCTACTGTACCCTCGCCAACTACGGCACGGATGCCGCTGCACTAAGCATGGGCAATGGTATTTGTACTGACGAAGAATGTTCCATTGCCGGCATCCGAGTCAATCCGCTCGATGCGGCCTTCACCAACTGTATTATTTACGGGAGCAAACGGGATGAGATCACGATGACGGACTACACCTTCAGCCAAGGCCAGGATATTTTGAACCTGCACTACCAACTGGATCACTGTATCGTGAAAGTTGACCAGTTGTTGGATGCCAACATGGGGTTCCCCGACTTCTTTGACCACTGCAACGAATGCCTCACCCCCAGTTCGCAGGATGCACTTTTTGTCAGTATCAACGAGGACGATTACCACTTGGACACCCTCTCGGTTGCAGAACAAAAAGCCAAACCTGTCACAGGCATCAACTTTGATTTAATTGGCACAGAACGCGACCCTGCCATGCCCGACATTGGTTGTTTTGAGTACATTTACGAATAATTTTTTCCAAAAAATTCATTCGTAATGGAGCACAACACCCTTTCAACTATCAAAACGGCAACTGTTGTATTGTTCTTAAGCTTGACTTTACAACATCTTTCAGCCCAAGTAACTGACATCGCTTGGTCAACCCCAATTCCCGTTTCCACCACAACTTTTGGGGCCTCCAGCCCTAAATTGGGCATTTTGGCAAGCGGTGAAGTCGTAGCAGTTTGGGGCAAATCCGGCACCAATCCAAAAATCTATTTTTCCAGAAAAACAGGCGACAACTTTGAAGCGCCTACCCAAATCAACACCAACGGCATCATACCCGACATCTATGGTTTTGGCGGGTTGGGCATGGCTGTTTATGGGAGTAAAATCTTTATTGTTTTTGAAAATTTCGACTCGGGCGTCCACCTCCTGCGCTCTGAAGACGGCGGGCAGACTTTCCTGCCTCCCGTTTCTGTGTTTGACCCACCTGCTAGCGACTGGACAACACTGGCATCGGTAGCAGTTGATTACGCAGGAAACCCTATCGTGAGTGTCATTCGGGAGCTGGCAACGGAAATCAATGCCCGCTACATCGTCATTCGCTCGCTGGATGGCGGAGCAAGTTTCCAACCGCCCGTAGTGGCAAGTGACCCTGCAGATGGTGAATATGTTTGTGAATGCTGCCCTTCCGAAATGGCTGTTTCAGGCGATTCCGTCTGGCTTGTTTTTCGGAACAACAACAATGACCAACGGGACATTTGGGTGAGTCGGAGTACAGATGCAGCCACCAGCTTTACCACAGCTACCGATGTGGATGCCACCGATTGGGTGGTAAATGCCTGTCCCATCAGTGGCCCCCGTTTGCACCAAATCGGCGGCGACAGCCTGTTGGCGCTTTGGATGAGCGGTGCGACTGGGCAAGGGCGAATTTATGGCGCTACACTGCATGGCGGCACGATGGAAAAAGGTTGGCAGTTTGACTTTCCGGCTCTGAACACCAATAACAGCTTGCAGAGTTTCCCTTCCGTTGCCGGCAGCGGCGACACCATCTGTGTGGTTTGGGAAGAGTCAGGCTTTGGGGCAAATGCTGGAGAAATTTTATACAGCTTTTCGCAAAATGGTGCCGAGGGGTTGACGACCTATCCACTCACCAATTTGACCAAAATGCCCGGCAACCAAAAATACCCAAACATACAATTCGCAAATGGTGTTTTCCACTTGATTTATCAGACTGGAGGGGGCTTGGAATACCGTCGAGGGCCGCTCGCCATCATTAATTCAATTGAGGAGACTGAACGTGTGAAACCTAGTTTCAGGTTAGTTGAAAATCCGGTTTCAAATTTTATTTTGCTTAAAACAGCGGGGCAAAATCAGGGAAATTTTACTTTGTACAACCGTGCAGGGCAAGCAGTAAAATCATGGCCAATTGGTGATGCAGCTATTGGGCATTTGTTAAAATTACCGCTACCAACGGGCATACCAACGGGCCTTTATTTTTTGAAAATGGAAAATGACGGAGTGATTTGGACGGAGAAAGTGGTCGTAAAATAATTTCATTGCTTCACCGCCTGCATGAACGACATGCCCGGCCCCAATGAAATCAGTTCTGGAAACCCCGGCAATATGTCAAGTTGGAAGAAGCGGTTGGGCTCCATCTGGTGGCGCCATGAGACCATGCCACCATGCCAGACAAACTTGGTCATCCACTGCTGGTTATTACTGATTTTGAAAAGGCCCTCATCCACGTAGCCGGGCAGCAGCGCCCAGTTCTGACGATAGAAAAACATGGGGCCAAAGCTGACGTCAAAGCTGTTTCGAGTATCAAAAAGGTTATTTTTTGAACCAAAAACTCCGACGTGCGTCATACCGAGGAAGCGGCCAGAGCAATCCCTCGCCACCAGTGCCTGAGATACTTGAAAACCCCAGTAATCATTGGCATGGTAGCGGGCTGTGAACAAGATACCACCATTCACCACTACCCTGCCATTGTGGGTAATCTTGCCTTTGAACAAGTTCTTGTTTTTGCTCTTTTTCAAATGGATAGACAGGCCGATGATTTGAAAACCAAAGGAAAATCGCTGCGCAAGCGCAGGTGCGGTGAATGCGAAGACAAGAAACAGGACTAAAATGGTCGTCTTCATAGGCACTATTTTTTCACGAATCGAACCTGAATCAGAATTGCTGGTTTTATTTGCCAATCTTACTCCAAATAATGACCAAGTTCAACAGGGGCTTTCAGTTTTTACTTTTATTTAAGATGGATATAAAGCGGTTGCCCCTTATTGGAAAGCTTTTTTTAAGGAAATCTTTAGACACAACCATACATTCCAAGTTTTGGAATCTGGATTCAATTCACCATTTTAAAAAAACATCATTTTATCAATGAAAAAGCAAGCAATTAATTTCCTCACGTTTCTGGCAATCAGTTTTGCAGCCTGCACGGATGCGCCTTCTTCTGAAAACACGGATGCTACTACTACGGAAGAATCCGCTGGCATGCTACCAGCGGAAACCATTGACAAATCAGCCAGTGGCAAATATGCCGTCAATACCGAAGCCAGCGTTATCGAATGGATTGGCTCCAAGGCTAGCGGTTCGCAGCACAATGGGACTATCAAGCTTCAAAGCGGCGAATTGGACCTTTACGAAGGCAATATCACCGGAGGCAAAATGGTCATTGACATGAACTCCCTCTCGGATTCTGACCTGAGTGGCGATGACAAAGCCAAACTGGAAGGCCACTTGAAAACTGGTGACTTCTTCGAGGTAGAGAAATACCCAACGGGGACTTTCGAGTTCGGCAGCACTATGCCCGCCACAAATGAGCCTTCCGGCGCCAAAAACATCGTAGCTGGTGCATTGACCCTCAAAGGCATTTCAAAGCCCATCCGCATCCCGTTCAATGTGAGCATGGAAAACGGCAAAGTCATGGTAGAAACACCCGAATTTGTCATCAACAGAACGGATTGGGACATCAAGTACAATTCCGGTATCATCGGTACTGTGAAGGAAAAGATGATTGACGATTTTGTGAAATTGAAGCTGAAACTGGTAGCTGAAGCACCTGCCAATTGATTTCGTTTCACAATTACTATCCTAAAAAAGTTATTAAAATGGAGCAGCACCCCGCTGCTCCATTTTTTTTGTGCCCAATGAAAACTGCCTTTGCGATATGCTCGACAGACTTTTCTTCTTGATAAAAATCATTTGACCTACATTAGCCGGACTTTCAAACCAACTACTATCAAATCGCAAAAGCATGAAAGAAAAATTCAAACCCTATATCGCTTCCGAGAATGTGGGGGTGAAGGAATTCACTGTGAAAGCCATCATTTTGGGAGGCATTTTCGGTATCATCTTCGGGGCCAGCACGGTTTACTTGGCACTTAAGGCGGGCCTTACGGTCAGTGCATCCATCCCCATTGCCGTACTGGCAATTTCCTTGGGGCAAAAATTCTTCGGCACCACCATTCTCGAAAACAATATCATCCAGACCACCGGTTCGGCGGGCGAGAGCATTGCTGCGGGGGTCGTGTTCACCCTGCCCGCTTTCCTCTTCCTCAGCGATGCGGGAATCGGTGACCAATATTTCCGCTACTGGACGATTTTTGCCCTCGCCGTACTCGGCGGTATCCTCGGCACGCTGATGATGATTCCGCTGCGGCGCTCTCTCATCGTGAAGGAACACGAGAACCTCCCCTACCCCGAAGGTACGGCATGCGCCCAGGTGCTCATCGCTGGCGACAAAGGCGGCTCGTTTGCCAAAACAGCTTATCAGGGTCTTGGCTTCGCCTTTGCCTATGCCCTGCTACAAAAGATTTTCCACGTCATTTCGGAAGTGCCCACTTTCGGCACCACGATAGCGAATAAATATTTCCCAGCCGCCACGGTCAGCGCTGAAATCACGCCGGAGTACATGGGCGTGGGTTATATCATCGGGCCAAGGATTGCCGGGGTGCTGGTGGCTGGCGGCGTATTGGCTTGGCTCGGCTTGATTCCGTTGCTGGCATCGCTCGTGCCGCCGGATATCATTGCGGAGCAACTGATAAAACTCGGATACCTGAAGGATTTGGCGACGGCTGGCGGGCCTGGCGGCTGGGACCCTGTGTCACATAATTTTGCCGATGCAGCAGACGCTGTTTATCGGGCATACGTGCGGCAGGTGGGCGCAGGTGCAGTGGCCGCAGGTGGGTTCATCACTTTGCTGAAAACAATCCCAACCATTGTTTCCTCTTTCAAGGAAAGCGTGGGTGCGCTCAAAGAACGGAGTGAAAGCGGTACTGTGGCCCGTACGGAGAACGACCTTTCGATGAAAGTAGTCGGCTTCGGCAGCCTTGCACTGATACTGATGATGGCTGTACTTCCCATCATTCCCGGTGACGGAATTTTCTCAAAGCTCATGCTGGGTGTTCTCGTGGTGTTGTTTGGCTTTTTCTTCGTAACCGTTTCCAGTCGTATCGTGGGGATTATTGGATCTTCGAACAACCCAATTTCCGGGATGACGATTGCTACCATCATGGCCACAGCGCTGGTATTTATCGGCATCGGCTGGACTGGTCAGGCTTACGAGCCAATGGTGCTGGTGGTTGGTGGGATGATTTGCGTGGCAGCCGCCAATGCAGGTGCAACCAGCCAAGACTTGAAGACGGGCTACATCGTCGGAGCGACGCCGAAATACCAGCAGTTGGCGCTATTCATCGGGGCGCTAGTGAGTAGTGTGGTGATTGGTTTGACGGTGAAATACCTCGACACGCCAACACCTGAATTGGCAGCACAGGGCATCCAACACGCCATCGGTGAGAAATTCGCTGCACCGCAGGCGACATTGATGGCCACGCTTATCAAAGGCTTGCTTTCCTTCAATTTAGACTGGCAGTTCGTTCTGGTCGGTGTATTTATCGCCATCACAATGGAGCTTTGCGGGGTGAAATCCCTGTCCTTCGCCGTGGGGCTTTACCTGCCACTCAGCACGACATTGCCCATTTTCATCGGTGGAGCCATCAAAGGTGGCGTGGAGTGGGTCAAGGAGCGCAAAGGCGAGAAAACAGAAGGCGATGACGAACTGGGTAAGGGTAATCTCTTTGCCACGGGGCTAGTCGCTGGCGGTGCGTTGGCGGGCGTTATCGTGGCGATACTTTCCGTGCGGCTTTCTGAGAGCCTGAACAAAGTCAATTTGGAGGAGCATTTCTTCAGCGGTTTCTTGAGCCCGACCAGCTTTATGTTGCTGGGGGTGGCATTCTTTGCCTTCATGGGCTGGGTGCTTTGGCGCATTGGGAGGAAGGCGGATTGATTTGAAATTGAAAATCTGAAATAAAAACGAGCAGGAGTATGCACTACTTCTGCTCGTTCTTTTTTAATACATTAGGTTCTCCAACCTAATCCCCTATCTCTTTCACCGTCTTCTAATAAAAAATCAAAATTTTCTGTTGGGCACTCAACGAAATGGCAACACGTTATGTTAGGGCTACTATCATTGTTTCAAGAACCGATTAAACTTCACCCAGCGCATGTCAAAGAAAAGATTCAATCCCGGCGACAGAGTTCGCCATTTTATCGGAGGACCAATTATGGAAGTTCAGTATTACGAACTTGACAAGCGACCATATCTCCGCCTTTTTCAAAGCGACAGCAAAGTGATGTGCGCTTGGGAAGAGGGCTGCAAAACCCGCAAAGAGGTTTTTGACCAAGATGTACTGATAAAATTAGGTACTAATGGTGCTTCCAATCAAACACGATTTGAAGTAGTGCAGGGTGTGGAATGCCGGGAGATTAATTGAAGCAGTGAAATCAGCCTTAAACTTTTCAAAACCGTTAAACCAATCTTTCCAATACGCCCTTCCTTTTCACGATATTTTTATAATCCCACTGTATTTGACGAGACTTTTCCACCCAGCGCTTTAAATCCTCCAAGTTGATTTGGTCGGCCGCCGTGTAGCGCATTTCAGCGGCTTTGAAACTGCCTTCCTTTTCCAATTTCTCTTCATCAAATGATTGCCCGCTCCAGAATAGCAGGCGAACACTGTCTTTCAATTTACTGTAGCCCACCAATGGGTTCCCATCCAAAAACCAGACAGGGTGGCGGTGCCAGATTTTGCTTTCTGCTTCTGGCAAATGCTGGCAAATCGTCTCGGAAAGTTGGTTGCAGATTGCCTGATACTCACCAGTTTGCTCGGCATTGTAGGCTAGGATGGATTCAGACATAGAAGAAATTTTGCTGTGAAGGTAAAAGATTGATTATTGTTATTGCCGAAGAATTAAAACGACATGCTTGGTTTGTTGTTATTTTTCCGCACTTTGCCCTGAATTCATTTGAAGACGAAAATGAACGAGCTTTATGGAACATCACGAGGACTTATTGGCTTTGCGGGAAACGGAGCAGTATTACAAAACCTTAATCAATTCATTGGATGAAGGGTTTTGCATTATCGAAATGATTTTTGATGAAAATGAGCAGCCCAAAGATTACCGGTTTTTGGAAATTAACCCACAGTTTGAGGCGCAGACGGGCTTGAATGAAGCCATCGGAAAAACGGTCAAAGAAATGGTGCCGGGTCACGAACAGCATTGGTTTGACATTTATGGAAAGGTGGCGCTCACAGGGGAATCCATCCGGTTTGTCAACATTGCTGAAAACGTACTGGATGGCACCTGGTACGATGTTTTTGCCTATCGCATTGGTAAGCCGGAAAACCGAAAGGTTGCTGTACTGTTCAGGGACATTACTGTACAAAAACTCGCAGAAGCGCAACTGAAGCTCAGCGAAGAAAAGAGTCGAAACATTTTGGAAAGCATTTCTGATGCATTTTTTGCCCTTGATGCTGATTGGTGTTTCACCTACCTAAATCCACAAGCCGAAAAACTGTTGGACAAAAGCCTTGGAAACTTAATAAATGTATCCATCTGGGAGGCTTTTCCTGGCTTGCATGGCAGCAAGTTTGAAAAACTATACCTACAAGTTGCCAAGGAAAAAGTAAGCGGCACGCTCACTGCATTTTACCCTGACCACGACCGCTGGTACGAGGTGCATGTTTATCCTGCACACAATGATGGTATCACGATTTATTTCAGGGATGCAACGCAACGGGTAAGGGCTGAAGAAGAATTGCGCAGCAAGAACCATGAACTGGAGCAGTTTGCCTATGTAGCTTCACACGACCTACAGGAGCCACTCAACACTATCAAAAGCTTTATTGAAATTATTGAAACGGAAGAGGAGGCCACTCCTGCCATGCAGGAGTATCTTGTGTTCATGAAAGATTCTGCGGTACGGATGTCTGCGCTGATTAAAGATCTGCTAGATCATTCACGCATTGGGAACAGGAAAAACGGTTCGTTTTCTTCTGTGGATTTTAGTCAGGTATTGGCAGAAGTAATATCTGATTTGAAGCACCTTATCCGTGAAAAACAAGCCGATATTCAATCAGGACCACTTCCGCTATTTCGGGCACATCCACAGGAAATTAACATGCTTTTTCAAAATCTACTCACCAATGCGCTCAAATTTCAACGGCTAGGTGTACCACCCATTATCCGTATTTCTGCTACGGAAGAGGAGCAATATTGGCATTTCAAAGTAGGCGACAACGGCATTGGCATAGCCACTGAGCACAGCGAAAAGATATTTAAGATGTTCCAACGGCTTCACTCGAAAGAGGAAATTCCCGGCACGGGCGTTGGCTTGGCGCAATGCCGCAAAATCGTAGAACTACACCGGGGGCGCATTTGGCTGGAATCAGAAGAGGGCGTCGGCAGTGTTTTTAACTTTACAATAGATAAGTTTTTGTGATGAGGCATGGTTAAAACCCATTAAGTTTTGATGGTTATACGGCGATTATAACTCCACAAATCTCGCACAAGAAGGTATCTGCGCTGTAATTATCCTCCCGTTTTATCAATTTATTATGGCATTTTGGGCAATCCATCGTTGAGCTATTATCTCTTGACTCCTCATCGGAAAACCACCAATAGTACCATTTATAACTTTTTCCGATTTCATCTTTAACACTTAATCCTCGTTTGTTCAATGGGCTATTGGGGGTTATGAGTTGTTCCTTTGCCCAATTTTCAAACTCTTCAGAGTCCAGCCATAGCCTGTAGAAACAGTCATGAAAATTTCGCCAGTCAGCTATTTTTCCCACAAGTCTCTCATCAAGTGTAATTTTATCTAGGTCAATTTCCAAATTACAGTCTGCGCAGGAGAGTGGATTATAATTTAGGCGTGATTGCAAGACAATTGGTGGCCTGCCGGGACATTTGCAGATTTCCGCAATTGGTGTCGCAAGAGGTGGGCTAAGTTTTTCATACTTCATTATTTTTAACTTTAAGCATTAAACTATTTCCAGTTTAATTATAAATTCCATCAAGTTCCCTCCAAGGCTTTCTTAAGGTTCTTCATGTTTTTCTTTTCCTGCGCTTCAATTCTTGATTTAATGGTTGGGAATATAGCCCTTGCGAAACCGTGAGGTGTAGCCATGAATTGGGATTCCAACCTAGTACTATCCCCCATTTTTGTCAGGGTCAATTTGTGGACAACTTCAATCGCCCCCCCGTTTTCGAAGGTGACCGAATAAGGTGGATAAAACTGCGTGACGGTGACGTCCAACGTATCGCTCATATGCCATTTTGCTCGAAAGACAGTTCCTACATCTATTGGCCCTGGGCTTTTCTTTTCCATAAACTGCAAGTCTGGGTTCCACTTCAGTTCGTTCCTCATATCCGATATAAAATCAATGACCTCGTTTGGCGATTTGTTGATTTCCACCGTATTCACTATTTCCGCTTGATTGCCCGATAAAATGTATGATACCCCCAATGAAACAAACAGGATTGCTAACAACATGAGTAAACCTCGAATCAGTATTTTCATTTTTGTCATTTGGTGATGATTTACATTGATAAAAAATCCAGGTAGAACAAGGTAGAAAACTACTATTTTTCCAAAGTATGCTAATCATAAATACTTGAGAAATACTGTATCCCTATCTAAAGAGGCACAATCCCCCAAAAACTGTCTATCTATATTAACTTGATACAAACAATCTCAGGTATATTTTACAAAAAACGGTGCGACCACTCCAAGGCAATCGCACCGCATTGTTTAAATACCAATGCGAAAATCACTGTTGATATTCCATAAAAAATTCGCCATTCGTTACATTGATGGTGTCCACATTGACATCATTCACACCAACGAAATTGAAGGTGCCTTTCACGGAATTTGCGACGGTGTCATATTCCAAAATAGTGAAATTGCCAGAAATATCGCCATAACTAGCCCCGGCTATTCCCCCGGGATAATAAGCTGCGGCTACATCATTTCCCACGCTTCCATTAAAAGTGTAACTCCCAACTGCTAGGTTCTCGGTAAAATCTAAGGTAAAGCTCCTCCCCGAGGCATTTTCAAAACCTGAGAGCAATACTTGCCCAAATACAGCCTGCCCACTGAGTAAACTAGTATTCGACTCATAGGCAACTCCATCTACCTTAGCTCGAAGATATTTCCCAGAGGGGGTGGGATCATCATCGTTGTTATTACAGGATACAAATAGAAAGGAAGTGGCAACGAATGCCAAGAAAAGCGTTTTTACAGTCTTCATATATTGAATTGATTGGTTAAAAATTGAGTGCTGAGGTGAGTGAGTTAGAGAAGCAAAAATAAGCAGGCACTATATACGTCAATGAATAAAAAGAAAACTGGTAAGAGCGGCACAACAAACTCCAACGCTCTTACCAGTTTTTATCATCCAATTAAAGCACCTTATCCTCATAAGAAATCCGGTAAATCGCACCCGTAAAATCATCAGATAACAAAATCGAGCCATCCGGCAATTGCTCCAAATCCACGGGGCGGCCCCAGGCTTCATCCTTTTCTACATCCAGCCAGCCTTCAGCGAAGACCTTTTCGGAAGTTGCTTTATCCCCTTCTACATTTACCAACACCACTCGATATCCACTTTTTTTGGAGCGGTTCCAAGAGCCGTGCTCCGCAATCAGTATTTGATTTTGGTACTCCGATGGGAATTGTTTCCCCTGATAAAACTCCATGCCGAGCGCTGCCACGTGAGCACCTAGCTTCTCCGCAGGGGGCGTGAATTCGCTGCAATTCCGTTCCTTCCCAAATTCCGGATCAGGCGTGTCGCCTTGGTGGCAGTACGGATAGCCGAAGTGCATGCCATCCTTCGTTGCGCAGTTGAGCTCATCGGAAGGGAGGTCGTCGCCAAGTTCGTCCCGGCCATTGTCAGTGAGCCAAAGATAGCCCGTGCCCGGCTGCCAAGCGAAGCCGACCGAATTGCGGATACCGTGCTGTACTACTTCCATCCCTGTACCATCAGCGTTGATGCGGGTCATGCTGGCGAAGACTGGGTTTTCCTTTTCCTTGTTGCAAATATTGCAGGGCGCACCCACTGGCACGTATAATTTTCCGTCCGGTCCGAAAGCGATGTACTTCCAGCCATGGTGCTTTTCCGTTGGATATTTGTCATAAACCACTTCAGGTTTCGGCGGATTGGCCAAGTTGTTCTCAATATCCTTGAACTTGAGGATGCGGCTGATTTCCGCAACATAGAGGTCACCATTCCGAAAGGCCACACCGTTGGGCATGTCCAAGCCTTCGGCCAGAACATATTTCTTTTCAGCCCGCATATCACCGTCCTCATCCCGCAGTGCATAGACGCTGCCTTTGTCACGGGTGCCCACGAAGAGCGTGCCACCGGGCGTCAACGCCATGGATCGAGCATTTTCCACTTGGTCGGCATAAACTTCAATTTTGAAACCTTGCGGCAATTTTATTTTGGTCAAATAAGTGGCCAGCAGGCTGGTGTCTTTTTTAATCTCTTTGGCCGTGCTTTTGTCCGGTGGATTGTAAGTACAATTGGTGCAGCAAAAGGCGAAAACACCAAGAAATAGCAAGGGGAACAGGAATTTTTTCATCGTGAAAATGTGAAGGTGTAGTGATTGTAAAAGTGGATTTAGGATGGCAAGATAGGGGTAATATTATAATCGGAAAGTTGAGAGATTGTTTTAAAAACTGGCTTGAGAATATTCTATTGCTTCCAAATGAAAATGTGTTCAGTATACTAGTTTGATAAATAATTTGACAGCTTGAATCATTCATTTTGCAAAAGGAAAACCTTGTTCACCTCCTTAAAATCTGCTATCTTTCCGCCGTCCATTACCTTGAAAAGTCCACCGAATTATTTAAAAAGCCTAACCAATGGTATCAGAAGCCACGACCATCGCCCCCAATCCAGCCATAACGCTTACCAAAACGGCCCTCATCAATGGCCAATCCTTCGCCATCCAACCGGGAGAAACCATCCTCTCCTTCGTCCGCCGCTACAAGGGCAAGGACTATGTGCCCACGCTCTGCGATGCGCCGAACCTGGAGCCTTTCGGCTCTTGCCGAGTTTGCTCGGTAGAAGTTGGCCGGGTTGGAAATGGCACAAATCTGAGAACAGTCGCTTCTTGCCACACCCCCGTGGAGGAGGGCATGATGGTTTTCACTGAAAGCGAAGCCATCCAGAAGCTGCGCAAGAACATCATCGAACTGGTGCTCACCGACCACCCGCTCGACTGCCTCACCTGCGAGGTGAATGGCAACTGCGAATTACAAGACGTGGCCGCCCGGGTCGGCATCCGCAAAGTTCGCTACCCAGCCGGGGAAAACCACCTCGACCGGGAGGCCGACTACAGCCACCCCTACATGACTTCCGACCTCTCGAAATGCATCATGTGCTACCGTTGCGTGCGGGCCTGCGACGAGGTGCAAGGGCAACTGGTCCTGAGTGTGGCAGGCCGTGGCTTCGACAATAAAATCATCAAGGGCCTCGACCAGGACTTTTTCTCGTCCGATTGCGTCTCTTGTGGCGCTTGCTCGCAGGCTTGTCCCACCAATGCCATCCACGATATTTACCAATCAAAAGCGGTGGTTGGGCAGGACAAGGTGCGGACGGTCTGCACTTATTGCGGCGTAGGCTGCAACCTCGAAGTGAGCGTGAAAAGCGGCAATATCCTCAGCATCCAAGCGCCTTACGACGCTGAAGTGAATAGCGGACATACTTGCCTGAAAGGTCGCTACGCCTTCAAGTTTTACAACCATCCGGAGCGGTTGAAATACCCGATGATTCGCAAGAACGGCGAACTGGAAAGAGTAACTTGGGACGAGGTGTACGACTACCTCGCCACCCGTTTGACCGAAATCAAAAACACCTACGGCGGCGATGCCGTGGCCGGCATCAGCAGCAGCCGCTGCACCAACGAGGAGAATTATTTGATGCAAAAATTGATTCGGGCCTGCTTCGCCACGAACAATATTGATGGATGTGCGAGGGTTTGCCACTCGCCCACGGCGCTTGGCATGCAACGCACCTTTGGCACCGGCGCCGCTACGAACAGCATCGAAGATCTAAAATTGACCGAGTGCATCTTTGTTGTTGGAGCAAACCCCATGGCGGGCCACCCTGTCACTGGTGCGAAAATCAAGCAGAAAGTGATGAAGGGCACGCCGCTCATCGTCATTGACCCACGCCGCACGCCGCTGGCAAAACTAGCGACCCACCACCTCCAACTCCGTCCCGGCACCAACGTCGCTGTGCTGAACATGATGTTGTACTACATCATCACAGACAGCCTTTTGGACAAGGACTTTGTGGCCAGCCGAACGGAGGGCTTCGAGGAATTTAAACAGGGCATTTTGAACCTCAATATTGACGAATTGGAAGCTGTGAGCGGCGTTCCGAGGGAACAGGCCAGAGCGGCAGCAACGACTTACGCTACCGCAAAAACAGCGATGGAGTTCCACGGCCTCGGTGTCACAGAGCATTATCAAGGCACTTACGCCGTCATGTTGTTGGCCGACTTGGCGATGATAACCGGCAACGTGGGCAAGCCCGGCTGCGGCGTGAATCCGCTTCGTGGTCAAAACAACGTGCAGGGCATGGCCGACATGGGTACACAACCTTACCAAGGTGCTGGCTATCTGGATGTGACCGACCCACAGGTACACGCAAAATACGAGGAGTTTTATGGTGCTAAAATGAGCGACAAAGTTGGCCTCACCATCCCCGAAATGTTCGATGCTGCCATAGATGGCAAGCTAAAGGTACTCTGGGTCTTGGGCGAGGATATTGCGCAGAGCGACCCTAACACCCACCACGTCAAGAAGGCGCTCGGTTCCCTCGAACTACTGGTGGTCCAGGAAATCTTCATGACCGAAACCGCCAAGTTTGCCGATGTCCTGCTGCCAGGCGCTTCGTTCTTGGAAAAAGAGGGCACATTCACCAACGGCGAGCGCCGCATCCAGCGGGTGCAAAAAGTGGTGGAGCCCATTGGCGAAAGCAAGCCCGACGGTGTCATTTTTTCGGAGATGATGAACCGTCTCGGCTATCCGCAACAACCCTACACAGCCAAGGGAATGCTGGAAGAAATCAGCCAAATCGTGCCTTTCTTCGCTGGCGTCCGTTGGGATGAACTGGGAGAACAGGGCAAACAATGGCCCGTTGCGCCAGACGGTACTGACACAAAAATCCTGCACCAAGGCACTTTCAAACGGGGCAAGGGGAATTTTGTCTTCCGGGAATTCATCGAAACGGCAGAAATCCTTGACCACCACGCCGATTATCCATTTATCCTCACCACCAATCGGGTACTGGAGCAGTACAATTCCGGTACGATGACCCGGCGCACACCCAATGCAAAGATTGTCACCGAGGACCTGCTCTGGATTAACCCGGCCGATGCCAAACAAAAAGGTATTGCCGAAGGCGACCTTGTACGCATCGAAAGCCCACGGGGCGAGTGCCGAGTCAGGGCAATGGTGACGGATGACGTGAAGCCGGGCATCCTCAGCACAACCTTCCACTTTCCCGAGTTGGAGGTGAACAACGTGACTTCCGGAGTATTGGATGATATAGCCAATTGCCCGGAGTATAAGGTGGTGAGTGTGCGGATTGCAAAGGGATAATTTATCGCTTGAACGTAGAGACAACATTTGTTCAGGCTTATGCAAGGGCAATCGGGGCGATGGCGTTTTCCTCACTACTTGTTAATTGGGAAAAATTAAATCTGACTTCGATTATGAAATACATTTTCATTTGTACTGCAGCAGTAGCAGCCCTCGTCTGGGGAAGTAAAGAACTTAGCCTCTCGCTCCGTAAGCCTTTGATATTTTGAATATTTGCTGTCTTGATTCAAGATAGAGGGTTCAGAGGGTTCAATGCCCCCTCCCCAGTCCAATTTAACGGAATATTGAATTCGCTATGTTATTTAATTTACACGCAAATGAGAAATTTCTTCTTTTTATGTTTTTTGGTAATTACGCTGGCCTCTTGTTTCGATAAGGACATTTTTGAGCCGAAGTGCGGTGAAGATGTAAAGCTTGGCGGGTTTGAGCTCAGCGATACGACCCAAGCTTACCTTCCGTACCAAGGAGACGAGACCTTGGTTTTTGAAGACAGTTTGGGCAGAACGTACAGATTAACTTCTGCTAAAGGCTTGGAAGAAGTGGACATACATTTGGATGTACATCTTTTGTGTGAAGGTGGACTCTTAGAAACCCAATACGAATATTATGACGGGGAATGGAATCATATATCCTTTCAGGACTCCACAGGGGATAATGCTTTCGATTTTGAAATTATGATTTCATCTCAGGACCAAAACGATTATATCAGAGATGCCACCTTTGATTTGGATTCCATTGCTATTTACGAACGATTTACTTTGTCAGCCAATAAGCTAGGAATGGGCACTTTATCCTTCGACATTATTACAAATGAAAGTCAGGGGCAACTGCCTGATTATGTAAAGTATGAGAATCAACTGAATTATCGGATATTGAGTGATACAACAATAAACGGCAAATTGCTTAAGGATGTGATTTTGGCAAAAAGAAATGGAAGCGAAATGTATATTCTTTATAATAAGGAAAAGGGTCTTGTAGCTTTTAAACCTGAACATTATGGCTATTGGGTTCTCATGGATTGAAATTCTAAATTTTCTTAGAAATTATTGATATGCCCTTCGGATACTCAAGCGTCACGCCAAAAGAGCACAGAGAGCGCAAGCCGTTCCAAGCTTTCCAAAGTGCCAATGATTTGCGCAAGAAAAAAGCACTTGAATATGATATTGAGCACCGGATAGGGAACCCATGGAAAGAAGCCAATGAGCATAACTGGATTAATAAGCTTGTTGGGATAGTGGTATTATGCCTTGTACTATTGGGTGCATTTTTTATATGGAGAGCTTATTTAAAATTCACTCAGTATGAGACAAATAGAAAAGCAGTTATTCAGCGTAATCAACGCAATCAAGCAAATCCGAGCAATGACATATTGATTAAATCGGGCTTTAATAATTTATATGCTGGAGATTTAAAGCATGCTAAATTGGATTTTGAAAATGTCTTGAAAATTGATGCAAATAGTTTCAAGGCAGCGGATGGCTTGGTTAAAGTATTAAACAAATATTGTGAAACCAAAAACATCTTTTGCGTCGAAGCGGCGCAATGGCAGCAATACCTGAACAAATTAACCCAAGCAAAAAAAATGACACGCTGAATCATTCCAATATATCCCTCGCAACTTTTTCCATCCCTTTCTCAAAATTATCGCCCGAAATATCCACATTCAGCCTTGCCCGTAAATTGGCAACTATTTCAGGTAGGTCGTTCAACAGATTCTTGTTGCGGGTCCGCTCGCTTTGCAAATCCTCGATGCCCCGGTCTTTGTCAAGCCTTGCCAACATCAGTTCCTTGAGTTCAGCCATGCGTTTTTCGACTTCCGTAAAAGCTGTGTCCACAAAACCACGGTCATAGAAAGCTCCGTCAATCACGACTGAAATGAATTTCTTCCCGGCGATTTTTTCACCAACCAACGTATTCATAGTTTCAATGCCGACCCAAGCTGAAAGCAGGCTGTTCGTAGAAACTAGGGAAAGTGTCACGTCCGACTCCCGGATGCACTTGTTGATGAACTCGGCGATGTCTTCGCCTGACTTCATGGCCTCGGAGTCAATCGTTACGTTGATTCCTTTGCTCCGCAAAAAATCCTTGACCTTGGTGGCATCTGCTGTATCCTTATGGTTGTAGGAAAGAAATACCGTGAGTGCTTTGCTGCTAGACGCACTCAAATTTGAACTTGAGCTACCACTGCTTGAACCGCCACTATTGGAGAAACTGCTATCAGGCAGTTTCTTCGCCACTTCCAGCAGGCTGTTCATAATTTGGTTCTGGGTGAGGTTGGCGTATTCATTTGAAATCACCCGTGCAGCAATGTCTTTTTGCAAACGGTTCCATTGCCCGGCAAGGTTGAGGATGATATTGTCGTTGGGTGAAATGGCTCGCATTTCCTTAATAGCTTGGCCAATACTGGCGGCATCTCCTTCAAGCAAGAGGTCAATAATTTCTGCTTTAGTCATATTGATTTTTTATGTTATTAGGTGGACGGCCAAAAATAGCAACGAATTATTGAAATTCCGAAGCAAGAAAAAATTCTACCTTTCGCCTTCGTTTATTTCACCAAAAACTGGCCTTCATTGAGGCTTTCGAATAAAAATGGCTGATAAAAAAAAATATTATGTGGTGTGGCAAGGCGTGAATCCAGGCGTTTACGATAGTTGGCTGAAGGCGCAAGCACAAATCAAAGGCTATCCCGCTGCCAAGTACAAAAGTTTCGGGACCAAGGAGGAGGCAGAGGCGGCTTACGCTGGAAACTTTGCCCAACACATCCAATTCAAATCCCCATTGAAACCTGGACAATCTAGCAGCCTCAAATCCGCAACCCGCATTCCGCAATCCGCAATCATTTGGGACAGCATCAGCGTGGACGCTGCTTGCTCCGGCAACCCCGGCGTGCTGGAATACCAAGGGGTGGACACCAAAACCAAAACGCCCATTTTTCACCAAAAACACCCGCTTGGCACCAACAATATCGGCGAGTTTTTGGCTATCGTCCATGCCTTGGCGATGTTTCATCGAGAAGGTAAGGACACCCCCATTTACACCGACTCCCGCAACGCCATGCTGTGGGTGAAAAAAAAGGAATGCAAGACCAAATTGGTGCGCAATGCCAAAACAGAAAACCTCCACCAAATCATCGCACGGGCAGAAAATTGGCTCAAGACCCATACTTACAAGAACCCCATCCTGAAATGGGAAACTGAGGATTGGGGCGAGATTCCGGCGGATTTTGGAAGAAAATAAATAGAATTGAAAATTGAAAATGGAGAATTGAAAATGCGATGTGTATCCCCAATTCTCCATTTTCAATTTTCAATTTTCAATTCTAAGGATGAACTTATTCGGACGACTTTTCGGCACCTCCACCCCACCCCCACAGCCGGCCATCCGGTTTGGGCGGTTCACGGACAGCAACCGCTCCGCCGAACAGGAGGCGGCGTTCGATGCGGCGCTTCGGGATTTTGACAAGGAAAATTACCTATCGGCCTATGTTTCGTTTTTCAATTACTTGCTGGATGTGGAGGAACAAAATGTACGGGTACGGGAAGAGCGGGGCGAGCTGCATTTCGAGTTTTTTCAAGGCTCTAAAAAAATTACCGGCTTCGCAAACGACCGGAAACTGTATGCCGAGGCCAAAATTGCGAAGGCCAAAAGCCTTCAGTCCAGCTTCATGCGGAGGCTGCTGGAAGTGAATTATGAGCTGAAATACAGCCGTTTCGCACTGTCTGCCGAGAATGAAATCACTATCGTTTTTGACACCTACACCTCCGATGGTTCTCCTTACAAACTTTACGCCGCACTCAAGGAACTGGCCACCCACGCCGACAAGCACGACGATATTTTGGTGGATGAATTTGAGACGCTCGAAATCATTGATCTGAATATGCGGCGGGGATTGCCCGATTGGGAAAAAACGGTGAAATACGATTTCATCCAACAGGAAATCAAGGCAGTTTTTGCGGAAATTGACCACGGAAAACTTAACACTGACCAGTATCCGGTCGCCGTCACTTATTTGTTGTTGCACCTCTGCTACAAATTGGACTACCTCACCAAACCGGAGGGTTACATGATGGAGGTGTTGGAGTGCATCCACCGGATCGCATTCGAGCAGGACGGCAAAAATGCGGCGCAGAAGAATTTGGTGCTTCGCAAGGAATTCCAAAAACTGCTGGACAGGCCACGTGAAAAGTTCTTTCAAGAGATGTACGAAGTGAGTGCCACGTTCGGCATCACACCGCCCATTGACCACCAGAATGTCGTCATCCTAATTGACCAAGAACTACCCAATATGCGCTGGTACGCCGACCATGGTCATGAGCGGGTCGCAATGGCGGTGCCGGGATTCATCATCGGGCGGGCGCTTTTCAATTTCGCCTTGCCACTGCCGGATAAGGCATTTTTCCACTTGCTGATGCAAATCATGGAGGCTGACTATTTCCGCAGCCTTGGGTTCAAGCCTTTGGTTGAAAATGGTGTTTTGGATGAAAAAAGTATCAAATCAGCCATTCGCCAGATTGTGGAGCAATATGAAAATGATTTTCCCCGCCTGAAACCGGATCTGAAAAAACTGGTTTTTAGTTCGATGCCAGATTTCGCAGAATCGTTTTTGCTGATGGTACGTGAATTGGATTTGGCAAAGGCTTGATTTTCAGTGTTTTGAAGAAAATGTCCAACGAAAAAATTTATGAAATATTAGAAACGGTCAGCGACCCAGAGATTCCGGTGCTGACTATTATGGACCTCGGCATCGTGCGAAAAGTCAGATTGGACAAGGTTTCGGGAGAAGTGGAAGTAGTCATCACACCAACCTATTCGGGCTGCCCGGCGATGGATTTTATCGAAGTGAATATCCGAGCAGCATTGGAGGAAGCAGGCATTGTGCAAGCAAAAATTACCACTGAGCTCAGCCCTGCCTGGACAACGGACTGGCTCTCGGAATCAGGAAAAGCAAAGCTCAAAGCTTACGGCATCGCCCCGCCGGTCGGTTCAGCGGACAAACTTTCTTTGTTGGGGGAAAAAATCGAGATAGAATGTCCTCGCTGCGGTTCAAAGGACACAAAGTTGGTAAGTCAATTTGGCTCCACCGCTTGCAAATCATTGTACCAATGCCGGGAGTGCTTGGAGCCTTTTGATTATTTTAAATGCCACTGAGTTAATTGAGAATTGAAAATGGATAATTGAAAAATGTTGGGCATTGACAATTTTCAATTATCCATTGAATTTGTAACCTACCCCCCTCACCGAGTGGAAAAAAACGGGGTTCCGCTGGTCTTCTTCAAAATATTTCCGAAACGAGAGGATAAAATTGTCAATCGTGCGGGTGGAGGGATAGACGTCGTAACCCCAGACGGACTGTAGGATTTGATTGCGTGAAACGACTTCGTTTTTGCGGTCGATGAGGAGTTTGAGTAGCATGGCTTCTTTCTTCGTCAAAACAAAGGGGCCATCGTTCCCCTCTGCCTCGAAGGTTCTGAAATTGACCTTGTTCTTGCCGAATTGAACGACTTCAGGCGTGTTTTCAGGCGCTTTGTTGGTCCGGCGGATGAGGTTGTTGACCCGCAGGAGCAGTTCTTCGAGGTGAAATGGCTTGGTCAAATAGTCGTCAGCGCCCTTCTTCAAGCCAGTGATCCGGTCAATTGGACCGTCCTTCGCCGTTAGGAATATGATGGGTACTTCCATGTTGGACAATCTGATTTGCTCGCAAATCTCGAAGCCGTTGATTTCTGGCAGCATCACATCCAAAATGATGAGGTCAAAATGTTGTTCCCGAAAAAACTTCAAACCGTCCCAGCCCTTGCCAGTAGCCACGACCTCAAAGCCTTCCAGTTCAAGGTTCAGCTTCACGACATCCCGGATGTTCTCTTCGTCTTCGACAAGTAATATTCTCATTTTTGATATTGGGTATTAGGCATTAGAAATTGGGTATTTTCGTGCAATTAATACCCAATAACAATTTTAAATACAGTTCCTTTTGGTTGATTATCAAGCACTTGTATTGTACCGCTATGTGCTTTCACAATTTGCTGGACAATGAACAAACCCAAACCTGTTCCTTTGGTCTGGCGGGTTTCCTCACTGCCTATTCGGTAAAATTTTTCAAAAATGCGTTTTTTTTCTCTTTCAGGGATGCCGGGGCCGTTGTCGGCAAATTCCAGCACCACTTTATCATTTTCTTGGAAGAGCCTGACTTCAATTTCTGGCTTGCCATCAGCATATTTGATGGCGTTTTCCAAAAGATTGGTGGTGATGGAAATGATGCCCTGCTTGTCCATTTTCACCAAAGGAAAATCGTCAGGTTTCTCAAGGGCAATAACCGCTTCTGGATGCCTGTCCGCCGATTTTGCCATCAAATCTTCCAATAAATCGGCTAAGTTGAGTTCTTCAAAAATGGGTTGGTAGGCAGTTTCCAATTTGGCTGAAAGCAATAAATTTTCCACCAATTCATGTAATCTTTCGTTTTCCCGCAGGGCGCTGGTTGCCAACTTGTCAGCTTTTTCCTTCGGTAATTCCCTACGAAGAAAGGTTTCCAAAACCAGTTGAATGGAGGCAATCGGAGATTTCAGTTCATGGGTAATGGAAAGCAAGAAATTGCGGCGTTGCTGGTTGGCCCTTTCCTGTTTCTGGTAGCCTTGGTTGATGAACCAAAGCCCAGCGAGCAAAGTCAGCACAAACATCGTCGCCTCACCGAAAATCATCCGCTCCTGCCGTTTGTATTTTTTTGCAAGCGTTTGATATTCAGGCATTTGCTCAAACTCAGATTGATTTTTCACTCTTCCTTCAGCCACCATGCCAATCCGCATTAAATCCCTTTTGGCACTAAACGCATCTTGGTTTTTGGTAAAAAGCAGCATAGACCACCATGCAAAGGCCATCAGCATGTAAACCATGATGACGTAGGATAAAAGCCGTAAGCGAAGGTTGGACATTGGATGCAGGATGATATGGAATGGAAAAAGCCCCACGAAGTTTACTTCAAGGGGCTTTTCATGTTAGGAGCGAATTTTTTACTAAAACTCATTGCCCCATCAAATATCTAGTATCCAGCTTTTAATCTTCTGCTTCGACGAGGTCTTCAGCAGCTTGCAGGATTTGGGAATCTACCAAGATGCGACCGCAATGCTCGCAGGCCATGATTTTCTTCCGCATGCCAATCTCCAGTTGAAGCTGTGGTGGCACTTGGTTGAAGCAACCGCCGCAAGCATCCCTTTCAATAGTCACAACAGCTAGGCCATTGCGGTAGGAATCACGGATTTTGGTGTAAGCTTTCAGCAAGCGTTCCTCAATTTTCTTACGAGCCTTTTCGCTTTTTTTGCGAAGCTTCTCCTCGTCTTTTTCCGTTTTTTCTTGGATTGCCTGAAGTTCTACTTTTTTGCGGTCAAGGTCAGCTTTTTTGGAATTCAGGCGCTCTTCCGTGGAAGTGAGGGTAGCTTGTTTGGCATCAACATTCACTTTTGACTCCCTGATTTTTTTCTCAGAAAGCTGAATATCAAGGCGTTGCATCTCCACCTCTTTGGTCAAGGCTTCGAACTCCCGGTTATTCTTCACATTCTCCAACTGCTTTTCGTAGCGGGCAATCAAGGCGGTTGATTCCGCAATATTGGCTTCGTAGCGGCCTACTTCGCCTTCCAGGTCTTCCATGTTCTCCTGCAAACGACGGAAGCGAGTTTCCAAACCAGCTATTTCGTCTTCGAGGTCACGTACTTCCATCGGAAGCTCACCTTTCAGGATTTGGAGTTCACTGATTTGAGAATCAATCAGTTGCAGTTCATAGAGGCTTTTGAGTTTTTCCTCAACGGTCAATTCTGCCATATTATATTGATAGTTAATGGTCAACGGTTAATCACAGGTATTTCCAAATTACCGTAACCCAAATTTTTTAAAGATAGTGAACAGGATTTGTGTTCACGTTTGTTTTTAGGGGTGCAAAAGTAGTAAATTTTTCAGAGATAATTTCATGTAATAAATCAATTGTAAACTGCTCTGATTCGTAGTGACCAATGTCCGCAATGACGAGGTGGCCATCCGCATCGAAGAACTCATGGTACTTGAAATCTCCCGTGATGTACACATCTGCTTTTTTCGCAATAGCTGTTGGCAAAAGAAAGCTACCGGAACCGCCACAAAGTGCCACGGTCTTGATGGGCCGGCCAAGAAGCGGTGTGTGGCGGACACAACCCGTCCGCATGTTTTTTTTCAAAAAAAGCAGGAACTCAGCGCCACCCATAGGTTTAGGCAATTCACCAATTATGCCAGCACCAACCTCCGGATTACCTACCTCGGCTTTTGGTGAAAGGATAGAAACGTTTTGTAGGCCAAGCTTTTCGGCAATTTTGCCATTTACGCCTTTGTAAAGCACATTGTCAAGATTGGTATGAATAGCATAAATGGCCACATCGTGCTTTAGCGCTTTGATGACAGTTCGCTCTACGTAGTTCCGTCCATTGAACCGTTTCAACCCTTTGAAAACAATGGGATGGTGAGCCACTACCAGATTGCAACCTTTGTGGATTGCTTCTTCAATAACCTCCTCTATAGCATCCAATGTGCAAAGCAAGCCTTCTACCTGCCAGTTAGGATCGCCTGTAATTAGGCCCGCATTATCGTAACTTTCTTGGTAGGAGGTTGGGGCAATGGATTCTAAATAGTCAGTGATTTCTTTAATGGTAGGCATGCAGGAATTATGTTTATTTATTTGAAAAACGAGTCTGCACTAGCTGCAAATCTACATGCATATTTGGAGAATTTTGAATGTCCTAACTTTTGCATCATCCATTTTCCTTTGGCCTTTGAAATTTGCCTACCTTACCTCTTTAATTTTTTCAATAAAAATGCAGACTTATGAAAAGAACACTACTTGTTACATTCCTAGTTTCCTGTTTAATGGCAGCTTTCGGCCAATACCGGAATTTGCCTGTAAATGCAGGCACGACAAAAGGAAAAGCCATTTTAAGCACAGCACCAGATGGAACTGTTTCCAGTGAAAACACTCCTAACATACCCGCAGCCATTACAGGATTTCGGGTTCAGGAAAAAGAAATTGGCCGCACAAATTTTGACATTCAAACCATTGCTTCCTTAGGCAGACGGATTGGAGAACCCAGTGATGGAACCATAGGCGCAGCTTGGCAGATGTCATTTATTCAGCCCAATTTCGATGACCGAGGCACTGGTTACAATTACTTCGACGGAGCAGATTGGGGCCCTAACCCTACAGCACAGGTTGAAGGCACCCGGTCAGGATACCCTTCTTACACTGTTATGGAAAATGGTACCGAGGTCGTCATTTCACACAAAGCACTATCTGCTGGGTGGCAACTCATTGCCTACACGAAGCCATTGGGTGCAACTACTTGGACACCTCATATTCTACCTTCAGATGTGCCTGGCGGCAATGTTTGGGCAAAAATTGCTGCTGGCGGGGCTGATGGAAATAGCCTCCATGTAGTCGGTATTACACTTCATCCCGATTTTGGCGGATCTGAATACTTGGGCATGACCAACCATCCACTTTACTGGCGCTCAACAGATGGTGGTCAAACTTGGGACAAACAAGATGTGGTACTACCTGGTGTCGATAGCTCAAAATACTTGACCATGCCGGCCGAAGCTTATAATATTGAGGCGAGGGGCGAGACTGTAGCAATCTCCATTACGGGCCTTTTTGGTGACATCCTTGTCATGAAATCCACGGACAATGGTGAAACATGGGAAAAACATGTTGTTTATGATTTTCCGCTCGACAAGTGGAATGGTGAAGCTTACTCTGAATCTGACCTCCCTCCAGATGATAATGCTCCTGAACCATTGGCTACTTTTAGCTCTGATGGTGCCGGTTCATTGGTCATCGACGACCAAGGCATGGTTCATCTATTTTTTGGGGAACTTTATGTAGCAGGCAATACAGCAGATGCAAGCATATCAGTTTATTTGGGAACCAATGGCATTGGTTATTGGAGTGAATCATCGGGCACCCTCACCACCATTGCAGGTGCCGAAGACCTGGATGGCGACATGGAAATCACCTTGGGCGGTAGTATTGGTGACTATCGGTATACCAATGCTGGCCTTGCCAGTTTCCCTACTGCCTCCATTGATGCAGATGGCAATATTTTTTTAGTCTACATGGCCTTCAACGAACTTTTTACGGATGGTAGCGGCGGCAATACTTACCGCCATATTTTTATCATAAAATCAGCAGATGGAGGAGAGACTTGGTCGGCACCATTTGGCATAATCAACCCAGAGGTAACTGAGTTGCCAGAGTTTGTTGAGGCTGCTTTCCCAGCCATTCCTTCTTTTACAGGTGACAATATTCAGTTGATTTATCAACAAGACTATATTCCCGGACTAACTGCTTCTGGTGCAACAGTTCCTGACCAGTACATCATGCATTTATCACTTAACAAGGATGATTTTAGCATAATCTCTGAAGATAAAGAGGTTATTTCAGAGCGAAATTCACTGACCATTTTCCCAAACCCAGCTCATACTTTGGTCTATGTTGACTTTGATTTAGCTCAAGGTTCAGTCGTCAGCTTGTCTTTGTTCAGCTTATTGGGAGAACAATTGTCAAGTAAGAAACTGGATAATTTAGGTGCTGGCAAACAAAGCACTTTTTTGGATGTATCGGACTTAAATCCTGGTATATATGTTGTCAAAGTTGAGAATGATGAAATGGCTTTGACAAAAAAACTGGTGATTGATTAAATAGAAAATAGGTTTTCAAAAGACGAAAGGGTTACAGGATTGACCTGTAGCCCTTTCGTCTTTTGAAAAAAGCGCAACAAGTTCAGATTCAACTCGTTACGCTTTCTGTGGGTACCCGCGACTGGATTTGAACCAGCACATCCTTGCGGACACTACCCCCTCAAAGTAGCGCGTCTACCAATTTCGCCACACGGGTATTTTAACTTTTGTGAAAACAACATAAATTATTTTCTTTCAAAAGCGGGTGCAAATATAAGCCTTTTCTTAAAGTTAGGAACTCGAAAAAATATTTTTCAAAAAAAGTTATCAAAAGATTAAAATATAAATATTAAATTTGTCTATGTTTGCAACGTCATTGTGATTTGAACATACAACTCAGCCGAGCTCATTGGTTTTTAGGAAGAAAACTGATACTAACAATAATCCAGAACATTTTACCAAAGCTCGCATGGAACACACTGTTACACTATTTTGTCTTATGGCCCTGTCATTTGGGCTACTACTTTTCACTGTAGGCTCAGGAAAGCCATCCAACGCTTCCGATTCCAATGAAGATGGTTCTTCTTCGTCTTTTTCATTGGACAGCCACCGTTCACAAGATTATAAGTCTGTTCGTACTGAAATCCCGAGTGGGCATTTACTCTGAAGTGTAAAGTTAATGCCACTTAAGACTGATTTTCAATCGGTAAAACTTGGCATGATTTTTACATATTTAATTATTATTAAATTTATAATTCCATGAAAAAGATTGCCTCCCGCATAATTTGTTTATTTCTGGCGATGGTTTTTTGTACCACTGTCTTTTGTCAAGGTGGTACGGCTTTCGAACCAGAAAGTACACTTGCATCCATCAGCAGCCCCGTCAAAAAAACGGCTCCTGCTCCCGTTTCAGTTCGTCCACACAAGCGTCTTCCTGCGCTTTTCGACGGCTATGCCATTGAAATTGCTACATCGACTTATCCGATGGACAAAACGAATCCACTATTCCGGCAATTTGGAAATGTTGTGTATGAAAAACTCCCTGAAGGTGGCTATTCCTACCTCATCGTGGCGAATTTTAACTCCAAGGATGCTGCGCTTGATTTTGTGAAAAATGTAGTTAAGCCCAAGGCAGAAAAAGCCCGGCTTATTCAATTCTCTGATGGTAATCGCAAAGTTATCAGGGGTTAATACCTTCAGATTTCTTTGTTCCAAAATAGTAGTTTTCTTTTCTTGAGACCAATGACGATGGAGCCCGCTCCCGGTTTACCGGGGCGGGCATTTTTGTTTATCGTAATTGAGTAATTCACTTTTCACCGAATCGCTCATCAATCCAATCAATGTATTCGGGAACCAGAATCTGGTCAATCTCCTCGTGACTGTAGCCTTGAGCAGTCTTATCAACAAAAAGATTGGACATGAATTCGTTGAACTCATCCCAAATTGCAGAGGCTGGCTTGATTTTTTTGTTGCCACTTTCATAAAACCAATCCCTGACACATTTCATCAATTTTTCTTCGCTCCCATCATGAAATTTGCAATCGCCAAAGGATATATCAGAAAGTCCTCTTTGGACGCTGTAACGCTCCTCTTCTAAAACCAGCAATTTTTTTTCCCGGAAAATCGGGTCAGGATGGAAATCCCTACAACCAATGTCCATTCCTAATTCCAAGGCCATGTTCAATCGGAAATAGTCACCAGCCTTAGCTGCTTTTATTCTGCTGAGGTCATGGATGCTATAACAAGATTCCTCAATCAATTGCTTAATTTTTTGATACCTGACTTCCGCTGAATTAAACCTCTCCAAGGCAATTCTAGGATTGAATCCGCAAGACTTTATGGTAAAAATCATAGATTTCAACAACGGCAGGTATTCATCGTCATACGGACAGTTGATGAAAACATTCTTGTTGAAATTGCTCATTTTGAGTGGGAGGTGTTGTAATGGTTCGTCAGCTATCATTCGGGATAGCCTTTGTTAAAAAAGTAAGGAGATAGGTGGAAATGCTATTTTTTTACACTCTTGGTATTTTGGTTGGTCCGTTTCTGCTGACCATTTATTGGCTTTTTTCCAGTACTAGCATCCACGAACCTACTAGTTTCATCTGCCTTTTTGTACTGCTCAACAGAACCATCCTTCCTGTGAATAACAAGGTCATATCCTAGTTGCAAATAGGGAAATGCTCCGAAGAGTGCATCATCTTTTGTTGGATAGACTTTCAGGGCACGAGAAGCACCTTGCTTTTTAACAGCCCAGCCTTCATTATGCCTACTTATGATGTGTACTCTCTTGATATTCGCTTGCATAGTCTTCGATATATGTCTAAGGATGTAAACAGCAAACGCAGAACGTTCAATTTTCGTTCAAAGAAAGAAAATTGTTTTTCCTTTTTATCAAAAATTCATTTCCTAATTAGGTATACCTGAAATTATTTTTGGGTTGATTCTTCTGCCACTTTCATCTTGTCGAACAGACGGTATCCTACTGAAACACCTCCAAAAGTATAGGAATCATTTTTATAGGTATTTCCTGATGCTTGTGTTCCATCTAAAAAATCAGAAATGGTGAAGCGATAGCTTAGTTCCAGACCAATGACTAATTTCTCATTGACATCAATTTTCACCCCGCCGCCAATGGGCATGCCGATATGCCATTTTATATAATCAATATCCTTGTCCTTGCTATCAGGGTTGCCGTAATGTACTGTTGGGTCAAAATAAGCAACAGAGCCACCAGCAAACAGGTATAGTGAAGCCATTTTTTCATACCCATGCCTTGTAGAAAAACGCTTCCGTCCCTTAAAATCTATTTCTCCCATTACAGCAAACTCTGTCAAACGCCCTTCGAAGCTGTTACCCCTTAGGTAGTTTCTATCAAAATTATGATCGTCTCCTGCTAGTTTACCGTGCAAAATATTGACTCGAATTGCATGCTCCCTGTCAAAATACCTTCGAACACTTAATTGCCCACCAAAATTGACTTCCTTAACAGTAAACAGTGGCGGTGTTAAGTCGCCGTAATAATTCATCAAGCCGGGGGAGGCACTTATTTCCCAAAATTTTTGTGAAAATGAAACAATTGGCAACATAAAAATTAAGCAGCCCGCCAAAATCAGTTTCGTGGATTTCATTTGCAGTAAGTTTTAATCCAAATCAAGGCACTGTCCAATGCACTGCATTGCTTGGGTTTATTAAAGAATCATAACCAAAGTGGGATTGGAAAGTAGATTTATCGGGAAAGCAACTCGGTGATGCTTTTCTACTACAAATTTTATGCTCAAAGCCAGCATTCATTAAAAATGGCAAGCCGTTTCATGATTTAAAACCCAATTTCATGAATAAAAAAGCGGTGGGCAACCCAAAGGCTGCCCACCGCACCTGTCAATTTTCTTTTGAAAATTTAGTATAAAGAAACTAAATCTTAATTTCTCGCAATCACAAGCTTTTGTTCCATACGATCTCCTCCAGCTTTCACACTTACAAAATAAAGACCAGTGTTGAAGCCGCTAACATCAATACGTTGGGAGATAGTAGATACCTGCCCCAAGTCCTTACTGAACATCAATTGGCCAAGGCTGCTATAGATTTCCACAGTCACAGGCATAGCTTCTGCCATCTCTGCAAGTCTGAAAGTGACTTCGCTACCAGCAGGGTTTGGCGCTAAGCTGAACACTTTATCCGCTTTCACCTGTGGTTTCGTGGTTGGCTGCAATTTGCTGCCTGTATTGTCCGCAGTGAAAGGCATACCAGCTGCTTGAGGACACGAGGTTGGTGTCATGCCATCGTGCCAGTAAGCATTCACATTCACTACAGAAATGTTAATGGCTGCAGCATAGACTAAATTGAATCCAGGACTCAATGACAGGTTGCCATCAAGGTAAAGGTTGGACAATGCCAAAAGTCCACCCATTGTGTAGGGGAACACATGCTCAGTACCATTCATCTCGAAGATTCGCAGCTCGCAATCGCCATTGGCATCACAGGTCTTGATGTTGTCATCAATATCGATGCAGCCCAAGCCTTGATTGCGAATATCAGCCATCGCTAAATCATGGTACTGCACATTAAAGCGCATGTTGAGAATCAGCGAAATGGTATTTGTGGCCAGTGTGTTCTTCATGCCGATAGGGCCAGCAGGGTTACAACCATTACAGTTTGTTTGGATACAATTACCCAAAATCGTTGGGTTGCCAACGCCTGGCACAAGGTTCATCAAGCATTGTGCATCGGTAAGCGTCAGTGAGCGATTGCTACCGCCAATTGTCAGTGGGCCTTGCTGTAAAAGCTTCGTAATGGTTTCCAAGTCAGTAGTGTCGCTTGGCGTTGCATCGCTTGGCAGGTCGCCTTCATTGCCCCATTCAGATTGCAGGAAAGTTTCCATTGGGAGGCATTGGCCTGAGTAGGTTACGCCACAGAGGCTTGGCATTTCGTTGCCGCATTGGTCAGAAATACGGAAGTAGAATGTGCGGCCAAATGTGTAGATGCCATCCCCATCTGGATCACTGCACTGCCAAAGTGCCGACCAGCTGTCCAATTCCACGTTGATATTGTCACCACTGCATACATCATAAATATTGCCAGTGGCAATCATTTCATGAATCTTGTCTGAGAAATCGTAATCGCCAGGGCATGGTACATCTTCGATACAATCAAGGTCGGTTACGTCCACGTTGGCACAGTTGCCGACTGGTGGCTCATTGTCGTTGGCGTAGTAAGTGAAGTTCCAAGGATGGCTGTGGCCACCGCAATCCGTATAAATGAAGGTAAACTTGCGTACGCCGCTGCAACCGTTTGCATCTATCGTTTCAGTAACAAATGGACCAGTGAAACTGATTTCTTCACCACAGCTGCTGTAAATTGTCGGAGGGATTGGGCCTGTCTCAGCATAGGAAAGGCATCCTACGTTCACCTCACCATCGGGATAAACAAAGAAATCGGAAGAGTAACCAAAATTGAAAGTCTTGCTCCAAATGTGAGTGTTTCCCTCACAATCCTTGTAAGTCCAAGCATAACTACGGCTACTTTCGCAACCATTAGCGTTATCAGTGGAAGTAATGACTGGGCCAGTCGGCACCAATGTTTTACCACAATTGTCCATGACACTTGGTGGCGTTGGTACAACCACTTCCACTGGGCAATCCAAATTGACAGTTTCGTTGGCAGGTACCGTGAAATCAAGGAATTCTACAGTGTAGATAAAGGTCCAAGTAGCTGTATTGCCTTCGCAGTCTGTGTAGGTGAAAACCCAGTTACGGTTGCCTTCACAACCAGGTTTTGGGGTGCTAGTAATGACCGGAGCAAGCACTTCGCCGCAGTTGCTAAGCACCACAGGAGGTATTGGCTGTACATCAGTTTGATCAGGGCAAGCCACCGTAGCACCACTATTAGCAGGTACCCCAAATGGTTGGCGCTCTACCGTTACCACATGGCTCCATGGGTGGCTGTGGCCAGCGCAATCTGTGTAGGTCCAAGTGTAAGTCCGGGTTCCTTCACAAGCGATTGGATTCGGGTTGTTCACAACAACAGGACCTGTCGGCGTCAACGTTTTGCCACAGGCATCCAACACCGCTGGCGGTGTAGGTTGGGTAATTTGTGATGGACAAGCCACTTGGGAAGCACCATTGGCTGGTACTGTGAAATCTGAATAAGCTGGTACTGTGAAAGTAGAAGTACAGGTCACAGGTACTGTTTGGCAAGCGCCACCAGAATAAGTGAAAGTTACCGTGATGGTATTTGCATTTGGGTTGCAGATCGCAGGTGCTGCTGGGGCATTGTTGGTAATTGTGCCGCCACCACAGCCGTCTGATACTGAGGCCGAGGCCAGCCAAGCTGCATACGCAGCATCCAACTGAGCCTGAGTCAAACATGCACTGACAGTGGTAGCCACTGGGCAATTGACAGTAGGTGTCGTGCTTGCTGCCACGGTGAACGTTGCTTGACAAGTCGTTGTCATTGGATCAACAGAGCTTGTGTAGGTAAAAGTCACCGTAGTAGAACCACCGCACGCAGCAGGTGCACCTATGTTGTTGTTTGACAAAACACCGTTACAACCGCCACTGCCAGAGGCAGTTGCCAACCAAGCAGCAAACTGCGTATCTACATCGGCCTGTGTCTGGCAAGCAGCCGTAGTGGTGTTTGTAGGGCAAGTCAAAACTACTGGAGGTGCTCCCGTAACGGTAAAAGTCGCTTGGCAGGTTGTCGTCATTGGTGCACAACTGCTCGTGTAGGTGAAAGTCACCGTAGTAGAACCACCACCTGCCGAGGGTGCACCTATATTATTATTTGACAAAACACCATCGCAACCACCACTGCCAGAAGCGGTAGCAAGCCAAGCTGTAAATGCCGCATCCACGTCAGCTTGTGTTTGGCATGCGGCAACTGTAGTGTTTACAGGGCAAGTTAAAACAACCGAAGATGGGGCAGTTACTGTGAAAGTAGCTTGGCAAGTAGTTGTGGTTGGAGCACAGGAACTAGTGTAGGTGAAGGTAACTGTTGTGGAGCCACCACAGGCAGAAGGAGCGCCCGTGCTGTTGTTCAACAAAACACCATTGCAACCACCACTGCCGGAAGCGGTAGCAAGCCATGCCGCAAATTGGGCATCCACTCCTGCCTGGGTTTGACAAGAGGCTACTGTTGTATTGACAGGGCAAGTCAGAACAACCGAAGGTGGAGCAGTTACTGTGAAAGTAGCTTGACAAGTTGTTGTGGTAGGAGCACACTCACTTGTGTAAGTGAAAGTTACTGTAGTGAAACCACCACATGCAGAAGGCGCACCAGTATTGTTGTTAGTCAAAACGCCATTGCAGCCACCAGTGCCTGAAGCCGTAGCCAACCACAGGGCAAAATGTGCATTGATAGTATCCTGCGAAAGGCATGCAGATTCAGTTTGGTTGGTTGGGCAGGTCAGCACTACAGGCGTGGTAGGTACGCTTACATCAAAGCAAAAATCTGAAACGCCACAGCCTTCCTCGCCACATGCAGGGTGCACATAAACGAAGTAGGTAGTGCCAGAAACCGTGTTCACCGTAAATTGGGCGCTCAAGCCGCCACCACTATCATCGTCCCCTGTCACACAGGTATAATTGCCGCAGGAGCCCGAATATACATTCACTTCTGGATCCCAATCTTCCCCAATTTGTGGGAAGAAAAAGTCCCAAGCCTGGCCATCACCTTGGAAGGTATACCAAACTCCTGAGCCATCTGCATCTGCACTCGTACCACAGTTAGCACCACCGTTAGGCGTATCAGCATCTGCACCAATCGTAGTTCCGCAGTAGGTAGCTGTAGCAGCAGGAAGCGTAATGGCATCTTCACAGTGGTCATTGGCAGGAGGTGAAATGGCTGCGCAATTAATCTGGAAATTTTGAGTGGAAGCGGCCGTAGTTTCAGCATCCAGCAAAATATAGTACTCTACCCCAGCAGTCAATGAACCAAATATGACTGACCCAGTGCCGATATTATCGGCAATGCAGGTCCATCCGGTAGAGGAACACCCATCGGCAGCGGCTTTGTAAAAATAGTCTATATAATCTCCACTGGCAGAATTTACTTGTAGGCTGTGCAACCCAGTATTGGTTGGGGTAAAACTGTAAACCATTTCTGAACCAGGTGTAGAGAACCCACACGCATTTACATTCCAAGAGCCGGAGCCAGAAAGGCTTGCAGTGACAGGTACATCGCAGGTAAGCGTCGTAATACTGGAGCATGGGCCAGGAACCACAATATTCGAGAGGGTAAAATCATCCACTGCGAGACCGTCATCCGAACCACTTACATCTACACTTATCCACCTAAGCCAGAAAGTGGTACCGTTCGCAATGCTCAAGCCTGAAATTGTTGAAGAAATCAGTGCTGAATGTATCATGGAACCGGACTGTGGCGAAGTAGGAAAGCCAGGGTTGAAGTAATCCAAGGCCGCTACTGATGTCCAAGTACCTGTATTCAATGAGGTAGCATTGGTACTGTACTGAAATTGGATTCCATCAGAACGGTTGCTCCCTCCTACTCTCCATGTCTCACCAGTGTAGGTAATATCAAAACTATTGATGGTGTTTCCCGAATTATTGGTGAAGGAAACACCAATTGTTGGGGTCAAGGAACCACTCTGCAAGCCTCCAAAGGCACGCTCAGAGTCGCCCGATAAGCCGAAACTGTATGTATCACCAGCATTGCTACTACCGGTACCGGCAGTGTAAATTGTATTCGCATTTGTACCCGTTTCTAGGAATGCCCAGCCTGTAGGCACCGTAGATGAAGTGCCCGAAGAGGCTAGGGTACTAAAATCTTCTGTAACTGAGAACGCAGGACTTGTGATAGAAATTTGTGCAAAATCCTCTGTACTCAAGAATAGCAAAAGCATTGCACACAAGACAAACTGTGTACGAATTTTTAGATTCATAATAAATAAAGTTTTATGTTGGGAAGATTGTTTATGACTGGGCATCAAGTTTTGATTAGTGGTTGTTAGGGTAAATGAACCCATGGGGCAATTAGTAAAATGCCCAATTCAAGGGTCATAAATCAGTTTTGGAATATAGAACCAATAATTGCCGAAGCAATTTTCAGTAGAAATTCTGGGCAAGTGCAGTCAAAATGGACAAGTTTTCGGCATCACTCTAGTGCTTTTCGGGCTCAAAGATTGGAATAAAACCAGAATTAACCACCTAACCCAAAGCACTCATTTCTTTAAAAATTGGATTTTATCCAGTTTTGGGTAGTTCCTGACAAATGATTTTTTTTCATCAAACTTTGTCTTACCATATGCATGATGACTGATTTAACAAAGTATTTGGGTGCTATACACTTACGTAAAAACAAAAGACGGCTAATTCCAATTTGGGGTAGCCGTCTTCTGTTTTTTACAAAAAATTGAAATTAAATTAATATAAAACTGACCGATAATTTGGGCAGAATAATTGCCTAATGTTTGCCATTACCTATCACTAGTTTTTCTTCAAAATGATTGGCTCCAGCTTTTAGGCTTACGATGTAAAGTCCGCTTTTTATCCCACTCAAGTCAATTCGCTCATTCAGGAACTGGACTTTCCCGAACTCAATTTGCATAACCCGTTGGCCAAGTTGGTTGAAAAGCTCAAAAGTCACCATCTCTCCATCTACCAAACCTGTCAGTTTAATATTGACTTCACTGCTAGCTGGATTCGGCGACAAGCTGAATGTTTGGTTGCCCACCAGGACTGGATTGTTTGGCAAAGCTTTATCGCCAGCATTGTCAGCCGTGAATGGCATGCCAGCATCTTGCTGACAGTTAGTCTGTGCCTCTGCGTCATGCCAGAAAGCATTTACCCGAACCAAAGTGCTGTTAATTGCACTTGCATAGACCAATTTAGCTCCTGGCGTCAATGCCAAATCACCATCCAAAAACAGGTTTGCCAAGTCAAGCAGGCCACCTATTGTGTAAGGGAAAACATGTTGTACACCATTGGTCTCAAATAGCTGAAGCTCACAATCCCCATTATCAGTACAGGTCTTTATGTTTTGGTCAATATCAATACAACCAAGGCTTTGATTCCGGATTTCAGTCATCGTCAATTCATTGTACTTGACATTGTAGCGCATGTTAAGTATCAAAGCAATGGTGTTGGCAGCCATGCTGTTTTTTAAGCCCGAAGGACCAGCTGGGTTGCAACCACTACAATTGGTTTGATGACAATTGCTCAGTGTGGTTGGATTGCCAGCACTTGGCAGCAAATTCATCAAACACTGTGCATCAGTCAAGGTCAAGGAGCGATGGCTGCCTCCAATTTTGAGTGGGCCTAGTTCACTCAATAAACCTGTAATGGTTTGCAGGTCAGTCGTATCACTGGGTGTTAGCACATGAGGAGCATCACCCTCATTACCCCATTCGCTTTGTGTGAACGTTTGTAGCGGGAGGCATTTGCCAGAATAAGTCACACTGCAGAGACTTGGCATTTCATTACCGCACTGGTCTGCAATCCGGAAATAGAAAGTACGACCAAATGTATAAACCCCATCACCCAAAAGGTCAGTGCATTGCCACAAGCTAGACCAACTGTCCAGTTCAACTTTGATATTGTTACCACTGCATACATCATAAATGCCACCAGCGGCAATCAACTCATTAATTTTAGAACTGAAATCATAATCATCTGGGCATGGTACATCATCAATGCAGCTTAGATTGACAACATCCACCAATCCATCTGGGCAGGTTCCTACCGGAGGCTCTGTATCTTCGGCATGGTAGGTAAAGCTCCACGGATGGCTGTGGCCGCCACAATCTGTATAAATGAAAGTGAATTTACGGGTACCGCTGCAGCCACTTGGGTCAACGCTTTCGGTAATCGTTGGGCCAGAAACATGGGCAACCTCCCCGCAAGTGCCATAAACAGTTGGTGGTACGGGGGGGAATTCAGCATAAGAAAGACAACCGACTGCCGTTTCGCCGTCAGGATAAACAAAGAAGTCGCCATCGTACTCGATGTTGAAAGTTTTGCTCCAAACATGACTGTTCCCTTCGCAATCTTTATACGTCCACTCATACTTCCTGCTGCCTTCACAACCACTTGCATTGTTTGTAGTAGTAATGACAGGCCCCATAGCCGTCAACTCTTTTCCACAATTGTCGATAACAGCAGGTGGCACTGGCTGAACCACATTTATTGGGCAACCTACGCTAACTACCTCACTCGCAGGGATGCTAAAATCTTGGTACTCAACCGTGTAGATAAAGACCCAAGTCGCCGTATTGCCCTCGCAATCCGTGTAAGTGAAAATCCAATTTCGGTTGCCTTCACAGCCCGGTTTTGCAGTAGAAGTGACCACAGGGGTTAGCACTTCACCGCAGTTGCTCGTCACCACAGGAGGCGTTGGCTGCACATCCGTTTGGTTAGGGCAAGCCACAGTTGCAGCACCATTAGGAGTGCTAATCGCAAACGGCTCCCGTTCGATGGTATAGACAAAACTCCAAGTGGCCGTATTGCCTTCACAATCGGTGTACGTCCAAGCATAAGTGCGGGTACCTTCGCATGTTAGCGGGTTGGGGTTGTTGGTGATGACCGGGCCAGTTGGAGTCAACACTTCACCGCAGTTGCTCTGTACTGTTGGTGGCGTGGGTTGTGTCGCATTTGCTGGGCAGGCAACCGTGGCAGCACCATTCGCCGGAATAGTAAATGGCTCCCGCTCAATCGTGTAAGCGTAGCTCCAAGTCGCTGTGTTTCCTTCGCAATCCGTGTAAGTGTAGGCGTAAGTCCGAGCGCCTTCACAAGTCAGTGGGTTCGGAATATTGGTAATGACTGGCGTTGGCGTTGGCAATGTTTCCCCACAATCGCTCATCACGACAGGCGGCGTAGGCGCAACTGCCAGCGCAGGGCAGGCCACGGTGGACGCACCGTTCGGGGTGGAAATCGTGAATGGCTCCCGCTCAATCGTGTACACGTAGCTCCACGTCGCCTGATTTCCTTCGCAATCCGTGTAGGTGTAGGCATACGTCCGAGTGCCTTCGCAGGTCAGCGGGTTCGGGCTGTCTGTGATGACTGGAGTTGGCGTTGGCAAGGTTTCCCCGCAGTTGCTCATCACGGTTGGCGGCGTCGGAGTTGTCACCAAAGCAAGACAAGCAACCGTGGCAGCACCATTCGCTGGGACAGTAAATGGCTCACGCTCAATGGTATAGACAAAGCTCCAAGGCGTCATGTTTCCAGCACAATCGGTATAAGTCCAGGTGTAAGTGCGAGTGCCTTCGCAAGACAGCGGGTTCGGGTTATTGGTGATGACCGGGCCAGTTGGCGTGGTCGGGTTGCCACAAGCATCATTCACCACTGGCGGCGTAGGCTGGGTGGCCAAAGCTGGGCAAGCCACTGTTGCTGCTCCATTGGCTGGTACAACAAACGGCACTGGCGTGACCGTGTAAACAAAGCTCCAATTGTGGGTATTGCCCTCGCAATCCGTGTAAGTCCAAGTGTAAGTCCGGGTACCGCCACAGAGCAGCGGGTTTGGATTATCCGTGACGACAGGGCCAGTCGGCGTCAGCGTTTCACCACAATCACTTTGAACGGCGGGAGGCGTAGGAGTTGTCGCTTGCGCAACGCAGGAAACTGTTGCACTGCCATTCTGTGGCACCGAGAAATCATTCCTTTCAATGGTGTAGATATAGTTCCAAGGAACCATATTCCCTGAACAATCGACGTAGGTATAAGTGTAGGTCACAGTTCCTTCGCAGGAAAGTGGCTCAGGGTTCATCGTGATCACAGGACCAGTCGGCGTGGTAGGATTTCCACAACCATCGCTCACGACTGGGGGCGTTGGTGTTGTAACCATGGAAGGACACGACACCGTGGATGCACCATCTGCTGGCACCATAAATGTCGATGGCGTAATGGTGTATTTATACATCCAATCATGTGAATTGCCTTCACAGTCTGTGTAAGTGTAAATATAGGTGCGAGTACCTCCGCAAATAAGTGGGTTCGGATTATCGACAATGACCAGATCAGTCGGCATCAGTGTTTCCCCACAATTGCTTTGAACAGTTGGCAAGGTTGGATATACAGCGAGTGCAACGCAAGCAACAGTTGAAGAATCGTTAGCAGGCAAACTGAAATCATTCCGCTCAATCGTGTAGACAAAGTCCCAGGAAGCCTGATGCCCGGCACAATCTGTGAAAACATACGTGTAAGTTCGAGTGCCTTCACATGACAGCGGGGATGGGTTTTCCGTAACAAATGGACCTGTCGGGTAAATTGGTTCACCGCAATTACTCATTACCGTGGGTGGAGCCGGCTCAGTAGCCTGGTCTGGGCAAGCAACGGTTGAAGCACCGTTTGGCGTATTGATGGTAAAAGGGGGCAGCTCGATGGTATAGACATAGCTCCAAGTAGCCTGATTTCCTTCGCAATCCGTGTAAGTGTACGTATAAGTTCGAGTGCCTTCACATATCAGCGGGTTTGGATTCTCAGTAACAACTGGGCCTGAAGGCGTCAGCGTTTCACCACAATCGCTCATCACCGTCGGTGGCGTTGGCTGGGTCGCCAATGTAGGACAAGCGACCGTCGAAGCACCGTTTGGCGTGCTGATGGTGAATGGGTTCCGCTCAATGGTATAAACAAAGCTCCAAGAAGCCTGATTTCCTTCGCAATCTGTGTAAGTGTACGTGTAGGTTCGAGTGCCCTCACAGGTAACTGGGTTCGGGCTGTCGGTAACGACCGGACCGGTCGGTGTCAACGTTTCACCGCAATCACTCATCACCGTAGGCGGCGCTGGTTGGATTGCTTGCGCAAGACAGGCAATTGTCGAAGCACCATTCGGCGTGCTGATGGTAAATGGATTCCGCTCGATGGTGTAGGTATATGACCAAACCGAGATATTTTCCAGACAATCGGAATAATTCCATGAATAGGTAATCGTGCCTTCGCAGGTCACGGGGTCTGGGTTTTCGGTAATCTCTACACCCCCATGTTCCACAATATTCCCACAAACATCCATCACGGTTGGCGGCGTTGGCATGGTGGCCAATGCTGGGCAAGACACTGTTGAAGCACCATCCGGCGGCAATGAATACCCTCCCGTTGGATTAACAGTATAAACATAGTTCCATGTGGCAGTACCACCAGCACAGTCCGTATAAGTATAGGTATAAGTGCGGGTTCCACTGCAACTGAGCGGGTTAGGCTCATCAGTGATGGTTGGGCCGCTTGGTGGTATCATTTCACCACAATCGCCCATTCCAGTAGGTGGCATTGGTGCGGTAATTTCGCTGACGCAATTTACCGTTTCTTCACCGTCTGGTGGGAGTGTTATCCCGCCCGTTGGGCTAACAGTGTAAACATAATTCCATGTGGCAGAATTACCAGTACAATCCGTGTAAGTATAAGCATAGGTTCTTGTGCCATTACAAGTTATTGGATTGGGGTCGTCGGTGACAATGGGGCCAGTTGGCATCAGTGTTTCACCACAATCCCCCATCACAGTTGGAGGAGTTGGCGTGGTGGCAGCACTTGCGCAGGTTACCGTTGAGGCACCATCGGCTGGCAAGGAAATCGGGTTTCGCTGGATGGTATAGACGTAGTTCCAGAAAAACTCATTTTCATCACAATCGAAATAGTTCCAAGTGTAAGTGCGAGTCCCTTCGCAAGTGATGGGGTCTGGTGCATCTGTCACGATCATTTCATCAGGATCCAAAACGACACCACAATTGTTGGTCACAGTCGGTGGTGTAGGCTCCACAGCTTGTGAAACGCAAGGCACTGTCGAAGCACCATCAGCTGGTTTTATTACACCACCAATCGGACTGATGGTATAAACAAAACTCCATGTATCAGTATTGCCTTCGCAATCCGTGTAGGTGTAACTGTAGGTTCTTGAGCCGCCGCAATCAATCGTGCTGGGACTGTCGGTAATGACCGGGGCGCTCGGCGCCAGTGTTTCACCACAGTCACTAGTCACCATCGGCAGGGTTGGTGGCGTTGCTTCGCTGACGCAATTCACCGTTGCCGATCCATTTGCCGGAGTTGTAAATGGGTTTCTCTCAATGGTATAGACATAACTCCAATCGGCTGTATTGCCTTCGCAATCCGTGTAAGTATAAGTATAGGTGCGAGTGCCTTCGCAACTTAATGGGTTGGGGTTGTCAGAGAAAAAGGGGCCAGTTGGGTTCAAGGTTTCCCCGCAATCACTCACCACGGTTGGTGGCATCGGCGCTGTCGCTTGACTCAGGCAGCTAACTGTGGATGCGCCATTTGGCGTGGTAATCGTGAACGGATTGCGCTCAATGGTATAGACGTAGCTCCAATCGGCCGTATTGCCTTCACAGTCAGTGTAAGTATAGGTAAAGGTACGGGTACCTTCACAGACGGCAGGATTGGGATTGTCAAAGACAAAAGGGCCTGCTGGATTCAAGGTTTCTCCACAATCGCTCAATACAGTAGGCGGTGCAGGATCGACAGCTTGACTCAGACAACTAATTGTGGAAGCACCATTTGGCGTTGTAATCGTGAAGGGATTCCTATCGATGGTATAGACGTAGCTCCATTGGGCAGAGTTACCGGCGCAATCCGTGTAAGTCCAAGTGTAGGTTCGTGTACCGTTACAGAACAAAGGAGCTGGGTTTTCGGTAACGGCCGGGCCTGTTGGCGTCAATGTTTCTCCGCAATCGCTCATCACCGTGGGCGGCGTAGGCTGGGTGGCTAGCGTATGGCAGGATACTGTCGAAGCGCCGTTTGGCGTAGTAATCGTAAACGGATTGCGCTCGATGGTATAGACGTAGCTCCAAAAATATTCAGTCCCCTCGCAGTCCATATAAGTCCAAGTGTAGGTTCTTGTACCTTCACAGGAAAGGGGATTTGGGTTATCCGTTATAGTAGGACCAGAAGATGGGCTAACGGAGTTGCCATCCTGATCAGTGCCATTTGGTGGGGTCGGCTGGGTAGCCAATGCTAGGCAGGCAACAGTTGAAGCACCATTGGCTGGCAAACTGACGAAAGGGTTGACGCAGCCTGGCTCGTTTTGAAAACAATCCAACAGAGTAATCCTCGAGCCTGCCCCAACTCCATTATGGGTGATGGTGTACTGGGTGGAACCAGTAGGGTTAAGTACAGTTATCAAAGTTCCTGTTGTCGTAGAAACATTATCTACCAATTGGTTTCCACCTCCAGTTACAGCAAAAGAAGCTGTACAAAAATTGTCCAAGCTGATAGTTCCAGTTGCAGCGGTGAAAGTGAATAATTCATCCTGATTCGTACCGTTGACTACTACTGAAAAATCGGTAACTGGTGCAGAAAAAGTTAGGACAATGGATTGGGAAGCGGAATTTAGCCACCAAGCGGGGTTCGAACATGCGAAAGAATTTCCGTCACAGGAATAGGTGGTGTTTGATATAGTTGTGACATCGGTGCTGACACTTACGGTGACACCTGTGCCCGGACTTGTGTAAGGAAAATCACCAGGACCTATAAGGGTCGCAGATTGATAAGTTGTCAAGTCGCAGCCCATGACAAGCATTTTTTCGTTGCCTTTACCTTTTTCTGAGAAGGTAGGGCTAGGGCTGAAGCTCCCCAAGTTGGGGCTTTTAATTTGGTAGTTGCTACTAGCATCAGCTGGGTCAGCCTCTAAGCCAAGGTTGATGCTTTTTGACTGTGCAAACATCTGTGTAGTCTGCAAGCATCCAATTGCGATGAATACAGCTAACATTCGGGTTAGGTAAATTAGAATGATTTTCATTTTCAATGTTTTATGGTCACAGAAATCCCATTTGACCATAGTGGTCAAACAGAATAATTTGATTATTAAATTTTTATCTAAATCGGTTTGAAACCTTCTGTAAGAGGTTGGAGTGAGAGATGTAGCTAGACAAGCAGAGTTTAGTAGAACTTCAGAAAATATTCAATCAAAATGAATCATTTCAATTTCCTAAAAAGGTTCTAGTATTTGAATGGACCCCAAATGATAAAAAGTTTACTAAACAATTTTCTTTACAAAGATTCTACATCGTACAGAAAGTCAAAAGTCAGATAAGTTACGCCAAAGGTAAAGATTTGTTCCTCGTATTTACAAAGAAATCATTGGAAAAAATTTGCTTGGTAAAACAGCTTAGCATGCCATTTTCAATAAAACACAATCAATACATAATCAAGTAGTTAGCGAGGTTCTTATTCCTATTGATTTAACAATTAAATGGGGAAATATCCTTACCAAAGCAGTTGTTCATAATAAACCCCACCATTGAATCCATCACCAAACTAATTTTGGCCCATTATCTCATTTTCAAAATTCATCCACATGCAAATCCTCCTTCAGCCGATTGCCTTTGTAAAAAACACGAGGCAAGAACCAATAGATGACCATTGGGAAACCATAATTTCTGAGCTTGAATTGGCTCCGCAAATCCCAACAGCCGCCTTAGAAAATATCTCGGCATTTTCCCATTTGGAAATCATCTACAGTTTCGACAAGGTAGCAGATTCCACTATCGTTTTTAAAGGGCATCCCCGTGGAAATTCAGAATATCCGCTCATGGGAATATTCGGGCAGCGAAAAAAAGACCGTCCCAATCGCATTGGACTTTGTACCGTTGAGTTGTTGGAACATAGAGGACGTACACTCAAAGTAAAATATCTTGACGCCATTAATGGCACACCAATATTGGATATTAAGCCTGTTTTTAAAGAATTCCAACCCAAAGGCCCCATTACCCAACCCGAATGGGTTGAAGATTTAATGAGAAATTATTGGAAATAGTAAGCGGTATGTGCAGCTCTTTTATAATCGAATTATCTCAAAATTTGCACTGAATATAATCAACCTTATATCTTTTTATCAACAAACAATAGTGTAGAAAAAATCTGATTATTAACACTTTTATACTTTATTAATAAGCTTTCAGCCGGACTACCTGCCACTTTTAAACTGGACCCATATTTCCCTACCCGGACTACCTTGCTTTTTAAAACCGGCTGTTGTGGCATGTCTTTATTAGAAGTTCCTTTGTATTAGCCAATAAGGCATATTATTTCGGTTTATTCTTCGAAGAGTTAGCCCATAAATGTATTAAAATCACCCGAAGATGAAAGTTGGATACACATTCGTCAACCAGCTTGCCTTGAAGGCTTTTGCCTTTACGGAAGCGATAGTTAAATTTCTTTTTTTTGTTTTGCTGTTATTGACAACGAGCAAATCACTACTAGCAGCCGATGACCCTATTTCCACTCCATTCCAATTGGTAGGAAATACCATGCTCGTGCAAGCAGCCGTCAATAATCAGGTAGGGATTTTTCTCTTTGACACTGGCTCTTCCGACCTCATTCTTAACAGCGCCTATTACGAAGGCAAGGACGAACATTCGGAAGTTATGGGACTTTACGGACAAGTACTCAACGTGCAACACCTAGTTGCATATCGAATCGAAATTGCTGGTGTCAATATTGCCAAGGATATGGCGCTAGTGCTAGATTTAAGCGCTTTAGAAAAATTGAAAAAAATGCCCATTGCTGGTATACTCGGATACAATGTTCTGAAGAACTATGAACTTCAAATTGATTTTCAAAGTCAGCAAATCATGCTCTTCAAATTAAAAAATAACGGAAGGCGTAGCGCCGACAGCCCTTATACATCTGCCGATGCATTTGACTTTAAAATGAGTGGCCATATTCCATACCTTGAAATGAAGCTAGGTGACAAGCTAGTGCGCATGGGCATTGACTCAGGCTCTGAACGCAATATCCTACAACCCGAAATGCTAGACCTTCAACAATTTGAACCAATTGGACATTTAAAGCTTGCAGGACTTTCACAACAAGTAATCAGGCAGGAAAAAGGTTATATCCATGATGTGAGTCTGGGAGACCATAGACTGGAAAAACTGGAAGTAATCCTAACAGACTTGCAAGCCGTGAGCAAGGAACTACCTATAGCACTGCATGGCATTCTTGGCATCCAATTTTTAAAAGAATACAAGGTGGCTATCAACTATAAGCTCCGCAAAATATACCTATGGCAACCCAAAGCTGGGGCAAGTGAATGCCAATTGGCAGTCTGCGAAATGTAGGCATTAAGGTGTAGCGGTGGCACTTTCCGAGTAAAGCGCCCCGCTCATAATAATATGCTGAATATCTTCTTAAATGATAAGCTTATATTCTATTCCACTTATACTTTCAAATAAAAACTTCATTGAATGTTTTTTGGAAGCGAAATATGAGTTTCAATGAACATGACAATCAATTAGTTAATAATAATCCAATGCATTCTTATTGAATCTAATTATTAATTTCTGTGATTAATTCACAACCAATTTCGCAGATTGTTTGCAGTCATTGGTTTGAAACTCAACAAAATAAAGGCCGGATGGTAAATCATTGATTTCCAATTTAACCAAATGTTCACCCGGCCCGTAGATAGATGCCTCCCATGGCACAGGCATGTATCTTCCCACAACATCCAGCAGTTTAAGTTTTACAATACTAACTTGGCCAAGATTAAACCGAATATAAAATGCCCTACTAGTTGGGTTGGGAAATACCTCAAATTGTTTCTCCCATAAAATGTCATGTACCGCATTCGGCAATACTGTAAAATGATGATTTATGAGGCTGTCGCAATCGTTCATATCTGTCAAAAGCGTCTCGATTGTGGTGTCAGAGGTTATCAAAATCCCTTGAAACAAGGTTCCTTGAATTACTTCATGCTCAATATTTGTTACTGGATTTTGCGGATAAACATTGAGCATAAGCGTCACTATGCTGTCACAACCATTGGCTGTTTCAAAAACACCCTCATAATTGCCAGGTGAGGTGATTATCTGTCCGTTAAAATCATATGTTTCGCCAAAACAGATGGCAGTTTCGAAAGAACTTGGCTGAGGCAAAGGCAGCACATTTACAATTGTCGTGTGGGTACTGTCGCAACCATACCATGTGCTCATCTCCTCAACAATTGTATCTGCAACACTGATAATCTGATCACCAATTTGAACGGATTCCCCATCGCAGATATTTATTACCTGTTCGACAAAAACCGGAAACACCACCCTTAACGTAAGCGTTACGATGCTGTCACAACCACCTGTTGAGGTGAAGGTAGCAGTGTAAGTACCACTTTCTGTTAGCGGCTCATTATTAAAGATATAGTTTTCTCCTGAACAAATTGTTCCATTTATGTCCATTACAATATTATCAACAATATTGAGCATTAATACAACTGTGCTATCACACCCATTTACAGTATTAAATTGCGCAGTATATTCCCCTGATTGTTCAAGTGTTTGGTTATCGAAAACATAAGTTTCGCCTTCACATATTTGCGCCACAATTTCAGTGACAACTGGCGGGTGTACAAACAAGCTCAAATGAACTGTGCTATCACCTCCATTAGATGCTAAAAATACAGTCGTATAATCACCAGACTGGGTTAGATTCTCACCATTAAAATCATAGCTGTCGCCGAGACATATATGGACAGTTTGAAAAGATTCATTAGCAGGCGTTCCAATAGTATGGTAATATATATTGGTAGCAACTGGCAAGTTATTATCAAAATAAACAAAGGCTTGGTTTTCAATCAAATCCTGCACTGGCAAATCGTCCTTAAGTTTTACCCTAAATTCAAAATAACCAATCGATGCAGCTTCATTTACACCTACTGGCGGCAATTTTATGTCGTCAAAACTCAGTTTCAATATACGTTGGCCATAAAAATTATGCGTATATGAGTGACTACTTACACCAAGTTGTAGGCTTGAAAGCTCGAACTTATCCACTAAAGTATCCCGGACTATTACATTATATGCCGTATCTGTTCCCGTATTTTGAAAACGGATTTGATAGGTCAGTTCTGTGCCAGCCAAAATATAGTGCTCAGTACCTTGACCTGTCGGTAAGGCTGTTTTAGCATTAGGGTCGTAGCTTCCGATATTAGGCCGACAATCTACATCAGTAAAATTTGAGGGGCCATATCCTGTGCAAATTGTAGTTGGGAATACCTGTGCAGTTACACAATGTATCTGCCCAATAGGCACATTACAAGAGAGAAACGTGCTGATTAAAAAACTCGCACACTGCCCAGGCAATACATCCCCCACATTGAAACGAAAGGAATTACCGCCCAAAGCTATATACGGAATGCCTGCATTTAAGAAAGTTAAATCAGCATCTAAAGTGACTATAATATAAGCATCATTCGCAATGGAAGAACCTTGATTACAATATTTTACATAGTATGCATTGTTCATACAACGACGCAACAAATTGCAGCCTACATCAATAGTCATAAATGGGCAATCCGGGAGTTGGTAAACCAGAAAATCTTGGGAAGCTGTAGCTCCAATACTTGGTAGAGAAACTGCAAAGTCATTTGCACAAGCATCAAATCCATTCCCAGGAGGCAATAATACACTCACTGTGTAATCACCAGGAACAACGGGAATTAGATAATGACCATTGGCATCGGTTGTTCCATAGTAGGTTGCGTTAGCATTTACAGCCTGAATTGCCCACCCAGCTAATGCTATATCTGAAGTATTGGGCATACAATTTCCAGGCAAATTATTCAGCAAAGTACCTTCGACATACGCACAAAGCCCCGTATAATCAAGGCTTACGTTGTAAACCGCATCCCAATTGCACCCATAATTATCAACAATTGTCAGGGCAACTGCACCATTTTGATAGATTGGAATTGTTGGGGAACCTGCTCCATTCATCCCAGCCCACAAATAATTTTCTGCAGTGTTTTGGAAATCCCCTACCAAATTAGCCGTCAGATGGCCCACGTTGCATTCTGTTTGAGATAGCTCAAATTCGATATGGGCGTTGTTTTTATTCACCAACATTGCAACGGTATCGCTGGAACAATCAGTCGCATCAACGGCCCAAGCCGATATTGATGAGGTACTATCTAGATTAACATCAAAATAGTAGGTATGAAGCCCAGCCGTTGTATTCGTTGATGTGACGTTACCATTTACTTGAAAATATAGGAAGGTGGCAGCGCTGGAATTTGTCGTTACTTGATATGTCAAATCACCAAACCCTGGGCAGAAAAAATCTGGCCCATCTAATTGGATATTGATTTTATCCGTAATGGTTAAGCAATCCGTCATTATGCACCCCGAATTTTGGTTCGTCACTGTTAGGCAGTAGGTTCCGACTGCATCCACGGTTGGTGCCAATCCATTTTCACCACTGACAATATGGCCATCTATTGTCGTCCATAGATAGGTAAAATTGCTACCTTGCGAGGATGCTGAAGCATCTAATATAGCTTGGTCGCTAGCATCGCAAGCAAAGGTAAAATCCGGCCCAACATCTGCAAATACATCACCTTGCACCAATTCAACGGCGACAGTACTGTCACATCCCTGCCAACCTTGACAAACCACTTGGTGCTGGCCAAGCTCATTAAAAATTTCACCACATACTTCATAGGCCCCAGAACAAGGCATCATAACCTGCCCCAAATCAGTATTGCTTGGCTGCACTGAAACTACATTGCATATCAAAATCGAATCACAATTATTGGGGACATAAAAATAGTTGGTGTAAACACCAGGTATCGTGTATAGCTGTCCGCCGCAAGTCACATATTCTCCAGGGCACAAATAGACTGTTTGAGTGGTTGTAGCATATTGCCCAACATTCACTTGTAAGCAGAAATTATTGCTGGAGCAATTGACACTTTGAGCACAAATCAGGGCTGAGCCTGGTTGGTTCCATTGCACTTGTACTTGCGGAGCAGGATTGGCACTGACAATAGTTCCAGCAACTGGGGGGATAATCGTCCAGTCAGTTTCCGAATTTGAATAATAATCAAAAGGGTTTGATGCAGGCAGGCATACATTTTCCGGCCCAAAAATACCCGTGCCAGCGTTGATAGTAAAAGAGCATTTTGCGCCAGCAATACCGTCTAGCATAAGATAATAGGTTTGGCCTGGAACCAAGGGAATATTATTTACCAATTGCAAAGAAGTGCCAGCAGGAATGTTCCCAATACAATCTGAAACGAAACTGAAGTTGATGCAATCCACTGTTTCTAAAAGCGCAGCTTGCAAACCTCCTCCATAGTCACAATTGTCCACATAAATATTGAAATCCACGGAAGTCGTGCTGGCCACAAATGCAAACCATTGGTTGTTTTCGATGCTGGTACACCAAAAAGGTGGAAAACTATACGGCGGTGAATCATAAGTCTCGCCAGTATAACAATCCAAGTAATGCTCATCTGGTAGGATGCAAGCGGATGATGCGTCAAAAGAAAGTACTGGTGTAAGACAAAAATTTTGATTGCATTGGCCATATAATCTTGCATTAAACACACATAGGGCAAGTAGCAAAAAGAGGGTAGTGAAGCGTTTTTTCATGCTGGCGGTTTTGCGACTGATTTTGTAAATCGACAGGCTTATACCGTTCAAAAGTAGTACATCAAAACCTAACACTAACTTGTTTGCTTATTAATTTTGTCCATTTGCAAGTTTTTAGTCAAACGGAAATATTCCTTCATTTGCAAAGCCTTTTAAACCAAATTACACTTCACTCCCCCACCCCATACATCAAATCTTTCAACCTCGAACCCTGTATTTCAGGCAGGTTATAGGTATTGTGAAATTTCTCAATAGTGGAACTAATGTCTTTTTTCAACTCTTCAAACTGAAGGGGAAGCTGTGCTTGGCATACCGCCTCATTCTGATATGTATTGACAATATGGTCGAACTTCTGGTAATACTGCGTGCCCTGCCCGATGAAATTGCTGTATTTGCCAATGAAATCGGAGACTCGTTGCGTAGCAAATTCGATGTTTACGAGGTCACGACTGTTTGCTAACACTACACCCTTCCCATCTGAAAAGCCATCTTCGATATCAGCCATTTTTTCATCCAATTTTTGAAAAAGCGTTTCCCAATCATCCAAGTTACGGCAATCTTCCAATGAAGTATGGTAACCAACCGCCTTGCCATAATCCGCAAATAACCGTTGGCAATCTTGCAACAGTGTTTGGTTGGCATTTTTCAAAAACTCTGTTTCGTTGTTGATGACGCCAAGATCTGCGTTCATGCGTACGGTAAAATCAAGAATGCAGGCTATTTTACCCGCCTCTTCTTCTTTCACATCTTGGCTGCTCTCCCCCATCAGCAGACCTACCAACATGAATGTGCCCGACACCAGGGGGTTGGTTTCAAGCAGCGCTGGTAATTTAAGTGAATAGCGTTTGTTCTTGTTTTTTTCAATCATCTCTTTGGCTTTTTCAAACTCCGGGTACGAGTTGGGGTTGGACAAAGTGGTGATATTCTGATAGGTGTGAAGTCCAGTGAAATGGTGGTCGAGGCCCAGTATTTTCTCGTACATCACCCGTATCAAGTCAATGCCCTTCCGGTAGCGGATTTTTAGCATCGAAATATCAGACTGTTCTTCGAGCATTGCCTGTGTATCCATCAGTCGAAGTTTGGCGACTAAAGCCCTATGGAACTTACGCTTTTTGTGTCCGGCACTTGCAGCCAATTCGAGGTCAATTGCTGCCAATTGAGCAGACAACTTGGCTTGCTTTTGTTGGTAAAATGCCAATGTAGCGGCAGACTCTGTCTGAAATTTCACTAATATACATTGAAAGCCAAGTGAGTCATCAGAAGTATGGGCATGGCAAAGAGTTGTCAACAGCAGGCTACAAATAGTAGCCATTGTAGTTACGGCGTTTTTCATAACAAAAAATTTAGGTGATGCAAAAAGACTGAAATACTAAAACGATGGTCGGCTCAGATACAGGACGCAGGAGAAAAACTTTAAAATTTGGCCCAACTTGGAAAGGATTTGCCGTACAGGATGGTAATGTTTATATGACACATTCGGAGACTTAAACCCCTATGGAAATGTTGAAAAAGTCAAAATCGAAAACTGCCAGAATAAGTCACAACTAATGCCTACTTAGTTGGCTTGACAAAAATGCAAACACCTATTTTAATCCTACAAATAAAATGCAGGCATAACAAGAAGAAAGATAAATTTGCCCAAAATCAAAAACGAATGACCTTTTTTCTGACTGGGGGAACTGGATTTGTGGGGAGATACATTGCAAAGCTCCTGCGCAGCCATGGGCATGAAGTTGTTGTGTTGGTTCGCAATCCATCAAAGGCACAAACACTCGCTGAAATAGGCTGTACACTTGCCCAAGGAGACGTCACAGACAAGGAGAGCATGCGGAACGCTATGTCAGAATGCGACGGCGTTTTCCATGTTGCTGGTTGGTACAAAATAGGTGCACGAAGAAAATCCAGAAAAGAGGGGTCTTTGATTAATATTAATGGTACCCGAAACGTAATGGAATTGATGCTGGAGCTTGGCATTAAAAAAGGTGTTTACACTAGCTCACTGGCTGTCAACTCAGATACAAAAGGTAAAACAGCCGATGAAAGTTACCATTTTGAAGGTAAGCATCTTACCCATTATGACTACACCAAAGCCGAGGCGCATAAATTAGCTTTGGAATTTATACAAAATGGACTCCCTTTAGTAGTTGTTATGCCAGGTCTGATTTATGGCCCAGAAGATACCAGCACCGTCCGAACTACGCTTGTTAAATATTTGAAAGGAAAACTCCCGATGGTCCCCAGAAAGGTGGCCTATTCTTGGGCACATGTAGAAGACATTGCTCTAGCGCATTATCAAGCAATGTTTAAAGGGAAGCCCGGGGAAAAATATATTATAGCTGGCCCAACACACAGCCTGATAGATGCAATGGGCCTTGCACACCGAATCACTGGAAAAAGACTGCCAAGAGCCGTAAAGCCACGCCTCATGCGTTTTCTAGCTGGATTTGTAAGACCGTTGGAACTGCTGTTTCCACTACCCCCAGACTTTTCATCTGAAAGTTTACGGATACTTGCTGGAGCAACCTATATCGGCGACAATTCAAAAGCAAGAACTGAACTTGATTATGAACCCCGTTCGTTAAAAGACGGCCTTTCCACTACACTCTGGCACGAAATGCGGTTGTTGAAAATGGTATAATCCCGCCTATAACCGATTTTCGTTGACCATTCCGAGCAGTTCATCCCGATAGTTTTTGCCGATAGGCAAATGCTTGGGCTGCCCTTTTTCAATTACTTCCACCATGTTGCCGACTATAGCCTCCACTTTGCCGATATTGACGATGTAGGAACGATGGACCCGGCGGAAAATCTTGGACGGTAGTTTTTCTTCCAAACTTTTCATGGTTTGCAGGGTAATGACCCTACCTTTTTCTGTTCGGATGATGACATAATCCTTCAAACCTTCGATGTACAGCACTTCCGAAAAATTCACTTTCACGAATTTTTTGTCCGCCTTGACGAAGATAAAATCCTCTGCATCACCAATTTCTACATGGTGCGCTCCTTCTTTACGTTTCAGCTCAATTTGATCTACAGCCTTGTTCACAGCCTTCATAAAACGCTCCAATGAAATTGGCTTGAGCAAATAGTCGGTCGCATTGAGTTCAAAACCTTCGATGGCATAATTGGAATAAGCCGTTGTGAAAATGACCAGTGGAGGGTCAGCTAGTGTTTTCAAAAAATCAATGCCAGTAAGCTGGGGCATTTGGATGTCAAGAAACATCAAGTCAATATCATTATTTTTCAATGCCTCATTGGCTTCAAAAGCATTTGTACAGCGTTGAACGAGGTGAACATCAGGCATTTTCTCTAGGTAGGTTTCCAGCACTTCAAGTGCCAGCGGCTCGTCGTCAACAATAATAGCGTTAATCATATTTTGAATATTTTGAGTTTGAGTTTCTTAATTGATTCCATCAAAACAGCGTTGGCAATTTGGGATATTTCTAAAAAAGCATGCTGGTCAATCTTCCAGCTGCAGATGCAAATTTACCGTGTAGGTAGTTGGAGCATCCTCCACATTTAGTTTATAGTTGTTGGGGTACAGTAGGTCTAACCTACGCCTCACATTCACCAACCCAATTCCACCGCTTCGGGGATGCAGTTGTTTCGGCATAGTCTCGGCCTTGCTGTTTTCAATTCGTAAATCTATTTGATTGCCCCGTACATCAAGGTGGATTTTTACAAAACCCCTAGAAATCTGGCTGCCAAGGCCATGCTTGAAACAGTTTTCGATAAAAGGGATAAACATCAAAGGCGCTATTTTTTGGTTGCTCACTAAGCCATCGACTTCATAACTAATGTCCACCCGGTTGCCTTGGCGAATGCGCTCAAGTTCGAGATAATTGGCTATGTAGTTTACTTCTTTGCTCAATGGTACCCATTTTTCATTGCATTCGTAGAGCATGTAGCGCATCATTTCTGAAAGCTTGAGAACAATGTCTGGGGCTAAGTCGGATTTTTTGAGCGTCAATGCGTATAAACTATTCAAAGTGTTGAACAGGAAGTGAGGATTGATTTGAGACTTCAGGAAACGCAATTCAGATTGCATCGTTTCTGTGACCAGCTCCTGTTTTTCCCGAATATTGGTGTACCAATCCACCGTGATTTTTACTACGGTGGAGGTGCTGAGCACGAAAAAATTGGGTAGAAACTGCCAGTTCAAGTTTTCCAAAACCTGTACTTGCATTTCAGGGTAGTTGCCAGATTTTGCATAGATAAAAAACACTTCTAACGGTGTCACGATAAAAACGGTAAGCAACAAAAAACCCAGATACCAGAAAAAGCGCTTGTCAGCCAAGTATTTTGGTATCAAACGATACACATTGTAGTACACTGCCATGCCCAACAAAATCAGCCTTACCACATTGTTGCTGACAGTATAGATAAATGGCTGCCGAGTCACGAAGACCTCCACCACTGAATACAAAAGAAATAGCGCCACCCAAAAAAGCGAGTGCCGGATGGCCCGATTGGATGCCAATCGCAACAACCTTTGTTTAATGTCGCCGCTCAATGTCACGTTATTTCTCGTTGAAGTTAATCATGGCGCAAGATTGGCTGTTTTAAAAATAAAAAGGGGAATAAATTAGATGAAAAAGCAGCTCTGTCCGATTTTCACTTAAAAAAACACAGTGCAAAGTTGAGGAACGGCTATTGACAGTTGAGACCGATAATTTGTACATTTGCATCCGTTTTTCGGGCAGGTGCTAACAATGATTGGTATCCACCCAACGAAAACTAAAAGCTGCAATGGTTTATCTGACGAGAAAAGAACGCTTCAATGCCGCACACAAGCTTTGGGTGGAGGATTGGAGCGAAGAGAAAAACATGGAGTGGTTTGGGAAATGCGCCAACCGCAACTGGCATGGCCATAATTACGATTTATTCGTTACTGTGAAAGGAACGCCGGACCCGGTAACGGGTTTTGTCATGGATGTGAAGCAGCTCAGTCAGCTAATCAAAGTAAGCATCGTTGACCACGTGGATCACAGCAACCTAAACTTAGATGTGCCTTTTATTCCAAAAGGAATGCAACCCACCACAGAGAATCTTGCCATTTTGTTCTGGAAACAACTCGAACCACTAATCACAGGATGTAAGCTGCACTGCATCAAATTGTACGAAACGGAGAATATTTACGTAGAATATTTTGGTGAATAATCACCGTTTGGCCCCGTCTTTAATCTCCACTACCACTTCTGGATTCAGTAAAGTTGAGGTGTCACCCAGACTGGAGGTATCACCCTCTGCTATCTTCCGAAGAATACGCCGCATGATTTTACCAGAACGGGTTTTGGGCAAGCCGGACACGATTTGGATTTCGTCTGGCTTCGCAATAGGGCCGATGATTCGGGTCACCGTTGCCAATAATTCTTTTTTAAATGTTGGCTCATCAGGCACCATACCATCGAGTATGACATAAGCATAAATGCCTTGTCCCTTAATTTCATGAGGGAAACCTACCACCGCACTTTCCACCACCAGTGGGTGTTCATTGATAGCATTTTCCACCTCCGCAGTACCAATGCGGTGACCGCTTACATTGATGACATCATCCACCCTGCCAATGATACGATAGTAGCCATCACTGTCTCGACGAGCGCCGTCCCCGGTAAAATATTTATTCTCAAATGTTGCAAAGTAAGTTTGCTTGCAGCGCTGGTGATCGTCATAGGTGGTACGTATTATACCTGGCCATGGGAATTTCATGCACAACATTCCCTCCACATCGTTCCCTTCAATTTCATTACCAGAAGCATCCACCAAACACGGCTGGACACCTGGCAATGGTAAGGTGGCAAAGGTTGGTTTCAACGGCGTCAATCCCGCTAATGGTGAGATTAGGATACCGCCTGTTTCCGTTTGCCACCAAGTATCCACAATGGGGCAACGACATTTCCCGATTTTTTCATCGTACCAATGCCATGCCTCCGCATTGATGGGTTCACCAACGGAGCCTAGCACTCGCAGGCTGCTCAGGTCATGATTTTCCGTCCATTGGTCACCAGCGGCCATCAGTGCTCGGATAGCAGTCGGTGCTGTGTAAAAAATATTCACCTTATGTTTTTCACAAATTTCCCAAAACCGCCCCGCATCGGGAAAAGTGGGAACACCTTCAAACATAAGCGATGTCGCCCCGTTCAGCAGTGGTCCGTAAATAATGTAACTGTGGCCCGTTATCCAACCCACATCTGCCGTGCACCAGTAAATATCCCCTTCGTTGTATTGAAAAACGTTTTCAAACGTATAGCCAGCGTACACCATGTAGCCGCCAACAGTGTGAACTACTCCTTTAGGCTTGCCAGTGGAACCCGATGTGTAGAGGATGAACAGCATGTCCTCGGCATCCATCTCGGTTGGTTCGCAAGTAGCAGGCTGGTTCGGCACGATGTCATGCCACCAAATATCAGTTTCAGCATTCCATGTGACAGGGTCACCGGTATGCTGCAGCACCAGCACTTTTTCAATACTTGGGCAGCCAATTGCGATAGCCTCGTCCACCACTTTTTTTACTGGAATATTTTTGTTGCCACGAGCATTGAAATCTGAACAAATCACTGCTTTGCATGCGGAGTCATTTATACGATCTGCAAGTGACTGCGCTGAGAATCCGGCAAAAACGATACTGTGTATAGCTCCAATTCTAGCACAAGCAAGTACAGCGATGGCAAGTTCAGGCACCATTGGCATGTAAAAGCAAACCCTATCGCCCTTCCCAATGCCAAGTGATTTTAATGCATTTGCTGTCCGGCATACCTCCTCGTACAGTTGTTGGTAGGTCAAGCGGATTGCATCGTTTTCAGGATTGTTAGGTTCCCAAAGAATGGCAACTTCGTCGCCTCTAGTCTTAAGATGACGGTCGAGGCAGTTGTAGGTGATATTGGTTTTACCTCCTTTAAACCAAGCAACGCTTGGGGTTTTAAATTCCCATTCCAACACAGATTCCCAAGGCTTGTACCAATGAAATTGCTTCGCAATATCAGCCCAAAATTGTTCGGGGTTTTCAACGCTATTTTTATATACAGATTGGTATTCTTCAAAGCTGTGAATGCGGTACGACATAAGTTTCATGTTTTGAGTTGGACAAATATTCAAGCCTGTCCCGTTTTTTCAAGTGATATTTTTCACCGCCAAAGCTGTAAAAAATCAGGTAACTCAGTAGCCATTTTTATGACAAATTTCATATCAAGAAGCAGTTTGTATATTAGTTAATATGTACCAAGCACTTCTTCCAATACTTCGTGGGAATGTACAGGTTGGAAATTTTCAATGTGCAAACGAAAGTACAGCAACAGATTTTTTACCAAAGCTCGACGTTCTTCCCGCTCAAAAGGTACTTCATGGCAGCGCTGAAGAGGCAAAAGTAGCAACTGGTAAAACTTCGCACTTGCCTGCTCGGCCAGCCAATGGTGGTGAAATGGTTTTTCATGGGTAAAAACACCTTCCTGCAAGTCGAAATAAGGCGTTCCTTCCTCAAAGTCACCTCCTGGCAGGCAACCTAAGAACTCTGTCAAGTGCAACATGAAGTGCAAGTGCAAATTGGAAATCGAGTGTGGAGTTTCATCCAAAAACTGAAAGTAGCGAAGCAAAAAATCAAAAAGAGCCTCATTGGCCTCATGGCCTAGCACTGCATTTCGAGCCACCTCCACCATGAAAAGTCCAACTGAGCTACGACGAATATCAAACGGAATCGTCTGGAAAACATGGTGCGGACGAACCTCCTTGAGGCGGGTGAGGTCATGGTCATCCCGGTGGTAGGCCACCAGTTCAACAGGTGTCATAGGTTGCAGCAATCCGGCACTCACAGATGGGCGTTTGGAACGCACCCCGCTCACAATATAGGAGCGGAGGCCTTTCTCCTCCGTGAAAACATCAACGATGACGCTGGTTTCCGAATATTTTTTCGCCTTGAAGACGATGCCACGGGTTTTGATAAGCATTGATTCTTTATTGGAGGTTGTATTCAACCTAAATTAACTGTACACAAACTGATTGAACCTAAAATCAATATTGGGGTAGTAACAAAAACATTGTTAAGCTCGTCACTGGTGTGAAATTAGTTTTTTGAAAACGATTGTCAAAACAGCTTCCCAAAATCAATGGATGTGAAGGAAAGGTTAAATAAATGGACGTTCGTCGAGAATTTGCCTACGCACCTCCAGCAGCATTTGGAAAGAGGCAACCTTAGGGGCATACCTTTGTCCATGAAATAAAGAAATCACCTGATACATAAAAAGGCAGCGGGCAGTTCTAACTGCATTTTCAGGATTTAACACATTGGTTTTCATATTTTTATGAAAGTCGTTTTATCATCAAATTGCCAAGTGAACTGCCCTGCTGCCGCCCCAATCTTGACCAAAAATCTTTCATCAACCAAAATCAAAAATGAAATCTTCTGCATTCGTATTATTGCTTTCGTTGCTTGCCAATTTGAGTTTTGCAAGTTTTTCCAAAGATTCGCTCACCGTAAATTCCAGCTACGAAAACATGGATACCGCCCACCGTGAAAGCCTAAAAATCAGTCTTGTGGGAGATTGGACCAAGATAAGCCAAGATGATTTGGATTGGGGTTTTTCCAGCCTCAGCCTTTTTGCCGACGGAAAATTCAAAGGCATAACCCCTGAAGGACAAGCGGTCTGTGGCCACTGGGAAGTCTCCAACGACGGCGAATTTATCGCCATTCACAATATCTGCGAAAAAACGGGAGAAAAAACAGGAACAATGCTGGCCCAAGTCGAAATGGCTGATGGCCACACCATGACCTTGAAAACATTGGGCGCTCAAGCTGGAAAGCAGACTTTTATTCAGTAAAAATAATTTGCAAGGGAACTGCGACTTTGGACATTTCATTGCAAATTCACAGCATATCCTGCAATTTTCAAAATATGAGTAGTGTAAAATAGCCATTTACGAGAAAGGGCGTCCACGTTGGGCGCCCTTTTACTTTTTCAGGCAGTTTAGATTCGAAGATGCAAGCGATTTTCACCCAAAATTCATGAATGTCATCCTACAGCGTAAACAATTCCAGCTTCACGTCGCACCCAATCCAGCGTTTCCATTAGCTGAATGCTGAAATCAAGCGGCAGTTTTTCACTTTCGGTCATCCCCCGGCGAAGGCAATCGTTCACTTCCAAAATTTCGTGGTAGTAACCATGACCCGTCAGGGGAACATGAAAGTGTTCGCTCGTTTTTTCATAAAAAGAAACCGATAAGTCCTGTGGATTAATAAATCGGTTGTGCAGCTGTATTGTACCAGTTTCACCATATATATATGCTTCAATCTCCGTCTTCAGCACGAGCGAGCAGTCAAGTATTGCCAATCGTTTGTCTGGATATTCAAAAATCATGGCGCAACTATCATCTACCCCTAGGCTGCTCATGACAGCCGTTGCCTTGATTCGCTCAGGTTTGCCCCAAAGCCAAGTAGCGAGAAAAATTGTGTAAATACCAACATCGAGTAACGCACCGCCACCTAATGCTGGATTGAAGACTCGATGCGTTAGAGGAAAATCCGCCTTGAATCCAAAGTCAGCTCGTATGGTTTTCAGCTCGCCGATGTAGCCATCCTTCAACAGCCGCAGCATTTCTTCAAAACAGGGAATGAACCTGGTCCAAATAGCCTCCATCAAAAAGACATTGTTCTTTCTGGCACATTCTACCATCTTCAGCACCTCCGATGTGTTCATGGCAAAAGGTTTTTCACAAAGCACAGCAATACCTTTTTCCAGACACATAATCGCATGTTCACAATGCCCAACATGTGGTGAGGCGATATAAACGGCATCTAGGTCAGGGCAATCGAGCAAAGCTTCATAACTGCCAAACGCATGAGGTGCTCCATATTCGCTAGCGAAGTCCTTTGCTCGTTCGAGCGATCTAGATCCGACTGCGTGCAATTTAGCACCTTCTACCAATTGCAGGTCGTGTGCGAATTTATGGGCAATGCGGCCTGGGGCTAGTATGCCCCAGTTGATGGTAGTTTTCATCAAAAATTAAGTTTTGGTGGAAAGGATGGTGGCGAATTTAGCCAAACATCGCCAAGCAGCCTACAATCGAATTAACGGAAATGGCATAATTTTTCCCAAATGTAAAATTCATTCCAAAGTATTTGAATAAATTTGCTTTGAAGCTGAAAGCAAGCGCTACACACACTTGTGCCTCCCGGATTTCATTTTTCAAGAAAAATAACTGTGAGAAAATCTTTCATGGCATCCTTTCTGGCAATGCTCTTTTGCCAGTTACTCTGGTCGCAATACAGTGCTGACACGCTTTTTACGCATGTCAGTAAAATGCCTTGCTTTGGTGATTGCGCCAGCCAAGCCAAAGATGTTGAAGCACAAAAAAAATGTTCAGATAGGGCGCTCGTACAATTTATTTCACGACATCTTGAGTACCCCGAGGAAGCTAAAAGCAAAAAAATAGAAGGCACTGTTTACGTGAATTTTGTCATCGATGAAACCGGGCTAGTGAAATCGCCTACATTGTTGACGGATATTGGAAGTGGCTGTGGAGAAGCAGCTCTTGCTGTGATTAAAGCCATGCCAACTTGGGAACCTGGAATGCAAGATGGACAACCTGTCAATGTAAAACTCAACTTGCCAATCCAGTTTTCGCTCCGTAACGCTGAGCAAGCACTTGCCGAAAGGTTTACAATTACTTGGGGCGATATTGTAGGGGACACGGTTTCCATAGAACAACTACAGCGAAACCTACCCTTCAGTGTTTATGTGCGTGGGCCAGAGGGAGACAGCCGATATGTTGACGAACTTGCTTTCACCTACGCCAACCGCGGAAAAAGGAAAACGACCGCCACGAGCAGAGGTGGCATCAGCGACGACCTGGTAGCCATTGTAGAAAAATCCAAGAATGGCGGAAAGTTCATTATTACTGCCTCCGTGCAGGATGGTGGTCAATTTATTAGTATTTCCCGTGCTTTTTACGTGGCAGACTGACTCCATCTCAAGTTGCCATGACTTTCATGTTTTATAAATAAAACAACTATTTGAAAGGAAATAGCCAAAAATTAAACCCAGTATTTACCTTTGCTCGGTGAACAAAGTGGAGATTTGCCACTTTACATTCAATTGGCACGACCTGTTTGAAAGCAAGTATTTTCTTTTTTCTTAAAATTAAATGGCAAAACTCCGGGCATAAAAATCTACTCCGCGCTTTTCCACAACTTGTTTTCAACCAGCTTTGGCTCAAAATTTTTTCATTACAAAATCAAAATTTAAAATGAGAATGAACTTAACACTTCGATTGCTGACGATCCTTATGGTGGCAGTTCTCGCATTCCCTTCCTGTGTTTCTAAGAAGAAATTCAACCAGTTAATGGATGAGAAAACAGCAATGGCTAACTCACTGGCTGAGAGCCAAAAACAAATAAACAACTTGGAAGGCCAAGTGTCAACTCTTCAAAGCGACATGGCCAGCCAAAAAACAAAGTTTGAGTCTGACATCAATGGCCTTCGTAAGGACGTAGATGCCGCTAAAATGGACGCTGACAAAGCCCGTAAAGCAGCAGCTGACAAAGATGCTGAACTTGCTCGCATCAAGAAAGAAGTAAAAGATGCTTTCGGTTTAGGTAGCGATGTGGCTGTAACAAACCAAAATGGTGAAATGGTCGTGACACTGGCTGATCCTGTTAACTACTCTAGTGGTTCTTCAAAATTGAACCGCAAGTCTAGGAAATCAATCGAGTCACTGGCTGCTACCATGAAGAACAACCCAAGCATGCATCTCCTCGTTGAAGGCCACGCCGATTCTGATAAATTTCCAAGCGGAGGCTACAACAATTGGGATCTCAGCGTTGACCGGGCCATGAATGTGGTTAAGCGTTTGATCAAATTGGGAGTTAAGCCAGAGCAGCTTACTGTTGCTGGCCGTGGTGACAGTGCTCCACTAGCGCCAAACACCAACAGAGAAAACAAATCGAAAAATCGCCGTACAGAAGCTAAGCCATCTCCAAAGACTGGCCCGCTTTACCAAATTGGCCAATAATTAAATTTTTCGATTTTATATAAAAAGCCGACTTGGATAACCAAGTCGGCTTTTTAGTTTACACAAAAAAATAAAAGCCACAAGTTTCTGATTATCAGAAACTTGTGGCTTTTATTTGGTAGCCCCGACAGGGATCGAACCTGTATCTTAGGTTCCGGAAACCTACATACTATCCATTGTACTACGGAGCCATTTCAAACGAAAACGGATTGTAACGAGAACTTCGTTCCGCTATTCCGCATTCGGGCGGCAAAGTTAAAAATTTTCTGCGCAATCCAAATGGTGCAAATTCAATATTAAGCCGTTGATTAGTAAACAAGACACGAAGACGAATCAATTAGGCTAGAATAAGATAGAAAGACAGAATTGTCCGTTAGAACCAAGGATAATTTCTTGAGTATGAATACAACATCTATCGAACAAAATAATATTTCAGCATGTTACGCTGAAATTGAAAGACCTTGCTAATTTTGCGACGCAATTTTTTGCAAATCAACCATTTCTATCTTCACTTAACTTAAAAGATTTCGACAATGAAAAAGGTACTGACTTTCGCTGCTATCGCACTTGTTTTTGCGGCTTGCAACAGTGTTGCAAAATTCAAACCTCAAATCGAGGAACTCGCCAAAACTTGGGACAGCACAACTTCACAAGTTACTGAATTCGCTACCTCTGTGAAAACAGAGCAGGCAAACTGGGCAAACGCTTCTTCTGCTATGGCTGTAGCTCCTGAAGCTATGGAAAAATGGGACGATGCAGCTAAAGCGAAATATGCTGAAATCCAAGCTGCAGCAAATGGCAGCACTACTGGCATTTCTGGTATTGCTACTGAATTGGATGCTTTTGTCACTTCATGGACTGAAAAAAGCAACACCATGAAAGCACTTACTGATGGCTTGGCTGCTGGCAAAATCGAAGGTGACGTTAACGCACAAATTGCTGAACTTACTGCAGCTACTACTGACGCAAATGCAAAATTGGGTGAGTGGAAAGCAAAATTCGATTCTGTGAAGGCAGAAGCTTCAAAAGCTCAACAAATGTTTGCTGACTTCATGGCTACGACAAATGCAGCTCCTGCTACTGCTGGCAAAAAGTAATTTTTGCTTAGTGGATAAATGAAAAAACTGCTGTGGGTTGACCGCAGCGGTTTTTTTATGCAATTTTCAGAACAATCTTTCCAAACTGTTGCCCTTCTTCCATGCGTTTGAAGGCTTTCGCCCCTTCTTCCAATAAAAAAACCGAATCTACGATTGGTACAATTTGGTGCTCAGTCACGAAATCAAGCATTTCTCCAAAGTCTTTATCACTTCCCATCGTAGAGCCCAGAATGGACAACTGTTTCCAGAAAATAGGCTGCGGACTAAAATTTGGAACCACTCCGCTGGTGGCACCATAAATCCCGATTCGGCCACCAGGATTACAGAGCTTTACAAGGTTTTGTAAACCTGCCCCTCCTGCGCCATCTATTACTATATCAAATCCGCCTGCTTGTTTTTTAAGTACGCTGGACCAGTCATCCGTTTTGTAGTTCACTGCTCCTGTGATTCCTAAGTCCAATACCCGCTCAATTTTATGCTCAGAACCGGAAGTCACATAAACTTCCAACCCAACCTTCAAAGCAAATTGGATACAGAACAACGCTACTCCCCCGCCTGCACCTGTCACCAAAATCTTTTCACCAGCCTTAGCCTTGCAGCGGGAAAATAAGACTCGGTAAGCTGTAAGCCCTGCCAAGGGCAAAGCTGCTGCCTGCTCCATGCTCAAATGAGGTGGCTTGCGGTATATCTGTTGCTCACCCACAACGACCTGCTCAGCAAAAGTGCCGTTCTTTGGCAAGCCTAAGATTTGGTAGGAGCTGCCCTGAAACCGTTCGTCTGCGCCCCAATTATTGCCAGGCTGGATGATCACCGCCTCGCCATCCAATATTCCAACCCCGTCCGAACCCAAAATCAAAGGCAGTTCGATTCCAGGATACTTTCCTTTCATTATCCAAACATCACGGTGGTTGAGACTTGCCGCATTCAAACTTACTACCACCTCTCCCTGTTGGGCAGTAGGCGTCTCCAGATTAACCAATCGGGGCGCAATGTTTTTTTCTTCGAGTAAAAGTGCGTTCATCATGCAAACAAAGTTAGCGGAATGGAAATTATTGGAAACTGCCGGGAAAGAAAAAAGAAAAAGGGTATGGCATAAACCACACCCTTTGCTAACAAACAAAACCAACTAAAAACCAAGTAATACTTTCAGTTAATTGGGAGACTGCCAGATAAACCAAAAAGATGTACAAATAGTTCGCAAAATGGCAAAAAAAAAGTCGTTCCGAAGAACGACTGTTAACATTATTATCCCATGAACATATCCAAAACAAATAATCTTTTTTCTAAAAATAATTGGGCAGGGCTTGGTGATGTGATATTTCTGCCCTTACCTTAGCGGCACAAAGTTGTTAATCAACTTTTCATAGAACACTTGCTATTTGCAAATTATAGTCCCATGAACATGTCCTAAACTGAGGGCTGACTTGAAAGAAGTCAGCCTTTTTTTATTGGCTTTCCTAAAGGAAGCCTATTTTTTATAGGTATAATTTGTGAAAAAAATAGGGAGACGCCCCTGAAACAGAAGTTGGGACGCCCCACTATTAACAAATTATAATCCCATGAACATAATCTTTTCAATTTGGCCGGAAGTTCCTGTCATCCCTTCTTTCCTTTCTATCCGACCGCTCACCTCCCGTTTGAGGTGAAAAACAGCAGACCGTATAAAACCTAACGGCCTGCTATTAACAAATTATAATCCCATGAACATATTCAAATTTTGTGGTTCCCACTTCTTTTTGCGGGAACTTTAGCCGCTCTCCTCGTTATCCATCTTTCACGATACAAATATGCAGCAGTGAAACGCCTAAGCCAAAGACAAAATTTTAGGGTTGTAATATTTTTTTAATACTAAATTGTTTTGATGCTTTTTGATTAAGCCTTTGTTTATCAAATAAATACAACAAGAACACCAGCATTGTTTGTTCGATTTTGTGAAAAAAAACTTAATTTTAGAAAAGGGAAATCTCAAAAAAGGTGGGAAAAAAGATGAGACTAGGAGAAAAAAAGAAGTCGCACAAACGGTGCGACTCACTAGCAATGATAAAATTCCACGAATATGAATAATGTCTTTCGTTTTCTGGGCTGGGTAAAGGCTTACTAAGCTTAAAGCTTAGTAAGCCTTTTTTCTTATATCTCTTATCGAATCACTTCAATCTTCTTGCTCAGTACCTCGCCATTGGCCAGTACCTTCACGACATACATGCCCGGCGCAAAGCCTGCTACATCCACCATCATGCGCTTAGCTGTCATCTTGCCAGAATCATACACTAAGCCGCCTGTCATATTATAGACCATTACCTGCTCCATCTCATGGCCAAGGCCGTTCAGGTGCAGCGTAACGCTCTGGCTGGCTGGATTTGGAAAAACAACCAACTGCTGCTCAGTGACGGGCTTCACTTCCTTGCTGCCGCCAAAAGCCACTTCAAAACTACTCTTCTGCAATCCTGCCATTTGACCACTGCCATTCATCAAGCCAAGGCCGTTAAGCTGCACTTGTGTGGAAAGCTTAGTTGGCCGAGTACCAGAGATATCATCAATTACTATAAACTCTGCTACGCCAATATTTCCAAAACCACTCGCCGCCAAACCACTTGTGCGAGTATAAGCTGCATCAATCTTGCCGGGCAATGGCTTTTTGGTCATGGAAAGAATAGGTGAATTATAGTCCATCCAAGCATTGTCACTGAAAATGATATTCACATCAAAAAATGCTGGGTCATAAAGCAGTTCAAAAGCTAAGCCGTAGGCATTGATGGCTGGGGTATTGTTCGTACCCAAAACGATAGGGGCATAGAAAACATCGCCAATTTCTGGATCTTCAGGGAATATCGGTTCTTGGATATAGAAAGGAAGATTTTCGAGTGCATCAATGGGATTCGGTGTCAGGTTATGATGGTTACCATAGTTTTGGCCAATCGCCGAAGTATCCATCGAACTAACGATACCATTACCATCAGTGTCCAAATATTTCACATCAAAACCAAGTCCATCGGCAAAAAAGCTGTTCCAGTTATTGGAATATTGCCCATACCATTCCGTGGAACCATTGGTCCGGGTCTGGCCAACTTCACCCATGCACATGCCAATCGGCAAAACATCCAGTACATCCACAGCACCATCCCGGTTGGCATCACCAGCCCATACGCATTCCCTGCCCGCACAAAGGGTTGGGGATTGTGGGTTGGCTATATCAATGATTTCCAGTTCAACTTTTACCAATTGGCAGCCATTCGGCAAACCATCAGCACAGTATTCGAATTCAAATTCATCATATCCTGTTTGGTCAGTGTCAGGGTCATAAACCAGCATATTTCGACCTGAAAAAGTCTGGCCATGCGTACTAGTGTAGGTATCATCACCTGGCAAGTAGGTCAAATCACCATTTGCTGGATTGCTAAATGCCTGATAAGAATAAGCATCCAATGGCAAATGGTCACCCAAGACCAATGGAGTATTCTTCGGGGTTGTCATTTGAAAAACAGGCAGCGCAGGGTTTAAATCGTTGACCACGATATAGCAGGTTGCCGTATCATAGGTATTTGGGCCTACCAATGCCTTATACTTAAATTTATCAACCCCTGTAAAGCCTGTAGGTGGCACATAATGATAAACACCTTTTTCCGGCATAGGAAGATAGGTCAAAGTGCCCAATAAGCCACTGGTAATGGCAGATACTGTCTGAAAATACTGGCCACCATTGTCATTCTTCAATAAATGGATTTCTTCAATCGCTTGATTCTTGGCGGTATAAACGATGTCATCGATGGTCAAATCACTGACCCTATCCACGTTCACCACTTTAATCACCACAGTACGGGTATTGCCAGCAGGATTTTCAAAAACGATTTCGTCTGGCCCTACATAATTCTGATTGGGTGTATAAAAGTAAGGTTGCTGTGTGCTCAAACTACCATGGGATGGCGCTTCGCTCACCGTATAAGAAGCATCCATGTCAAGCATGACAACTTGGGGTGTATTCTTATTGGTGGTAATGGTAAGCGTTTCGTTAGCAGGTGGATTGATGGCGTTTACACAAATATTCACTACTGCAAAAGAGCAGGAACCTTGTGCATCACAGATAGAATAGTTCAGATTGGCAATGCCCCTGAAACCAGCAGCAGGGGTAAAAATCACTTTGGTATGGTCACTGTTCAAAACCGCCGTTCCGTTGTTGATATTGGTGACCTCTGAAATGGTCTGGTTGGTACCATTCCCAATATCATTGGGGAGCACTTCAATTTCGATGGTTTGGCCTTCCAGTGTGGCCACATAATCATCATTGGCATGAAGAAAAGAAGGAACTACGGTAAAATAGAAAATCTTGTGTGCCGTCACTTCCCCACTATTGCCATCTTGTTTATGGTATTGCATGATGACCGTGTCACGTCCCACAAACCCTTGCGCTGGGGCATAATAAAAATGATTGGGCGCTCCATAGCCTTTCACACCCTTGTTGCCTCCGCAGCAAAAACTTGGATTGAAATAACCATTACCATTGGAAGTCTCATAATCGATTTGAGGTGCGGCAGGAATGTAATAGTGGGTAAAAGGAAGGTCGTATGACCCATTTTTGAGGACGGTTTCGTGGTAAATCTCAATGACAGGATTTTGCCCCAAAGCCCCCAAGCTGAACCAACAAACGGCCAGCAGTAGAAGTAAATTTTTTTTTGTGTAGAACGAAAAGTTCATGGATTCGTGGATTTTCATTGCTAATTAAAAGTGTTTCAAGTCTGTTCGGGCCTTTTCCCCGTCGAAGTTGCTGTTCTAAATTCGTGGTACAAGTCTAACCCGGAAATCAAAAACCAACAAACACAAAAAATTCCGGGTGTGAAAACAAAATTCAAATTCGTGAATAATCCAACTAAATTATAAAACCTTGATAATCAAATTCCTAGTTTCAAAAAAATACGCCTTTAAAAAATACGTTTGTGAGATATTTATTTTTCGCTATTTTTGATAAAATTTGAATTTCCAACCTGACTGGGACGCAAGAACCTAACCAAAAGAAATGTTGAATTAGGTTCCCCTTTAGGGGTCAGAAGTTACAAGGCTCTAAGTTAGAAAGATTTTCTGATTATGCAAACTAGCAAACTTTATTCCATACTTTACAATTTTGACAAATATGAGCAAAATAGGTTGAAAAAATTTTTGACTTCCCCTTATTTCAACCGGAATGAAGCTTTGGTTTTGCTCTTCGATTTGCTTATTTCACATATCAACGAAAAATCGCAAGAAGCTTTGGAAAAACCTGAACTATGGTCAAAAATTTATCCAGGTGAGTCTTACGACGACGTGCTTTTTCGCAAAAACTGCTCCGATTTGTTGAAACTTGTAGAGGATTTCTTGGCACAGCAGATTTACGAAGAGAATCCTATACACCAAGCCACTTTTCTAATTGAAGCTGTTGCCAAAAAGAAATTGGATAAATTGTACAATAGTACTATGAAGACAGCTAGGAGGTTGAGCAGCCAACAACCTTATCGGACTGCTAATTACTATCTAACTCAATATCAAGTAGAAAAAAATTATTTTGAGGTTTTAGGATTGGAACACGACAGAACAACTAAGAAAAACGAAGAAGCAATATTAAACAACTTAGATAGATTCTTTATTGCTGAAAAACTTCGTTTTGCATGTTCCGTCCTTAGTCAAAAAATTTTAGTCTCGCATGAGTATGATTTGCTCTTAATGGATGAAATTGTTAGTCAGGTTGAGAAATATGGCTTTGAAGACGTGCCCCCAATTGCCGTTTATTATAAAATTTATTTAACATATGTTGATGCTGAAAATATTGACCATTACTTCAAGATGATGGAAGTTCTTGAGAAATTTAGTGACTTATTCCCAAAAAATGAAGCAGAATTCTTTTACCAAGCTGCATTAAACTATTGCATAAAAAAAGTAAACAAAGGCAGTCGACAATTCTTAGAGGAATACTTTAATGTATTTGTAATATTATTAAATAAAGAACTTTTATTTAATGATGGCGAACTCTCGCCTTGGCATTTTAGGAATATTGTAGTAGCAGCTTCACGACTTGGCAAAACAAATTGGGCGGAAAATTTCATAAATAGTTATAAAAAGTTTCTGCCAGATTCAATGAGAGAGAATACTGTATCTTTTAATTTAGCTCAAGTATATTTCTCACAAAAAAATTATGACAAAGTGTTAAAAATATTGCAAACAATTGAATATGAAGATTTCACTTATAATCTAAACTCCAAAGCCACACTTCTTCAGACATATTATGAAATTGATGAAGTCGAACCTCTTTATTCTATGATGGACAGCTTCCGCACCTACTTAAATCGCCACAAAGACTTCTCAGCAGCCAAGCGTATCCACTATACCAACCTTATTAAATTCACCAAGCAACTTACCAAAATTATTCCCGGTGACAAAAAAGCGCTAGAAAAACTGAAAAAAGAGGTAGAAGAAGCGGAACCCAAAGGCATTGCCTCCATCACCTGGCTCAAAGAAAAAATAGCCGAACTAGAATAAAAAAAGCGCAGCCCCTCACCAGAGGCTGCACTTTTACAGTTCACAATGATTTTTCAAGTACCATTAATATCATCAATAATGATAAAACCCGACACCTCCTCCCCACAGTCCGTAGCGAAGTAGAACTTGTAGGCACCTGGGGTCAGGCTGGTGAAGGTGTAGGAAGTGGAGGTCGTGGTCCATTCCGGGCTAGCGTAGGCATCGGATTGGCGCACGTACTTCACTTTGTAGCCAGTAGCCCCACTTACCGCCGTCCAAGAGAAAGTAGCGGAAGTGGTAGTGTAGCTGGTCTTGTGTACGTTGGTCGGCGCATCACAGGTGCAGTCAAGTGTAGCTACAGGTGGCATGGCAAAGCCAATGGCCATCGGCAGCGCAAAGAGCAGCAGAAAAAACAACTTCTTCATGTACAAAAAATTTAAAGGTGAGTAAAATGGTTAACACCTACAAATTGTAGGCATCCAGTTTCACCTGCAAGCCTGTGAAAGGTTTTGAAATGTTTCTTGAGATTATACTGTTTGGAATGTACCTTGGTTATGCCTTATTTCCCAGCTATGCACCGCTTTTGTCATCGTGAAACGACCTGTCACTGCCGTGAGGGAACTGTCCACGCAGTGAGGGAAAGCGGCGGATAGTAGGACTTTCTGCATGACGAGTACAGGTCGTTTCACGATGAAAAAAGCGGCGCACAGCAGAACGACAATTTTACAATAAATTGGAAATTCCTTTATTTACTGCCTTTCCTCGTCCAATAATACGACCAGCCCTCATTCCCCCAAGCCATCGCCACATGCACCAAGAAGGCAATCCAGATGGTGCCAGTCTGCTCGGTGAGCAGGCATAGTACAACGCCGAGCGGCACAGCTCCCACTGCTTCTTTCCAGCCCTTGGCGATATGGACGAGGACGTAGAGTGCAATATTCACGGCAATGGCAAGTGGCAGGCTCATCACTTCCAGGCAAGTAAAAAACAGAAACCCTCGGAAAGCAAATTCGTAGGCCAAGAGGTAGGCCGCCCAAGTCAAATAACTATTGATGCGTAGGCTAGCAGGCCAAGGCACCGCAGTTCGAATCATTGGGTACATGGCCAGGTTATCGGCAGAGCGGGCAGCGAAATAGTTGAGCAAGATGACCACGACACTGAGGCCTAGCGTCCATAGCAGGGTCGGAGCAGGATTTTTAAAACTGAGGCCAACTGATTGTAAATCAATGCCTTGCACTATGCAAATCACCAGCGGCACTATGCCAAAAAAGAATACACCCTGCCAGCGGATGAAGTAAATCCACTTGATTTTGGCAGGTTCAACACCAAATTTTTTATCGAAATATTTGCGAAGCGAAACGGAATTCCAAGCAAAATAATAGATACAATAGGCCAAAGTAACGGCGAGAATGGACAGACCTGCGTTGGGCATTTTGATTGCGGATTGCGGGTGGCAAATTGCGGCAGTAATTACCTCAACCCTTCACCCTAATTGAATTTTCGGGCAAAGGTAATTTTTGGAAACATGTCATCTGCACCAATCCGAAATCCGCAACTAAAAATCCGCAATCGTATCACTCTTGTTTTAGCAGCAGTTTCACCTCCACCCGCTGGTTGCGTCGTCGGCTAGGATGGCTGATGTCCTTCGTGACAACATGTTTTTTGCCCATCACTTTCCGTGTAAGTCGCTGACTGTCAACGCCCTTGCTGGTCAGGTAGTCAATTACGGAGTCAGCACGTGCTTTGCCCAATTTTTCACAATATTCATTTGAAGGAATATTATTGGTGTGTCCTTCAACTAGTGCTATCTGCTTCGGATTTTCTTCCAGCATATCAACAACTTGGCTCAGGGTCTCAAAATCTTTTTCCTCCAATGCGAAAGAATCCGCTTTGAAGTAAATCGTAGCCACGTATTCCACATCGTATGTGACCATGACCATTGTGGTGTCAGAATCCACCATACCAGATTCCTCAACAGACACCGATTCCTTTGGCTCTGTTTCAAGCTGTTCATCCATCAAAGGACTAGGTTCTTGTTCGTCAGCTACAGAATCAGCAGTGCTTTCCGTAAAATCCGGCTCGACAGGTGGGGCAGGTGGCAATTCTGGCTCTACAATCGGTGTACGTGGTTCAGGTTCTACTTTGGGTGGCGGTGCAGGTTTGGGCTTAGCTTTTTCCGGTTTTGGAGCAGGTGGAGGCGGGGGCGGTGCCTCCGTCACTTGAATTTCCCTGACCTTCGTTACTTGGCAGCCATTCGCAGTTTCAATACTCAGCGATATGGACTTTTTTCCTGCCGAATTATAGGTCACAGCATGTGGGCCGGCTCCCTTGGCCTTTTGCGGATTAGCCCCAACGCCAAAATTCCACTCCCAGTTTTTAATGCCGCCGGCAAAACTGCTGGCATTTTTTATTGTCAATTTTTCTCCAACTGGAATCTTGAGCTTGCTTACAGTAAAATGTGCCACTGGCCCCACGAAACTGCCCGTACCACCGAATTCCACCGAAAAACCATTGCCAGTATTTTGGTAATTGTTCACCATTAACGCATAGCTTTTGCCTGATTCCATGCGGAGTGGCGTGAGGAAATTATCGTTGTTTTCATCACAGCCCTGCTCTTCCACAATGTCGGTCGAACTGGCAGAAAGTCCTGTCGCACCGGAGCAGCGCCGCCAGGTAGAATAAGGCGCACCAAGGTTTTCTCCAGCAGCCATGCACCGAACAGGGATTTTCATGTCGCAATCATTCACGCCATTTGGCAACAAAAAAAGCACAAAATCAAGGTCGTCACTGGGGTTGTTGGGCTTTAAGGTGAAGCTGAGCTGGCCAGACTCCTCACAGGTCCATTTGTACCAAGCAGACTGCGATTCCTCCGGCACGCAGATTCCCCTCGGCAATTCAGAAGTATTGCGGCCAGCATTGCTCATGCTTGGCACATTGAAACTGGATTTATCACAAAGTACCACCGCCGTGGAACAGTCCGAAGAAGGCGATGGCACGGGATTAAAATTGTTGATGCAAAGCTGGAAAGTGCCAGTTTTGTTGTTACGGCCATCCACCCGAAGGAAATAAGTTGCACCTACAGACAAATTCCCGATAAAAGTCTCGACGATATTGTAACCTTGGCCATCCGAGATACACCCAATTTCATACAGCGCACTGCAATCGCCCCTGTAAAGTACAAATTGAGGGTATTGCAAAGTGCCACCTGGGTTGTTCCGAATAGCACCAATTACGCTGATGTTCACAACGGTGGCCACGGCAGTGAACTTGAACCAAACATCATTGTCCGTATCGTTAATATAAGGTGGGAAGCAATTGGCGGGGTCTGGGCCTCCCGGCGTTGCATCGAAGTTGGTAAACTGGCGAGGTGAGCTGCAATAATTCGTCACGTCTTTCAGCCACATTGCCTTCGAGCAATGATCATTGGCAGGTGAGGCATGCAACCTGCCCATTGCGGAGCAAAGAAAAATAATGGCAAAAAAGAAGGGAGATTTCAAATTCATCTATCAACTGTGCAATGTAAAAAGTAAAAAGACTAAAGTTCGGAGCGTCGAACCTGAACTAGCGATTTGGGCAAAAATAAGAAGCTTTGGCTGCCCAAAATTCTAAGGCAGTGTTAACATCCCGGTCTGCTTTTCGACCAAACTCATTAACTTTCCCGCTAACAAACCCGTTTTACGATGAAAAAAACATTCATCCTCCTACTTAGCTGCCTGACAATCAGCCTTTTAGCGCAAACACCCGTTACAGACGAATTGCTTCGCAAACAGGCAGACGAATTGGCGCACCGTTTTATCATCGTGGATGGGCATGTTGACCTACCCTATCGGCTTTCGGTAAAAAACTTTCGACTTACGAAAGAGTTCACTGGCCTGCCCATTCAAACGGATGAGGGCGATTTTGATTACGTCCGAGCAAAAAAAGGTGGGTTGAGCGCCCCATTCATGTCCATTTACATCCCATCCAGCTACCAGCTTCAACCGGACGGGGGCAAATCCTTGGCTGATTCCCTCATGGGCATGGTTGTCGGGATTACCACCATGCACCCCGATAAATTCGGCCTTGCCTTTTCGCCTGATGAAATTGAAAAAAACTTTGCCGCTGGTAAAATCTCCCTCCCCATGGGCATGGAAAATGGCGCCCCGATTCTCAAGACCAGCGACCTCGCCTATTTTCACCAAAGCGGCATCCGTTACATCACCCTCACCCACGGCAAAGACAACCTCATTTGCGATTCCAGCTATGACACTACCCGCACTAACAATGGCCTCAGTCCATTTGGGCGGGAGGTAGTTTTGGAGATGAACCGACTCGGCATCATGGTGGATATTTCGCATGTCAGCGATGCGGCATTTTACCAAGCCATTGGCGTATCGAAAGCCCCGGTCATTGCCTCGCACTCTTCATGTCGCTCTTACACCCCTGATTTTCACCGAAATATGAGCGACGACATGATTCAAACCTTGGGGAAAAACGGTGGGGTCATCATGATAAATTTCGGTTCTACCTTCCTTGACGGGCGTGTTGTAAAAAGCCGAGAAGCCATGCGTGCCAAGATGTTGGCAATGCTGGAGGCCAAGGGCCTGAAGGAGGAGGACGAGGACGCCAAGCCACTTATCAAAATTTTTACCGAAGAAAACCGGGATTCCCTCTTCGCTGATGTGGAGATGGTGGCCAATCACATTGACCACGCTGTCAAACTCGCTGGGATAGACCACGTGGGCCTTGGTTCTGATTTTGATGGTGTTGGCGATTCACTTCCAACAGGCCTGAAGGACGTTTCCGCCTACCCCAACTTGATTTATGTGTTGCTGAAACGAGGCTACACCGAAGAAGACATTGCTAAAATTTGCTACAAAAACCTCTTCCGTGTTTGGCGGGAAGTGGAACGGGTAGCTAAAAATTGAGAAGCTAATTCCAAAATCATTTACCAAACTAACAATTCAACAATCCAATGATAATGAAGCATTTACTCACAGTATTTACTTTTTTTTGCTGTACAACTTTTCTGCTGGCGCAAAATGCCACCAACAACCTCGAAGCTGCACTTTTCAATCTGCCGGATGTCAGCTTTAAAAAAATTGACACACCAGATGGGTTTCAGGCTGCCTACGAACTGAAAGTCCGGCAGCCGATTGACCATCAACACCCCGAAAAAGGCTTTTTTTACCAAAAGGTTTTCCTGACGCACAGCGGCTTCGACCGCCCGACCATCATCTGCACGGAAGGCTACCAGCGGCCCAGCAACCGCATCTACGAACTCAGTACCTTGCTCAAGGGCAACCAACTCGATGTGGAGCACCGCTATTTCGGCGACAGCAAGCTAGAACCGCTTGATTATCAATACCTAAATTTGGAGCAGGAGACTGCCGACCTTCACCACATCAACCAGATTTTCCGGGAAATCTACAAGGGGAAATGGCTCAGCACGGGCATCAGCAAAGGCGGGCAAACGACGATTTACTACCGCTATTTTTACCCTGCTGATGTGGATGTGGCCGTTCCCTACGTTGCTCCGCTCAACCAATCGTTGGAAGAACCCCGTATTTACGCTTTCCTTGACACCGTTGGGACACCTGAGTGCCGAGCGAAAATCAAGGCTGTGCAGATGCGTTTGCTGAAAAATCGACAGGAGGTTTTGAGCAAACTCCACTGGTTTGCGCAAGGTGCAGGTCTAAAATTTACCTACCTGAGTTTCGAGCAGGCGTTCGAGTATGCAGTGTTGGAATACCAGTTTTCTTTCTGGCAAATGGGGAACGACTGCTCCAAAATCCCCGACGATAAAATGCCGCTGGACAGCACGATTGCGAACTTTCTCGCTGTGTCCGACCTCGGGTTTTTCTCCGACGAACAAATCGCAGGCTACTCCTCGCACTACTACCAAGCCGGCGACGAGATGGGCTACTACGGCTACCGCACCGAGGATTTCAAGGGTTTGTTGAAGGCGCTGCCGATGTCACCGCACCCAAGCGCTGTGTTCATGCCGGGCAAGGTAGAGAAGCATTTCAATGGAGAACTGCCCAAGAAAGTGGCCAACTGGCTCAACGATTGGGGCAACAATTTCATCTACATCAACGGGGATTCGGATACTTGGTCGGCAACGGCAGTTCGACCCAGCGGCAAGACCAACGCTGTCTTCTTTTTTATGCCAAAAACCAGCCACGCTGGGGCGAGAATCAAAAACATGACGAAAGCTGAGCGGGAAAAATTGGTGACGACGCTGGAGAAATGGTTGGGGATGGAGATTGAATAAGTCTTACATTTTCATAAATAATTAAACAGCCCTGTTAGGGTTCAGAACCCTAACAGGGCTGTTTAATTATTTATGAAAGGTTCCAAGGCTAGTTTTTCACCACCCTAAACCACCCCACATCTTCCCCCTGCATCATTTTTACCATCAAAACACCCGCTGGTTGGGCGCTTAAATCTAGTTGAAAATTTGCTTTTCCAGCAGTTTTCCCTTCGTAAAACGAGTTCATCACTTGCCTACCCATTGCATCAAAAACCGAAACACCAGTATCTCCAATCCATTGATTATCAATACTTAAATTCAGCAAACCACTGGTTGGGTTTGGGAAAACTGTCAATGTTCCGCCGTGCAATACGGTTTCCGTAGCAGAGAGGGAAGTCACCGCAATCGCCTCGTTGCTGTAAGCAGAATACTCCGTGTTCTGCTTGGCTCGCACCCGGTAGAAATAGGTTTTATTGGGCATAACGCTGTTGTCTGAATATGCCGTGGCATTTGCAGGTAGTTGGATGATTTGGGTAAAATTTCCGTTCGTGCCTTCGGAGCGTTCAATCACATAACCATTCTCCGTCACTGCATTATCTTGCCACGAGAGGCTGATTTTGTTGTAGCTAACAAAAGTAATAGCCAAAATTGTCGGAGCTGCCAACACACCCGAACTGTTGCAGCCAGCGCTGATTTTATTCTGGGTAGCTGTCCGCACACTAGGTAGCAACGGATAAAAAGAATCACCGGGGCAGGAAGTCATGCAGCCATCACGATGGCCGGAAATGAAGGGTAAAGTAAGGCCAGATCCAGCATGAAATCCCGTGCCGAGCGGGTCAATATTTTCATCGCAACATTCCCAAGCGAGGAATTCTTCCAGTTTGTTCAGGGCGTTGTTGGTAGGTTGGATGTTTGTGAAATCACCCATTACGCAGATGCCAGTCGTGAAACCATTTTGAGCACAAAAATGGGCACCGAGTCTGCCATCTCCCCTACCCTCGTATAATACGCCATTCGGGTCGACGAGCCAATTGTAACCGATGTCGTCCCAGCCGTTCACATTCACATGAAAATCCCAAATCGAGCGGACAACCGCCGCCCAATCAGTGGCCGTGTTCGTACCAGCCGTGTGGTGGACGATGATATGCGTCGGATCAGGCACGAACTCCGGTGTGGGGTCGGTGGGGCAAGAGCCATCTGGACACCAGTCGAGACGGCCTTGGTAGGCGGGTTGGGGACAGGTGCAAACTGATCTCGGATTTGGGATTACAGATTGCGGATTATAAGGGGTGAATTGGGGACTTGACCCTGGGTCGAAGAAGTGAACAGCTATGCTGTCAATTTTATGGGTTCCGCTGAAATGGATGCGAAACTTTGATGCGTTTTTTTCCAAAAAATAAAGTTGGCTGACGTGCCGATAAGCGTCCTCATCAACGTGACCTTCCGGCATTATTTCAACAGGTGCAAGGCTATCTTGCCCACCATTGAAAAGTGCAATCATTTGGTCGGTGCCTTCTTCCCAATCCTGTGAATACCAAACCAGGGAATACGCCAAGAACGGTCCAGCAGGCTGAAGTGGTACTTGACTAAGCGCTGTGCCCTTGTTGGATTTTTCACCATTGGGCTGTAAAAAATCAGCTTGGTTCAGTTTATTTGGGGCAAAATGAACGATTGCTCGGTTTGTTTGTGCTTCCACCATTTTCCCAGAAAAAAGGAAAGCGAAGCACAGGGCAATTACTAGGGTATGATTTTTTTTCATCATTGATTTATTTCAATAAAATGGCGGAAGCCATCGGTGTCAAAATTAAACACTTTGGTGGAGAGTGTCGGGCTTTCATCGTTTGGGGTGGGTAATTGCATGGGTAAAAATCAAGTAAAACATGATATTTCATCCTCAACCTTTGCCTAAAAAATGCCTTACTTTGCAGCGCTTTTGACACCAAAACCAATCGACACATCGCTAAAATCTATTTAAAATGATAAAAATTCTCGCCAATGATGGCATTCATGCCGACGGCAAAAAAATGCTCGAAGCTGCTGGCTTTGAGGTGGACACCAATAAAATACCACAAGAAAATCTGGTTGAAAAACTGCCGGGCTACGATGTCATCATCGTTCGGAGCGCCACCAAGGTTCGCCAAGATTTGATTGATGCCTGCCCCAACCTGAAGATTATTGCACGTGGCGGTGTCGGCCTTGACAATGTTGACCATGCCTACGCCCGGGAGAAGGGCATCCACGTCTGCAATACACCCAAAGCTAGTAGCCGTGCCGTCGCTGAACTGGTGTTCACGCATGCTTTCAGCCTCGCCCGCCTCATCAATCAGGCCACCCGTGAGATGGCAAGCGGTGATTTTGGGCAATTGAAAAAAACTTGCTCGGCGGGTATCGAGCTTAGGGGGCGTACCATAGGTATCATTGGCTTCGGCCGCATTGGTCAGGAGGCAGCCCGAATGGCACTTGGGATGGGCATGAAAGTCGTGGCGACTGACCCGATGGTGGCAGAGGCAGATATTGAAATCAGCATTCTCGGTATGCCTGACAAGCATTTGAGCGTCCCGGTAAAAACAACTTCACTAGACGAAGTGCTGCGTAATTCTGATGTCATCACCATCCATGTCGGCGGCAAACAGGCCATTATTGGGGCGGATGAAATTGCGAAAATGAAGGATGGTGTCATCCTCGTTAACACTGCCCGTGGTGGCGTAATTGATGAAGATGCTCTGCTGGCTGGTCTTGCTTCTGGCAAAGTTGGCGGTGCTGGCCTTGATGTGTTCGTTGGCGAACCAACTCCTCGCCCAGAGCTGCTCAGTTACCCACGCATCTCCGTTTCCCCGCACGTCGGTGGCTCCACGCAGGAAGCCCAATCGGCTATCGGTATCGAATTGGCGGAGCAGATAATCGGGAAACTGAAGAATAATTGATAATTGAAAATGGAGAATTGAGAATTAGGACTTTTCCAATTTTCAATTCTCCATTTTCAATTATTAATTAACAATTTTTGACACTGCCTTCCCCGGCTGAATCAACCGCCCCGTCTCCTGCGTTTGCTGCGTTTCCGCACCTGTTTCATTCAAAATTTTATAGGCTTCTTTAGTCGTCAGGTCAGGGTTTAGGCTTTTCATCAGTCCAAGCAGCCCGGCAACGTAGGGCGTTGCCATGCTCGTTCCGTTGAAACTGGCGTAAACACTACCGGGGATGGTAGAGTAAATTTTAACACCGGGTGCAGCGATGCCCATTTTCACATCGGGGGTGGTATTTGAAAAGGAAGCTCGGTTCAGCAAAGTGTCCACTGCACTGACCGTTATGACGCCATCCACGTTGGCAGGCACAAAATCCTTGGCATTCCGGTTGGCGTTGCCTGCGGCTACGACGACGATGCAGCCTTTTTTGTTGACATAGTCGAGGGCTTTTTGGTAGGCCCGCTGCCGACTGTCCGTTGACAAGCCGCCGAGGGAAAGCGACAGCACGTCAGCACCTCTATCCGCCGCTTCCAACATGCCGTTGATAATGGATTGCTGCGTGCCCATGCCACCGTCCGACAAGACCTTGACGCTCGTAACCCGCACATATTCATTGGTTTGCGAAAAAGAAGCCACCCCTACCCCATTGTTGCTGACTGCGGCGGCGATGCCTGCGCAGTGGGTTCCGTGGCCCGCTTTGTCGATGTCGTAGGCAGGTTTTGTGGAGATGAAATTGGCTTTTAGGTCTTCGTGATTAGCATCCACGCCCGTGTCCAAAATAGCAATGAGCGCTCGTTTTACTGGTTTTTTATCTTTCAAAACCGAGTAAAGTTCGTCCACTTTCATTTCCTCGAAGCCCCAGAGATTGACGAGGCCAGGGTCGTTAAGCCCGAATTTTTTATCAATCGGGAGGCTGGGGCGCATCGGTTCCATTTCCATCGGCGAGATGCTGACCTGCTCGTTTTCTTCCAGCCACTCGGTTTGCGCAAGCGACGAGAGTTCCTTTTTTACCTTCGGAAAATCATCATTGGCAGGCACGTCCACCACGAAATAATTGTCGAGCTGAGTGGCATCAATATCTTTTGGGGTAAATGCAGGTCTAGCCGTCAAGCCATATTTTTTCAAAACATCCTGAATATCAGCCAGTTGCACGCCTTCTTTCAATTCCAGCAGCAGCTCACCATTTGGGTCGAGACCAGCAGGTGCAGCAGTGATTTCTATTTTTCCCTTCGGAAAATCAGCCTGCGGAAATGTGTTCTTCAGTTTTTCAAAATAAAAAAAACGAAGCCCTGTGAGTACCCCAAGTAGCGCCACAACATAGCCCCATTTTGTTTTACGGAAAATACTGAGCAAGATCGGAACAGTGCCCAGCACCAGTAGCTCCCGCAGCAACGATAGGAATTTGTAAGACCATTGCCCCTCTGCCATCAGCCAGCAGACACCAAAACCTGCAATGCCGCTCAGGAAGATTTTACGAAGTAACTCGCTGCGCTGCTCGTTGTCACGGTAGAAAAACCAGCCGCTGAGTGCAGCGAGGCTGAGTACGAAGGTGAAGGGATACAAGCTCGAAAACATGGTTTGATGTTTAGTGATTTGTAACTAGTAATTATGGTTTTTGAGAGATATACCTCAAGTTGAAGCAACCAAAAATAATAGGAAGCTTGAGGTGGGAGTACAGTTTTTCGACGAAAGAAATGCGATGAGGCGCTTAACGAAAATAAAAACGGGCTGCTCCTGTGATTGGGGGCAGCCCGTTAGCCAGTATTGGCGCTAATATTTTATGAAAAATAATCCTTCATCTTGTCAAAAAAACCTCGTTCGCCTTTCTCAGGAGCTGGCTTGAAATTCGGGGAAACCCGCAGCTTTTCCAGCATCTTCCGCTCATCGTCAGAGAGCTTTTTCGGTGTCCAAACATTCACTTGGATGAGTTGGTCGCCTTTTTCGTAGCTCTGTACGGATGGTAAGCCTTTGCCTTTCAGCCTAAAAATCTTGCCCGCCTGCGTACCATCTGGCACCTTGATTTTCACAGGACCTTCGATGGTCGGCACTTCGATGGAAGTGCCCAATGCTGCATCCACGAAATTTACGTGGAGGTCGTAGACGATGTTGAGGCCATCCCGCTGCAAGTGCTCGTGCGGTATTTCTTCAATATTGATAAGCAAATCACCGCTTGGCCCGCCCTTGGCACCAGCGTTTCCTTTGCCACCAAGCGAAAGTTGCATACCTTCAGAAACTCCAGCGGGGATATTGATGTCAATCGTTTCTTCGGCATAAGTGCGTCCATCGCCTTTGCAGGTCGGGCAATTGGCAGTGATGGTTTCGCCAGAACCTTGGCACGTTGGACAAGTGGTGGTCGTTTGCATTTGACCGAAGAATGTACTGCGTACTTGACGCACATAGCCAGAACCACGGCAAGTGCCACAGGTCTGAACCGAGCTTTTGTCTTTGGCACCGCTGCCACCGCAGGTCTGGCAACCAACTTGCTTGTTAACCTTGATTTTTTTGTTGACGCCAGTGGCAATTTCTTCAAGCGTCAGTTTGACTTTAATTCTAAGATTGCTGCCACGTTGCCCTTGTGGCCGACCGCCGCCACGCTGTTGTCCGCCCCGAAAGAATTCATCAAAAGGGCTTCCTCCGCCACCTCCGAAAATATCGCCGAACTGGGAGAAAATATCTTCCATCGTCATGCCACCATGACCGCCTCGAAAACCGCCACCCATATTCGGGTCAACGCCCGCATGACCGTAGCGGTCGTAGCGGGCTTTTTTGTCGGCATTGCTTAATATCTCGTAGGCCTCTGCAGCTTCCTTGAAACTTTCTTCGGCTTTTTTATCGCCTGGATTCCTATCGGGGTGGTGTTCGAGCGCTTTTTTCCGATAAGCTTTTTTGATTGTGTCCGCATCTGCATTTTTACCGACGCCTAAAACATCGTAATAATCTCTTTTTGCCATATTCCGCTTGCTGTGTTTGCGTGATTTGCATTTATGTGCTTATGCAAGTGATTGACTTTCAACTATTTAAAAAAAATCGGCACATAAATACACCGCACATTTATTTTCCGACCACCACCTTGGCGTGACGGATGATTTTATCGTTGAGCTTGTAACCTTTTTCAATGGTGTCCACCACTTTTCCTTTCAGTTCCTCCGTTGGTGCAGGAATTTCCGTAATGGCCTCATGCATATCTGGGTCAAAAGTTTGTCCAGTAGATTCCATTGGTTCCAAACCTTTGTTACGAACGACATTGTAAAGTTTTTGATAAACGAGGTCGACGCCCGTATCCCATGTAGCTTTCTCTTTTCCCTCTGCAAATTTTTTAGCCCTGTCAAAATCGTCTAAAACTGGCAAAAGGGCTGACAGGGTGTCCTGTGCTGCCGACTTCATAAAGTCTAACTTTTCCCGGATGGAGCGCTTCTTGAAATTGTCAAATTCAGCAACCATTCGTATGTACTTGTCCTTCATGTCGTCTAATTGCTGCTGGAGGTCGCCAATATCTGCTTGATTTTCAGCAGATTGCCCATTTTCGAGGTCACCTACTACAACATCAGCTTGCTCTTCAGCGCCGTTTTCTAATTGTTCCAATATTTCATCTTGCTGCTGTTCAGCAGTTTTATCTTTACTGGTCATTTTTTTGAATTTTTTAAACATGGTTCAACTCCGCACTTTATCAATATGTTTGCCATTGGTAAAAAACAGTCAATTTGTCAGTTTCAATGGAATTGGAAAACCTAAAAAGTGATGAAAGCACTGTAATATTGCTCAGTTTATCATATTTCGGTGCCTAAATATCTTCAGCTGTGTCGCTTAAAATTTCGATAATAAATATTTTACTTAAGACGTGCCTGACGGCTTGTTGCTGGATGTTGGCATGGATGGCTTCTGGGCAAAGTAATATTACTTTTGAAGCTGTGTCCGATGCCCGGCAGGTTGTAATAAATGGCTCTTTTGAAGTAACATTTACCCTGAAAAATGCCAATGGGACGCAATTTGTCCCCCCCAGTTTTAAAGATTTTGAAATAGTTGCCGGCCCAAATACAATCAGCTCAATGAATATTGTAAATGGGAATGTAAGCCGTGAAGTGGGTTTTGGGTATACTCTGCAACCTACTAAAATTGGTAAATTCCTAATTGGCAGTGCCTCCGTAAAAGCAAACGGGAAATTGATACGTTCAGAGCCGATTGAGGTAGAAGTAGTGAAAGGAAATGAAAAGGCAGGTATAACTGCTGGCGAGCAATATTTCGTAAGGGTAGAACCCAACAAAAGCCAAGCTTACGTCGGGGAGCAAGTATTACTAGATTTCAAGCTTTACACAAGGGTTGGCATTGACGGGTACGACATTCCTGAAGATCCGGTTTACGATGGATTTTATGCTTTAGAACTTAGAAAATTCAGTTCCAATACTGTACAGGAAGTGCTGAATGGACAACAATATGCCACTAAAATACTTCGACGTATTGCCCTATTTCCTCAAAAAACTGGACAACTGACAGTCGAGCCATTTCGTATTCAATTGGCCATAGTTGATGATAATAATAGGTCTGGATTTTTCTTTAGCCGTAATGTCAAGCCCGTCTTTTTTACTACTGATGCCGTTAAAATCAATGTCTCGCCATTGCCTGGTGGCGAGCCGAACGGGTTTTGTGGAGCTGTTGGAAATTATGAATTACAGGCAGGTATTGACCGGCAAAATGCAACTACTGATGATGCAATTACATTAAATCTAGTACTGACTGGCAACGGTGATACCAAACGTATTCTACCTCCGAACTTGGTTTTATCTGATTCCTTTGAGGTTTATCCACCTAAAGTAGTTGGCGACAAAAGCGATGAGATAAAGGGTGAAATAATCAGCGAAAAGCGCTTTGAATATTTAATCCTACCAAAATTTCCTGGGCAATTTTCCATCAAGCCTATTGTGAGCTATTTTAGTACAGAGAAAAATGGGTATGCTGATTTTCCTGTAGGGCCTTTCGCCATTCAGGTAGGCACAGGAAATGGGAGAAAGCCTACAATATCGAATATTGGAATTTCTGGAATCAATGATATTTTACCCATCAAATCAAAGGCCAACTTTACTCGAAATTCAAGCGCATTTACCGGATCTTCTTCTTTCTATCTACTTTCAGTAATTCCGTTTTTGGCATTTTGCTTTTTGGTTTTTTATAGAAAAAAGCAAGAAGAACAGGCAGCCATTGATCCAATAATCAAAAAAGCAAAGTCCGCCGGAAGGGAGGCACAAAAAAGGTTGGCTACTGCTCAACAGCAGCTTCAACTTGGCAATAGTCGTGGGTTTTATGATGAGGTTTCTAAAGCCTTCCTGGGCTATGTCTGTGATAAAACTGGACTACAGCTTTCTCAATTTTCTAAAGAAAACGTAAGGGAAAATCTTTCATCCCTAGCGGTAACTCAGAGTTCTATCAATGATTTTGTGAAAGTGCTACAAACTTGCGAAGTGGCGCTTTTTGCTGGATTAGATAATCAAGCCTCAATGCAAACTACTTACGAAAATGCTATTGAATTAATAATTGTGATAGAGGAAGAAATTAGCAAAAAAAATTAGTTAAATATATGGCTTTCAATTTACTATAAAATGAATTTCAATTTTCGAATAATTTTGAGCTTGTTTTTCTTGTGTACAATTCTTCACTTAATTGCTATAGGTTTTAGATTGGAGTTACTCACCTTCATTACGAAACCATTACTGGTTAGTTTGCTTTCTTTATGGTACTATTCATCTGTAAACATTTATTCTAATACCTATTCCAGATTTTTCCTGTTTGGCTTAATTCTGTCTGTAATTGGAGATAGTTTTTTGATGTTCGTTGCTTCAAAAGGTGAGCTATTTTTCCTTCTAGGATTGGGGAGCTTTTTACTGGCCCATCTTTGTTATATTTCTACTTTTTCAAATTTCCCAAATGTTAAATCTGGGTGTATTCGGCAGCAGAAAGCCTTGATATTGCCATTCCTAGTTGTACTTATCAGCATTGTTTGTTTGCTTTGGAATGGTCTAGGTAAATTGCTTATTCCAGTAGTTATTTACTCAACAGCGATTATCGTGATGTGTGCATCTAGTTTTAACATGAAAAACCGTGTTCCAAAGCCAAGTTTTCAAAGATTATTTTCTGGAGCAATTTTGTTTGTAATTTCTGACTTAATAATTGCTTTGAAAAAATTTAAATACCCTGAGATTAACGAGACCTTCAGCAGTTTGGCTGTTATGACTACTTATCTATTGGGGCAATTTCTTTTAACCTCAGGCATGATTAAAATTGAGTCTAAAGAAAACCAAGTACGCCTAGGTAGTTCCAAGATTATGGGTTCTCCAAAATGAGATTATCATTCTAAAAGGAAAAATCACAGTCGCTAATATGCCCCCAACACCAAAAAATAGCATTTCAGCCTTGGTATATTCTACCAATTTATCTTGACTTTTTTCGACTAACTCAGAAAAGAGTGCCTGAACTCCAATTTCATCAGCAAATCTTGTGAATGCGTGTAATTCCTGAATCATGTAAATTACTAACGGAATACAACAAATTAGAAGTAAGACTTTTAGCCACTGAGCATATCTAATAGGAGTATACCTGAGCATGAATATATAGCGGGAAAGTGTTATAAAGGTGAGTACAAAGATAATATTAGGAATAAGGTAAGGGAAGTTTTTGTTTGCCACATATATTGGAAGAATTACAGCCATTAATAAAATGGCTGTTATAGCCCACCAAACTAATTCAAGTTTAATAATCAAACCTGTATCCTTATTTTTCATAATGTCCGTATCAATTGGATAAGCCCACAACAAGGACGGCCCGGCAGGAATGAATCCGCCGGGCCGTCCGAGGTAAGAATGAAAAAGGGTTGGCGGCGACCTACTCTCCCGGCCTTCAGGGCCAGTACCATCGGCGCAGAGGGGCTTAACTGCTCTGTTCGGAATGGGAAGAGGTGATCCCCCTCGCTAAAGCCACCAACATATCTTGGTTGATGCCGCAAG